>CAMBEP010000030.1 GCA_945865635.1 Candidatus Kuenenia stuttgartensis
AGCAGCCTGGTATGTTCAGCCTGTTGAATATCCAGATGCTGTTATGTCAATCCTCATCGAGGTAAAACCACCAACTGGAGAGCCGTATGCGGGAGATCCGCCCGTACGGTTCGGAGGGAGGGGGAGGTGAAACTCTCCCTACCCCTATAAGTAGCCGGTGGTTGAGCGAAGCGACACCACCGGTCATGAGGTCTAAAAAAAAGCTGCTGGCACCCCGGCAGGGGTGCAAGAATTGTTGGTCGCGTTGTCGTCCGGTGGTGTCGTCGCTGACGCTCCTCAACCACCGGCTACTGGCTGCGATGCCTCCGGCATCGTCGCGATCAAAAAGTGCCGTTCATGACTTCGAAGAGTATAAGCAAAAGCGAGACCGGTTGTCTGGATCAACGGCATGTCAATGACACGCAATCATGAACCAATCAACGCAATCCGCAAATTTTAGAAACAGGGTTCATGTTTCAAAAAAGGCACAAAGACGAAATTGTTTGCTGGTCTGATCAAAGCTTGAATAGGAATGTAAAATATCGTAATATCTAATACGAAACTGTTTGCTCCAATCGCATATCGTCCACTCAGTGCTTGTGCTAGAAAGCATTCCATCCATGCGCAATTCATTAAGATCCCAGGTGATTGCTCTGCTCGTGACGGTTTTCTCGTCACAATTGCCATCACTTCAGGCTGTTGATATCCTGATCGATACAATCACCCCGGCAACATCAACCAACAATTTTCAAGTTGACGCCTCTGGTGATGCCAAGGCGGCTCAGAGTTTTCAGACAACCGCAACATCCTATACCATTTCTGAAGTTGATTTGTCGTTGAAGCGAGCTCCTGGCGGCAGCGGCAATTTTTCCGTGGCCATCTATTCCATGGATGGTAGCTCCAATCCCGACTCAAGATTATTCTGGGTGGCTCAAAATGCCAGTCAGTCTTCCCTGTTGAGCAGCACGGGATTCACCACGGTTGCGTTTACCAACACTTCCGGAACACCTTGGACACTCGCCCCATCGACTGACTATTACATTGTTGTTCAGGATGTCACATCCTCTGCAATCTACTGGCAATATTGGGATACGGCTTCGCCTGGCCTGACGCCCACCTCTTATAACAATCTCTACACTTCTTCAGCCTGGTCTGGAGCGGACTCTACCTTGCCATTCATGATGATCGTCACGGCCACAGCAGTTCCTGAGCCATCCACATGGGCTTTGGCAGGCATTGGCTGTGCCGGGCTGGCGGCTGCGAGTCGCCGCAGGCGCATTTGAAGCTGCATAAGCCTCGATAATCGAGCCTTGTGGTCAATCTAATTTCCATGTCAGGCCCGCCCCACTCAGGTACGGGCTTTTTTGTTATGATGGGTTCATTGGGTCGCTGGGCGATTCGATCGTGTTCCGCTCCTGGATCTCATCACTTTTAAGGATTCACAAAAAAATGCCGGATTCACGATTGAAAGACTTGGCCAAACTGCTGCTCGCCCTTAGCTTTGCAGGCTGTGGCCAAGCCGAGTCCAAGACCAGATCCAAGCCAGTCGCGGCTGAAAATGGTTCTACGGCAGGTCAAGTTCAATCGCCATCCGCCAGTCAGCCGACACCTGAGAAGCGGATTGCAACCCACTGAGTCATCATGCAAGCTCTTGATCGTTCGAAGAATTCGGCAAGCCATCCAAGAATTGCCATCACCATGGGCGATCCAGCAGGCATTGGCCCGGAGGTGATTGTCAAGGCTTGGCTGCGTGGTCACTTGCATGCCGTGAGCTGCCCGGTTGTGGTTGGCTCATTGGGGTTGATCCAGCGAGCGATCGCCGACGCTGTGGCCCCGCTTGAGGCTGTCCCACTAAGCAGCCTGAAAGACCTTCCGCTGTTTGATCCGCATCAGATCGGAGTGATCGAACCTGAGCACGCGCCCGATGTCGCTCGGGTCCAGCCCGGCCTGATTGATGCCAGGTGTGGCCGGGCGGCATTTGATTATTTGAATCAGGCGATTGATGCGGCATTGACTGGCCAGGTGGATGCAATCGTAACTCTTGGCTTACACAAGGAATCGCTCAATCGTGCAGGAATTCGCGAGCCGGGTCATACGGAAATTCTGGGCCGTCGCTGTGGCGTTTCCGATGTGGCCATGATGCTCTATCTGCCACCCGAGCCAGGCCGCCACCTGGGTTTGGGCGTGGTTCATGCCACTCTGCATCATGCGTTGCGCCAAGTCTTCGAGCTTTTGACACCAGAGCGGATCGATGCCTCAATTCTGCTTGCCCATGAAGCCATGAAGCCCTTGATTGACCCTGGCCAGGGGCGGCCGCGAGTGGCCTTGGCGGCTCTTAATCCTCATGCTGGTGAGGGGGGGCTGTTTGGCGATGAAGAAATTCGCCTTCTCAAGCCGGCTGTCGATCGGGCCCGATCGGCCGGCATGGATGCCTTTGGGCCATTCTCGGCCGACACTCTTTTTGGTCAGGCTCTGGCTGGGCACTATGATGCCGTCGTGGCCATGTATCACGACCAGGGCCATGTGGCCTTGAAAACGATTGGTTTTGACCGCGCTGTGAACATCACCTGCGGCCTGCCGATTGTCCGGACCAGTGTCGCCCATGGCACGGCCTTTGACATTGTGGGCAAGGGCCTGGCACGGTCTGATAGTTTGGAGTCGGCCACCTTGGCCGCAGCAAAGATTGCGCTCTGGCGTTGTAGATAAACCGATTCAAGCCGGAGAAGTGCGAGATCTGATCTCAGTTGCGAGGTCGGCCAGGCTTTGCTCAAAACGGATTTCTGGTCGCCATCCGGTCTGGCTCTGAATTCGCTTGATCTCGGCCCTTGAATCCGCAGGCCCGTGTGCGATCAGGCCAGGGCTTTCGTGCCAATGGACAGCTCGCCCAAAATGACTGGCAAGAATTTCAAGACCTTCGCCCACCGTTCGAGATAATCCGGTACCCACATGATACACCTCATGGGAATGGCCGTAGTCTGCCAATGCGACAATGGCCGATGCTGCGTCGCGTACATCGATAAAGTCGCGTCTTTGGCCCAGACCGACGGCTTTCATTTCCGTCGGTTGATCGGAAAACGGATTCCCGGCCAGTTGGGCTGCATATCGGCCAAACGCCTGATTGGCAGACTGCCCCGGCCCAATCAAATTAAACAGCCGCGCCACCATCGGCTCAATGGCCCCACCGGATTCAAGAACGGCCGTGGCCGCCGCCCATTTTGACTTGCCATAAGGTGTTGCTGGATCCGGGCGGTAGGACTCATCAACCGGCAGATTTATGACCGGCACATCGCCCAGTTCGGCGGCTGATCCGGCATGCACCAGCCGGACAGGCTTTTGATGATTCTCGAGTGCAATTCGCATTTTGAACGTCATTTCGGCATTCTCAGCCCAAAGCTCGGCTTCAGTTGCAGGCGGAGTCCGGCCCGCAAGGTGCAATACAATATCGGGTGCGAATTGACTGAGGATTGCAGGCCAGGTGGAATTCTGATGCAAATCGGCTACAACAGGCGTTTGGTTTGGCCTTGCCTGAAGCGGCTTTCGGCTGATCAGAATCAGCCTTTGTTGGTCGGGCCGATTTTGCAAATGGCGGACCACGGCCCGGCCCAGAAAGCCAGTTGCTCCGGTGATCAGCCATGTTCGGGGTCGATGAATCATCCGCGTTCGTAGACCCGTCGTTCGGAGTTGGTCAGTCGCAGCTGGCCCGAGAGTTGCTGCGGGTCAGGCACAAGTCTTTGCCATCCAAGTAGTTCCAGGCATGCGGCATGAACATCTTCGGGCATCAGTTCGGTCATGCAGTGGTGGTGTTTTTCGGGGCAGACGGGTTTTTGGCAGGGGCCGCAATCGACTTTTTTCTGCAGATGAATGGCTTGCCGATGAAAGGTCCGGGTCCAGGCGATATGTGTTGGCCCAAAAAGGCTTACGGTAGGAATGCCAAAGGCGGTTGCAAAGTGTCGAGGGCCTGAGTCGGTCGTGACCAGAAGCTGGGCTCGCTTGATCACGGCTTTGGAAAGGCCGACACTTAGCGACTGGCCCACCAGGCTGACCACACGCGGATCATTGGCAAGGGCTGCAATTCTGGTTGCATTTTCGGCCTCGGCAGGACCACATATTACAACGATTCGGGATTTGGGAATATCCTTCAAAATCTTGCCAGAAAGTCTGGCAAACGAATCCAAAGGCCAGTTCTTGGATGGCCCAAACGCACCCCCTGTATTAAAAACAATGAGAGGCCTGGAATCGGCCAGATTCAAGTCTGCAAATGCCTTGTCGGCGGCCTTTTCGTCTTCTGGCAAGGTGGCTTGGTCGAGTTGAAGGCCCATTTCCGGGCAGCCCAGGTGGCGTGTCAGCCCGAGATAGTATTCCACAGCGGGAATGGGGGTAAAGCCGGTTCCCGAGCGATTTGGGGGCATGATCCTGTCCGTTAGCAGCAGGCTGCGGCCGCCACGTGCATAGCCCACACGTCGAGTGGACCTGGACCGATACGCCAGGAGTGCAGACCGAAACGAATTGGGCATGAGGATTGTCAGATCAGGCTTCAGTGCCCGAAGTTGTCTGAGAACTTGTGGGGTTTGCAATTCGGTCTTGTTTGAGCGTGGGTCGAACAGGATTCGTTCGTCGCAAAGGGTCAGGCCATCGAGCACGGGGGCGACAACGGGTTTGACCAGGGCGTGAATCCTGGCGTCTGGAAACCCCTTGCGCAGAGATCGCAGGGCAGGGGTGGCCATGACCGTATCGCCGATCAGATTGGGGCAGTAAACGACGATATTCATGGAGCCTCCTTTGGGAACGCACTGAGTAGCGATTTCATCGCAGTTTTTCAGATTTTGGTCAAGATCATTGGGGCGGAAATCAGAGGCTCGATCTGCTTGGATTGGTCTTTTCAGAATTTGATTATCTGTTAAAAGGGATGTGGTAGTGGAACAGGGGGCGGGCGGGCGATTGGGCTTGGCCTGTGTGGAATGGACGTGCCGTAGAAACCATTTAAATTTGGGATCGGTGAATCAGTCATGGAACGACCAAAACGACAGTTTATTCCCTTTGGATTGGCTCCAGCAGAGAATCTGGAGCAGCGACTGTGCATGACAAGCTCTCAGATTTCCAGCAGTTTGGCAGGGGCCGGGCAGGGTCAGACCGTGCATTCGGCGGCTGCACCCATGTCAACTCCTGTGAGCACTTCTGATCCTTACGCGCAGGCTCGCCAGACACGTATCGACCGGATCCCTGGATCGTTTGCCGAAATTGACCCGACTCAGCACATTCCGCAATCGGTAACGGCCTCAATCCAGCAAAATCTTCAGATGCTGCTCGGCACAATCACCAGTAAGGCATTGCCCAATCAGCGCACGGCAATGAACAGCATGCTCAAGGCCATGGTGCCGAAGAATTCGGTGAGCCAGCAGGCTGCCTCTTCAATGAACAGGCTCTTTGGTGAAATGCTCGTCTCAGCCGGTGCCAATCCGACGATTGCCATGAATCTTCAGAACGACATGTTGCAACTGACAAACGCGGCGATCGCCACATCGTCCCAGCCATCTTTTGCGGTCTCGAATAATTATATTTTCATGTATTATGTGGCCACAACGGTTGGCTGGAACATTCCAACGCCGGGTGCTCCGAAATTGCTACCGAAATTAAATACAAATCCGAATGGCCAGCCGATTACATCGAGTCGGCGGCCTCAGTTTACTGGCACATATACTCCAAATATGACCATCGAAATTCTCGATGTTTCCAATGGGAATATATTGGCCAAGGGTGTGAGTCAGGCGAACGGCCGGTTTACGACCAATTCGACGACATCATGGGTGCCAGGCGTTTATGTTCTGACCGCTCGGGGCAGAACTTCGGCAGGTGAATACAGCCAGTTTTCACCTCATACCATTCTGACAATCACGGCTGGCCCGACTTCGACCAGAACGCGTTGATTCAAGCGTGATTCGGATTTCGACTTGAATGGGCGAGAGGAAGTTGTCAGGCGGTTGTCTGATGATTTTCTTCGGACATTTCTATGAACAGGTGCCTCCTCAGGAGGCTTAATGAAAGATGGAAATGGGCTGTAGGAACTCTGGCGTCCACGGATCGGGCACGCGCGATCATGGGGCCAGGCGTTTTTGATTGACTCCGATTTTCGTGGTATATTTGTTGTGCGCGCCCGATGAGGGCATCGGGCCGACAATGTTTTGGCGATGTTTTATTTGTCGTGCGCGCCCGATAAGGGCATCGGGCCGACATTGTGGCGTTTTTTTTATTTGAATATGCGAATGTCAGATGGGCGATCGAAATAGGCCAATGTAGGCACCGTCCCCTGACGGGGCTCGCGCGATCATGGGGGCCAGGCGTTTTTTAATGAATTCAGATTGGCAGGGTTTATTTATTGTGCGCGCCCGATGAGGGCATCGGGCCGACATTTCCGGGGTTTTATTTTTATTTTTTGAGTCAGATTGGTGTGGTTTATTTGTTGTTCAAGCCCGATGAGGCCAGGAGGGCGTACCTACAGAAATAGGCTTTTGAGCGTGATTAGGGTTGAAATAAAAAAGGCCCCGAAGTTTCCTTCAGGGCCTTTTCTTATCATAAATCCGCCAGAATCACTTGGCAGATTTTACTTTGGAACTCTTGAGCAACAGATTCGGCCCGGCCAGAATCTTGCCGCTGAAGATCTGCACGAAGTTTGTGCCGGGTGCGCCCACTCCCTGACCGCCCAGAAAGACTCCTCCGGTGTTCTGAAGCCCAGATGTCGGGGTACCGTGATGCCCAGCCGGTAAAGCTGACGCATCGGAATGTTCTTGTCGTCGAGTGTGCCAAATCGGCCATCCGCACCAGCCGATGTCAGAACGTAGTTGCCTGCGTTTGAAGCGGCTGAAGCTGGCCACGAGCGTGGTGGGCTGGACGTGGTAGCCGTATCGGACCAGTTTGGTCACAATGGGCGCGGCTACGGACTGCACCTTCAGGGCATAACTCACGCTGGTCGGACAAGCCGCACCGGTGGCCGTGACTTGGAAGTTATACTGGCCAAGTACGGTGGGCGTGCCAGAATGCACCCCGGTTTGCGAGAGTGTCATGACGGCTGGCAAGACACCTTGCGAGATACCCCAGACGGCCGGGCCGATGTTGGTGGTGAAGGGCTGGCTGTAAGTGATGCCGGCCAAGGCGTTAGGCAGCGATCCGGGCGAGAGTGTGAGCCTGGAAGGCAGCCAAAGTAAAACCGCAACTTCCCTGCAAGTCGAAACGGAAGTTGTTCAAGAATAAGCAAAAACGCGATGACTGGTCTATAAAACCAGCTTTCACCCTATTCGGTGCTGACGATCACATCCGGGCCGACTTCGGCTCGACGATAACTGTGTTTTGGTTGTCGGGCAAAACGGAATCGTCATGCGCAATGGCTGGGGAAAGCGGTTGACTCGTGGGAAAACCACGGACAATTGCAAGCGTGATCAGGTCCACACACAGCGGTATGCCCATGGATGTTGAATTCAGGGTCATGTGATAGTTGAGCGGGTCGTCCGATTCCTTACGATATAAGGCCCAGTCAAACTGACGCCTGCGTCGATCAAGGTCTCTCGCCGCCCTTCGAGCCGTTCGAGCGGAGACACCCAGCCGATCCGCCAGTCGAGAGGCCCTGTTGGCCAGCGGCTCGACAATCCTGACCCTCAATGTGCGGTCTGAAGGGAGCAGGAAGCCTGCGCCCCGGCCCACAATCACAGCCTCTCCGACCCGGCCCACTTCCTGAATCAAATGCTCCAGATGCTCAAGGTAGGTTTCCTGAGGCGCGTAATGCTGCTCCCGCAAGGGCAGGAGCCAGTCCTGAATCATCCCAGGGGCCAGCTCGTCAAGCGATTTCACCAGCTCGGGGGCCACTTGCATCCGTCGTGATATGACTTCGATCACTTCTTCGTTATAAACCACCCAGCGCAATCGGTCTGCCACCTGACGGGCGATGATGTCGGCCGGTGCGCCTGCCTCCCGACTGATCCAAACCGTATTGAATCGCGGCTGAGGCGTATTCGGGTCGCCCTTGGCCGATCGGCTCTGACGCGTCGTGAACCCCTTAAGCCAGCCAAGCCAGCCTTGATCGGAATGTAGACCGGAACCCTGTCCCGTGTTCATGGGCGGATTGACACCAATTTGCGTGTGCTTGGAATGGGTCATTGAGACAGGCTCCATGCCTTGTCATTCAGTGAATTGCTCTAGTGTCTGATTCGATTGGATTCTATTGTGAACTATCGACAAATGGGAAGCAATACTTGCCCGATCTTGACCTCGCTGATCCAACAAGTCATCCTTGGATTCTGATTCTCGCGGTTCGCTTGCCATCTTCACCCATGGCAATGCTCCATGGAATATCTCTGTGACACTCGGAAAAAAGACCAAAAATGACTCCCAACACCCCACTTCTAAGCCGGAAAATCGACTCCTTGCAAGTGGAAGTCTATCCTGATCGTGCCCGAATGGGCCTGGCTGCTGCCGAATTTGTCAGTCAGGCCATGCGACGACTTTCCGAGAAAAGATCTGCCAATGCTCAATTTTCCAATGAAACCCGCATGATCTTTGCCGCCGCACCAAGCCAGAACGAAATGCTCGGCGCACTTGTTGCAAATCCCGAACTTGACTGGTCTTGCGTGCGTGGGTTTCATATGGACGAATACCTCGGTCTCGCCGCCGATCATCCGGCCTCGTTCCGAAATTTCCTCCAAAAAAAATTGTTCAGCCAGGTCGGAATCACCCCCGACAAACTCCACCTGATCCCCGGCGAACGAACCGGGCGACCGCTTCTGGCCTGCCTCGCCTATGAGGAGCTTCTCCGTGAGTTTCCTGTCGATATCCTCTGCGCCGGAATTGGCGAAAATGGCCACCTCGCCTTTAACGATCCGCCTGTCGCCGATTTTCTCGACCCTGTAAAGATCAAAATCGTCAGGCTTGATCCCGCATGCCGCCAGCAACAAGTCAACGACGGCTGTTTTGGATCCATTCAAGATGTTCCTACACATGCTTTTACGCTCACCATTCCAGCCCTTCTGGCTGCCCCGGTGGCCTGCATCGTAGTGCCCGGGCCGCTCAAGCGAGACGCCGTCAGGGGGGCCCTCTTCGGGCCCATCGACGAATCATCCAATCCCGCCTCAGCACTTCGTCGTCATCCCGGGGCAAGGCTCTTTCTGGATCAAGATTCCGGCGCCGATCTGCTTGTTTAATCCATTCCTGAAAAAAAACTAGGAGCATACAGACCATGCAGTGGATCGACCCGGTTGTGGAATTACTCTGGAGCACCCCCACATTCATCACTCTCCTGGCCTTGGGAGTCCTGTTCACCATCTGGACCAGGTTTATCCAGTTCAGGGCCATAACCCACGGTGTCAGCGTGCTCGAGGGCCGCTATGACGACAAAAGCGACCCCGGGGCGATCAACCACTTCCAGGCCCTTTCCGCAGCACTTTCAGGCACCGTTGGTCTGGGCAATATCGGTGGGGTGGCGCTGGCCATCTCCATGGGTGGGCCGGGCGCTTTGTTCTGGATGTGGGTCACGGGCTTTCTGGGCATGGCCATCAAGGCGATGGAAGTCACCCTGGCCATGATCTATCGCGATATATCCGACCCCGACAACCCGCGTGGTGGAGCCATGTATGTTGTCACACGCGGGATCGGAGCCAACTCAGGCCCTTTGGTGCGCAATCTCGCAAAATTGCTCGCCAGCTTCTTCTGCATGACGGTTCTGCTCGCCACCATGACCGGTGGGAATATGTTCCAGTCTGCCAATGTGGCCATGATCACAACCCAGTATTTCGGCGTTCCCGGCATCGTCACCGGAATCATTCTGGCTGTGGCCACTGGAGTCGTGATTCTGGGCGGAATCCAAAGAATCGGCGAAGTGGCGGGCCGCTTGGTCCCCTTGATGTGTGGCTTATATCTGCTTTCGGGTTTGGCCGTGCTGGTCGTCAAGTCGGCAGATGTGCCAGCCTTGCTTGCTCTTGTCGTGCGAGAAGCCTTTTCGCCAACCACTGCCAAGGGCGCCTTTCTGGGGGCCACAACCTGGTTTGGCCTGACCACAGGCCTGCGCCGGGCCTTGTTTTCCAACGAGGCTGGGCAGGGCACCAGCCCCATGGCCCACTCCGCAGCAAAAACCCGCGAGCCTGTGCGTGAAGGAATTGTGGCGGGCCTGGAGCCATTTGTCGATACCTGCGTGGTCTGCACCCTGACGGCTTTGGTCATTTTGGTCACAGGCACCTGGAATCGCGAATCAATCGGCGCCCTTGCCGGCGAAATTTCCATCGTCGGCGAAGGCCTTGAGGCTCGCGTTGAGGGGCCTCTTTCCGCCAGCGCATTGCCCGTGCTTCCTGGCGATGAACAATGGCTTCAGGGCCATGGCTTTTTCTTGGTCGGCGAACTGCCCGAGATTCAAGCCAATACTGGGACAAAATTTGTGAAGATCAAGGGCAAGCTGGTTGCCGCTGGGGATGGGTCGCTTTCAATCGCCTGGGAGAAGCCGCCGGCCGGCTCCAAAGTGCAAGCCGGGCAGGGGGTCCATCGCGACCTCCTGGGCGCAGCCCTCACAGGCCTGGCCTACGACCGCGCCATTCCCGGCCTGGGCAAGTACATGGTGACCATCGTCTGCTGGATGTTCGCTTATTCCACCCTGATCTCGTGGTGTTTCTATGGCGAAACCGCCAGCGTCTTCCTGCTTGGCAAATGGTCGGTCATGCCCTATCGGCTGGTCTACTGTCTGGCCACGGCCGCTATTACACTTCCGGGAATGATCGAAACCGAAAAAGATCTGGGCAATCTCTCAGATCTCGGGTCAGGCTTCATGCTGGTCGCCAATGTGCCGATCATTCTCTTCATGGCCCCCAAGGCCATCGCGGCAATTCGCGAATACCTTCGAAAGCTCGACAGCGGCGCATTCGGGCCGGGACAACTTCCAAAATCCGTAGCCGATGTGGTCGAGGATCGCGGCTGACCCCAAGCAATTCCTGCATCCTGATTTCAATTTCCTGATTCTGAACGAAATAAACCGGCCCATGCATGGTTTTTCCGTCTGAATCTGCTGGAAAGTTGACTGCCAATTGGCTAGCATAACCCTATCTGTTTGAAAGATCAGGCATAACGACGCCTTCGTGTGCCTTTCTACCATCCCATCATGGCTCTTGAAACCTGAGCCATTCATCGAAAAAAAAAGGAGCTCTCAGCGCAATGAAATTCGAAGACCAGATCTGGCAGAAAAAATCGTTGGGCAGGTTGCTTCATGAAGCCGAAGGCGACAATCGCCTGAAACGAATTCTGGGGCCTGTCGGGCTGACCAGTCTTGGTGTCGGGGCCATTATCGGGACCGGGATCTTTGTCTTGATCGGCAAGGCCGCTCACGATCAGGCCGGCCCGGCTGTGATGCTTTCGTTTGTTGTCGCCGGCTTGGCCTGCACCTTCGCTGGACTTTGCTATGCGGAATTCGCCTCAATGGCCCCTGTGGCCGGCTCTGCATATACCTATGCCTATGCCACTCTTGGCGAGCTTTTTGCCTGGATCATCGGCTGGGACCTCGTTCTAGAATATGCGGTCTCCAGCTCAGCCGTGGCGGTCGGGTGGTCGAAATATTTCAACGAGCTCTTGAAACTGGTCACGGGCGGCTATGTGAAAATTCCGGAATTTCTCAATAATGCCCCCCTCGATTACGACCCGGCTCTTGGCCGAATTATCGCCACCGGGGCTTGGCTCGACCTGCCTGCCATGTTCATCACCGCAGCCATCACCACCATACTCGTCATCGGTATCAAAGAATCAGCACGATTCAATAACATCATGGTCGCCATCAAGCTGGCCGTGGTTATGTTTGTCATCATTGTCGGCTCATTCTACATCGACACCGCCAACTGGACCCCATTCGCCCCATTTGGCTACACCGGCATCAGCTTCTTCGGCGAAACCCTGTTTGGCCAGACCGATGCAGGCGGCAAGCCTCTCGGCATGCTCTCGGCATCGGCCATCATCTTCTTTGCCTATATCGGTTTCGACTCGGTTTCAACACACGCTGAAGAAGCCAAAAACCCGAAGCGTGATGTTCCAATTGCCATCGTAACCTCGCTACTGGTCTGCACATTCCTCTATATCGCCGTGGCCGCCGTGCTCACAGGCATGATCCCTTACCAGCAGATCAAGATCAACGCGCCCGTCTCCGACGCCTTCGCCCAAAAGGGTATCAAGTGGGCCGAGTTCCTGATCGCTTTCGGTGCCCTCACAGGCATCACCTCCGTTCTGCTCGTCACCATGCTCAGCCAGCCGCGGGTCCTGCTGGCCATGGCTCGCGATGGGCTCCTTCCCGACTCGTTCTTCGGAGCCATTCATGAAAAATTCCGAACCCCTTACAAAAGCACCATCCTGACCGGCTGCTTCGTGGCTCTGCTTTCCGGGTTCTTGCCCCTGCGGATCCTCTCAGAACTGGTTTCGATTGGGACACTCATGGCCTTCGTGATTGTCTGCGTAGCGGTTTTGATCATGCGTCAAACCAATCCCACCGCCGAGCGACCCTTCAAGGCACCTTTCTATCCGTTCGTACCACTGGCCGGTATCGGAATCTGCGGCCTGCTCATGTTCAGCCTGCCCAGTGAAAACTGGCTCCGACTCTTCGTCTGGCTTGGCCTCGGTTTTATCATTTACTTCGTCTATGGCCGACACCACAGCCATATGGCCAAAGAAAAAGACGGCACACGGGTTCCAGAATGATCCCAGGGGCTTTTGCTGTCATTGAAGTCATTTGAAACAATAGGAAATGCCATGAGGTCAATCTCATGGCATTTCTGATTGCAATTTTTGCCGAATCTGAGCAGAGCCCGCAGATTACAACTTCCTGGATAATGTGCTCTGGAATTCTTTTTTTTCGGATTTTATCCGTTCGAATCAAGTTCTCCGTGTCTCAGATAAATGGCAGACATGGGCGGCAAGGTCAGTTCCATATGATATGGCTTGCCACCCCAACTGGCAGAAATGGTCCGCACCAGCCCTTGATTGCCCAGGTTTGAGCCGCCGTAATGGCTGCTGTCGGTGTTGAGTATCTCTCTGTAGACACCAGGTTTTGAAACCCCGATACGATAATTGTGCCGAGGCAGGGGGGTGAAATTACAGACACAGACAACGTCGTTGATTCCAGATTCCTGACGGCGTGCAAATGCAATCACCGAATTCTCGGAATCGTTCAGCGCCAGCCACTCAAATCCTGACCAATGAAAATCAACCCGGTGCATGGCCGGTTCGCTCTTGTACAAGGCATTCAAATCGTCAACCAGTTTCAATACGCCTTGATGGTCTGGCCATTGCAGCAGGTGCCAGTCCAGAGAGCTATCGGAATTCCACTCGATCCACTGCCCGATTTCCGCACCCATGAAAAGCAGCTTTTTACCTGGGTGGGCATATTGATAGGCAAACAGGGTGCGCAGGCCTGCAAACTGCCGCCAGGCATCGCCCGGCATTTTTGAGAGCAGCGATTTCTTGCCATGCACTACCTCGTCATGGGAAAGCGGCAACAGAAAGTTTTCAGAAAAGGCATAATAAATGCTGAATGTCAGCATGTTTTGATGGTATTTGCGATGTATCGGGTCAAGCGTATTATATCTCAGGGCGTCGTTCATCCAGCCCATATTCCATTTCATTGAGAAGCCCAGACCGCCAAGATAGGTCGGGCGGCTTACCCCCGAATAACTGGTGGATTCCTCCGCAATTGTCAAAATTCCCGGATGAACCCTGTGGCAGGTTTCATTCAGCTTTTTAAGGAAATCTATGGCTTCCAGATTTTCATTGCCACCATACCGGTTGGGCACCCATTCGCCTTTATTTCGCGAATAATCCAGGTAGAGCATGGAGGCAACGGCATCTACCCGCAGGCCATCGATATGAAACATGTCGAGCCAGAAGAGGGCATTTGAAATCAGGAAGTTGCGCACCTCAGGGCGGCCAAAATCAAAGATTTTCGTGCCCCAGTCCTTGTGCTCGCCAAGCCGAGGGTCGGCATGCTCATATAATGCGGTTCCGTCGAATTCAGCCAGTGCCCAGGCATCACGCGGGAAGTGGGCGGGAACCCAGTCCAGAATCACTCCCAAACCGGCCTTATGGCATAGATTAATAAAAAATGCAAATTCCTGAGGTGTCCCGAATCGGCTTGTCGGAGCAAAATAACCTGTCGGCTGATACCCCCAACTGGCATCCAGCGGGTGCTCGTGTACCGGCATTAATTCAATATGCGTGAAGCCGCGTTCCAGAACATAGGGAATGAGTTCCTCTGCAAGTTCGCAATATGTTAAAAACCGATGGCTTTCCTCATGCTTCAATCGCCAGCTACCCAAATGCACTTCATAGATCGAAATCGGCTGGTCCAGACCCTGACGGGCTTTCCGATTTTCCATCCAGTGCGTGTCTGTCCATTGGATCGTCGATAAATCGGCAACAATTGAAGCCGTCTGTGGCCGCACCTGAGCCTGAAATGCAACCGGATCGGCTTTGACCAGAATCTTGTCGTCGCGGGTCCTGATTTCATATTTGTAATGCTCGCCCGCTTGCAGACCCGGCAGGAATATCTCCCAGACTCCGCTTTGCTCGCGCACCCGCATGGGGTTCTGGCGACCATCCCACTGATTGAAATCTCCAACAACACTCACCCGCTGGGCATTCGGCGCCCAAACGGCAAAGACCACACCATTGACCCCCTGATGATTCACCAAGTGGGCGCCCAGCTTGTCGTAAAGCTTTTCATGCGTACCCTCACGCACCAGATGAAAATCCAAAGGGCCCAGCACAGGCTCAAACTGGTACGGATCAAGATGCTCCCATAGATGCCCGTCAGCATTCTCAATCTGATAACTGTAAGGAAATTCAGGGCGGGTCTTCAAGCCGATTTCAAAGAAGCCTGTGTCGCCTATTTTCCCAAGTTCCGTCGGGCCAGCATCTTCGGAAACCAGCCAGACCCTTTTGGCCGTGGGCATCAAGGCACGCACCACCCACTTGCACTGGAGCGGATTCTCGCCAAGTTCGTGAAGCCCAAGTATCGAAAACGGATCCCAATGCCGAGCCTGAATGATCTGTTCCATCGCCTCGGTGTCGGTCAAAATTGGCTTGGTCATTTGGGGCCCATCGCAAGAAGCATCAAGAGATTTCTCGGACCAGAAAACGATCCGGATCACTAAAATCCATCCGCCTGTAGTTTACACTTTTCTAGAGGGCTTTTGGGAAAAAAACGGCCCGCTACCCAATTTCTGAACCCACCATCATTCTCGCCCCTCCTCAGCACATTAAGCTCACTAGCATGGCTGCCACGCCCCCCGTGACAGGCCTTGTATTTCAACAACTCTAGCGGGAATCCGTGAATCCGTTTTTTTGGAGAAATCCGATCATTGCCAAAGCCAGCCAATGTTTTTGTTTTTTAGGGGCCAATGAAAAATTAATCCCCCACTTGGATTTGCCTTAACCCGTTTGTCAACGTAAACTACTCACCAGCCACCTTCCGAATCAAGACAGAAACCTCGGCCGCTTTTCGGAAGAGTGAACCGGACTTTTTCTTCTCACTCATCCCCCCCCGAACATCAAACCGAGCTTGGTTTTCATTTACCCAGAGAGCTTCAAAAACCGCCATGCCGACGATATCCGACAAGCCCGATGTAGCAATCCCCCCGCTGCCCAAAACCTGGACAAGCCTCGGTCGGGCCTTTCTTGACATGCATGGCAAGATGGGCAAAATGCCCTGCCTCGTCGATAGCTCGGGTGCCAAGCTTGATTACCGCGAAACCTTGCTCCGCACCATGGTCCTGGCGCGAGCACTCAAGCGCGAGCTGGGCGACGAAAAATATATCGGAATCTACCTGCCTCCGTGCGTTCCGGCAGCCATTGTAAACTTTGCCGTTACCCTGCTGGGCAAGGTACCAGTCAACCTCAATTACACCATCGGCAAAGAAGTCCTCGATTCGTGCATCAAGCTGGCGGAAATCAAGACAACCATCACTTCCGACAAAGCACTTCTGAAATTTCCTGCCAAGCCCGAAGGTCGCCTGATCTCTCTCGAAAAACTGCCGGCCCGAATCACCAAGTCGGATAAGGGAATCGGCTTTTTCCTGGCCCGATTTGCCCCCATGTGGCTCAGAAGCCTGATGCTGCCAGGCCTGCGCAACGAAAAGCCCGGAAATATCGCAACCGTCATCTTCACCAGCGGCTCGACCGGCATCCCCAAGGGGGTTGTTCTGACTCATCACAACATCCTTTCCAACATCTGGGGGGTCGAGTCGCACCTGGGGCTCGAAAAAGATACCGGAATGCTCGGAATTCTGCCGTTCTTCCACTCCTTCGGCTTCACGGTCACACTCTGGGCCGTCCAGATACTGGGCAAGATGGTCGCCCTGCATCACAACCCCCTCGAATCGCGCACAATCGGCAAACTGCTCGAACAAAACCCGGTCAGCCTACTGGTGGCCACCCCTACCTTTATGGGCAATTACATTCAGAGAATCGAGAAAAAGCAGTTCCTGAATGTCCGTCGGGTCCTTTTGGGTGCAGAAAAATTGCCTCAGGATCTCTCGGACACAATCTATTCCATTCTCAATATCAAAGCCATTGAAGGCTATGGCTGCACAGAGCTATCGCCCGTAGTCTCCCTGAATGTCGATCACCCCCTGACCAAGGGCAATGGCCAACAGGTCGAAGGCATGCGCAGCGGCAGCGTCGGCCGCCCAATCCCCGGGTCGGCCTCAAAAACCGTGGACCCCGAAACCGGTGCCGACCTGCCGCCCGGTGAGATCGGCCTTCTGGCCTTCAAGGGCCCGAATGTCATGCAAGGCTATCTCCACAACGACAAGGCAACCGCTGAATCCATCAAAGATGGTTGGTACATCACAGGCGATATTGGCCGGATTGATGAAGATGGCTTTATCTTTATCACCGACCGCCTGGCCCGATTCGCAAAAATTGGCGGCGAAATGGTCCCCATGAAGGGCGTCGAAGACGCCATCAGAACCATCTGCGAATTGCCCCCAAATAGTGTGGCTGTCGTGAAACTGCCCGATAAAACGCGCGGCGAACGCATTGTGGTCGTGCATGTGCCCATCCCGATGTTGCCTCGCGATGTGGTCGAGAAACTCAACCAATCCACCATGCCCAAACTTTGGATTCCCGACAGCCGAAGCTTCATCCAGGTCGAGACCATCCCGATCCTGGGAAGCGGCAAGACCGACTACAAGGGAATCGAGAAAATCGCCGAAGACGCCACTGTCTAACGCTTTTGCTTAAAGCTTGCCCCAAATTGTCCGTCCAGAAAAAAACAAAATCCGCACCACGCGACGACCTGTCTCGTGGTGCGGAATTGCTTTTGACCATCAAGCCGGCTCTAAAAATCAATCCTCAATTTTTAGGTCGACCCAGCGGCGCTGATCAAAGCTTTGAATGGTCGCGTCGGCCACCATCTGTGCTCTCCAGCCCTCCAGATAGCTTGGAAGGGCTTGTCGGCCTTCCACGATGGCGCTCACAAATTCGAAAACCAGGTCGTATCGGAAAACCGTCGAGGGCAGGCCTGCGTGAATGTCGCGCGGGCTGCCCACCGGCTTCATGAATTCGGCGGGTACGGAGACCGGCTGAAGATCGTGCTTGTGGCTGCCCAGCAGAATGTGGTTCGGGTCGTGCATCCGATAAACCGCAGAGCCTTCCGAGCCATTGACTTCCGCCCATTCATGGTGGGTGCCGTCCTTGTAGTGCCCCTTGGCCAGAACCGTGCCTTCCCAAACCCCCGTGCAGCCGCTCTCAAACTGGCCAATCAGGGCAGACCAGTCGTCAATATCCGACGGCGGACAAGTCCCTCCATCAGGCGTGGAAGTTCGCTCCGCGAATGTCGCCAATGCTCCTGAGATGCTCTTGATCGGCCCCAACAGATCCATCGCAAAATCAATTCGGTGAATGGTCATGTCAAACAAGTCGCCGGCACCGGCCTTTTCCTTGTACTGGCGCCAGCCCCAACTTGTCTCCGGAAGGTCGAGAAACCGCTGCGACCGAAAGTGGCGGGGCGTGCCCAATGCTCCACTTTTTACCAGGTGGCGCATGTATCGCATGGAAGGCGCAAAACGGTATGTAAATGCCGTCATATGAACAACATCTGCCGCCTTGGCGGTTTCATACATGTCCCGCACTTCGCCAGCGTTCAGGGCGAGCGGCTTTTCGCACATCACGTGCTTGCCGGCACGGGCTGCGGCGTTGGAAATTTCCTGGTGCGTGAAGTTCGGAGTGGCAATCACCACTGCATCGATGTTCGGGTCTTCGACAATGGTCTTGTAGTCAGTGGTGGTTTTGGCGATGCCCCATTGGGCCGCCCTCTGGGCGAGGAGGTCGGCGTTGGGGTCGCAGATGGCGGCCAGTTCGGCACGTGGGTCGAGCTTCAGGCCCGGCACATGGTGAAAATCGCTGACTTGCCCCGCGCCGATGATGGCAACACGAACAGGTCCCTGTTTGGCTTTAGGCATGGTTTTGAATGGTCCTGACTGGGTCGGAGTGGGAATGGATGGAATGTCAGGAATTTACCAGAAATCGAACCATTTGTCCCGAGGAATTCTGGGCAGATTCCAGGCAGGGTGACTTCACAGAATTGTCGTCAGGCGGGCGTGGATTCAAACGGAGGGTGCGTGTCCGTGTATCTGGGCCTTCCAAATTTCAGGGCCAGCAGCCATAGGGTGGCTCCGCAAGCAAAAACACCGATACTGATGATCTGCGAAATGGTCATTCCATAAATCTGGGCGGATTCATCATTTCGAAGCTGCTCGATCATGAATCGGGTGATCGCATAAAGCATGAAATAAAGGGCCATGGCGTGGCCATCCGCCTTGCGATGTGGCCAGAAGGCCAATACCACCAATAGCAGTATCGCTCCATCAAACGATGAATAAAGCTGAGTCGGGTGCACTGGCAGGGAATGGGTCGCTGTGGGCGAGATCAGCCCCTTGGCCAATTGATCCTTAAATGGCGCAGAAACGCTCGGAAAGCTCACGGCCCAAGGCAGGTCGCAGCGGTCGCCATAGCAGCACCCGTTGAGAAAACAGCCAAATCTGCCAAACACTATCCCGACACAAATCGCCGGCGCAATGGCATCGGCCATCGGCAGAAACGGGAACCGGTTGATATACCAGAACATCAAAAGGGCAATCGCTCCACCAATCAGGCTGCCGTAAAATACGATCCCGCCTTCCCAGATCTTGAAGATGTCCAGAAAATTGGTGAATCGCTCCCGATACTGAATCACAAAAAAAGTCCGTGCACCCACCAGCCCGCCTATAAAAAGCCAAGTCGAAAGGTCAAACGCAAACTGAGGATTCAAATGCCCCTTCCGGGCCCTCCATGCAGTCACGTTGATGCTGGTAATATACGCAAAAAAAAGCATCAACCCATAGCCGAAGATTTTGAATCCACCGGGTAGTTCAAACAGGATCGGCCGCATGGTTGATCTCAACTTGTTTCTGGAACGTTGGATTCGTGTTTCATGGAAGGGTCAGCCAGAGTCAGACACAGGCCCAACGGGTGGATATTCAGGAAGTTCCACAATTTGGTTGGTTTTGTCAAGTATGGCCACCCTCGGCCGATGTCCCGGCACCTCTTCGGGTTCCAGCAAGGCAAACGCCATGATGATGATTCGGTCGCCCGTCGTGCCCAGCCGGGCCATCGCTCCATTGAGCTCAACTTCCCTTTGCCCAGGCCGGCCGGGGATCACGTAAGTCTCTCCCCTTAATCCTGTTGCAAGATTGCTGACCAAGATGGCTTCATAGGGCAGAAACCCCACGGCATCCATCAGTTCCGGGTCGAGTGTCAGGCTGCCGTGATACGTCAGGCGGCCCGCCGTAACGGTGGCCTGATGCAATTTTGATTTCAAAAACTTCAGCGTCATGAGCAGACGATTCTTCCTCAGGCTCTTGGTCAATCCTTACCCTGAAACCGGCGGCAGAAGCAGGTTGTCAATCAGTCGGGTCGTGCCAACCCTGGCAGCAATCAAGGCCACGGCGGATTCCGGAATGTGGCTCTCCACCACATTCTGCTCCTTTAGATTATCGGCATTCACGATGCGGGCATAGTCCAATTGCACTCCAGGATTATCGCCAAGCACCTCAGTCATGCACTTTTCAAGCTGTTTTACCTGTGTTTCACCACTCGCCAAAGCCATTTCAACCGCCTTCAAAGAACGACTCAAACTCAGGGCCATGGATCGCTCTGCGGCAGACAAGTACCGGTTTCGACTACTCATCGCAAGCCCGTCCGGCTCCCGAACCGTGTCTACCCGCCTCAGGGTCACACCCAGATTCAAATCCTCTGTCATACGCTTTATGACAAGCCATTGCTGATAATCCTTGCGACCAAAATACGAGACGTCGGGCACCACGATCCCGAACAGCTTGGTCACCACTGTGGCCACCCCCACAAAATGGCCTGGCCGGCTGGCACCTTCAAACAGGGTCGTCAGGCCAGGCACCTCAACAGCCGTAAAGTTCTCGCGGCCGCGGGGATACATGATCTCGTCCGAGGGAAAAAAAATCGCCTTCACCCCCACAGACCGGCACAATTCGAGGTCGCTTTCAAACGTCCTGGGATATTTTCCCAAATCCTCCCTGGGGCCAAACTGCGTCGGATTGACATAAATCGAAACCGCCACAGCCCCACATTCGCGAGCCGCCACCCTCATCAGTTCCGCATGGCCTTCGTGTAGGGCGCCCATCGTCGGGACAAACCCGAGCGTGCCTGAACGGCGAATTTCGCGAGACCATTCGCGGGTTTCACTGATCGAACGGAGAACCAGAGGACTGAAGTTCATGGTTGGTCTCTGCCCTGAAGAAAAGGCTTCGGTCGGTTTTTTTTTTATTGATCAGTTGAATTCTTGAAAGCATCACGTAGATTCGGCAAGCGATAAACCGCCTTCTATTGGCCATCGATCCTCATGCCTGCGTTCAGGAGTCGCCCAAAAGCCTCGCTCCCAAAGCGTGTGGCCACAATCTGAACGCCCAAGGGCAGGCCTGAGCTGGAAAGTCTGACCGGAACAGTCAGGCTGGGCACTCCTAAAAGTGTCCAGGGGGCGTTGAAAACAGGATCGCCGGTGGTTTCAGGCGATGGCGCTTCACCCACCGCGGCTGGTATCAAAACGGCATCGTAAGGGCCAAACTTTTGCGTAAATTCCGCCATTTTCGCCCCTCTCGCACGCTGGGCTTCAAAATAGACCGGCTCGGGAATTTCCCGGCCTGTTTCGACCCAGCCCCGAATTTTCGGGGCGTAATGGACCGAGTTTTGGGCAAATTCGGTTTCATGGTTGGCAAAGCATTCGGCCATCATGATAGTCCGATGAATTTGCCAGAGATCATCGTCGAAAAACGAGGCGGTTTCGTCATATCCCACCACGCAGCCAGCCTCGCTTAAGCGTTCTGCAGCCAGCTCAACCGCCGCTTGCATCTCAAGGCTCGCCAAGGCCTGGAATCGACCCCCGAGCTTCAGGATTTTCAGAGCCTGGCCTGTGTCATGCCTCAGGCCCTTCTCAAATAAATCGATGTCTACAAGTTTGTCCAATATGCCTGGCAGGGTTGCCATGACCAGCCTTAAATCCTTGACTCTGCGCACGATCGGGCCGAGGGTGTCGAGGCACTGGGAGCAGGGCACCACACCCTGGGTAGGCCATTGGCCAAGCGCCAACTTCAGGCCAGACACTCCGCAAAAGCTGGCAGGACGATTGATGGATCCGCCCGTTTGCGAGCCCAGAGCCAGTGGCACCATGCCGCAGGCCACAGCCACGCACGAGCCGCTCGAAGAGCCGCCTGGTGTGTGGCCCAGGTTCCAGGGGTTCAGCGTCGGGGGCGGGTCGATCGACGCAAATTGGGTGGTCACCGTCTTGCCAAGCGGGATCATGCCGGCTTGCCGCATCTTCGACACAATCCAGGCGTCGGCGGTGGCCACTTTCTCACGCCAAGGCTTAAAACCGGCCACAGTGGGCCAGCCGGCAACGTCGATGATGTCCTTGACTCCAACCGGAATCCCATCGAGCAGGCTCTTGGGCCGATTTTCAGCACGCCGGGCGTCGGCCACTTCCGCCAGTTCCAGGGCCCCTGCGCCATCAATCATGACCCAGGCATGCACCTGTGGCTCAATCTGGTCGATCCGGCTCAGGCATTTCCGGACCAGATCAGCGCATGAAAGATGCCCGTTTTCAAGCGACTGGACCAGATCGCAAAGCGACTCGCCCAAGGGCCAATCCTGCTGGTTCAAGGGTGGTTGCGGAACCATGGGGTTGGTCATGGTGGATAGGCTCTCTGAGCGGGTCAGACCAGTTCTTCATCGTCCGGGTTGGGCACAGCAAAGCAATCGGCTTCCGGCAGGGTCAGGCCAGATTCAATCAGGCTTTGCCGAACGGCCTTGAGCATGCGGTCGATTGCAAACGGCTTTCGCAGATAGTCTTTCACACCAAGCATTTCGGCATAGGCGCGATGGCGACTGCCTTCATTGCCGGTCATCATGATGGTCGGGATCATGCCTTCGGGTCTGGTTCGAAGCTTCTCAAGGACCATGAATCCGCTCTTTTTGGGCATCATCATGTCCAGAATCATCAAATCGGGCGGGTTGGATTCTGCTTCAGCCAGACCGGTCGAGCCATCACGGGCCGATTTTACAGAATACCCGCGAGATTCAAGGATGGCCTTGAGCGACTCAACAATTTCATTGTCGTCGTCAAGGATCAAGATTTTTGGGGCTTCAGCCATAGTTTGAAACGAGCTCCTGGTCAGGGCATGATCCAAGCGATCCCATCGCTATCCATTTGGTTGTTAAATAAAGACTACGCCATGAAGCGTGTCGAATCAAGGCGACACGGAGAACAGCTTGCTTGACAGTTTTGCCTTCGAGCTTGGATAATAGTATGAACTCAGGGTTTGAGGCCGCTTGTAAATCAAGAGGTTTCGAACTTATATTCAAAGTGATTCGCCCTAAGGGTCGTCGCGTCGATGTCAATTGCTCCATCGGTCCGCACTAAGGAAGTTGAAAACGTGATGCCGATTACGGCCAAATCTGCCTTGGAATCCATTCTTGACCAACGTATCCTCATTCTTGATGGTGCCATGGGCACCATGCTTCAGACCTATGGTCTGACCGATCACGATTTTCATGGAGATCGATTCGCCAGCCACCCGGTTCCGCTCAAAGGCTTCAACGACCTTCTGGCCATCACCCGCCCGGACATCATTGAAGAGGTTCACAGAGCCTATCTTGCAGCCGGTGCAGATATTATCGAGACAAATACCTTCAATGCCACCCAGATCGGCATGGCCGACTACGGCATGGAACATTTGGTCAAGGAGCTGAATCAGGCGGCTGTTGCCGTCGCCCGCCGCGCTGCGGATGCCTATACGGCCATGGATCCAGCCAAGCCCCGCTTTGTGGCTGGCTCCATCGGACCGACCACCAAAACAGCCTCAATCTCGCCCAACGTCTCCGACCCGGCCTATCGTGCCGTTACTTTCGACGAACTGGTCGAAATCTACGGCGAACAGATTCAGGTGCTGGTCGAATCCGGCGTCGATATCCTCTTTCCTGAGACCACGTTCGACACTTTGAACCTCAAGGCGTGCCTATTCGCCATCAGTCGATATTTTGAACAGTCGGGCCGCATCGTACCAGTTATGATCTCAGTAACGATTACCGACAAATCGGGCCGGACCCTCTCGGGACAGACGGCCGAGGCCTTCTGGGAGTCGATCCGCCACTTCCCCATGCTCTCGGTAGGCATCAATTGCGCCCTCGGTGCTGACGACATGCGGCCCTACCTGGAATCGCTCGCCAAACTTGCCACCTGCCGGATCAGCACACACCCGAACGCCGGTCTGCCAGACGGGTTCGGCAGCTTCGACGACCCACCGGAGCACATGTCCGAGGTGATCGGCGAATTCGCTCGCAATGGCTGGCTCAATATCGTGGGCGGCTGCTGCGGCACCAACCCGGATTATATCCGCCAGATTGCCGCCGCCGTAGAAGGCGTCGCCCCCCGGCCCAAGCCGACCTGGGAGCCCCTGGCCGCCTATTCCGGCCTTGAGCCGATCGCGTTTCAAGAGGGCATCACCTTCCTCAATATCGGCGAGCGGACCAATATCACTGGCTCCCGCAAATTTGCCCGCCTGATCCGCGATGGACTGTTTGATGAAGCTCTCTCAATTGCCCGCGACCAGGTGGACGGCGGTGCAAACGTCATCGATGTCAACATGGACGAAGGCATGATCGACGGCGAAGCCGCCATGACCCGCTTCCTGAACCTGATCGCCGCCGAGCCCGACATCTCTCGCGTGCCGGTCATGATCGACAGCTCCAAATTCTCGGTCATCGAAGCCGGCCTGAAGTGCGTTCAGGGGCGATCCATCGTCAATTCCATCAGCCTCAAGGAAGGCGAAGAACTTTTCCTGAAGCAAGCCCGGCTGGTCAAGCAATACGGCGCGGCGGCCGTGATCATGGCCTTTGACGAAGAGGGGCAGGCCACCGATGCAGATCGCAAAGTGGCCATCTGCAAGCGAGCCTACAACCTGCTCATCGAAAAGGCCGGTTTTCATCCGACCGACATCATCTTTGACTCCAACATTCTGACCGTCGGTACTGGCATTGAAGAGCATAACCGTTATGCCATCGAATTCTTCGAGGCCGTCAAGCGCCTCAAAGTCGAGTGCCCGGGTGCCCGCACCTCAGGCGGTGTCTCGAATGTTTCATTCTCGTTCCGTGGCAACGACACCGTCCGCGAAGCCATGAATTCCGCCTTCCTCTACCACGCCATTCAGGCCGGCCTGGACATGGCCATCATCAACCCTTCCCAATTGATGGTCTATCAGGACATCCCCGCCGACCTTTTGGAAAAAGTCGAAGACGTCCTCCTGGATCGTCGCCCGGATGCCTCGGACCGCCTGATCGAATTCGCCGACCAATTCAAAGGCGCCGACCGCAAGGAAAAGGTCCGCGACGAAGCCTGGCGCGACGGCGTGCTGGAAGACCGTCTGGCGCATGCTGTTATCCACGGTCTGGGCGATTATCTTGACGTCGACCTGGACGAGGCAATGACCAAGTACATGCCCACCCTGTCGATCATCGAAGGCCCTTTGATGGACGCCATGAACATCGTCGGCGACCGCTTTGGGGCCGGCCAGATGTTCCTTCCGCAAGTGGTCAAGTCTGCCCGCGTTATGAAAAAGGCTGTCGCTCACCTGATGCCGAAAATGGAGTCCGAGAAAGCCTCGGGCGGCACGGAACACATGGCCCGTGGCAAGATTTTGATGGCCACCGTCAAGGGCGACGTGCACGATATCGGCAAGAATATCGTGGGCGTGGTTCTGGGCTGTAATGATTACGACATCATCGACCTGGGTGTGATGTGCCAGTGCGACAAGATTCTTAAAGCCGCCAAAGAGCATCAGGTGGACATGATCGGCCTGTCGGGCCTGATCACTCCAAGCCTCGAAGAGATGACCCATGTGGCCTCGGAAATGCAGAGGCAAGGCTTTACGATCCCTCTGCTGATCGGCGGTGCCACCACCAGCCCACGCCACACGGCCGTAAAGATTTCGCCTTCCTACAGCGGCCCTGTGGTGCATGTGAAGGACGCTTCGAAATGCGTCGGAGTGGTCGATCAGCTCATTCGCGACGACACCCGCCCCGACTTCCTGGCCCGGCTCAGCAAGTCTCAGGAAGACGAGCGCGTGGGTTTCGCCCGCAAGCGAGCCCGAAATCTGGTCACATTTGAACAAGCCAAAGCCGGCCGATTCCCCATCGACTGGTCGGCCTATACCCCTCCCAAACCATCCTTTACGGGCGTGAAGGTGATTGAGGACCTGCCGCTCTCCAAACTCGTCGAGTTCATCGACTGGTCTCCCTTCTTTCAGGCCTGGGAATTCAAGGGCAAGTTCCCGTCCATCCTCAATAATCCCCACTCAGGGGTTGAGGCAACCAAGCTCTACAACGATGCCCTGAAGATGCTCGACAAGATCTCAGCCGATCGGTCGATCAAAGCCAGCGGTGTCTATGGATTCCTGCCGGCTCATGCTGAGGGCGAAGATATTGTCTGCTTCGCCGACGAATCCAAGTCAACCGAGGCTTATCGTTTCCCAATGCTTCGCCAGCAGTGGGAACGTGTTGGGCAGAAGCAATATCTGAGCCTGTCGGATTTCGTCGCACCGGCGGAATCGGGTAAGCTCGATTACTTCGGCGGGTTTGCCGTGACGACCGGAATCGGAGCTGACGAACTTGCAAACGCTCTGGAAAAGGCCGATCATGACACCTACAACGGGATTCTGGTCAAAGCCCTGGCCGATCGTTTCGCCGAAGCCTTCGCCGAATATCTTCACAAGCAAGCCCGGCTCGATTGGGGCTTCGGACATAGCGAATCGCTCTCCAATAACGACCTTATCGAAGAAAAGTATCAGGGCATCCGGCCCGCTCCCGGCTACCCTGCCTGCCCGGACCATATCCCCAAACGGACCCTCTGGGAATGGCTCGCGCCTGACTCGGCTTGCGGAATCTCTCTGACAGAATCCATGGCCATGTATCCCGCCGCGTCGGTCAGTGGCTGGTACTTCAGCCATCCTCAGAGCCGCTATTTTGCCGTGGATTGGCTCACTCAGGAGCAAGTTTCGGATTACGCCCTCCGGTCAGGAATCTCCCAGAGAGACGCCGAACGCTGGCTCGCCCCAAATCTGGCCTACGACCCCGTCCCGGTCTCTGTGGCCGTATCCGCCCTCTAACCGTCACAAATTGAACCGATGCGCGAAACGGTTTAATCTGGTTTTAAGATAGGAACCCCAATGAAGAGCGAGAAGCGTGGTATGAATTATCGATCGGTAAGTCTTTGTCTGGTATCATCTTTGACATGCGCTCTGGTCATCGCTCAGGATGACGCGACTGCACGTCCGCGACCACCGCGCCCTTCCCTGGTTACCCAATTACACCACTCCACCGAATACAAGACCCCGTTTACACCCGACGCCCTACACGACCATCCGGAATTCTTCCCACAGATGGAAACCAATCCAGGGTCTGACAACTATCACCCCGGCGCCGCCAAATCCGTTGTTCGCAACCAAACTGTACCCTACCGTACCGACAACAATTCATTCGGGTTCCGAAACCCTGGGCACCTCGCCAAAGTGGCGGAATATTACGCCCCCGGCGAGAAATTTGACTCCGCACCGCACGACCCCATTCACCCGGCCACCTATAACGAACAGACCGCCGCACTAAGCCGAAATGCCCAGATTCAGGCCTATAACGCCGGCACGGCACGCTACAATGCCGTCATGCAGTCCATCTATGCCTATAGCCGCCCCATGGGCGGTTTCGGCTTCGGAATGTTCTGACCCATACTTTTTTAAAAAAAGCAAACTCAGGCCCTGAATTTAGACCGCCAGGGCCTGCTTCAGCGTGAATCGGCCTTCGTAAAGTGCTTTGCCTATAATCGTGCCCCAAACCGGCATGGTCTTGAGCCGTATCAGGTCGTCCAGACACGACACCCCGCCCGACGCCACAACCGGAAGCTTCACCTCGTGTGCCAGTCGCTCCGTCATGCTGAAATTCGGGCCAATCAGCATCCCATCGCACGCAATGTCGGTGTAAACAATCCCGGCAAGTGGCAGATCTTCATACTTTCGGGCCAGCTCTACGGCATCCACCGTGCTCACTTCCAGCCAGCCATCGGTCGCCACCCAACCCTCCTTGGCGTCCAGTCCCAGCACCAATTTGCCGGGAAACGCCTCTGCCATCTCGGCAAACCAGTTTGGCTCGCGCACCGCTTTTGTTCCCACCACAAGCCGCTTCACTCCCAAGTCCGTCCAGTGCCTGATCGTAGCCTCGTCGCGTACCCCTCCTCCAAGCTGAACCGGCAAGCCAATCTCGCGTAGAATCCGCTCCACAATCGGCGAATTCACCGACCGTCCACCGTCCTTGGCCCCGTCCAAATCCACCAGATGCAGCCACTCGGCACCATCCTCAGCCCATCGACGCGCAATCACGGTCGGGTCCGCTGCATAAGTCTTCTGACGGCTGAAATCGCCTTGCTCAAGCCGAACACAGGCTCCGTCTTTCATGTCGATCGCTGGAAGCAGTTTCATGGATTGGTTTCTCTCGGACAAGTTGGCAGGAATTCAACAGGTTTTCCACCGGGCGAAAAGCGGTTCAGATAGGGAGAGTTGGTAGAGCCCTTTTTTTTTCAGCGGTCCCTTGGGACGCCTCAGGTCATCTTCATGAAATTCTGATAGATCTTCAAACCAATGGCCTGGCTCTTTTCTGGGTGAAACTGGCAGGCCCGCAAATTGCCACGCCCCACAGCCGCCACAAACCGGCTTCCATGGTCGCTGGTGGCGATCACGTCGGCTTGATCTCCCGCAACAGCGTGATAACTGTGGACAAAATAAACACACGGTGATTCGCCAAGCCCGTCCATCAATGGGTCCTGCCGCTCAATTTTCAGATGATTCCAGCCCATGTGCGGTATCTTGAGTCCTTCCTGAGCCTCAAACCGAACCACATCGCCCTTTAAAAGCCCCAGACCTTCATGCTCGCCCGCTTCAAAACTGCGTTCAAACAAAAGTTGCAGCCCCAGGCAGACCCCCAGACACGGGCGGCCAGAACCGACCATCTCCAGAAATGCATCGGCCATTCCCGACTTCCTCAACTGGGCGATGGCATCGCGGAATGCCCCAACTCCTGGCAGAATGATATGGCTGTAACGCTTCAGATCCCTTGGATCAGAAACAATGTCGGCCTCTGCACCGACCGATTCCAAGGCCTTTTGGACACTCCTGAGATTGCCCATTTCATAGTCGATGATGCCAGCTCGAATTGTCATGTCAGGTCAGCAGATCTTTTTGGAGTCAGATTTCAAGGATGCAACCCTATCACTTTTTTACGACTTCTCTCAGTCGCGATTGCCTTGCTCGTGCATCGTCTTCAGATCACGGTACCCCAAACGCCTCCAGCCTGTCGAGACATCGGCCATCCCGACTTCCTCAACTTCTTCATCCGCTGCCGGTAAGTCGTCCAGAAATCCCGGCGGCTGCAAGGCTTTACGCTTGGGCTTCTGGCCATTGTCGTTGGCCGGAAAATCGTTCTCCTTCGGCTCGCTCTCCGCAGAATCCCCAGACTCTTCCGGGTCTGCATACCTCGACCGCCGGGTGGCCGCTCTCTTGGGCTGAACCTGACCAAACGTCGTTCGCCCCGATCGACCTTGATCCGCCCGGGCCACCATACGTGGGTTCTCTTCATCCAGTGGAAGATTCAAGCCATTGCTTTTCAATAAGTTACGCGATTCATCAAGCCTCGCCGCAAGTGTCCCGCTGTGCGATTCCTCTCTCTGCAAGTCGGCAACCAGCATCCGATTCTGCTTCTCCTGCTTGGCCAGCTTCGCCTTCAGGGTTTCATTCTCAAACTGGACCTGACTGTAGCCCGCCTTGAGCGATCCATTGCGTAGAAGATTCGGACCCTGTCCCTGACAACCAGAAAAAATCATCGCCGACAAAATCGCCGTCATGGCGATCTGCCATCGATTGCTGCTCAAAAATAAGATCTCTGGAATCGTCTTCATGGTCTGATTTCGGAACTCCCTGGCCGATCTCACCGCATCGCTTAGTATCGGCATAACCAGACGAGTCGCTTTAATCCGACTTTTCGGAATATTCGATTTGGTCCCGCCGCATCACAATCTGAGGCTCCCAGCCTTTTGCCAGATGGGGCGTGTCGGCCCTCAGATTCGCAGCCGACTTGGGCTGCCTCCAGCGATGGTAAAGGGCTCGCATCCGTCGCCGGGCACCCATCACGGTTTGGAAAAGGATCGTCCAGCCCGAACCCAACGCCATACTGACCAAAATCACAATCGATAAAGGCCCTGTCCAGGCCCCATAACCAAACGGCATCTGAACCGTGACCCTCGATCGGTTTGCGACCAGAAACCAGATCAGGACACCCAGCCCCAATGCCCCAAAAATCAACCACGAGGCAAGCCAGGATCGATATCTGAAGAGTAACGGTAATCTGGATAGCCTTCGCATCACGGTTCCTTCCGAAGCTTTTTTTAGAAAGCACCGCAGTGAATTCCATGTTCTCCCATCACACCATCTCTTTTAATACCATGGAAAACGACTCAAAGAGATCAACGGCCCAATTTTTCCATAGCCATGGCCAGCTTAAAAGTATAAAAAGCGCCGCCATGCTCAAATAGGGCCCAAACGGCATTTCGTGATCTGCCAGACTATTTTGCCCACCTTGAAGCCGCCTCAAGATCAGACGAACCAACTTCCAGACCGCATGCGACAAGCCAAAAAACGGCGCAAGAAAAAAGGTCAAAATCGCCGCCTTCCAGCCCAAAAATGCTCCAATCACTCCCATTAAAGTGGCATCGCCAAGCCCCATCGCCTCTCGCCGGAACAAGATTCGGCCCAGAACCCGAAAAAACACGATCAGGCCAAAACCGGCCAGAACACCGGCCAGACCGATCCAGAAACCCTCCAGATGCGAATCCGAACGCATCGGCAATGGGCGTGCAAAAGGCATCATCGCACCAAGCCCCAGACCCATCAGCATTCCCGGAACAGTCACACTGTCCGTAATGATCATCCAGTCATAGTCCATCATCGTCGCCACCACCAGGAACGACACCAGCATGACACCCATCAGCAGGCGGCCCCCATAGACCTGATCGATCGGGAATCGCAAGCCCAAGTCCGCAGAAATCGCCAGATGAACCGACAAAAACAACAGGCCCATCACCAATTCCATCAAAACATAACGCGACGCGATCTGAAGACCACACTTGCGGCACTCTGCCCTCAGCAGCAGCCAGCCAAAAATCGGCAGATTGTCCCGCCCTTTGAGAGCCGTCAGGCATTTTGGGCAGTGCGAAGCCGGCCAAATGACGCTTTTGCCCCACGGCAGCCGATACACGCAGACGTTCGCAAAACTCCCCACAACCGCCCCAAGCCAGAACAGGCCGATACCAATCAGAAAATGAGAAGCACTGGTGAAATTCGGTGTCATGCCGCTTCAATCATCGCAAGTGGAGAGAGTTTTCTTTTGGATAACAGTGCCTGCCTGAAGTGCGTTTCGGTCTCAGCCATCGATCCGGGCCATCAAATCCGAGTACCACAAACTCTGGCGAAGCTGGCCTACAATCTGGTCGGCAATCTTCTCCGTAGATACTCCGGAACGGTCGTTATCAATGGTCATATCACTACACGCAGCATAATACGGATTTCGCCACGCGATCATGGCACGAACCTCCTCAGAAAAATTCTGATCCGTCAGGGCAGGGCGCTGATCACCCGTCAACCGGTCGGAAAGAATCCGGTCAATCGCCAGTTCCGGAGAAACCTTCAGCCAGATCACTGGACCCAAAAGCTTCAAAATTCGACGGTTTTCCTGACGCATGACCATGCCACCACCAGTCGCAATCACTGAGGGTGCAATCTCATGCATCTGCTCCAGGGTTTCCTCAAGAATCGCTGTCTCCATGTCGCGAAAGTGTGCCTCGCCAGGCTTCTCAAAAATCTCCCGGATCGACTGACCCGACTTCTCCTGGATCGCAATGTCCGTATCCACGTAATCTAAGCCGAGAATCTTTGCTAAAATCTTCCCAACCGAGCTTTTGCCAGACCCCCTGTAACCGACCATGACAAGGTGCCTGGGACGCCTCGCCGGTGGAATCGCTTGTCTCATCCCTCCCAGCCTCTCTTGAAAAATCTAACCGGCCCATACCAGTTTCAAACCGCTTTTTTTAGACTCGTCCGCAAACTCTCAGACATCGCACCAGAAGGCGCAACCAACCCACCTGTAAATAGTTCCGACTGAGCCACTGCCTGCCGGACAAACATCCCTACCCCCGAAAGCGTGGTCGCGCCGGCTGTTCTGGCGTCACTCAAAAGTTTCGTCCACTCCGGAGTATAAATCGTATCAAAAACCACTTGACCTGAGTGCATCGAATTGCCATCCAGCGGCGAATATTCCAAATTCGGCGACATACCCACCGATGTCGCATTCACAATGATCGCCGATTCCCTGGCCACACCGTCTCGATCTGCCCACGCGACCACCCTGACACCCGACCCAACCTCATTGCACAAATCCAGGGCCCTTGAAAATGTCCTGTTCGTAATCACCACTTCGGCACCTGCCCGGCTCAGCCCAAAGGCCAATGACCGAGCCACACCTCCCGCTCCAATCAGCAAAACCTGCTTGCCTGAAAGGGCCTGAGGCCCGCCCCCAACCGCTTCGGAAAGTGAGCCCAGAGCCGCGGCCAGATCGGTGTTGAACCCCTCAAGACGACCACCCTCAGCCACTCCAGCCAAAACCGTGTTGCAACTGCCCGTCAAAGCCACCAGCGAATCCACCTCGTCCAGCAATTCAATCACCGATTCCTTATGGGGGATCGTCACACTAAGTCCATAAAAGCCCCAGTCCCTCATGCGCCGAATAAAGCCGTCAAGGTCGCCCGCAGAAATGCGAATCGGCACATAAACCATGTCCAAATCATGGTGCCGAAATGCAAGGTTATGCACCAAGGGGCTCTTGCTATGATGAACCGGGTCGCCAATCACACCAAAAAGCTTCGTCGAAGCACAGATCCGATTGTATCCGTAAATCCCCACCAAATCTGAGTGTGTGATCATCCCAGGCGCCGGTGAAGACGACGAATCAAATGCCGCATAGGTCCAGCTCTGACCAAATCTGGCATTCGCCACTCGCGTAAACTGTCCCCAATCGCCCATCGAAAGGCCCATCGTTGGCGATTTTGCATGCGATCTGGCCACACTCCCAAGCAGGTTCAGGGCATCGTTCAATGAATGACCCATCACTGCAAGCTTGATCAAATCCGCATCGCCATCACGGCATCGTTCCGTGATCTCATCCAGGTTGCACGGAGTGGCCATCATGTCATGAAAACTGATAATCCGACGACTGATACCCGTTCTGGGCAGGTGGTGGGCTATGTCCACCTCAATATCCACCCAATCTGCTCCATTTTCAGTCGCTTCGATGATCAATGCCCGACGCGACGACTCATCGCCCGACCACCGGCCCCCGTCAATCGTCCGCCGAACCGTCACCAGAACCGGTGTCGGCTTATCACTCAGAAGGCCTTTCCAGTCCACCGGTTCTGTCAAATAATCAAGCCTGATTTCCGCAAGCCCTGCACCCGCCCTGGCGGCCATTTCCCATGACCTGCGAAGCTCGTCATTCGTTTCTCGGGCAATCGTTACGCAAATCATGAAATCACGTCTTCTCTTCGGAGCCAAGTCCCATCCCGATACGTCTCAAATTCGTCCAAACTGTTTCTCAAGCTCAGTTTTTGTAAAAACCAAGGCCGACGGACGCCCATGCGGGCAATGATGCGAATGCGCAAACTCCGTGCCCTTGGCCAGAAGGGCCTCGATCTCTGCCGGCTGAAGCTTGTCGCCTGCCTTCACGGCCGCCTTGCAGGCAATCGTCGCAAGTGTAAGATTTAAAAAAGCTTCCGGATCGGGCTTGGCCTGCGAGTGATGGAACCGATCAATCAGGTTACGAGTCAATTCGCCCGCACTCAAGTGCTTGGCCATCAATGGGATCGTCAATATGGCCAATGTCGGTGCCCCAAAATCCTGAACCTCAAAACCAAGCCTCTCAAGCGTTTCGGCATGCTCAAGTGCCAGTGCATGGTCGGCCGGGTCAAGCTCAAGCATCTCCGGAATCAAAAGTCGCTGCGTCTCAATCCCATCCTGTTGCAATTTGGCCCTAAGCTCTTCATAAAGTATCCGCTCATGAAGCGCGTGCTGGTCCACCAGCGAAACCCCATCATCCGTCTCCACAACCAGATAGCTGTCATGAATCTGGAACGCTTTGCGGTGCATGGCAATGGCAGGCAAACTCACAGACGCCTGCTCCGTGACAACCAAATCCATCTGCCCCTCGGTCCGGGCTTCCCTCGCGGGCTCTGAATCGTTCAAATCGGCCTGAAACGGCTGATGACTCGTTTCAGACATGCTCCATGAGGACTTCGTCGGCTGAACCTCCTGGCCCACATTCCTCTGAAAACTTGAAGAGCCCGGCGAGCCAGATTGAAATAACGACGGTGCTAAATCGCTATTGCCCGATGATTTGGGCGGCCCAAGACTCGGAATTCCTCGATTCTGAACATTCGATTGCGGATTGGTAAACCATTCCGTAAGCATCTGCCGACTGGGCGACTCGACCGAAAGCGTATACGGAACCCCAGATGGCGGTGCCGGCCTCGACGAAACATGAGGCGCCCCTGTCTCATTTTTGGATTCACCACCCGCTTGCTTAACCTGCGGCACAACCGTGGATTCCATCTCCAGACCCTTGCCAAGACCATGGGCCGACAGCTTTTCGTGAAGGTCGGTCGCCAGAAACTTTTGCCGAATTGCGGAAAGTAAAAGTGCGTAAAGCTTCTGGCTATCACGAAATCGGACTTCCACTTTGGCTGGGTGCACATTCACGTCAACATCTTCCGGTGGAATGTCAAACGATAAAAACGAAATCGGCTGACGACCCACCATCAAAAGCCCCCGATATGCTTCCGTCAAGGCATGCGAGAGCGTCCTGTCTCGTACATAACGTCCACCTACATAAAAGTTTTGAGAGCGCGACGAACCCCGGGAATGGCTCGGCTGGGCAACATATCCCCAAACATGGTATCCGTCCGCCTTGCAATCAATCCAAACCAGATCTTCAATCAGTTCGCGACCAAAAAATATCCCAATCCGCTCTTTCAAACTCGCCTGTCCAGGAACATCATAAACCAGCTTGCCTCCCGACCGGTAAGTCATGTGTATCCCCGGCCTGGCAAGGGCCACTCGCTGAAACGCCTCGGCCACATGGCCAGCTTCCGTGGTATCACTCTTAAGGAATCGCCGTCGCACCGGCGTGTTGAAAAACAGGTCCCTGACTTCAAAAACCGTCCCGGGCGAGCCCGCCGCCGCCTTGATCTCGCCAAAATGCCCGCCTTCAATCTCCACAGAGCTTGACTTGTCGCTATCCAACTTACGCGTGGTGCAGCGCGTTCGCGATATCTCTGCTATCGCGGCCAATGCCTCACCCCGGAAACCTAATGTGGTGATGTGCTCCAAATCCTCTGCTGTTAATAACTTACTCGTTGCATGGGCCTGAAACGCCAGCATCAGGTCGTCCGAATCCATGCCACAACCATCGTCCGCTACACGAATCAAATCCTTGCCGCCTCGTTCCACTGACAAGTCAATTCGGGTCGCTCCCGAATCGACCGCATTTTCCAAAAGCTCTTTCACCACGCTCGACGGACGCTCCACCACCTCGCCAGCAGCGATCTGGTTCACCACAGAAGCCGGTAATTTGTGTATCTTTCCCATTTTTTTTGATCAGGGCCCAAGTCCACACATTTCCAAGGTCTTGCAACAGCCAATTCCGCACAAATACCTTGGCTCATCCCAAGTTGAACTCTTTGATCTTACGATAAAGCGTGCGCTCACCGATACCCAGTGTCTTCGCCGCCTCCTCCCGATTCCCACCGCTCGCTCGAAGCGTCTCGGTGATAAAATGTCGCTCAATATCCAGCATCGACTTGCCAACCAGCCCATCCCGCGAGATATCATCCGCCAACGGGCCAATCGATCCCGCCAGCTCATCTGGCAAATCGTCCACATCAAGCATCCCGTCCATGTCCACCACCACCATACTCTCAATCACATTGCGCAGCTCTCGCACATTCCCAGGCCAACCAAAATTCGTCAGAACTCGCCTCACAGTCGGTGAATAGCCGCGAATCGTCTTTTCGTGGCTCGTGGTGAAAAATTTCAAAAAATGATCCACAAGCAAAGGAATGTCTTCCTTACGCTCACGAAGTGCAGGCAATTTGATCGTAACCACCTTTAATCGATGATAAAGGTCATGCCTGAAGCAGTTTGAAGCAATTGCTTCGGATAAGTCCCGATTCGTTGCAGAAATCAGACGAACATTCACCTTCATCGGCTCATTGGAACCAACCCTGACGATCTCGCCCGACTCAAGTACACGCAGCAACTTGACTTGCGTTGGCAGAGGAATGTCGCCCACTTCATCCAGAAACAAGGTGCCGCCATTGGCGTGCTCAAACCACCCCTTACGCTCACGCTCAGCTCCCGTAAACGCGCCGCGAATGTGTCCGAAAAGCTCGCTCTCAAGGATGTTCTCGCTCAAAGCCGCGCAGTTGAGAGCCACAAACGGCTTGTTCTTGCGAGGACTGTTAATGTGCAGAGCTTTTGCAACAAGTTCCTTACCTGTACCACTTTCGCCTAAAATCAAGGCCGACGCTGATGTCGGCGCAAGCTGCCTCATTTTGGTGATCACCGCATGCATGGCCTTGGAATTACCAATCACACCTTCAAAACCAAACTTTTCGTTAAGCTGTCGCTGAAGATCAAGATTCGACCGGGCCAGCCTGTGAGACTGCGATGCTTTGTCTACAACAGCTCTAAGCTCATTGATGTCCAAAGGTTTGGTTAAATAAGTGGCCGCACCCGCCTGCATCGCTGTGACCGCCGTTTTGATACTCCCGTGCCCTGTTAAAATCACAACCTCCGCATCAGGCAGCTCCCGACGCGATCGTGCCAAAATCTCAAGACCGCCCACTCCATCCATCATCAAGTCTGTCACAACCACGTCGAAGTGCTGGCTCTCCATAAGCTTAAGCCCTTCCATCCCACCACTGGCCACGGTGCAGTCGTAGCCCACCCGGCCAAGGCTTTCTGCGACAGCCTCAGCATGGGCTTCATCGTCGTCAACTACCAATACGCGAATGGGTTCGTCCATCGTCAATGGTCCGGATGATTAAACCCGCTCCCTCTTGAGTTCCTCGTGAATCTGGTTTACTGAAAAATTAACCACAAATCGGGTCCCAACACCAGGCGTGCTATAGACATGAATCGATCCGCCCTGCGCTTCGACAATGCGACGACAGGTCGGCAACCCAAGACCCGATCCACCCTTGCGTGTCGAATAAAATGGCTCGAATACTCGACCCAAATCCTTCTTCAGTATCCCTTTGCCAGTGTCTGTCACTTCCAGGACCGCCTGGCCATCGTCAAGCCTCGTCCCAAGGATCAGCTCTCCACCATCAGGCATGGCCTGCTGCGCATTCAGGCAAAGATTCAATAAGGCTTGTTTCAAAAGTTCGGAATTCAGTTGCATCACGGGAACCATCTCGTCCAGATGTCGCCTGAGAACGACCTGATGGCTCGCCGCCTGTGGCTCAAAAAAGTCGCAAAGATCTTCAACCAAAGCATTTAGGTCCGTCGGTTCAAGCGCTGTCTGCTCCAGCCTGACGATCCCTAAAAAGGCTTCCAGAAGGTCCTGCAACCGGAGCGATTCCTGTCTGACCCGATCCACTTTTTTGGCGATTCGGCGATCCTTCGGGTCGGACGATGCTCCAATGTCCTCTCGAATCAGATCAAGATTTAAAATCATGGTCGATAATGGGTTACGGATCTCATGGACTAGTGCACCCGCCATCTGGGCAATTTCATGAAGCTGCCTGCGAAGCGATCCCACCTCATCCAGATGACCAGTGGGATGCGTAAAATCCAGAGCTTCACCCGCAGACGAATCTTCGACCAATTCTGTGTTTAGGTCGGTGCTGGCCATACGATTTCGACGCCTCGCCTGGGAAACCTTGGGCCACCAATCAAATCGGTGGCCCAATAGGGATGTCTCAGTTTATCGTCAGCGATCCGGTCGCCACAATCAAGGGATGGATTTCATAGACAGAAAATCGTCTATAAGAATATCGATTATTGCGGCTCGCTGGATCAATAGCGATCGCGCGGGCGACGTGGTGGGCCACCCCGGTCGCTCCCGCCGCCACCGCCACTTGGCCGGCCTGGCTCGCTGCCTGGTGGGCGTGGAGGGGCAGGTGGGCGATCGTCAGGAATGCCTCGCTCGGCCATCGCTGCCTTGCGGGAAAGCTTGACCCGATCCTGCTCATCAACGGCAATCACCTTCACCAGCATGGTGTCGCCCATCCGGCAAATCTCGTTGACGGACTGCACGTATCCATCCGAAAGTTCGCTGATGTGAACCAGGCCGTCTTTGCCCGGCATGATTTCAACAAACGCACCAAAATCCTTGATGGCAATGACTTTGCCTTCGTAGATCTTGCCCACCTGGACTCCCACGGTCAGGGCCTGTATACGGTCGCGGGCATCTTCCGCAGCCGCAGCTTCAGGGCTCGACAATGTGACCAGGCCACTGGATTCCACTTCAATCTTGGCGCCTGTCTCTTCTTCCAGACGGCGAATCGTCTTGCCACCAGGGCCAATCAACAAACCGATCTTCTCTGGGTTGATCTGAACCTGAATCAACCGAGGCGCTTTGCCTGAAAGCTCTTCGCGAGGACGCTTGATCGTACGCAGCATGGTACGAAGAATTTCCATCCGGGCTTCACGGGCCTGAGCCAGCGTGTCGCGGATAATTTCTTCGGTTAAGCCATGATTCTTGACGTCGAGCTGGATCCCCGTGATCCCTCTCTGTGTTCCAGCCACCTTGAAGTCCATCTCGCCGTAGTGGTCTTCGTCGCCGATGATGTCCGTCAAAAGCACGAATCGACCCGACTTCTCGTCCGAAACCAGACCAATCGAAATGCCACCGACTGGATCCGAAATCGGAACCCCAGCGTCCATCAGACTTAGGGTCGCTCCACACACCGACGCCATCGAACTCGAACCATTCGATTCGAGAATGTCCGAAATCACCCGGATCGTGTAAGGAAAGTCTTCCTTGGATGGAATGATCGGCGCAACGGATCGCTCCGCCAGCATCCCGTGGCCAATCTCACGACGGCCTGGACCACGAATCGGCCTCACCTCGCCCACCGAGAATGATGGCATGTTGTAGTCAAGATAAAACCGCTTGGCGTATTCATCAAAAACGCCATCAATTTTCTGCTCGTCAGACGATGTCCCAAGTACCGTTGTGACAAGGGCCTGGGTCTCGCCTCGCTGAAACAGCGACGAACCGTGGGCACATGGCAGCAAGCTCACCTCGCAACTGATCGGCCGAATGTCCTTCGGACCACGACCATCCGAACGGTAGCCGTCCAGAATCATCGTGCGAACCACATGCTCCTCAAAGGCATGAAACGCCTTCTTGACTTCCGTCACACGCGAAGGATTTGTCTCCGCATCCGGAACCATGGCCGCTATGGCCTTCTTCTGGATCGCATCAACCGCAGCATAACGCTCCAGCTTGCCAATGATCTGCTTCACCTGACGAAGCTCTGCTCCAAATGGTCCCACCATCTGCACTGCCAGAGGTGGCAACTCATCCGGTGCTGGTGCCGTGTGCGTCAGGCCACAAGCCGCCAACAGTTCGTCCTGAAGGTCGTTCAGCTCCTGATTGTACTGGTGGGCCAACAAAATGGCTTCCAGCATCTCGGCTTCCGGCAATTCCTTGCCAAAACCCTCAATCATCGCCACCTTTTGACGCGTGCTCGCCACAATCAGGTCAAGGTCGCTCTCGGCCATCTCCTTGACCGTTGGGAATACCACAAATTCGCCATTGATCCGCCCCAGACGAACTCCCGAAAGCGGCCCGTGGAACGGAGCTTGTGCCAACAGCAAGGATGCCGAGGCCCCAATCAGCGAAATGATGTCCGAATCATTCTGGCGATCGGCCGATATCGGGCTCGCCTGAATCTGGACCTCTTCGCGGTAAGATGCCGGAAACAAAGGCCGGATCGGGCGGTCGATCAGCCTTGCCGTCAAGATTTCTTTTGTCGATGGACGACCTTCACGCTTGATGTATCCGCCCGGAAATTTGCCCGCGGAATAAACCTTTTCGCGGTAATCCACCGTCAGGGGAAAGAAATCAAGCCCTTCGCGACCTTTGGCCGTCACTGTGGCCACCAGACTCATCGTGTCGCCAATTCGGACGACCACAGCACCAGAGGCCTGCTTGGCCAGCTTGCCAGTTTCCAACGTAATCAGTTTGCCGCCAATTGTGCGCGATACGCTCACAGGCTTGCGTGGAGTATTGGTTACAGAACTCATCTTCTCTATTTTCCGCCTTCGTCAAACCAGTAACCACAAGCTACAGCGCCTGTCAAGCCACTGGAAAGGTTATCCTGTTTATATGTGCTAAAACATTCACATCGCTGCGAATACACGGAGATGATCGATCAGGAAAAAGAAAAACGAACCGGTTCCGTCAGGAACGGTTCGTTCTCTTGATTTCCATGAGTATTGACGGCAAGTGCGATATCACTTACGAAGCCCAAGACGCGCAATGACGTCAAGATACGTCTTGCGATCGCGTGTGCGAAGGTATTTCAGAAGACTGGCACGCTTCGATACCATCATCAAAAGCCCCCGGCGGCTTGCATGGTCCTTGGCGTGGGTCTTGAAGTGGTTCGCGAGATCGTTAATACGCGCCGTCAAGATTGCTACCTGAACTTGAGGAGAACCTGTGTCATGTTCCACTTGCTGGAACGAACCCATGATTTCCTGCTTCGACTCTTTGGTAATGGCCATATCGAATCCTGATTTGTGGCTGTCAACCGAGCCACGGAAAACCTGTTTTTATATCCATTCGTGACGGTATTACTTTAACTTCATACACAGAATATGCAAGAGTATTGTTCCAATTCTTGCTCACTTATTTCGAATTTTTCCCTCACGCATACCACTTTTACCCTAAAAATTACGCCCGCCCACCACTCATCCCAATCTTTTCCCATACCAGAACAAACCCTAACGTCGCATCGCCTCAAGACCTGCCCCCCATGTAAAACCATGCCATGTGTCTGACCATCGTGAAGAAAAATTCAAGCCAGTCGATGCATTCAATCCAATCATCGATACTACCAGCAAACCGATCAGCAAAATCGCCAGAAAATCAGGCGCAAATCCCTGCGGAGTCATCACTTCCTGAGCCAATTCCACAGGATCCTGACGCACCAGACGACAAGCCCCCGCCAAACCCGCCAAACCCAAAAGTGTCACCCCCAGACCAAGCCTGAAATAGGCTGGAATATATCGCATCTTTAAAATATGACGCCCTTTGGGTATCTCTACCGCCATAAAGGCCAACTGCGCAGGATGGACGCGCAAGGCCTTTCCGTCCAATGTCGCACTCCAGCCTGGGTCAAACGAGACCCCAATCCGAAGCCAGCCAGCCACTTCCGACTCAAGCTCGAACTCCATCCGGTCGCCCTCTCGCTCAATCACTTCAATGCCCTTGGTTGAATAGGCCGATGGCGATGAATTTGTTGATTCTGACGGATCTGTGGATTCCACAACCAGTACCGACGTCGAATTGGCTTCTCCCAAGACTTTCATGGCCGATTCCGCCGATCGATCGTTAGGCTCCACTTTTACCGAACTTGCCCAGTGGAACCGCGGCTCGGGCTCCGGAAGTTTGTAAACAAAGGCGGAACCGGCAGCCAATGGAGGGGTGCTTGACGACAGCTTTTGCCCTGATACCAGATGAGAGACTCCCTCGATCGAAAATCGCCAGGAGGAGCCGCCGCCCAGGTCGGTCAGGCGGATCAGACGGGCCGGCCGGAATGGTGTCTCACCAATATTGGACTCAAGCCCATAAGCCAGTGGCAAGCTCCAGCCAAGCGCGTCGCGAGGGGCAAAAAAATCAATCGGTTTGGATGCATAGCCAGGTTCACCCGCCGAAAACCGCGCCACACCCATCACCCGCGACGCCTTCGAGTCCGCTTTGATCAAGCCGACGGCGGCGGGCGGACTGGTCCAGAAACTGGGATCGACCACGGGCATGTCCCACCAGTGAGAGGCCATCAAATCGGCCCCGACCAGGCTCGCGATCAGCATCGCGATTGCATTTCGAAATCGGGTGCTGCGCAAGCGGTTCAGCCCGATCAGCAACCCGACGGTGGTCAAAAAGAGGGCCAACGATCTCGCGGTTGATATTAGCAACTCATTGCTGAGCCAATGGTTGCGTTCTGTGTGATAAGCCGTTTTCCAGCGGCTGGCCTGTGTCCACCACGGTGTCATTTCCCAGGCAAAAATGGCGAAGCTCAGGAGGGCCACTAAGCCCAGTATCCAGAGCGGTTTGCGTAGCCTGATCCGCTCGCCGGCCATGATCGATGAGAGCCCCTGCGATGCGAGTGCTGCGGTGGCAAGGGTGGCCCAGAGGTGGTATCTGACGGGAATTCGGGAGCTTCCCAGCACGGGAATGTGGTGCCAGAAATCCATCACAATTGTGAACCTGCCAAGCATGAAGACGCTGGCCACGAAGCCAATGAAGACCCACATGCCGACCCAAGGCTTTCGCCAGTGGAGGGCTCCGAGCAGTGCCAGAAGCATGGCCGATGCGCCCAGATAGGCGTTCATTTCGTGATAGGGATAGAAGCCGTCCATCCAATCGGTGTCCCGCGCACGAGTGCCGTAACTCTCGCGAACAAAAAGACTTGGCAAAAGCTGTGGATGCCATGAGCCGAATGTCTGGTCAAGCCAGCTCAGGCCTTGGCTTCGAGGTGTCCGCTTGAGAAGTTCATAGGAGGGGATCCACTGCACGGCGGCAATCATGAGACCTGCCAGAATGGCTGTGGAACCACAGGCAAGGAACCACTTGCGAGACTTAAGATTTTTGTGTAAAAGGAGTTGATAGAATGTCAGCAAGGCGGTCAACTGGACGGAAAAAACGGCGTCCTGCAAATGGCCTGCAAAAACCTGGCAGGCAAGGGCAAAGGCCGCCACGGACGCCCCGCCGAGTCGGCCATTGGCCCATGACCGCTCCAGGCCCCAGAGGATCCAAGGCACGCTTGCCAGAGCATTGACCATGCTCGTGTGGACAAAGTGGGCCCATGTGAACCCCCCAAATGTCACAATCAAGGTGCCCGCCAAGGCGCCTGCCGGATGCGCATGCCGACGCAACCAGGCATATGTCCCCAAGCCAGCCAGTGCAAGCGACGCAATCATGTCCCAACTAAATGCATACCAAGTGCTTAAGAATGGGTAGAAGAGATATTTGAGCGGGTGCCAGTAGCCAGCCTGGCTCTCGCTGTAGAGCGGAAAACCGTTGTATAAATTCTGACACCAAAAGGCAATCCGGCCCGCCTTGAGGTTCTCGGCGAAGTAGTGTCTGTAGGCATAGTTAAGCTCTGTCACATCGAAATAAAAGAGGGCGGATCGGCCCGTTATCAAGGGCCAAAAATAGACCGACATTGCCGCCAGAAACAGCCCCATCGAGACAATGTCCCAAATCCGGGAATCGCTCTCTGGCTTGTAAGGCTTTATGGAATCTGTTTTTATGTCGATCATTTGATGTGGCTGAATCTGCTGGAAATCATTTTGATGATGCGGATGGTTTCGGTAAGGCAGGGGGCTGACCCGTGGCCCGCTCATAAATCATGAGGTTTTTGTCTGTAAATAGTCTAGCACCTTCTTGACGCAGGATTGGGATCATCTGCATGGAAGCTGGCGAACTGCTGATGACTACAAATTTCGGATTCACAGGGGATTGGTCAGGAAACCGGTTGGGATAAAAGCCGAATGGCTTGCCCAAAGTGACTGGTTTTGACGCCAGATAAAGGGCCCGATACGTCTCCCAATAGTCGGCCTCAAAGGGACCTGTGATGGCTGGTAAAGGGCCTGTCTGAGGCTCGGTCAGGAGTGATATAAGTCTTGATTTTCGGATATCCTCGGGCTTTTCATCTGTCGCTGTCAGGGGCATTGTGTGAAAGCCGTTTTTCGCTTGCCAGAAATGGACATCCAAGCTCATCAGTATGGCCAGTACGATCAAAAGTGATCGGCTCATTGCAGAAGCTCGCCCCGGCGTTGCAAATAATCCATAAAGACAACCCAATAAAGGGATTAATGGGATTAAGTAGCGATAATTATCGGCGTTGAAGATATTTTTATTGAACTCAAAAGCGGTCAGAGTCAGAAGCGACGTGAACATGAGCCCAGCCCACATTGGCCTGAGCCAGACCGGCTGAGGGACGGGCTCGCCGATTTGCGGACTTCCACGGCGAGCCAATCGGTTGATCCGCAAAAAGATCAGTAGGAGATGAATCCCCATGAGTATCGAAACCATGAGGGCAGCAAGATTTGAGGAGAGGTAATCGGTAGGTTTCTGATGCGTCATGGTGATTTCGGGCGACCCCATTTCAAGGGTTCGCCCGACCAGCAACCGAGGCAAGCAATCGGCTCCCAAAATTCGGGCGTGTTGCCAAAGCGCCGAACGGTCTGTGGTGATCTCAAATTGTGAGCCATAAGCGTTGTAGCCGTCTCCAAGTTTCGACATGGCGGGGCCCAGCATCAGTACTCCGATGAAGAGCAGGGCCTGGAGGAGTCGGCGAGCAAGTCCGATGGATGATCGTAACGACCATGCCATGTAAAGACTTCCCATGCCAAGTCCAGCCATGCCGAGTAAGAAAATGGAGTCTGCCCAGATGCCGACTGCGCAGAAGAGGCCAAACAATAGCCATGGCCCAAGTGGTTTTTTTGTAATAAGATAAGACCAGATCAGCCACCCCCACGAGATCCATGCTGCGGCCAATAGGTGCCCGCCAGTGACCCGAGCGCTGAGCCAGACTTGGCCCAGGCCGCCAGCGGCCAGAACGAGGGCTGAGCAGCAGGCGGGCTTTATGCCATAAGCTCTTTTAATCAATAGGAATAAGCCAATAATAAGGATCAGGTTTGCGGCCACACCGGCGAAGACGAGAGCCTCAGGGCCATCGCCCCAGATCGCTACGGCAGGCAATGAGATGAGCATTGGCAGAGTGCCGATGTGGGGCGTGCCCGGATAGTGCCATCGCCAGTGATTGTTTTGCACGAATTCGCGCAGAGTGAGGCCGTCCACAGCCAGGTCGGAGTCCATATGCCTGTAGGCATAAATCATCATCGGCCAACGGATGACAAAGGCAAGGGCAAGGATCAGGACCAATTGGACCAGGGTCTCGAACCGAGGTCGGCAGATCCGCTTGAGGATTGTTTTTTGGGGCGGTAAATTCATGGGTGCAGGTATTTTTTTTTAGGGGGCCGATGAGGCCATCAGAATGAGTGCGATTTGCGATCCGTATCGGTGCGCGGAACCGGAAGCGAGGAGCGTGGTTCTGGCCTTCGCAGGCGGCTGGAATCGACGCGTGTGATTGAGGTGGAGAGCTGATCGTTCCGGTCGATTTCCGGATGCCTGGCCGGTAGCCGGACCGTGAATGCAGAGCCTTCCCCCAGACGGCTTTCCAGGCTGACCTCGCCACCCATGAGCCGGCAGAATTCGCGGACAATGGAGAGGCCCAGGCCCGTGCCTTCGTGCTCGCGAGTGAGCACGCTTTCACGGTTGGATCGCCGCCCCTGACGGAACTTTTCAAAGATCATTTCCTGATCCTCCAGGGCGATGCCGACCCCGCTATCAACCACCTTAATGGCCATGAACTGGCTGTCGGATGTAATCTTAAGTGTAACAAATCCCCGGTCATAGGTGAATTTAAGAGCGTTTGAAAGGAGGTTGAAAATCACCTGCCGCAACTTGACCTGATCCTGAAACAGCAGAGGAATGCCGCGGGCAATTTCCATCTGAAAGTCGATTTTTTTCTTCTCGGCCATTGGCCTGAGCTGGTTGTAGACAACGTCTGCCAGATCCTGAATGGAGAATTCCTCAAGGTGGATCGTCATCCGCCCACTCTCGATTTTGGCCATGTCAAGAATGTCGTTGATCATGCCCAGAAGCATTCGCCCAGAGGTCTGGATATTGCCCAGAAATTTTTTGTGCTGGTCTGTCAATTCCGGCACTTCACTCAAAATTTCGGAGAATCCGATGATGGAATTCAGAGGCGTTCTCAGCTCGTGGCTGACAGTGGCCAGGAAGTCGCTTTTGACCCGGTTGAGCTCGTGCAGAGAGAGATTGGCCTGGGCCAGTTCGTCCACCTTCCGGTCCAGGTCGCCGTTGACTTCCCGCAGGGTCTGCTGCATGGCAACCAAGTTATGGAGCATCCTGTTGAAGGCGTGCGAAAGTTCTTCAAACTCATCGCCAGTCTGGATTTGGCTCCTGATATGGAGAACTCCGGCCGCAATCGCATTGGAAACGTCCTGCAAGTGCTTGAGCGGCTTGACCACGATGTACCGCACGATCACATAGCTTGCGACCATGGCCAAAATGGCCGTAACCAAGGCCGCTGTGATCAGGATCGCCCGGTTCCGGTTGATCGCTTTCTGGGTCTGTTCCATGGGCAGGGTGATCGAGACCACACCCGCCAGATCGCCCGCCTTGACGGTCACAAACTTGCCATTCTCCTCACGCATCATATGGTTAAACGTTGTGGAGCCCTGATGGCAGTCTACCAGGCAGCCGGGCTGGAACAAAACCGCCTGCATATACTGGTATTCACGTTTTCCATTCTGGATCCGCTCTTCGTAAAGGCTTTGGCCATTGGGGAATCGCATCATACCTGCCTGGGCCGCCAGGTCTGGGGTCCGGTCGCGGGTCGCTGCTGAATCGACAAACTTCTTAAGCACCCGTGCTTCGAAACTGTCGCTGGGAACTTCGCTTTTGGGCGAATATGGATTAAAAACCTTCGGCTGATAGCCGGAAATGATGCGCTGGGCCGCAGGCGCAAGCTGGCTTGAGAGGGCGTCCATGACGGGAACAAACTCGCTGCCGACCCAATATCGGGCGTGCAAATTCACCACCACCGGATTGACCAGCATGCGAGCCGATTGCGTGTTCTGACCCAAGACCAGACTCTCTGTCTTCTGCCCATAAAAATAAAAGCTCAGAGTGACAAGAATCAGAATCCCACCACCGAATATGAACCGGCACTTGCGTTCAAGGCTTGTCTCGCCAAGCAGATGTTTAAAAGTCCGATAGGACATGTGAAACCGACCTCCATCGGTTCAGCCATTTTTTTGTTGCGGTCAAATTCTTCGTTCAGGTCGTCCAGATCACTTGGGGGCTTCGCAATTGCCATTTTAAGCTAACCCATTCGGGAAGCTTTGACCAGTCGGAGTTTTACGATTGATTGCGATTCCGGCTGCGCGGCAAAGTCTGGCATTTCGGGCAATAGTGGGTGGGGCGGTTGGCAAGGCCACGAATCTGTTTTTTTACGATCGGTGTCTGGCAGGCTGGGCAAGGCTCACCGCCGTGCCCATACATGGCATTGATGGCCAGAAAACCGCCCTCAAGCCCAAGCACGGTGCGATATCCGGCATCAAAGCTTGTCCCCTCAGCTTCAATGGCCCGTTCCAGAATGGGCCTGATCTGGGCATGGATCCGACGGATTTCCGTAGCTTTCAGGCTCGACGCCACTTGCTCGGGATGAATCCTGGAGGCAAACAGGATTTCGTCGGCATAGATGTTCCCAATGCCGCTGACGACCTTTTGGTCCATTAAAACAGGCTTGATCGTGCGGCTGGTTTTTTTCAGGCGTTCGGCCAGTGCCATACAAGTGATGGCCAGGGCATCTTCTGCCTGCGACATTGAGATTGATCTTTGAGCCTGGCTGAGGTCGTCGTAGAGCCTGATTCTGCCGAGTCTTCGAGTATCACAGAACCAGATTTTGCAAGGCGCGGTGGTGGTATGGAAAATCAATCGGGCCTGGTCGGGCCGATCCGGATTGATAAGCCAGAAGCCGCCGGTCATGCGTGGTTCGATGACCAGAACAGGGCCGTTTTGCATCTCAAAGAGGACCCACTTGCCACGTCTGTGGATTGCCAGAACCGATTGATTGGTCAGGGCTTGAGAGATTTGTTCCGGGGTTTGTCCATGAATCATGAAGTGGTCGAGGAGTTCGATTTTTTGGATGGTGGAGCCGATCATCGCAGGCCGCAAGCCCCGCACCATCGTTTCCACTTCAGGCAATTCCGGCATGGTTGGTTTATCCTTTGGAGTGCAGATTGCCGATATTGTGGATTAAGGGACGGTCTTGTCGCAAGACGCGGCAGACGAAAAGGGAAAACGGCTCCTGACAGGTCTTGGTGAAGATGGACAGGATATAGGGACACGAGAAAATAAGTGGCGGCATCTTGTCATGCCGACCGTTTGTATGATAGATTTTGAATGGAATCAATCAGAGAGCAGAGACCGTTTGATGATCGATAAACGTCGTCAGGAGTTATTGGAGCTGATCAATTCGCGGGGTTTTGCGACCTTGTCAGAATTGGTGACGACGCTTGGGGTCTCGGAATCGACGGTCCGGCGTGATCTTGAGGCATTGGATCAGGCGGGCCTGGCGCGTCGTACGCATGGCGGGGCGTTTTGTTCCGCGGAGTTGCGCACGATGCCTGCTCTGGAGGATCGGGCGGGATCGATGGCAGCGGAGAAGCGATTGATCGGCCGTGCGGCGGCGGGCTTGGTTGCGGATGGGGAGAGTGTTCTTCTGGATGGGGGAACGACCACCTTGGAAGTGGCCAGAGCCTTGTGTGGGCGGCCCTTGCAGGTGGTGACCAACAGTTTGCCGATTGCGGCGATGGTGGCCGCTTATCCGGGCACGGATTTGGTCTTGATAGGTGGGTATGTTTATCCACGAACAGGAGTTGCGATGGGGCCTCTGGCGATATCGGCCTTATCAACCCTTCGGGTCCGCTATGTCTTTCTGGGGGCGGCAGGCATCATGCCGGACGGGATTTACAACTCGAACACAATTTTGGTCGATACACAAAAGCAGATGATGGCGGTTGCTCAGGATGTGGTGGTGGTGGCCGACCAGACGAAATTTGGCAAGCTTTCCCTTTCGCGGTTGTGTGGCTTGAATGAAATCGGTCGTTTGGTGACGGATTCCAATCTGGCAAATGATCACAAGCAGATGTTACGGCGATCGGGAGTGGAGCTTGTTCAGGCGGCGGGCCTATCGGCAAATGAAATGACGGGCTTGATGACCAACAGGGGCACATTATGAGTTCAGGATTGATCGCACGCGATCAGGTGGAGCGACTGGTGCGAGCGAGTCTTTCGCGCTCGATTGGTGGCTCTGCCGGTTCACAGGCATTAGGGCACAGGCCGAACCTTGTGGTGAATATCTCAGCCCGGCACTGCCACTTGAATCAGGCGGCGGTGGACATTCTGTTTGGGGCTGGGTATCAGCTTACGGCGATGAAGAAGCTGTATCAGGACACGGACTTTGCGGCCAACGAGACGGTCTCGGTCGTGGGACCTCGCCAGAGGCTTTTGCCGAATGTCCGGATTCTTGGTCCGTGTCGGGACTTCAACCAGCTTGAGCTTGCATTTACGGATGCGATCAGTTTGGGGATTGAAGCACCGGTACGGATGTCGGGGAGCATCAAAGGGACACCTGGGTGCCTGATGGTGGGTCCGAAGGGGTCGATTGAGTTGCCTGAGGGAGTGATTCGGGCCGAGCGGCACGTGCACATGTCGGACAAAGACGCTGCGTATTATGGTGTGAAGGCTGGCGACCGTATGAACTTGCGGATTGAGAGCGATTGCCCGACCACATTGGAGGGGCTTTTGGTGCGGATCAATCCGAGCTGGAAGATGGAAGTGCACATTGATACGGACGAGGGGAACGCCTCGAACTTGTCAAGGGCACATAAAGTCACGCTGGTCAGGCCTTGAAGCGGGTTTGACCGAGTTGACAGGAAGGGCTTTCTGGAAGCGTATTCCAGAGGGCTTGGAGCATGAGTTTTGAACAGGACGGGTTTTCTGAATTCCTAGTGAAAACTGGTAGGAGAGCAAGAAATGGCGAATGCACCGATGGAAGCGTTGGGGATGATTGAATGCAAGGGCTTTGTGGCGTTGGTGGAAGCCAGTGACGCGATGCTGAAGGCTGCGAATGTGGAGCTTGTGGGATGGGACAAAGTCGGCAGCGGCTTGGTCACAGCCTTTGTGGTGGGTGATGTGGCGGCTGTGAAAGCGGCTGTCGATGCAGGTGCAGCCGCGGCTGGCCGGATCGGCGAAGTGGTGAGCGTGCAGGTGATTCCTCGTCCGCACGGCGACCTGGCCAGCGTACTTCCGTTCAAGAAATCCTAATTCAGGGAGCCTGCACGACCATGGCAACAGTACCAGCGAAAACGACGGGCAAGGCCGTATCGGGCGACGCCCTTGGAATCATTGAAACCAAAGGCTTGGTGGGGGTTCTGGAAGGGACCGACGCCATGCTCAAAGCCGCCAACGTATCGATCGTGGGCCGCGTACAGGTGGGCGGAGGATTTGTGGCGACACTGGTTCAAGGCGATGTGGGTAGTGTCCGGGCGGCTGTGGAAGCCGGCGCCGAAGCTGCCAGCCGCGTGGGTGAGCTGATGAGCGCACATGTGATTCCTCGGCCCGATCCAGCCGTTCTCAAGATGTATGTCGGCTGATTCAAGAATAAGGAGCCGACACACATGATTCCCGCATTGGGTATGATTGAAACCTTGGGGCTTGTGCCCCTTCTGAACGCACTTGACGCGGCCCTGAAATCGGCCAATGTCAAGCCGATCAGTGGCGTGATTAAGCTCGACGGTGGCATTGTGGCGGTGATGATTGCAGGCGACGTCTCAAGCGTTCGAGCTGCGATTGAAGCCGGCGCCGAAGCCGCGAGCCGGATTGGCGAGCTGAAGGCCGCCCATGTCATTCCGCGTCCTGACGACGCTCTGTTGCCGATCTTCCTGGGAGCAGACAAGTCGTGAAAATCCTAGTCGCCAACCTCGGCTCGACCAGCTTCAAGTATCGGTTGTTTGATTTGGCCGACCCTTCCGAGCCGGTTCTGGCACGCGGTGCGGTGGAACGCATCGGGGCCGCCAGTTCTCCATGCACTGTCCACCTACCCAGCGGGCCACAAATCCGCGAGGCTGCGGTGCCGGATCATGGTGTAGCCGTGCGGATGTGCCTGGAGCAACTGACAGACCCGGCCACGGGTGTCCTGAAATCGGCCGACGAGGTGGCGGCGATCGGCTTCAAGGCCGTTCATGCCAAACATTTGAGCGGTGTTGTTCGGGTCAACTCAGAGGTGCTCGAAGCGATGGAGGCTTATGCCGACGTCTGCCCGGCCCATAACCCGCCTTACACCAAAGCGATGCGGCTGCTGGCCGACAAGCTGCCGGAAATCCCTTTGATTGCAGCCTTTGAGACCGACTTTCATCAGTCCATTCCCGAGCCGGCCAAGCGTTATGCCGTGCCCGAAGAATGGGCCACGAAGTTCGGGATCAAGCGGCACGGCTTTCATGGGGCCAGCCATCGGTTCATCGCAACGCGAATGGCCCAGATTCTGGGCCGAAGTGATGCACGAATCATCTCCTGCCACTTGGGCGGTTCCTCCAGCCTGTGTGCCATTTCCAACGGCAAAAGTCAGGGTTGCAGCCTGGGCATGAGCCCTCAATCTGGCCTGCCTCACAACAACAGGGTCGGAGACCTCGATGTCTTTGCCCTGCCAGTGGTTCTGCGCGAGACGGGGCAATCGCTGGAACAGGTTCTGCACACATTGGCCAACAAATCGGGCCTCGAGGGCATCTGCGGACTGAACGATCTTCGAGATATCGAGGCCGCAGCCGGGCAGGGCAATGCCCAGGCCAGGCTGGCTCTGGATCTGTTCATCACCGACATCAGACGCTATCTGGGGTCGTTTCTGGTCACTTTGGGCGGTGCAGATGCGATCGTCTTTACCGGTGGAATCGGCGAAAATTCGAAGGTCATCCGCGAAGCTGTCTGCCGCGATCTGGGCTGGTTCGGTATTGAGCTTGATCCGGCCAAAAACCTGACAGCCAAAGCCGAGAGCCAGCTTTCTGCAGATGGCTCGCGTGTCCAGATCTGGACAGTTCCGACAAATGAAGAGCTGATCGTGGCCCGCCAGACCCGCGACCTCCTGGCCGCCGCCGTCTAAGCGTGTATTTCGAACCGGACGCATTGAAAACAAGGAACGAGAAGCATGTTTGTGGCCAAAGTCATCGGATCCATCGTCGCCACGCAAAAGGTTGCCACGATGATCGGTCACAAACTCTTACTGGTAGAACCGTATCGGCTTGACCCGACAACCCGGGACAAGCTGATCCCAACCGGGCGAACCTTTGTGACGGTTGATCCGCTGGGTGCAGGTGTCGGACAGATGGTTCTGCTGTGCCAGGGTTCAAGTGCGAGGCTCACGCCTGAAACCGACAAACTTCCGATCGATGCTGTGGTGATCGGCTTGGTGGATCAGGTAGACGTGGAAGGGCGAATCATTTTCGCCGACGGCAAGGGCGACTGAATCCAAACGCCCTGAAATTGCTGAGTGTCGTGGCGTAACGTGATCGATATTGAACGAATTAAAAAGACGGAAAGTGACAGGATCATGGAAATCAATCCGGAACTCATTCGCAGCCTTGTTCAGGAAGTCTTGTCGCAGATGGGACCAGTGCATGGGCCCAGCGCAGGCCGTTTGACCAAGTCTGACCGCCTGGGCGTCTTTCAGACGGCCGACGAAGCTGTGGCGGCTGCTTCGGAATCATTTGGAGTCTTCAAGAAACGTCCGATGTCGGATCGCAAGACGGCTACGGAGCTGATCCGGTCGATTTGTAAGTCGCAGGCCGAAGAGTTGGCCCGTCTGGAGCTTGAAGAGACCAAAGTAGGCCGGATCGACCACAAGATTGAGAAGCTCAGCGCCATCATTCAGATTGTTCAAGGTGTGGAAGATATCAAGCCGGATGTGGAGTCGGGTGATCTGGGGATCGCCCTGACAGAATATGCTCCGTTTGGAGTGATTGGGGCAATTACGCCCGTTACACACAGCTTGCCGACCTTGGCCTGCAATGGAATCAACATGCTGGCGGCTGGCAATACCGTGGTCTTTAACGCCCACCCATCCGGCTCTAAAATCGCTGCCGAGGGTGTTCGCCGATTCAATGCGGCTATACGTAAGGCCATTGGCATAGATAACTTGCTGACCATCATCGACCCACCTACGCTGGAGTCTGCCCAAGCTCTGTTCGATCACAAGGGGGTCTCCCTTCTGGTGGTGACAGGTGGCCCACAAGTGGCCCGCGCCGCTTTGGCAAGCAAGAAGCGGGCGATTGTGGCAGGCCCCGGCAATCCTCCAGTGGTGGTCGATGCCACAGCGGATCTGGACCGTGCCGCCGACGGTATTGTCAAAGGGGCCAGTTATGACAATAACCTCTTGTGCATTGGTGAGAAGCAGGTTTTTGCCGTAGCTGAGATCTTCGACAAACTGATGGACGCCATGAGCCGCCACAATGGCTTTCGCCTTAGCCATCAACAGGTGCAATCCCTGACCACCGTAGCTTTTCCAGTGGGCAGTGATGGCAAGCCGCACCTGAACAAGGACCTGATTGGCAAAGACCCAGCCGTGCTCGCCGCTGCTGCCGGCTTCACCATACCGACCGGGACCCAACTGCTTTATGGCGAGACGGATGAGAACCATCCGTTTGTACAGACAGAGCAAATGATGCCGTTTGTGCCATTTATCCGAGTTTCAAACGTGGACAGGGCGATAGCACTGGCGAAGTCCAGCGAGCACGGCTTTGGCCACACCGCCATTCTTCACTCGCGTGATACGGACGTCATGACCAAGATGGGCAAGATCATGGAATGCACGATCTTTGTGATCAACGGCCCATCGACCGACGGCCTGGGGCTCGGCGGAGCCGGTCAGGCCTCATTCTCAATCGCAGGACCGACCGGCGAAGGCATCACCGTGCCACGCACTTTCTCGCGCCGCCGCCGCACCACAGTGGTTGGTGCCATGCGGTTCATCTGATTCTTGAAGAGGCTGGAAGCGTACCCTCAGGCAAATCATCGGTACATCACATAAAGGTCTGTTTCAACATGCAGTTAGGTCTTGTCTTGGGCTCAGCGACGGCGACCACCAAGCACCCTTCATTTGAAGGGCAAAGCATGCTCGTCGTTCAGCCCTTGACGACCGATGGCAGAGACGATGGCGAGCCTGTTCTGGCCTTTGATCGTCTTGGAGCAGGCCGCGGCCAAAGGGTGATCATCACCTCAGACGGTGCCATTCTGCAAAGCCAGTTGGGTCGCAATACACCCGGCCGCTGGAGCGTTCTCGCCTTGCCGGACGAGGTCCAATGAACACCATCTCATCCGCCTGGCCTCAGCATCAGACCACTTCATCCGACCACGCAACACCGGCCCAGGTCGCTGCTGCCGTAATGGCCGTCCTTCGCGAGATGTCTGCCTCCAAGCCCTCTGAACCAAGCGTCTTAGGCTTGCACTCACAACCAGAAGCCATTCCGCCGAAACCTGATGCAGTGGTCAAGTCTGACACGCAAGCCTTTGCAGGGTCTTTACTTCTGGAGCGGCATGCGGTCGACTTGCCAGCGGGCGTTTCCGAGTTGGCCATCGCTCCGAAAACGGTCGTCACGCCCCTGGCCCGCGAGATTCTCAAGAAACGGGGAATCACCCTCCGCTGGGCTGGAGCCGCCAATTGGCCCGGGCAGGGCGGTCAAAATGCCGGCGAATGGGCCGTTTTAAGGATCTCGGGATCCGCCCAGGCTCTTGCCGTGGAATCGACCTTGGCAGGCCGCTCGGGCGAGGGCTGGGACCTCGTCGGCCCGACACTTCAAGCCGCTTCCGCCTGGCTTGTCCAGAAGCCCCACAGGCACCTGGCCGTTCTGGCGGATGTCGCCTGCATCACGGTCTGGCAACTGAATCAGGCGGGCCTGCGGGCCACGGAAATACGTTCCTCCGTCGAACTCGAACGCGTCGTCCAGCAATTTGCTCCGCAATGCATTGTGGTCGAACCCCCAAAATTGCCGATCCATGAAGCTAGGCAAATCTTTCACTCCTGGCGAAGGCTTGGAGTCGTCCCCGTGCCGGCTTCTATCCAGGACTTTCTCTCCGCCGCCAGCAGGGAGGCTCGAGCATGAGGATCGCTGAAGTCGTCGGCCGTGTCACACTGGCCAAGCCGCACAGTTCTCTCAAGCCCGGGGCCTGGATCATCGTTCGGCCCATGACCCGCAAAGCCTTGCAGAATGGCTCGGCTGAACGTGGCGAAGACCTCGTCGCGTTTGACAACCTGGGCGCTCGCCCCGGCGATCTGATCGGCCTCTCCGAAGGCGGCGAGGCTGCCAACCCGTTTGGCAAGGAAAAGCCTCCGATCGACGCCTACTGTGCCTGCATTCTCGATCACCTGCATCTCTGACATTCAACACCTGACCTTTCGCATATTCGGACAGTACAGACGGTACATTTTCAGGATTCAATCCGTTCAGACAGAATAACAAGGGAGCGAACCGATGGCTTACAACACTGGCAACTTCAATGAGTGGAAACTTCGCGAGGAAATGTGCGAGATCGGCCGACGTATCTACAACAAAGGCTTCGCGGCCGCCAACGATGGCAATATCTCGTTCCGGCTCGACGAAAACCGAGTTCTCTGCACCCCGACCCGAGTCAGCAAGGGCTACATGAAGCCCGACGATCTCTGCATCGTCGACATGGAAGGCAAGCAGATCTCAGGCAAACGCAAGCGTTCCAGCGAGATCCTCATGCACCTGACCATCATGAAGACCCGGCCCGATGTTCGCTCCGTCGTCCACTGCCACCCACCCCATGCCACCGCCTTCGCTGTGGCCCACGAGCCCATCCCCAAGTGCACCATGCCCGAGTTCGAAGTCTTTCTGGGGGAAGTTGCCATCGCCCCCTATGAGACACCAGGCACCCAAACCTTTGCTGATACAATCATTCCGTACATCAAAGACACCGACACCATCCTTCTGGCCAATCACGGTACCGTGACCGCCGGCTCCGACCTCATGGATGCCTACTTCAAGACCGAAATCATCGACGCTTATTGCCGTATCCTAATCCTGACCAAACAGTTGGGCCGGGTTGAGTATTACTCCGATGCCAAGGCCGCCGAGCTGATCAAGATCAAGCCCAACCTCGGTATCCGCGATGTTCGTCTCGAAAAAGGCCTGGAAAATTGTGATCTCTGTGCCAATAGCCTGTTCCAGAAGGGCTATAACGAATTCTCGCCAGAGCCTCATGCCTTCCTCCACCCCCGTCAGCAGGCCGAATTGGCCGCTGCCTCGGCCCCCAGTTCCTCGACTGATGCACTGGTCGACGCCGTCGTCAAGTCCATCACCCAGGGCAGCGCCCCTGTCACATCCACCCCAGCCCCGACACCCGCACTCTCGCCTGAACAGTTCAATGCCTTGGTCAGCTCTGTCACCGATCAGGTAATGGCCGCTCTCGCCGCCACGGCCCGCTGATCCATTTTCTTACGCAAGTTCATACTGATAAAGGAGATCACTAAAATGCATGTCAGTATTATCGGTGGTGGCGGCCTGGTCGGTTCCAGTGCGGCTTTTGCCCTTCAGTGCGGTGGTGTGGTCAGTGAAATGACTCTGATCGACCTCGGCGACAAAGTCAAGGGCGAAGCTCTTGACATCATGCACGGCTCTTCGCTCGTCGCCGATCAGCGCATCCGTGCCGCGGGTTATGAGGCCATCCCCCAGTCCGACATCATCCTTATCACCGCTGGCCTCCGCCGCAAGCCCGACGAATCTCGCCTCGACCTCATCAATCGCAATACCGAACTGTTCCTCAATATCCTCAACCAAATCCATGCCTCGGGGACCAAGCCGGGCGTAGTGCTTGTTGTCGTCTCAAACCCTGTTGACATATTGACTTACTTCGCCCAGAAACGCCTCAACCTGCCCGCCGGGCAAGTCATCGGCCTGGGCACCATGCTCGATTCGGCCCGCTTCCGAAGCCTTATCGCCGCCGAGCTGGATCTGCCCCCAACTCAAGTCACTGCAACGATCTATGGCGAGCATGGCGAAAGCATGGTCCCCGCCTGGTCCATTGCCCAGGCCGCTGGCCTGCCGCTCGACAAGTTCCCCGGCTGGTCCAACCAAAAGGCCGAAGAGCTCTTCAAGCGGACCCGCGGCAGTGGCGCTGAAGTCATTAAACTCAAGGGCGGAGCAGGCTTTGCCGTGGGCATCTCGATTCGTGAAGTCATTCATGCCATTGCCCAGGACTCGCGCCGGATTCTGCCTGTAGGTACTGTTCTGAACGGCGCTTATGGCATTAACGACGTGGCCCTGAGTGTCCCGTCCATCGTCGGCGCCGGCGGCGTTCGCGGAATCGTAGAAATTGAGCTTACACCCCGGGAGCTCACGGCCCTTAAGCAGTCCGGCGATCTGCTCAAAGGCACCATTGGCGACGTTCTCAAGTCCTTCCCCGACGCCCGCAAACCAATCTCAGGCACGGTTTCAGGTGGCACCAAAATCGCCCCCTCTGCCGCAAGCTCCGCATCCAGAGTAACCCAGTCCGGAAACTCGGGCCAGAAACCACGTGTGACCATCTCAGGTGGAGGATACAACATTGGCCGCTAAATCGCTCGACCAGAAACTGGCCCAACTCAATCAGAATCCTGACTCCGACGTCTTCATTCTGGCCGACGCCAAAGATGCTGACATGGCCTTTGGCATCGGCTCCCCGGGCAAAAGCCCTGAAGCTCATGCCAGCGAAACCCGGTTCCGGTCGATCGAAGAATACCGCGACCTCATGCGCAAGATCACCCACCAGGGACTGGTCGATATCATGCTCATGTCGGTCAGCTCCAACAGCCGACTGACCCTCGACGAACGTCTCTACGAACACTCTCACGTCACTCCCGCCATCCGCGCCAACGACACCACCGACATTCACCTGGCCCGTGGCTCTGCCTACGCCAAAGAGGCCTCTCGCCCGTTCCGAACCGCAAGCCTCGACCACGCCCAGTGCGGACACCTCGACTGCACACCCGAAGAACGCAAAATGGGCGCCAACCTCGGCCTCTATTCCGTGACCTTCAACAATAACCTCGACGACGACCTGCCAAGCCTGGAAGCCTTTCACAGGTTCCGGGAAGAAGCTGAACGCAAGGATTTCCGCTACTTTCTCGAAGTCTTTGACCCCAACATTCCAGGCCGTATCTCCGGAGAGACTCTCCCAGGCTACCTCAACGACATGATCACCCGAATGCTCGCCGGTGTCGCTCCGGCTGGCATGCCCCGATTCCTCAAAATCGTCTATCATGGCCGAAAAGCTGTCGAAGAACTCCGTAACTACGACAGCTCGCTGGTCGTAGGCATCCTGGGCGGCTCGGCTGGTACCACATTTGACGCCTTCGACATGCTTTGGGACTCCAAACAAGCCGGCGCCAAAGTCGCTCTTTTCGGGCGAAAAATCAACAACGCTGAAAATCAGCTCGCCTTCATCCAGTTCCTCCGGCTCATCGCCGACGGCCAAATCAAGCCCTCTGAAGCCGTACGTGCCTATCACTCCGTACTCTCAAAGCTCGGTGTTCGACCCACCCGTTCACTTGACAAAGACCTTCAGCGCACTGACACCGCCTCCAGCTACTCCGGTAACAAGTCCACTGCCTCTGTGCCCATCCCTGATGGTCTTGCCAAAGCACCCGCCAAACCGGACTCCTCAGGCTGCGGATGCGGCGGTGCAGCCTCTAACTCCTGTGCACCAAAACCAGCCGCAAGCTCCACTTGTGGCTGCGATGGGCACACCGCAATACCACAATCGCCTCCACCGGCCGCCATTGCATCACCCTATCCCGACTTCGCCAAAATGTCGCCCGTCGATCGACTGGCTTATCACCGCAAGCGTTTAGGGCTGGGCTGATCATCAAATCCAGTAAATACGGACGGGCATGCGATCGTGCCATGGCCCTTATTCCCGTTTCGCAATCGCGGCGTATCCTATTGATATGCAATAGTTTACAACTGATCTTCATGTGTGCCTCAGGCCGCCTGGAAAAAACGGATTTCATGCACGCCGGGTGCCCTCACGCCGTTGTAAATCACATCTTGTAAAACCATAATCCTTCGATATTT
>CAMBEP010000031.1 GCA_945865635.1 Candidatus Kuenenia stuttgartensis
CAGGCCTGCCAGATTGAGCTTGCTATTCTGGAAGAGCCGATCGGCAAGCAGGATCAATACATTGCCGCATTTGGCGGAATCACCTGCTTCAGGTTTCTGCCCAACGGTCAGGTGGAAGCCTGGCCCCTAAAGATTTCCCAGTCCACCCTGCACGACCTGGAAGATCACCTGCTGCTCTTCTTCACAGGCTATACGCGATCCGCCGGCGATATTCTCAAAGTGCAGGACACACGCAGCAAACTTAAAGACCCAGCCATGATCTCCAACCTCCACTTCATCAAGCAAATTGGCCGTGAAACGCAAGAGGCCCTTGAAAAGGGCAACACACGCCGATTCGGTGAGCTGATGAACCTGCACTGGGAACACAAAAAACAGAGGTCGCCACAGATGAGCAACGAGCGTATCAACCACTGGTATGACCTGGCCATGCAAAATGGCGCAATCGGCGGCAAGCTCATCGGCGCCGGCGGAGGCGGCTTCCTCATGTTCTATTGCGAAGAGCGTTCCCGGCTCCGCCAGACCATGGCCGCAGCCGGGCTTGAAGAAGTCCGCTTCCGCTTCGATTTTGAAGGCACCAAGGTGCTGATCCAATAAGATTTAGTCCTCAAAGAATCTAGCCACCCCAACCCAACCCAACCCAATCGCCATACAGTGGGGAACCATTTCTATGTTCAAATCCATGTTGAAAACTACTGTCAAAATCATGGCGCCGGAGTGCTGGACTGGTCGGTCGATCATGAAGTTAAGGATGTTGGCCCAGACCATTCCCCTAAGATTTTATGGATTTTCTGACAACGACACTCAAGATTTCCTTGCAGCCTGCAAGCGTCTCATCCCCCGCTATTCAATGGTGACTGTGGACAGGCTCCATTCCCTTTATCGACTCTCATTGAATCTTGCTCAAAGTGGTGTCGAAGGTGCACTGGTGGAATGCGGAACGTGGAACGGCGGTGCCGCGGCTGTCATGGCTCGCGCTTCAATCCGTGGCGGTATTCGTCGAGAAATTTGGCTGTTCGACTCGTTTGAAGGCCTTCCAGCGCCAACGGCTGAAGACCCGCCAGTCGTTCATAACGCTTATCACAGTGGATGGTGTACTGGAAGCCCACAAATGGCGACGAACGCTCTACTGGCCCAAGGCAGCCATCGGGAATCGATACACATCGTCAAAGGCTGGTTTGAAGAGACTTTGCCAAAAACCACCGTCCAGCCAATTGCATTATTGCATGTCGATTCAGACTGGTACGCGTCTGTTCGGATTTGCCTGGAAACTTTCTACGATTCCGTAACTCCTGACGGCATCATTATTATTGACGATTACGGCCTTTGGGGCGGTTGCCGCAAGGCTCTAGACGAATTTCTTGACGCCCGTGGTTTAAAGGACGTATTGAAACCAAGCGGCAAGACAGCCGTCTATTTTGTCAAGGAACAAGCCTCTGCGCCTCTTGCCCATTAAACCAGATATCAAAAAAAATATGGTGATCCAATGACTTCTAGCCACCCACTCCTTCCTGTCGTAATTCTGGCCGGCGGGCTTGCCACTCGCCTGGGCGACGTGGCGCGAACCCAGCCCAAGTGTATGATCGATGTGGCTGGCCAGCCATTTCTCTTTCATCAGCTCCAACTGCTTCATGCACAAGGAGTTCGCCAAGCCGTCATCTGCCTTGGCCACCTGGGCGAAAAAGTCGTGGAAGCCGTGGGCCATGGCACGGGCTTTGGTCTTGAAATTCAATATTCATTTGACGGCCCGACACTCGTCGGCACCGCCGGTGCCATTCGCCGCGCTTTGCCCCTACTGCCCGACCAGTTCTTCGTGCTTTATGGCGATTCCTACCTGACATGCCCGTTTTCAGCCGTTCAGCACGCCTTTCAGGCTTCAGGCAAGTTGTCGCTCATGACCGTTTTTGAAAATGATCAGCAGTGGGACTCCAGCAACGTCAATTTTCAAAACGGCCGCATTCTGGCCTACGATAAAGCCCATCGCACGCCTCAAATGAAGCACATCGACTATGGCCTTGGCCTCTTCAGCCGCAGCGTCTTTGAAGCCATTCCTGAAGATCGCTCCACCGACCTTTCAAGCCTTTATCAAGACCTGCTCAGAAATGATCAGCTCGCAGCCTTTGAAGTCTTCGAACGATTCTATGAGATCGGCTCACTCGCCGGCCTCGAAGAAACCCGTAAGCTTCTGATTCACATAGAGTTACAAAACCAAAGAGCCCATGACAAGAGCCAAGCCTTATGAATCACTCGCAACAGTTACTCTGCGAAGCCCGACAGATCATCGACCAGATCGACCCTGACATCACCGAACGCATGGTCAGCCTGATCGACCAGTCCCGCCCGAATCACGCAACTGGCTCTGATACATAACCTTGGGGATCTAATAAAGCCAGAACACTTTCACAGATTCCACTGAAGAGCCAAGTTTTGTTAAAAAAACGAAAAAAGTGTTTGACAATGTTTAACAGTGAGTGATAAAATGATTTTGCCCTTCTACACAGATAATCAAAATATATGCTGTTTCTCTGCTTCTTCCTATCTGGTTGAAAAGGGTCACTTCATAAATTTTGAATCTGCGTCGAACCAGGGTTATTCTATGATTGGCCGTTTGAATTGACAGGAGTCTCCGGCTATGCAGAAAAGCATCATCCGAAAGCCCAAAAGTGGCTTTACCTTGATTGAACTTCTCGTCGTCATCGCGATTATCGCAGTGCTTATCTCACTGCTCTTGCCAGCCGTTCAGTCGGCGCGCGAGGCAGCCCGGCGTTCGCAATGCATTAACAATCTGAAACAACTTGGTCTTGCGGTGCATAATTATGCTTCGCAGAACATGGTGTTTCCGATGCAAACCATGTTTCCCACAGCCAATGTGGAAAGCTGGGGATGGAGCTACGGCTGGGGCCTGTCGATTTTGCCAAATCTTGAGCAAGGCCCGGCCTTCAATGCATTTAACTTCTCCATTGGTATCTTCGGTAACGCTGCGGGAAATACCTTTCAGCAGGGCAATAACACGGTCATGAACCTGCAGCTTTCTGTTTTTTCATGTCCTTCGGATGGTTCGCTGAAAACCCCGACAGGTGTTTACGGCGGAACGAACTATGTCGGCAATTATGGTGGTCCCGGGCAACTGGCCAATGCTGGCACCAATGGCTCATTCAGTGGAACGATTATACCAAATGCTTGGTATAACGACCCAAATCTTGGCCCGGTCGGGTTTCAGTCGATCTCCGATGGAACGTCGAACACGGCTCTTTTCAGCGAGCGTCTGCTCGGGATTGTTGGCAACCCGCAAGTCAAGCTGAATTCAGCCGATGCCAAGCGATCCATCTTTCAAGTCGCGGGCCCGGTTGCAGGTTCTGATGTTGCTGGAGTGAACACCTTTGTCGGGGCCTGCAAAGCTTTACCTGGCTCTGCGACATCGATTCGCTCCAATGGCAATGGCTACACGTGGTTCGCCGGTTATCCCTGGCACGTTGCAGTGAATTCCTACACGCATGTCGGCGCACCGAATTCGACGTCATGCAACAATTCTGCGGATCAGGGCGGCTGGCTCAGCTTCACAGGTCCTCTCGGTTCTGCCCCGCCGAACAGCAATCACCCCGGCGGCGTGAACATGGGAATGGCCGACGGTTCCGTGCGTTTTATCAAGAACACGATCAACCTGCCAACCTTCTGGTCAATTGGTACCCGAAAAGGCGGCGAAATTGTGAGTGCTGATGCCCTTTGATTGTAAGCATTGGAATGCTTCCGGGCGGGTGTTGAATTCACTCTCCCGGACATTCTTGAAATTCATAGTGCGGCTTCGAACTTCAATCCATCCCGTTGCAAAGTATCCAAACGAATCAAGGCTCAACAGTAACAAGGGGATTCTCGTATGAATCGGCTTCCGGTATTGATGGTTTGTTCCATGATCATTTTCGGGCTAAGCGGTTGTGGCGGCGGTTCTGTCCCGAAAACAGACGATACTGCAAAAACCCCGGACAACCGTCCGGCCGGTTTTGAAGACATGATGAAAGGCATGGAAGGCAACATGACCAAGACAGCCAAAAAGAAGTAATCGGCTGGCGCTCATCCTAGCCCAGTTGGATTGATTCAAACCAATAGTGAAGCAGTGCCGATTGTGTTGAATGGATTTATTCAATTCAAGCAGGCATAGTGCCTCACTGTTGGCTTTTATGGTTCTTCCGACTAAAGCGTAATTGACATCGAGGAATGACTGGATTTTTAATTTGAAAAATTTCATCTCCCGTTGACCATCTACCTGTCGCTTCGTGGTTTTACTGTTGCTGTTCGCGCCTTCCATCTGGCCTGATCTGATCGGTTGGTCGTACCAGGTCAGAAGCCTTTCCATGCGGCTTTACAAGGTCTTCGCCATCGTGATCAGGATCTTGATTCCTGAAGCTCTTGCCCTTTGTAGCCATCCCTTCAGAAATCAATTCGCCACGCCCTTCGTCGGCTTGTCTCAGAAAAGTCGCAACTCCTCCTTCAAGTGATAAGCCTCAAGAGCGGTTGGTTTAGTGCCAGAGCCTCCTGAAGCCGATCTTGCTCGTTTCTTGTGTCGTTCAGATGCTCCAAAGCTTTCAAAAGCAGCCATCCCGACCCCTTGTGCATCGCTTTCTGCTGGTCACCTGCCTTGTGATAAAACGATCGCCGCAATACACTAAGTAATCATCAAAGAGCTTGATCACATGGAAACGGTCGAAACGCGATCGCAACTTTTGGCATGTTGGTCGTGACCGCCTCGAAATACGCAGCCGACGTGTCCAGCGCGATCAGCTTGCAGCCTTTGAAGTCTTCGAGCGATTCTATGAAATCGGCTCGCATGCTGGGCTTGAAGAAACCTGCAAGTTTATCTCTATAGTTGTCGCGGCCACACATGATACATCGTATGAGAATGATGCCGGAGGCATCAAAGCAAGTAGCCGGTGGTTGAGCGAAGCGACACCACCGGTTATGATATGGGGGTAAAAGCTGCTGGCACCCCGGCAGGGGTGCAAGACCTTATGTCGCGTTGTCGTCCGGTGGTGTCGTCGCTGACGCTCCTCAACCACCGGCTACTGGCTCCAGATGCCTCCGGCATCGTTTTGATCAAAAAGTGCCATTCATGACCGCGAAGTGTATAACAATATTTTACAAAACATCAGCGAACTCGATCGGTACAAAGGTTCATGACCCACTCACAACAGTTTCTGAATGAAGCCCGGCAGATCATCGACCAGATCGACCCTGACATCACAGAACGCATGGTCACGCTGATTGACCAGACCCGCCATCGCCAGGGCCGCCTCTTCATTCTTGGCGTGGGCGGCAACGCAGCCAATGCCTCCCATGCCGTGAACGACTTTCGCAAGATTGTCGGCATTGAAGCCTATGCCCCGACCGACAATGTCTCGGAACTCACGGCCCGAACCAACGACGAAGGCTGGCCCAGCATCTTCTTGGAGTGGCTCAAAATCAGCCGACTGCGGCCCGACGACCTGATCATGGTGCTCAGCGTGGGCGGCGGCAACCTTGAGAAAAATGTCAGCCCCAATCTCGTCACAGCCCTTCAGTTTGCGCGTGAGGTCGGCACCCCGATTCTCGGAATTGTGGGCCGGGACGGCGGCTATACAGCCAAGGTCGCAAACGCCTGCCTGATCATCCCCACCGTCAACCCCGACCACATCACTCCCCATGCCGAAGCCTTTCAGGCCGTCGTCTGGCACCTGCTTGTATCACACCCTACGCTTAAATTACAGCAGACACGCTGGGAGTCGCTCAAATGAACAAAGCCGTGTTTCTGGACCGCGACGGTGTCCTGAATCGGGCCATTGTTTGCAACGGCAAGCCCTTTCCGCCCGACTCTGTGGAGACCATGGAAATTCTACCCGGCGTGGCTGATGCCATGGAAAGCCTTCGCGTCGCCGGCTTTCTTCAAATCGTCGTAACCAATCAGCCCGACGTGGCCCGAGGCACCCAAACACGCGAAACTGTGGAAGCCATGCACAAGCACCTGCAATCCGTCCTGCCGATCACGCAAATCATGGCCTGCTATGACGATGGCGAGACCAGACCCTGCCGCAAGCCCAACCCGGGCATGCTCTTGGAATCCGCTGATAGCCATGCAATTGCATTAAGCCAAAGCTTTATGATTGGCGACCGCTGGCGCGATGTGGAAGCAGGCCGACGAGCCGGCTGCCACACCGTGTTTATTGACTACGGCTATAGCGAACCCAGGCCCGAACCACCTGCCGATTACACATGCTTAAATCTTCAGGAAGCTGCGGCCTGGATTCTTAACCATAATTTGCAAGAAGTTACAAATGCCCCCAAGCCTGCTTAAAACCAGAATCTTCGCCGACGGCGCTGACCGATCAGGCATTTTGGAACTTTACAAGAATCCGCTGATCAAGGGCTTTACCACGAATCCAACCCTGATGCGGGCCAGTGGCATTGTAAATTTCGAAGCCTTTGCCCGCGATATCCTCAGCCAGATTCCCGATCGGCCGTTCTCTCTGGAAGTCTTCTCCGACGATTTTGAAGAAATGGCCCGCCAGGCCAAAAAAATTGCCTCCTGGGGGCCAAATGTCTATGTCAAAATCCCCATCACCAACACCAAAGGCATTTCCTCTGCCGGCTTAATCCAATCGCTCGCCAAAGATGGCCTGAAGCTGAATGTCACAGCACTGATGACCTTGACGCAAGTGCGCGAATCAGCCCTGGCGCTTGCCTGCGGGCCATCCTCGTTTATCTCCGTATTTGCTGGCAGAATTGCAGATACGGGCCGAGACCCCGTCCCGATTATGCAATCAGCCGTTTCGTTTCTCTCAGACTTCCCAAAATCGGAACTGATCTGGGCCAGCCCTCGTGAAATCCTCAACCTTTTTCAAGCCGACCAAATCGGCTGCCCGATTATCACACTCGCACATCCCCTACTGGAAAAGCTTGGTTTATATGGCAAGGATCTTGAGGACTTTTCGCTTGAGACAGTCAAAATGTTCTATCAGGATGCCTTAAAATCAGGATTTAACGTTTAAACTCAATTGAAATATGCCAAACCCAAAATGCAAAATCATATCTTTGATCAAACCCAATGGAAATCATCAAAATGAAACGCCAGCCCCTCTATCGGCCAACTCGATCCGAACTGCTGATCTTACTGGCTCTAGGCTTGCCCATAACCCTACTCACCTTTTTTAATATCGATCGCTGGCGCGGCGTTTTAATCGCTCTTGCCACCATAATTCTGGTCGCTCTGATTGATCGCATCGGCCTGACAAATCGCTTCTGGCGAATCCTTGGTCGAATTGCAATCCGCCAGAAACTTTCTGTCACAATCGTCAGCACTGTTGCATTAATCACCTCCATGCTTTGCTCCTGGTATTTACCACCGATTCCACTTGTCCACGACGAATACAGCTATCTTTTTGCAGCAGAAACATTTGCATCCGGACGACTCACAAACCCGACCCACCCGCTTTGGGAACATTTCGAAACATTCCATATTCTTTCCATTCCTACAACAGCTTCCAAATATCCTCCCGCTCAAGCACTCTTCCTGGCCGCTGGCAAAATCCTGACCGGAATCGACATTAGCGGTGTCTGGATCAGCTTCGCCATGGCCTGTGCCGCATTCTGCTGGATGCTCCAGGCCTGGCTCCCCCAACGCTGGGCCTTCATCGGTGGCCTTATCGCCGCCCTTCACCCCTTCATGCACTATCCACCTAATAACAATTACTGGTCCTGGACCCAATCGTTCTGGGGTGGCAATGTGGCAATGCTTGGCGGCTGCCTGCTCTTCGGATCCCTGCCCGGAATTCACCGAAAGCCGACTGCTGGAATGGCAATCGCCATGGGAGCCGGCATCCTGCTGCTTGCCAACTCAAGACCCTTCGAAGGAGCCATCGTCTGCCTGCCTGCTGCGCTTTACCTTTTGATCTGGCTGCGCCGCGAAATAAAAAAAGGGCCAATCAAATTCCATCTCATCCATTTCATTTTACCAATCTCCTTGATTCTTTTCTGCGGTACTGCTGCCATGGCTTCTTATAACCATGCCGTAACAGGCAGCTTTTTCCGTATGCCCAATCAGGAACATGAAGCCCAGTACTCCTCTGCACCCATGTTTCTATTTCAAAAGCCGAATCCAAACATCTCATACCGAAATGAAAACTTCACTGTTATGTATCTGAAATGGCATTTCAAAGCCTTTCAGTTTCAACAGAATCTGATAGGCTGGCTGAAATGGCGAGTCATCTGGATCAATACTATCATCGTTTTCTTCATCGGCCCTCTGGGACTGGCCATGCTCTGGCTCCCAGCCGCCTGGCAACGCAAACCTGTTCGCCTGGCCTCATTCGCAATCGCACCCCTTATGGGCATCCATCAGCTTGTCCTGGCCACAACCCCTCACTATGTGGCTCCTGCCGCTTGCCTTTTCTTGCTTGTCGTCGTCAGTTGCCTGAGGCAACTCTCTGTCATGCGAATCGGGCACCAAAAGATCGGCCGAACCTTCACTCTCAGCCTGCTCATGCTGCTTCCGGTCTGCATCCTCTTGAGCCTTTTTCAAAGAGGAAAATTACCCCCCATGGCAAATGTTTATCGCCACAATTTCCTGCACCAGCTCGAACAATCCGATGGCCAGCACCTGGTCATTGTCCGATACCTCCCAAGTTCCTTTTCCAATGGATTCCCATGGGTTTATGAATGGGTCTACAACGCGCCTGATATCGACAATTCAAAAGTCATCTGGGCTCGCGAAATGGCTCCAGAACAAAACCGCAACCTTTTGGAATACTTCAAGAACCGAAAAAAATGGCTCATCGAGATCGGCCCCGAAACACCGATCCTCAAACCATGGCCAGAGCCGGCCCCCACCCCTCCAACTTTCAGCCAATAACCTTTAAACACCTCTAAACTAAAAAGAAATCAGCCGCTCGAGCCTCTCCCAGAGCCTAAAAATGCTTGATAACCACTTGACGGAAAATGCCTTGACTGATAGTATTTAACCTTCAGCCGAAACGTTTCGGCGGGATTCAAAAATCGCCGTAAGTCCAAGCACTCATGTTGCTTGTGGATCAGCAGCCGAAACGATCTGTTCGCTCTTCGCTGCTTCTGTTCCTACTATAAGGCCCGTTTGAAGCGATTTCCTTATCCTGGTCATTCTGACATCTCAGGCTTTGATTCACTGGATCGTTTTTCAAATGCCCGAAAGTCAGGAAAAAGCGAAACAAAACGCGGCCATCGCAGGTGCTGCCATGGTCCTGCATGGCATGACGGTCGGCCTTGGCTCAGGCACAACCGCCGAACTGCTTGTCGCTGAACTCGGCCGAAGGGTGCGTCACTTCGGCCTCATGATTACCGCCGTTTCCACAAGCGAACGAACTTCCGATCTGGCCAAACTGGCCGGAATCCAAATCGTCGATCCTGCCGAAATCAAGACACTCGACATTGTCATTGATGGGGCCGATGAAATCGACCCTCAATTCCGGATGATCAAAGGTCGCGGTGGCGCTCTACTTCGCGAAAAAATTGTCGCGGCCGCTGGCCATAAACGTATCATTCTGGTCGATCAGACCAAGCCCGTGCTCCAACTCGGCACTCGCCACCACCTGCCTGTCGAAATCGCCGCCTTTGGGCAGCACTGGACCCTCAGCCAACTCCTTAAACTCGTCCAAAAAGTCACCCTCCGAACTCTCCCAAACGGCATGCCGTTCATCACCGACGGCGGCAATCGAATTGCCGACCTCCACACAGGCCCAATACTAAACCCCGAATCGCTTCAAGCCACCTTGCTTGCCATCCCAGGTGTCTACGAAACCGGGCTTTTCATCGATCTGTGCGACGTTCTCATCGTCGCAAATTCCACCAATGTTCAAATCTCGAATCGGCCCAAACCTGCCTGACTCGCTTTTTTATCCACTTGCAACCAGTTTCATCCATCATCGTTACGCCAAAATCTCTTTGATCACGCGGCCACCATTGACCGTCAGACGCTCATCCCGACCATCCCGAGGAAAAGTCAGCCGTTTGTGATCCAACCCAAGCTGGTGCAAGATCGTTGCATGAATATCATGCACATGCACCCGCCCCTCGATCGCCTTCAGGCCAAATTCATCCGTCGCACCAAATGTCAGGCCCGCCTTCACCCCGCCACCCGCCATAAACATTGAAAAACCATAAGGGTTATGATCCCTCCCCTTGGTCTTCTCATTCATCGGCGTCCGACCAAACTCTCCTCCCCAAATCACCAGGGTCGTCTCAAGCAAGCCCCGCCGCTTCAAGTCCTGAATCAAGGCCGACACCGGCTTGTCACTCCGTGGGCAAAGCCGACCATGATTCTCTTCCATGTCGCCGTGCGCGTCCCACTGACTGCCAGAACCACTATAACACTGTACAAACCGCACTCCACGCTCGACCAAACGCCTCGCTCGCAAACACATCGTTCCATATGTCCTTGTGCGATCATCATCAAGCCCGTAAAGCAACTTCGTCTCCGCCGTCTCTGTCGACAAGTCAACTGTCTCCGGAGCCTCAGCCTGCATCTTGTAAGCCAACTCATAGGCCGCAATCCGGGCCGCCAATCGCGTATCTTCCTCACGCCCCTCAAGATGAAGCCGGTCAAGATCCGTGATTCCCTGCAACTTCCTCTGCTGAAGCTCTTGATCTGACCCCTTCGGCGGCTGCAGATAAAGAATCGGCGAACCATCACGCCGAAACGGTGTCCCCTGAAATGTTGCAGGCATCCAGCCTGTTCCCCAATTTCGCGCCCCACCCAATGGGTCGCCTGCATCGCTCATCACCACAAACGATGGCAAGTTCGCATTCTCGGTACCAAGACCATAACTTACCCACGCACCAAGACTCGGGCGACCCGCCAATATGCTGCCTGTATTCATCTGGCAGACACTGCCCACATGATTGATGCCATCGCAATAACACGAACGTATCAGGCAGATCTCATCCGCAACCTTCGCAACATGCGGGTACCAGTCCGATACCCACAAACCTGATTCACCGTGCTGCGCAAACTTCCGGCTCGATGGCATCAACGTATTGCCACCGACCCCCATCGGTGTGAAAACCGGGCCAATACTCGGCGGTAATGGCTTGCCCGACCACCTCTCAAGTGCTGGCTTCGGATCAAACAAATCAATGTGGCTCGGACCACCTTCCATAAACAGAAAAATCACACTTTTGGCCTTGGGCGCAAAATGAGGTACCCTTTGACCCAGCGGATTGAGTGGATCTATTTCCGGAACCTCCGCTCGGGCATCGTCCCAGCCCATCATCGAACCCAAAGCCAACCCGCCAAATCCCGCTCCCGCCTGGGCCAAAAATTCACGCCGGGTTGCTGGCCAGATCACATGCGATTTCGCGGCTGCTTCTGAACTCATCGTCGTGGCTCCCTTCTCTCTCTCAATCAGCTCAATCGACAAATACAAACTCGTTCAGATTCAGTACGACATGACACAAATCTGACCAAACCGCACGCTCAGCCTCACCTGATCGCCATTCTGACGACTTCTCCGACAACCCATCCGACCCTACCCGTCCCACCACACCCAAACGCGCTCGCAGCGTCGCCGAAAGCTCACTCAGACGTGCCAATTCCGCTTCGCTCGGAATTCGACTGAAACAAACGATCCACAAATCCCTGAATCGCTCCTGATCCGTACCCCTCGGACGCTCCCGAATCAATCTTTCCGCCAATGCCTTCGACTCATCCAGCGAAAAATCAGAATTGAGCAACATCAAAGCCTGGGGAGCATTGATCGAAACCAGTCGCTCCGGACACGTCAAATTCGAGTCGGGATAGTCAAACGCATCCAGAAACGGATGCTTCACATTCCGCTTCACAAATATATAAACACTTCGCCTGCGATGGCTTGCCTCATCCTTGTCAACCGTCCAGTCCTTCACATCAAGCCCCGCCGGCATCGGCGGCCTGACACTCGGCCCACCCATCTCAGAATTCAATCGGCCTGAAACCAGCAAGACTCCGTCCCGAACCATCTCTGCATCCAGACGGCGACGCGTTTGATGCGACAAAAGCATGTTGTCAGGGTCGTCCTGAATCGCCTGCGCCGAAGGGCGGCTCGATTGCCTGTAAGTCGCGCTGGTCACCATCAATCGATGCAAGTCTCTAAATCTCCAACCTTGGCTCATAAATGTCGATGCCAGCCAGTCAAGCAGCTCCGGATGGCTCGGCTCCATGCCCTGAGTGCCGAAATCAGAGGTCGTTGTCACTATCCCACGGCCAAAATGCTGCTGCCAGACCCGGTTCACAATCACCCGACTCGTCAACGGATGATCCGGCCTCGTCAGCCAATTCACCAACGCCGTCCGCGTTCCTGTCGTCGCATGGCCTGTCGGACGCTTCTCGATCTGCTTCTGATCACTCAAAACCGATAGCAATCCCGGCTCAATCACCTCCGCCTGCCTGTGAAAATTGCCCTTCAATAGCAAGTGCACCGGCGCGGCATAGCGGCCTGTATCCGTCATCCCGGAAGCGATCGGCAATGGCGATGGTTTCATCTTTTCCACTCCCCCAAGCCCCCCCTTCATCGCCGTCCATCTCTCCCGATCGGCTGGTGTCATTGCCGCAACCACTGATTCAGACGACACTTTCAGCGTCTTCATCGCATTGCGTATGGTCGTCACCTGCAAATCCGTACGCTGACCCGGATCTGTCTCCAATGCCTTCAGCGTCGTCTGCGACATACGCTGCCGAACCGGCTCCAGAACCTTCGTCCAATAAGGCTGCTCAATGTCGGTCAAAGCCTTCTCAAGTGAAGCCTTACGCACCTCATATTCGCTCTGGACCGTCGCGTTCAGGGCCACCTCCACAGCATTCCCCAATGGATAGTCGTCCTTCGGTACAAGCCCGCCAAACAAGGCCTGAAACCGGTAATAATCCTTATGACTGATCGGGTCATACTTGTGGTCGTGGCAGCGGGCACACGCCACCGTTAATCCCATGAAAAGCGATGCATTTGTGTCCGCTATGTCATCCAGAATCAACTGACGGTTCAAGCCCGGAACCATGTTGTTGTCTTCAAATGGGTAATGACGATTCAAACCCGTCGCTATAAACGCCTCAGGCTGATTCGGCGCAAGCTCATCACCCGCCAACTGAAAACCCAGAAATTTGTCATACGGCATATCGGAATTCAAGGCGCCTATCACCCAGTCGCGATAACGCCAGGCATTCGGCCGCGTCACATCCGCCTTAAAGCCATCGCTCTCGGCATATCGTGCCAAATCCAGCCACCATCGCGCCCACCGCTCGCCATAAGCCTTCCGATTAAGAAGATTCTCTACAAGCAAATCATAAGCCTCGGGCCGGGCGTCAGCCTGAAATGCCCTGATCTCTTCTGGCGTCGGCGGCAATCCCGTCAAATCAAATGTCACACGACGAATCAATGTCAACTTGTCCGCCTCGGCCGATGGCTTCAAACCCATCTTCTCAACCTGACTCAGCACAAATTGATCAATCGGATTCCGGACCAGATTTTGATTCCGAACCTGCGGCGGCTCGACCCGCCGAATCGGCTGAAACGCCCAGTGCCCCTTCTGATCCGCCGTCCAAGTCGGCTCCGGCGTCACCACATCCACCTTCTTCGTCTGGTGAAAATCGTCGTCAATCCCGCTCGCATACGATACGAAGAAACTCAGTGCAGAAACCATCGCCGCACTCAAACCAAGTCGTAAGTTCAACATCTTTGACATGCGTGAAGGCTCCGGAAACGGCCGCTGACCGGGGGAGACTGAACCAAATTCAGGAGCAAGGCAATTCGGGTGCCACCGCACAAGCAGATCGACCCATCTATAATCTATTCGGTTTTCTTCTCTCAGTCCACTGCTTTCTTCCAATTACTCAAACAAGTTTTAAAAACTGCCCCCACCTGACATTCCAACTCCCCGTACCTCATCAATCCTCATCCCACACACGAAAACGACTCCCGAAACATAGGCAATCATCAACGATCAGGCAAATTGTCCCGATCACAAAAACCTGCCGAGTTATCCCGATCTTAGGAATATATTTATAAAAATCCCGTTTACGCAACAATGCATGCCGCCACTTTCAGAGCCATATTAAAGTCATACAAGCGAGGATTGCGAGATTTAGTCATCCCGCAATTGGGGATTGATTCCTAACCATACACCAAGTCCCGTTAACGGGGACAAGATCTAGAAGGTTCCAATTTGCATGACTCTTTCTACCTTGAGCCGGAGAGAAACGAATATGCCCAAAAGCACTCAAACTCTTCCAAAAGTTCCCAATGCTCCGATCATTGCCGAAATCCCGGCGCATCCGCCCTTGAAATCACGTGTCCAGATCAACCGTGAAAATGCCCAGAATTCCACCGGCCCAAAAACCCCGCAAGGCAAAATTGCAAGCCGTCAAAATTCGCTTAATCACGGATTGAGCGCTCAAGTCGCTCTACCCCGGGAAATCATGGTCGAAGTGGCCGACCATTTTTGGCAACTTGCCAATGCCTATTGCCCCACAAATGCAATCGCTGTCAATGCAATCCTTGAACTAACCATGTGCGCCTGGAAAAACCGCCGACTCTTCGAGCAATTTGCAGGCAACCAAGCCCGATCCAAAATCTCCCATTCCACCCAAAGAATCTCCAAAAATCAAAGGCTCGCACAACACTGGTTCCAGAAAGTCCAAATCGACCCGCCCAAGGCCATCATCAAGCTCATCCACAGCCAGGAAGGACTCGATCTGCTCATCCAGGCCGCCCAAAATCTCCTCGACGAACTACGCAAACCAAATGGCGACGGCTTCTGGACCGTCAATCAATTGCATTTGGCACTTGCCCTTAAGGGATTTCGATCCGCTGAAGTCTGGAATCAGCCTGAAATACGCGAATTCTGGGCCTGCTGGATGGCAATCCATCCCGATAAAAACACGTGCATCAACCAATGCAATGACCATACCAATGTCGAGCGAGAATATCATCGACGAATCAGCGAAACCATTAAAAATCGACCTGCACCCGACAGAGCCAGAGAAACACTCGACCTGGAAATGCAAATCCTGATCGCAGACTGGTCTGAAAAACTCTCGGCCTTAAGATCCGTCGAGCACCAACTCCAGACGCTTGACAGCCGATCTGCCGGCTGGCCGCAACCCCACGAAGCGGCTCAGAACTTGCTCCACCTCAGATATTCCACCGCCAACGATCGCAAGACCCGCGAATTGCATGCCCTCCTACAATCCTTCCCAAGCCACGAAAACCCTTCCGACTGGATGTTTGACCAGACCATGCTCCCGCCCGACTGGAGAGCAGTCCTCATGAACCACAACGACCAGAAAAACCCGCAGCCAACCGGATCAGACTTCGATAACGCAATCGACCAGATTTACAATACCAAGCCAAAATACAAGGAGTCAATCGACCAATCCATCCTCCGAAATGCAATCTCCCACACGCATCGCCTGACAAACGAGCCTGACGGATCTGAAAACCAGGAAAACAACGTTCCAAATGATCCAGCCAATGAGCTCGCTCGGGAAATACCGGCATTAAACGTCACAGAAACGCCAATCCTTAGTCCTGGAAACACCAGTCGGCTAATCTCACCTATGCTACAACTCGGAAAGGAGATGGGTCTGATCCAAAAAGACAGCGAGCAAACCATCCAAGAACTCCTGATGCAGGAATATGATGCCAATCAGGCTATCCGCAATCAGGCACTTGCCAATCCCACCACACACAAACCCCTGATTCTAGAGAAGTTTACGCTTACAGAACCAATCCTGTTTGAGGAGATCGCCATGACCACGCCAGAACTTTCGACCGCATCAGGCCTAGACCTTCGCCCACCCGCAGACTTACACCTCGATAGAGCTCGACCAAAACGACACCGCAAAGACCTGCCCAGACCTGGAGCACCTTTGCAAAAGCCGTCGCAAAGACGTAAATCGATTGCAAAATTGCTGTAAATCCCGATCCCGTTACTCTCAAAGACGTTTCAATTCATCTCTATTCCATAAACCTTGCATGTCATTTCGGGCTGACCGTCAGGAATTCTATCAGGTCACGCATGGCGGACTCGCCCAGAGTTCCGGCCAGCCCGGATGGCATCACAGAACTGGTCGATGGTCGTAATTCTTCCACGTCGGAAACCCCTACTTTTAAAACTTTTGCATCCGTATCCACGATTTCCAGACTGGTTTTGTCTAACAACCTGACGACCCCCATGGAAACCTGACCACCTTTCAAAGCCACGCTGAATGAAGGATATCCTGGATGAATGCGGTCGCTGGGTGCATTGATATGCTGAAAGACAAGGCTCCGATCCGCTCCGCGAAGGCCCGTCAAATCAGGCCCGATCTTGCCCCCCTCACCGCCCACAGCATGACACGACGCACATTTCGCGGCCTCTGAATAAAACACCGCTCGCCCCTTCAATGCATTTCCACCCTTGAGTTCGTAAGGCGGCGGAGTCACCGCCAATGTGGCTTCGGGCGCAGCTTCAGGAGTCCATGGAACCGATAAGTTTGACTCCAGCAAAACCTGACCGCTCGCTGCCGAACCTGGCCTGGCAGGCTTCGAAACTTCCAGAACATCTGTTCCGGAAATCACTTTCATGGTCGCTGGAAATTCCAGTTTCAAGTCGATCTCCATTCCCGCAGATTCCACATCCAATGTGGCAAAGTGGCGTCCTCCTACAAATCCCGATGCCGTTACAGCACCATTAATATCAACCGTAAACTCTCTGCCAGAAAGGATTTTTAGTTTGTGTTCACCAGCCGCCAAACGAAGCCATCCTTGCATCGACAATGTCTGCCCTGGCCTGATCCAGGACGATTGCAATTCTTTGAGGGATGGGTCAATTGCGGCATGATCCGCCAACCGTTTTCGATCCATCATCATGGGCATAACAAGCCTTGAACCCTGATCCTCTGCCCCCACTTTCACCGCCAAGCCCCAGAAGGCGACTGCCAGTGTCATCTTGCCGATCGTCAACTGATGCACCTCAGGCGAAACCACGGGATCGGTCGTCAGCCGCACCAGGCGGCCACCAGCTTCGACCGAAATTGCAACCACCCGTGTCGCCCCAAGTTTTGCTCGGTCCAGAAGCAGTTTCGGGTCGTCCGGGCGAATCACCCCTTGAGGCCATTTGCCAGCCAAAAGATAGCGACCCATAAATGGCTTAAGATCCTCTTCTTTAATGGGTTCGGCATAATAGGCCACCCACTGGCCGACTCCAGTGGAATGGGCCAGCAATGTGACCTGCCCCTGAGCCCCAGAGGGCAGCCCATAGCACGCATAACCTATTACAAAAATCATCTTTGCGATATGATTTGGCGACATTTTCAGAGGGGTCCATATCTCGTTCGTCAGAAGCAGTCAGATTGCTCTTATCTTGATCGGCCCGTGCTGGATCGTCAATTGTTTTTGATCCGGAAAACTCCTCAAAACACTCGACATGCGGCTCCGGATCGGCTATTTTTCGTTAATCAAGGTTGTTGGTCATCCGCGACTTCCCAGAACACCGATGCCACGGCCTGCACGATCTACATGGCCCCAAAATCGAGAAAAAAAACATGAGTTCCCTCCTGCATGGCCCTGCTTCAGGGTCTGAAACCGAACCGCCCGAAGACCCAGCCATTCAGGCCAGAAACGCACGGCTTGGGCTCAGGCTTTTTGCGTTTTACGCCTTGATTTACGCGCTCTTTGTCATTGTCGGAGCATTCCTCCCCAAAGTCATGAATACGGCGATGGCGGGCGTTAATGTGGCGGTGGTCTGGGGCTTTTTCCTGATCTTACTGGCATTTGTCATGGCCTTGGTTTATGGCCGACTCTGCGACCAACCCATGGCTGACAATAAGTCAGGAGATTCCAAATGAATAATGGCATCAATCCCAATGCAGTACTGGTCTTCGGCATTATTGTCGGTCTGACCCTTGCACTCTCGTTTTATCTGGGTGCCAAGGCCAAGTCAGCCAAGGGCTTCTTTGCCGCGGGCGGCGATATCCCTTGGTTCATCAACGGAATTGCATTTGCAGGCGATTATCTCTCGGCAGCCAGTTTTCTGGGCATCTGCGGCATGATTGCATTTTACGGCTACGATGGCTTTCTTTATTCGATCGGATATCTGGCCGGCTGGGTCGTAGCCCTCTTCGTTGTGGCGGAACCACTCAAACGGCTCGGAAAATACACCTTTGCAGATGCCTTGGCCGCCAAATACGACAGTCGCGGAATTACCGCAGCCGCAGGCCTTTCCACCTTGGTTGTATCTCTGTTTTACCTGATCCCGCAAATGGTCGGCGCCGGGGTCCTGGTCAAGCCACTTCTTGGCCTCCCGCATTGGGCTGGTGTGATCATGGTGGGCACCGTGGTCATCATCATCGTGATGACGGCTGGCATGGTCAGCACCACATATGTGCAGTTTCTTAAAGGACTTCTACTCGTATTTTTTAGCACCATTTTAACGGTCCTGATTTTGCAGAAGGGGCTGGAAGTTACTCCTAAAGATAGTCCATTGAAGCCCTTGGAAGCTCAGTCACAAGTCACTCTGTCTGACGGGCAAGTGCTTATCAACGGCAAGCCCAAGGGGCAGTCGCAACTTCGCCCGATCGGCCACGTGCTGGAATTGCCCGGCGGTGTCCAGAAAACAGGCCCACTTTCCCCATGGGGATATCTGCAAACCATTGCTGGAAGCAAGATTGTGACATGGTCTCCGAAGACCGTAAAGGCAGACGATGGCACTACGACTATCACCTATTCGCCCAAAGAACAACTCGGCAGCGACCTGCTCCAGCCTGGTAATCACCCGACATTCGCAGGCCTGAAGCAGGGCAAACTCAATGAGAAGCTGAATTTCATTTCACTGCTTCTGGCCCTTTTTTGCGGAACGGCGTCGCTGCCACACATTCTGATCCGATACTATACAGTCAGAAACCCTGCCGCTGCACGCAAAAGCACCATTGTAGGCATCGGTTCCATCGGGTTCTTCTATGTGCTGACACTTTTTCTGGGCCTGGGCGCAATGACATCCGGCTCACTGGACGTCACCAACAGCAACATGGCCGCACCTCTCCTGGCCAGAGCCTTTAACGACTGGCTATTTGCCATCATCTCAGCGATTGCATTTACCACCGTTCTGGGCACGGTTTCAGGCCTGATTATCGCAGCCAGCGGTGCCGTGGTACACGACTTGATGACTACCGTCTTTCGGGTCGGGCTCTCTGAACAAGAGCAGGTCAGTGTGGCCAAGCTCGCCAGCGTGGCTGTGGGTGCAATTGCAATCATCCTCGGAATTGTATTTGAGAAGCTTAATGTCAGCTATCTCGTGGGCTGGGCTTTCAGCGTTGCAGCGTCGGCCAATTTGCCTTCGCTGATTATGCTCCTGTTCTGGAAGCGAACCACCTCCAAAGGCATTATTGCCGCAATCCTGGTGGGAATGTGCTCCTCATTGGGGTGGATTCTACTATCGTCTGAGACTTACAAGAATGTCTATGGAATGGATCCTTTGACAGCCCCATTCCAGATCAGTCAGCCTGGTCTGGTGACCATTCCTCTTGGTTTTTTGACTCTGGTGGTCGTCTCATTGCTGACAAAGCCGGATCAAAAACCAGCCTGACCCCGATAAACCCCCTATCGAAGGACATCTGTAAGCCAACAAATCGAATAATCCATTAAAACACTTGAAACTGATGCCCTTACAAAGCATCCGTTTCAAGAGACTTTCCTACGTCTTAAACTCAATGCCTGAAATGCCGTCGACCAGTGAGCATCATGGCCATGTTGTGGTCACGACAGGCGACCAGGGTTTCATTGTCCCGCTTTGATCCGCCGGGCTGGATGATGGCCGTGATTCCGGCAACTGCGGCGGTGTCAGGGCCATCGCGGAATGGAAAAAAGGCATCGCTTGCCAAAACTGCCCCTCGGGCCTTTTCTCCAGCCTTGCCGCAAGCGATCCTGACGGAATCCAACCGACTCATCTGACCAGCGCCAGTACCCAGAAGCTGCCCATTCCTGGCTACGACGATTGCATTCGACTTAACCGACTGGCAAACGACCCAGGCAAAAGCCAGATCGCGTCGCTCTTGTTCCGTTGGCGGGCGATCGGTGGCCACTTGCCAGGCCGTGTGATCCGCCTCGACAGCATCCCAGTCCTGCATCAGCACACCACCTTCGACCCTCCGCCAGTCGAATCCCGCAGGCAAGCCTTGGCCTGGGTGCAATTCTGCTTCCAGAGAGACCAGCCGAATGCTGTTCTTCCATGTCGGGCGAGTGGTCAGGATGTGCAATGCCTCGGGTGTAAACCCAGGGGCCAGAATGCATTCAAGGAATCGGCCCGGAACGGCCATGCGTTCGGCTGTAGCGGCATCCACGACACGATTGGTGCCCACAATCCCACCAAAGGCCGAGACGGGATCGCCTTCATAAGCCCGCTCAAAGGCCGTGGCGATCTCAGCAGCGATGGCGGCTCCACATGGGTTATTGTGCTTTAAGATACAGGCGGCGGGCTCGGAAAAGTTTCGGATCAGTCGCAAGGCACTGTCCAGATCAAGCAGGTTGTTGTAAGACAACTCCTTGCCATGAAGTATCTTGGCCGTAGAGAGGTTCGGGCCTGTGGTATCAGGTTCTGCATACCAGGCAGCCGACTGATGGGGATTCTCTCCATAGCGCAAGGCACTTTTGAGAACCAGTGGCCTCTGGGGTGTCCATGTGGGTGGAAAGGCGTCTGCAGAGGGTTGACTGGAGCCACTGGCGAGCTGCGTTTCGATCCACCCAGAGATCATCGCATCATATCGGCTCGTACGCTGTAAGGCCTTGAGCATAAGTTGCTTGCGGGTTGCAAGCCTGGTCCCGCCAAATTCCCTGAACTCTTCCAGGAACGATTCATACTGGTCGGCTGAGGTCAGAACAGCCACATGGGCGTGATTCTTGGCAGCACCACGAACCAATGATGGGCCGCCAATGTCGATCTGCTCGATGGCCTCTTCCCAAGTCACACCGGGTTTGGCCACGGTTTGTTCAAATGGGTAGAGGTTTACAACAACCAGATCGATAGGCTCCATGCCTGATGCCGCCAGAACAGCCATATCGTCGGCCAGTTCGCGACGAGCCAGGATGCCCCCATGGATCTTTGGATGAAGGGTCTTGACTCGCCCGCCCAGGATCTCAGGCTGACCTGTATAAGCCGATATCTCTGTGACTGGCAAGCCATGATCAGCAATTGATTTATACGTCCCGCCAGAGGCCAGCAGGTCAACTCCCTTTTCGACAAGCGACTGGGCCAACTCAATCAACCCTGTCTTGTCCGACAGACTCAGGATGGCTCTTCGGATCGGGACGACGTCGGCATTTGATTTCACGGCTTGATGGGCTGACACGGCGGTGTTTTCACTCGTCTGGAGATATGTTGGGCTGGGTGCAACGCAAAACGACTCGATTCCCAATCACAAGACTAAGTTGCGACGGAGATTAAAGGCAAAGCCGACACACCTTGCTTAAAAGTGCGCCGGCTTCTATTTTGGCGAATATTGAAGCCAAATGCGAGACCCTCGCGATGGCTCATTGAACTTTCGGTCAAGCCAAAATGGCTTAATTCTCTTTGGGTGTCGCCTCAGCCTCGGCAGGCACTTCCTTTGTCTCTCCGGCAGGCGTTTCGGCGTCGGCCTTTTTCGGGGCGTCCTTAGGTTCGTTCATCTCGAAGATCTCCTGAGGCGTCGTCCCAAATTTCGGCAACTTCGGGTCGCGCAGAGGCACCGGCACAACCTGACCAAGTTCTCGCAAGCAGATCAGAAGGCCATCTTCAGTTGCAAGATAGATTCGGTCGTTGTGATCGTTTGACAACCTGGTTGTGTAATTCTTCAAGTCGACACCGAAGCTGTGATACGACTTCTCAGGCGTCACAAGGATACGGCCATCAGCTCGACTCACAACCGCCATGGCTCCTTCTGCGGTCACACCATAGAGCTTGGTTGGAGTGATGGCAAGCAACTTCGCCTTGCCGATCGGAAGCTGCCAGTTCTCAGTGCCTTTTTTGGCATTGATGGCATAAAGAATCTCATTCTTCGTGACGGTATAAGCGTCGTCGCCAGCAACCACAATCGGATGGTCAAGCGGGGCCGATGTCGGAAGCACCCAGTTGGTGGCCTCATTTTCTGGATCGAACAAGTCAACGCTATAAAGCTTGTGGTCGTCGGAACCAACCAGCAACTGCTGAACTCCGTAAAACCCAATATCGGCACGGATCGGGCCATTGGTACCCACCCGGTGAATGATCTTCCGTTCCTTCATCGATGCGACATAGACTTTGCCATCCTGACTCGCAAAAGCCATCAGCTTTTCATTTAGGAATGGTCTCGATGTGATCGCCTTTTCTGACTTCCACGAGTAGAGATACCGGCCTATATTTGGCTTCAGCTTACGGCAGGTCTCGGCACTATGGCCACTCACACACGTATCCAAGCCCTGCTCTTCAATGTTGAAAACCTGTACCTTGCCATTCTTGAGAGCCGCAATCGCCACCTTGGAATTCATGGCCGTGCCGCCGGAGGCAAGATCCTCAAGTTTGGATTCCCAAATCTTGGCACCCGTCCTGAGGTCAAGACCAACAATCTTCTGCCCCAAAGCGGCCACTGCCATGTTGTCGTTTACGGACACAGGCGATGGCTGAAGCGTCTGGGTGTTCAGATTCGCCGTCCAGTGACGCTGGCCTGATTCCGCGCTGTAGCAAGCAATCAACCCATCCGTAGTCTGGGCAAACAAAAAGTCGCCCGAAAGATTCAAGGAGGCAACTCTTGCCGAACCACTTGCCAGTGGAATCACGCTAAACCAAGACCGCTCCAGACCAAGCTGAGCCAAGCCTGTGCGTGTAGGAATCTTGCGGGTCGTCGGCGATTGGCCAAACGCCTGATTTCCTGCCGTCAAAACACCGCCAACCATTCCAGCCATCATCACGCGTCGTTTCATCGTTCCTGAACTCCGGCTCGAAAGCTGTGACTTGTTTTTCATTCGCCGGCAAACTGGTATCGCCAGCCGATGGTCGCTCAACATCTATTCCATTCTACTCTCTTTTGCAAAGAATCTAAAGTTCCTTATCTTTTGAAATCGTCAAGGTCAAATCCAATCAGCCGATTCAGACCAAAAAATCGTTAACTTGTATCGATCAAACGAATCATGCTCGACCTGACCGGCTCTTTTTTTCGCTCCAGCCATTCAGGCAGATCCCTCTCAAGCCCCGAATCCCGATAGTAATGGTAGAAATTCTTCACTCACTTGCGGATAATTTTAAGAGCCATTCTTGCACTCGAAAGGCGACCACCCACTCCTCAATATCCGAACATGCCGACAATCGTGAACCGAGAAATACCCATGAAGCGCCTCCGTCCTGAAACGACTGGAATTGCTGTCGGAATTGCGATTGCCCTCTTCGGCGCACTCTACGATGCCCGGCGACCGCTTCCCGTCGCCATCCGCTGGATTGCTGCCGGTTCAGGACTGGCTCTGCTGGCCACGCACATGCTCCAGCGATTGGACGAATCCGCCAGCTCAAGACATCGCCATCGCCGAACCAAACTCAAAATTCTCGCCAAACAATTCCAGCCGTCCCAATCCAGATCCAATCCAACCCCACCCCAAGCGGCCTCAACCTTTCAAGCTTTTCATGAAAATGACCTCGAACCCGCGACTCTTTTTCAAGAAGAACCGTTATCTCACCAAAACTTTTTTGCTCCATCCGTACCTTCCACCGAAGCCTTTCAATCCCAGTCCAGTCACACCTTTGGCAACTTGGCAGCCGACCTGAAAACAGCATTCGATACGGCCATGACGGAGCAAAAGTGGCATGCGGCCGTCAGGGCATACCAGTCGTCACTGGATGCCGAAGTGCTCCTCAATATCGATGAAACCCTGCTTTCGATACTCCGCAACGGTGCCCTGCAAGAAATCTTCCAGAGAATGCATTCGGGAACGGTCCGGGAGGATGTCGCCATCCTGGCTGAAGCCATTGTCGACAACTTTCCGGATTCCAAAGAAGGCCGCACTCTTGGGCCAGTCATGGCGGTTCTGCGCCGATCTGCTGGCCTGTGCCCACGCTGCTCGCTGCCCTATCGCGGAATTGCCAATGCCTGCCATGATTGCCTGCGCGGCACGCCGGAAGCCTTCCAAATCGCCTGGGATGAAGAAATCTCAAACCAATCTCAAGCCTGAACCATTCATTCTGCCGCATTCGCCGCCTTTTTCTTGGCGGCTGGCCGGTTCTTGAGCCGATCCCGGACAAACGCCTCATAATCCGCATTATCATCCTCAGGAACTCTCAATTCCTTTCTGAGTCTCGCCACCTCAAGCTTTAATTCCTTCTCGACGGTTTCATAGCCCGGCTGACCCAGCATGTTCCTGAGCTCCAGCGGATCTTTGACATTATCATAAAGCTCCCAGTAATCGACATCCGGGGCATAAAAATGAACCATTTTGTAACGCTCAGTCACCACTCCATAATGTCGCCTGACCCGATGCGGCACAGGATATTCGTAATAGTGATAATAGAAGCTCTTGCGCCAATCTGCCGGTGTGGCTCCGGCCAGCACAGGCACCATGCTCCGACCTTGAATCTCGGCTGGTACCGGCAAGCCGGCAGCCTCCAGGAAGGTCGGTGCAAAGTCGACCACACTGACCAGATTCTGATTCACGGACCCAGGCTTGACCTTGCCTGGCCACCGCACCAGCAAAGGAGTGCGCACGGACTCTTCAAAGATCCAGCGTTTGTCAAACCAGCCATGCTCTCCCAGATAAAAGCCTTGATCGGAGCTGTAAACCACAATCGTATTCTCAGCCAGACCATTCTCATCCAGATACTTCAAAACCCGGCCGACCGACTCATCTACCGACTTGACACAGCCCAGATAATCGTGCAGATACCGATTGTATTTCCAACGCACCAGCTCTTTATCTTTCAGGTCCGCCTGCCGGAATGCTTCGTTTCGCGGATTGTAATAAGCTTCCCAGACCTTTTGCTGATCGTCTGTCAGGCGACCGGGTGTGACCAGTTTCAAGTCCCCATTTGTCATGGTCTTTTCAATCGTCATCTGCTGGTCGCGCACTGCGATTCCACGATTTGCATAATCATCAAACAAAGTCTCTGGCTCAGGATATTTACGGTCGCCGTCATGGCCCAGGTGACGCAGTGCCGGCTGCCAGTCGCGATGCGGAGCCTTGTGCTGCACCATCATCAAAAACGGCTTGGATGGATCGCGCTTGCCAAGCCATTCCAGCGAATGGTCTGTGATCAAATCGGTCGTATATCCCTCATGCTTCACACGCTTGCCATTGTGGATCATATCGGGATTGTAATAATCTCCCTGCCCCGGAAGAATATGCCATTCGTCAAACCCGGTCGGATCAGATACCAAATGCCATTTACCAAATACACCCGTCTGATAACCTGCCGATTTCAACATCTTTGGGAATGTGGGCTGGGCACCGTTAAAAACGCTGTAGCTGTTGTCGTAAAAGCCGTTGATATGATTGTATTTACCGGTCAGAACACAGGCCCGGCTTGGTCCGCAGATCGAGTTTGGTACCAGCGCCCGATTGAATTTCATACCCTGTTTGGCAATCCGGTCAATATTGGGCGTTTCGATGAGCTTACGCGAATCGCCATAGGCGCTGATCGCCTGAAAAGCGTGATCGTCGCAGAAAATCATCACGATATTCGGCTTGCCGGATTCAGCCGCAGCCCCAGAATATGGCAGGATCAACGCCATGATGCAAGCCAGCCAGCCGAATTGCAAATTCCTGGCCGCACGGTGATTTAAGCTGGTTTGATTGTACAATCCAGATTTAGGGATCCGTTGAAATGCAGATATCATTGAGTTTCCTCCTCATTCCTGGCTTTTTTTCGGGACTGTTTTTGAGAATCTGTCAATGGCTTGCCATAATCCGGGTTCGGTGTGGGCATGGCCGCCCGTGTCGATTTTCGCCATTGGCTGAGCTGGCCTTGCATTTGACTGGCCTTGGCCGAATTCACCATTGCCAGATTCTGCTTTTCCGATGGATCCGAACGAAGATCGTAAAGCTCCAACCGACCATCTTCCAAATATTCCAACAGCTTAAATTCTCTTTGAATGATGGTCGAAACGGGCGTGGTTCGCCACTGGCCATCACGGCCTTCGAGATAACCTGGAAGGTGTGCAAAAATCGAATCGCGATCAAGCTTGGCTTTTGCAGGATTGCTGGATTTCAATATAGGGACCAGGCTCAGCCCGTCCAGGATCTGGTCTGGCTTGCTCGCACCTGCAATTTCGAGAATGGTCGGATAGAAATCAACATGGGTGGTTGGCTCCTGGCTTAACGATCCCGGACGGGTCACACCCGGCCATCTGACAAACATGGGCACGCGCAGGCCGCCTTCATAATGACTGCCTTTACCGTCTCTCAGAGGAGAATTATCCGTAACATTCTGGGCCCGCTCGCCATAGCCTCCAACTCCACCGTTGTCCGACGCGAAAATCACGACCGTGTCGTCCGCCAGTTGCAATTCCTCAAGCCGCCTCAAGACCCGACCAACCGAATCGTCAAGCGATGCAATCATGGCAGCATAAGTGGCATTGCCATGACCACCGGATGGCGATTTTGTCTCAAATTGCCTGATCTTCTCTGCCTTGGCCTGAAGCGGGGTGTGTACTGCAAAGTGAGCCAGCACCAGAAAAAACGGATCCTTCCTGCTCTCATCCAGAAACGCAATGGCCCGATCCGTCAGCCAGTCGGCCAGATAATCGGCCTTGTCATGCTCAACCGGAGGCTGGGTCACAAAATCAAAGTGCTGGCCCATGCTGGTGATCGCCTGCCCCCAGCCTCGCCTCGATGGATGATAGTCCCCCTTTTGGCCCAAATGCCATTTCCCAAAATATCCGGTCCGGTAACCAGCCTGTTTCAACTGATCGGCAATCGTCTTGCGATCCAGAGGCAACTGAGTCAGATTTTCTGGCACCCTGAGCCGGCGTTGCGAAGATTCACCACGCTCCAGCGACCCTACCGTATAAATGCCTGTACGTGACGAATATTGCCCTGACCAGAGCGATGATCTCGTGGGCACGCAGTTTTGGCAGTGATGGTGATTCTGAAACCGACAGCTCTGTAAGGCAAGTTTGTCGATGTTCGGCGATTCGTAGTATTTTGACCCCTGAACTCCCAGATCAGTCCAGCCCATGTCATCTGCCAGAATGAAAACGACATTCGGCTGACCTGACTTTTGCCCTGCTTGTAATGATAGAATCATAAACAGGTGCAAAATCATCGCCCATCTGACGACTTGAAGAACCAAAACAGGCCGTTTCATGGCGATAATACTCATGCCGTTGGGTCATATTGCCAGGTGGAAATCTCTTGTTGCAAGATGTTAAAGACTGTAACTCGAACCTGGGCCAACGGGAAGAACTGGCCAGCTTTTTTTAAAAATACTTCGCTCAAAAGCACTCCTCTCGAAAAAAGCCTGGCATGCATTTATGATTTGAGATGAGCTGCCAATGAGATTGTACAACCCCAGGAATGACCCCCGTTCCCCCAAGCTACAGAATGACAAAAAAATGCACGGCAAAGGCTCCAATGACTGAACCCAATGCGTACCATAATCGGACCACAGAGTTGCCTCAGGTCCGGTTTGTACTGCTGCACCACGACTGGCCTGAGGCTCATTGGGATTTCCTGGCCGATCTTGCCCCGGGCTCTGATCGAATCGCCACCTGGTCGCTTGATGCCCCCCTTGAAAACCTGCAAATCTCTGGCAGGGCCCAGAAACTGGCCGATCATAACCGGTTCTATCTCGATCATGAAGGACCCGTAGCAGGCAATCGTGGCACCCTGAAACGAATCAAAACCGGTATGGCAGAACTTTCCAGAGCTTCGCCCGAGATTCTCGAATTTATGATTCTGGAACTTTCGGGCCCAAATTCGGTTCGAGTTGGCCGGCTTTTACTCCAGCGATTGTCGGTCACAAAAAACGAACTCCATCTGAAGCATCGAGCAGGAGCAGAAACCGACTGGGTTTTTGCCTGGTCGCCTTTGCACTCAGCTTCGGAATCGGATATTTCCAAGTGAATCCTGATCTCTCTGCAATAAGAAGGTGACTTCTCAATTTCAAGATCTGGCGAATTTCTATCTGGACTCGATTCCACTTTCCGGTCAAAATCAAAAGCATAACCTGCCATGGTGCCTGAAAGTGCCGATCATCTGATTCAAGGCAATTTCTGCCTGGGCCAGCTCAATAAATCCAAGATCACCATAGCGATCCAAAATCATTAAATCAGGGGTTCCAAACGAAGATGACCATCCTTAATCGTGCTCTCAGATCAATTCAGCCGATTCGAGCAACAGCCTTAGCCGCCTTGGTGGCGAGCGGCCTATGCGCCGCCCCGGCCATTGCCCAGGTTGATGCCCTGACATCGGCCAAAATGATCAAGCCGGCAGAGGGGCTTGAGGCCACACTTTGGGCCTCAGAGCCGATGGTCAAAAACCCCACCACCATCGATATTGACAGCCGCGGCCGGGTCTGGGTCACAGAAGGCCTGAACTATCGACTCCACAGAAACGCCGCCCGAAAAATGGAGCGTGTCCCCGAGGCCGATGCCATCAAAATCCTCGAAGATACAGACGGTGATGGCAAGGCCGATAAGGTTACGGTCTTTGCAGACAAAATTTTCCCGATTCCCATGGGTATTGCGGTCGAGGAGCGGTACGACAAATCAGGGAAGTATACCGGCTGTAAAGTCTATGTAGGCAATAGCCCAAACCTGCTTGTTCTTGAGGATACCGACGGCGATGACAAGGCCGACATTCGATACCCTCTGCTGACCGGCTTCGGCGGTATCGACTCCGACCACGGTGTCCACGGAATGACTCTTGGAATCGACGGCAAGCTCTATTTCACGCACGGCGATGGCTGCTGTTCCGTTCAACCTGAAGGCGGCGACAAAGTCCAGAACTTTGATGTTATGGATAAGTCTGGCCGCCGCGTGACCACCGACCAACTTGCCACCACCCTTCGGGTTAACCGCGATGGAACCCAATTTGAGGTTCTGGCCGATCGTCAGCGTAATAACTATGAGACTTCACAAGACAGTTTTGGAACATTGTTTACGTCCGACAACGACGACGACGGCCGGCGTGGCAGTCGTGTGATCTGGATCATGGACGGTGGCAAATACGGTTATCGCACCCCCGGAAGCCCACTGCACTGGGGTGAAGATGTGCCCGGCAACGTGCCCAAACTGGCTGGCACAGGCAATGGCAGCCCATGCGGAATTTTTGCTTATGAAGGCAGCCTGTTCGGCAAAGAGAATGAAGGCAGCCTGCTCGAAGCCGATGCAGGCACCCGGCAGATCAACTGGTTTCCTCTGACCCGCCACGGGGCCGGTTACCAAACCCTTCATAAAGTCTTTCTGAGCAGCAACGATCCATGGTTTAGGCCCGTCGATGCCGCCGCTGCCCCTGATGGTTCGGTTTTTGTCGCAGATTGGTACGATGCTGGTGTGGGCGGCCACGCCTTCAGCGACCAGACAACCGGGCGAATCTATCGCGTCACACCCAAAGCGGCCAAAGTCGAAGCAGTCAAGCCGGATTTCAAAACAATCGACGGCTTGATCGACGCCTTGGGATCGCCAGCCACAGCCACTCGCGATGCCGCCCGTCGACTTCTGATCGAACGCAAGGATGAATCCCGAACGGCAATATCAGACCTGGTGACCAAGTCGGGCGATGCACGCCTGAAGGCACGTGGCCTTTGGGTCTGGCATGCCATTGCAGGCGATCCGATCGCTACTTTTGCCCTGATCAAGCAGGATGACCCACAGATTCGTGAACAAGTGGTCCGAATTCTCGGAAGAGATGTAAGCCGGGTCGGAATTGTGACCCTGCCTGATGGGAAGCCAGCGGCTCCAACCCGCGCCGAGTCGAATCTGGGAGTTCTGCTGAAACAGGTTGGCGATACCGACCAAGGCGTGCGCCGCGAGCTGATCATCGCCCTTCGCGATGTCTCCACAGAAAAAGCCGGTGATGCGCTAAAGAAGCTCGCCAGCAAGTGGGACGGCCACGACCGGTGGTATCTTGAAGCCTTGGGCCTGGCTCTCCAGAACCGCGAATCGGATTTTATTGCCAGTCTATTCGACGGCAGACTCTTCGGCGATCTCAAGCCCGCCATTCAAGGTCGCGAAACCGGAGTGGCCCTGCCACCTTATTTTCCAACCGATCGTAGCGAAGCCTTTATCCCGACCGGCGAACAGCCCCTGCCCTCCAATTCGCTAACCAAAACCATCGGACTTGCCTGGCGGCTTCACAGGCCCGAATCGCTTGACTTGCTGGCCCGGATCAGGCCTGATCTCAATACGCCTCAACTTCAACAGGCTTGGGACGATGTGATGCGGCAAATGGCTGACCCGAAAGCCGCAGATGTCTTGGCCAAACTGGCACAGGAGCCCGGCGATGTGGTGCGCACCCGCCAGATCCTTGAAGTCTTGTCCGACAAGCTCGAAGGCGACTGGAAATCCGCCCGCAATTCTACGGAAGTCAAAAACCTGATTGCAATGGCCATCAAGACCCCTGCCCTGACTGTTCAAGGTGTGAAACTGGCGGCAAGGACTGGCGATGCCGCTCTCCTGAAAACTATCGACGAATTACTGACCAATACGAATTCTCCCGAATCCGTCCGGATCGCTGCTCTGGAAGGTCTCGTTCTGAACAAAACCGCCGAAGCCGCCCAGCGCACGGAATCCATCATCGCCGCTGCCAAGGCCAGCCATAAGTCAAGTGAGCTCGCCGAAAATGCCTTGAAACTGATCCCGCGACTCGACAGCGCCAAAGCCTCATCCCAACTTCAGGCCATCATGATAGATCCGGCCTATCCACTGCCGCTTCGTCGTGAAGCAGTCCAGACCCAGGCGGCCACCATTCCCGGCGCAATCACCATCATCGAACTGGCAAAAGCCGGCAAACTGCCAGACGACCTGAAAACCCAAGCCACAACTACACTTTACGCCCACCTCAACCGCAATGTCAGGGAAGCGGCCGCAATCGTGCTTCCACCGCCCAAGACCGCCGATGGACGCACTTTGCCACCGATTTACGATCTTGTCAGACGCGAAGGTGACGCAGCTCGTGGGGCGACCATCTTCCACCGCGAAGCCGCCAACTCATGTGCCGGCTGTCATAGAGTCGCAGGAAAGGGCCGATGGGTTGGCCCTGACCTCTCGACCATTGGTGTCAAATATGGCCGTGAAGAGTTACTTCAGTCGATCCTGAACCCATCGGCTGCCATAGGTTACAACTTCCGACCCTATGTTCTTGCAATGAAGGACGGACGGGTTTTGACAGGCCTGCCGATCGAAGAATCCAGCTCTTCGATCACCTTGAAAACCGTCGAAGGCAAAACCATCCGCCTGAACAGGTCGGAGATCGAAGAGACCGGTATTTCCACCGTTTCACTGATGCCGGAAGGCCTTGCCCAGACCATGACCGACACCCAGCTTGTCGATCTGCTCGCTTATATGACCACTCTGAAGCGCCCCTCAAGCGTGGTCGGGCAGTTCCAGGTGCTAGGCCCTCTTGATATAAAAACCGATTCCTCCAAGCAGCCTGCGATTGATGTTGCAGGAGCTGTCCGCCTGAATGAGCCTGTGAAAACCGCCAATGGCAAGACGGCCTCCTGGAGAAGGCTCACAGCCAACGCCGAAGGGCTGGTCGACCTTACCGGCCTTGCAACCGAAAAAGGCCAGTCCGCTTATCTCTGGACGGTCGCTGTGGCGGCGACCGACCAGAAAGCACGACTGGTTCTGGACTCAGCCGCTCCGGCACGCCTTTGGGTCAATGGTAAAGAGGTTTCACTGGCTCAGTCCGGCGACCAAGACTCCAGAGAAGCCCCTGTCAGCCTTTCCAAAGGCCCCAACCGGATTCTGATTCGTGTCGAAAATGGCTCGAATGCCGGGTCGTTCGGCGTGACCATAGTGGCAGATGCCCCCGTAGAATTTCGCGACAACACCCCGACGACCGCTGTGGGGAGCCGTTAATGGCGTTTCTCTGATCAAAGCTGTGGCAGATCAGGAAGGACGCTTTCCGAAATTATTCGGATGCGTCCTTCAATACTGGAATTCGGACCGTCAGCGACTGAACCAACCCCCTCAGCCCACTGAAAGCAAAGATATCGCGACTGGCACCGCCCGAACTTCGCCCCAGCCAGACTATCGGGGGGAGCCCTTTGACCGATTCTGTCCATGGCGATGCCGGTTGACCCATCATCACTCGCCACTTGACAAGAGCTTCCGGGTAAACCGAAGCCACCCGATGCACTGGACCCGCCTGGGCAAATTGCTTCATCCACTGCATGGATGCCGTCTCGCTAAGCGGTTCGGATTTAACCCGGGCAGCAACAGCCTCAGCCACATTTCGGGCCCCCCAGACCAGGCAAATATCAGGAACGTCCAGAAACATGAAAATCGGGCGCCCCTGAACCATTGCCAGGCCTCGGATATTGGAGTCCGATCTGGGCGGGGTCTGCATGGCTTTAGGCGTTTTAGGGTCTTCGCCAAGGGTCCGGATCAGCGGCACAACAAATTTCTCGACAAGAATTTGAGCCGACCTGACATCTCGGGAATGCAGAGTCGCCACGATGGTCGGCTGGCTTTGGGACGTCTCCGGCACGACAGCGCCCAGAGTCAGGCCCGTCAGGTTGGGGTAAAGGTCGGTTTCCGGACTGATTCTGGCGAGCAGTGCCGCAATATTGATCCGATCCCGCAAGCTGGCGACCCGATCCCTACCGGGAAGTGACCGCTCCAAGTCTGTGGCCAACTCAAAGACTTGATTCCAAAAAGGTCTGCGGGGATCGAGCCCCAGGCTGATCTGCCCCATGATTCGGCCATTGAGGGCTGGCTCCCAGCGGGCCTGCCACTGAGGCGTCACGGGGCTTGAAGGAAGGAGTCTCAGCAGGTCGACACACTCCGTTTGCAACGACTCCCCCCAGGGAAAGCTCCGTATTTCGACACTCTGCCCGCCCGAGAAGCGTCGGATGGCTTCCAAGCCAAGCCTCTCCTGAGCTGTCCGTCCCATCGTGGGGGGCCACTGATGGGGGTCTGCACGCACCCATAGCCCAGCCTTTAGGGGCGGGACCAATGCGGCCAGTTTTTGGTCGATATGCGTATTGAAGGCCCGCTCCAATGATCGCCTGTCAGGCCCAAAATAGACCTGGCCAGCCTCTCTGGCAACCATCAGGTTGGGGCCAAGTCGCTCGACCTTGGCGGCCCCCAGGCTCGGCTCAATCGCTGAATGCTCCAAAGCAAGGGCCGTCACAAGCGCGTCAGCCGTCCCATCATCCGCAGGCACCGCCACTCGCCAGTCAATTTTATGGGTCTGGAAATGAGGGTCGGCCGAAACCACAAACTGATCCAGAACATGAAGATCTGTAAGAATCGGCATGTTCAGGAACGCGATTGCCGCTTCGACCGTCTTGTTGCCGCCACCTGGCTGCAGCCCAGCCGATTTGGCAGCCGCCACCGCCATGGCAGGCGATTTGAAAGGTGTTCCTTCGCAAAGCTTGATGGCTTGCTGCCAAAGCGATCTGGAGTCAACCAAGCGGAACCAGATTGCAGGCTCCAATGCCTGAGCATGCGCAGGTCGATGGGCAACCACCATCACCAAACCCAGGAAGAGCCAAAACAGACGAACGGGTAAGTTGTCGAAGAACCTTTGACGGTCTTTTCTTCTCTTCATGGGATCGATCCATCGGCCGAATTTCAAGGTCGTGTCAGGCGTTGAGATCATCATGATCAGGAGATCCATTGGGACGCAACTAGGCGACATTCAAATTTTAACCAGAATAAGGACGTCAGGTCTTGCAATTCGGGTGCGGTTTGTGCCATCATGCACGAACTATAAACGGGCGAGACGACGGGTTCGAGCCGTCGCAATTCACTCAACATACTCCAGTCACAATGCCTTCGGGTGTTTGACTAACTGCCGCATCGGGGCGTAATCCGCCAATCTCCTATGGAACACTGGCAAGCCTGGCTTTATGTCGCCGCCGTATTGATTCCCCTGGCATCGTTTACGATCCAGATTTTGGGAATGCGGATTCTGGGTAATAAGAACGCATACGTGGCCACTGCGGCCATCGCAACATGCTTTGCCCTAAGCTGTTTTGGTCTTATCAGCTATATCACGACCGGTCCTGGTGTAAGCACCTTCCTGTCACTTCATGGTCACCACGGTGGTCATGAAGGCGGTGACTCTTCGGCTCACGACTCCGGTCACGGCCCAGCCGCCCACTCACCAACTGCGGGCGAGCACTCTCCTGCCGCTGGTGAAGATAGCCCTGCCGAACATGCTCCAAAGGCTGAGCCCCACAAGGGAGAAGGTGGTGGCGATTCGGAACCGGCTGAAGCTGGTCATAATGCGAATCATGGGCCATTGGTCTGGCAAGGCCAGTTCAACTGGTCAGCACTGGGTGGCAGTATCATGGGCAACCCATTGATACTGACATTGGGGGTTTACATCGACTTGCTTTCGGCCCTGATGTTCACCATGGTGAGCTTTATCGCCATGCTGGTTCACATCTATGCCATGGGTTACATGCATGGCGACCCCAGGTATCCCCGGTTTTTTGCCTATCTGTCACTATTTTGCTTCTCCATGTTTGGTCTACTGGCAAGCCCGACCATTTTTATGGTCTTTGTGTTTTGGGAACTGGTGGGCGTCTGCTCTTACTTCCTGATCGGCTACTGGTTCGAAGACCTGAACAATGCTCGTGCAGCCCTGAAAGCCTTTGTGACCAACCGGGTTGGCGATGTTGGAATGCTGATAGGCCTTGGCCTGATCTGGTCCTATTTTGGCACCTTCCAGATTGCGGACATCAACAAAGCCCTTTCGGACCCCGGTATCCGGGATTCCGATAGTCGGATCACGCGAGCGACGGCAGGCGACAATGTGACTGTTATGGTTCAGTCTTCACCGAATCAGGATGGCACTCCGGGCAAGGTTGTGAGCCGAACGATTCCGTATCTCATGCTGACGATTGCCGGATTGGGAATCTTCGCAGGCTGTGCAGGAAAATCGGCACAAGTCCCTCTGCATGTGTGGCTTCCAGATGCGATGGCGGGCCCGACTCCGGTTTCAGCACTGATTCACGCGGCAACAATGGTGGCTGCGGGCGTCTATCTGGTGGGTCGATTCTATGCCTTGTTCACCGCGGAAACGCTGCTTTACATCGCCTATACCGGTGGCGTGACGATGATCATCGCGGCCACAATTGCCTTGGTCCAGAACGACTACAAGAAGGTCCTGGCGTATTCGACCATCAGCCAACTGGGCATGATGATGCTTGGGCTAGGCTCATTGGGCTGGGCTGCCGGCTTGTTCCACCTGATCACCCATGCGTTTTTCAAGGCCCTCCTATTCCTTTCCGCGGGTAGCATTTACCACTCCGTGCATACCTACGACATGCCAAAACTTGGTGGCCTGCTCAAGAAGATGCCGATCACTGGCTACTGTATGCTTTTGGCCACCATGGCCATTTCAGGAGTACCGCTGCTGAGCGGGTTCTACTCGAAGGATGCGATTCTGGCGGCCACCCTGAAGTTTGCCTATGATACAGGGCACTTGCCCTTGTTTGCCTGTGCGGCGATTGGTTCGGCAATGACAGCTTTCTACATGTTCCGAATGTGGTTCCTGGTTTTTGATGGGACATCACGTTCGGCTCATCTTGAGCAAGTCTCTCACAGTTCCCATCACGACGATCACGGCCATCATCATCATGGCGACCCAGTGGCTCATGCTCATGAGAGTGAGCCAGCCATGGCCTGGCCATTGATTGCATTGGCCATACCGACAGTCATCGTGGGCTACCCGATCACAATTCTGCCTTTTGGTGAACCGATTCTGGAGCAGATGCTTTCGTATTCTGCACCAGTAACGACACCAAGCCTTGCGGAATACCACATACCAGCGATGCTGGTGAGCTTTGTCGTAGCCTCTCTGGGTATTGGTGGAGCCGCCCTGTTTTACTCTCGCTGGCGAATCTTCAGCGCAGAACCGTTTGCCAAAAACTTTGCAGTGCTTTACAAGCTGTTCCAGAACAAGTGGTATTTCGACCACATTTACGACACAATTTTCGTTAAACCAGTGATGTCTCTGGCAACCAACGTTGCCAAATTTGACAAGCTGGTTGTCGACGGAATTGTGAATGGGGCCGCTAAAACCACAATGATTGTGAGTCGGTTCAGCAACTATTTTGATAGGAATGCGATCGATGGTATGGTCACAGGTGTCTCTGAGACGGTCTTGAAGCTTGGCTCGCGAAGCCAGTTGCTTCAAACAGGTCGGTTACGTCAATATCTTGCTGTTCTGGCATTTGGCGTGATTGTTCTGTTCTGCTGGCTGTATGTATGGATCCAAGGTTGATCTGATTTGGCCCGGCAAATCACAAGCGTTGCTTTGGTTGGCCCTTCTCGTTCGAATCCCCATGTCGCACGTTTCATCGTGCTCAAGCCACAAGTGAATGGTCTGGAACCATGTTGAGTGACAATATCCTGCTGACCTCTCTCTGGCTTCTACCTTTTGCGGGTTCACTGGCCGTACTGGCCGTTCCCCAGAATCTGGAACGCTTGATCAAATGGCTCGCACTTGGTGTCTGTACAGGCACTTTTGCACTAACTCTGATCACCCTATTGCTCTATATTTTACCGGGCGAATCTGGGGTCTCACCTAGTTCCAATCCTTTGTCCGACCGAGTTCTGAACAACATCATCCGCAAGGCTGGCGATGGCTCGGACTTCATGGCGATAGAGCTCGAAGGTTCGGGGCACGACGGTCGCAACGACCTTGTAGTCCGTCTCCCATGGATTCCATCCTTCAATATCCAGTATTATCTTGGTGTTGATGGGATCAGTCTAAGTCTTCTGGTACTTGCGGGCTTTGTGGCTGTTCTTTCATGCTTGGCATCGTTTCCGATCGAGAAATCGGTTAAAGGCTATTACAGCCTCTTTCTGCTTTTAACAGCCAGCATGATTGGTGTGTTTCTCTCTCTCGACCTCTTCCTGTTCTATGTTTTCTTTGAGGTCATGCTTCTGCCGATGTACTTCCTGATTGGCATCTGGGGTGGTGAAAACCGCGAATATGCCGCCATCAAGTTCCTACTCTACACACTTTTCGGTTCCGTTTTCATTCTGGTTGCGATTCTGATTCTTTACTTCTGGCCTGGCGACAACCCAGCCACAGTGGTTGAGGTCACGTCCATCTCGATGAATCTTGAGCAAGTTGGATTCAGAGCACATACATTTGACATCGTGAAGTTGACTCAGGCAGCGACCAAGACCGAATTTTACGGTCGATCGATCCAGACGGTCATCTTCGCTCTGTTTCTGGTTGGCTTCTGCGTCAAACTCCCCAGCTTTCCGTTTCATACTTGGCTTCCGGATGCCCACGTTCAGGCACCGACTCCAATCAGTATGATCCTGGCGGGAATTTTGCTAAAAATTGGTGGCTACGGGATGATCCGAATGGCATGGCCGCTCGCTCCCGGTGGCGCTCAGGAACTCTCATACTTTGTCGCTCTGCTTGCTGTCTTCAGTATCATTTACGGCGCCTTGGCTGCAATGGCCCAGACCGACTTCAAAAAACTGGTGGCTTACAGCTCTGTAAGCCACATGGGCTACGTGACGCTTGGCATGGCGGCCATGAGCATGACGGGTGATGCCCGCATCTATAGCTACGGCGTCAATGGTGCCATGTTCATGATGATCGCCCACGGGATCACCTCGACCGGAATGTTTTTTCTGGTCGGCGTCATTTATGAGCGGGCCCACACTCGTGATTTGAACAAGTTTGGCGGCTTGTTTGCAACGATGCCTGTGTATGCCGGCATCTCGTTTCTGATCTTCTTTGGATCCATGGGCTTGCCCGGCCTTTGCGGATTCGTTGCCGAAGTCTTCGTCGTGTTGGCTGCCTTCAAATTTGACATGACGATTGGTATTTTGGCGGCTTCTGCTGTAATTCTCACAGCAGCCTATGTGCTCTGGACCCTTCAGCGAGTTTTCCTTGGCAAGCCAGCAGGTGCTTCTGACGCTCACTCCCATGGAGCAGCCCATGGGCACGATGACCACGCTCATGGCGACGATGCTCATACCGGGTCCTATCCAGACCTTACCAAGCGTGAAATCATCATTGCTGCTCCGCTTGTATTCTTCACTGTGGCGTTGGGTGTTCTGCCCTCACCGTTCCTGCTTGATTGGATGAGCCCTTCAGTTGACGAAACGGTCAGGGCGATTCTGCGATCCAAAACGGTGATCACTTTGTCGAGCCAGCCGACTGATCTGAAGAAAGATCTCATTATCGTGCCGCGAGCGATTGAAACTGCTGTTCGTTGAACCATTCCTCATTGAGTGATACCGGAATGGTTTTGAATAACAATTTGACAGGACAACCCCCGATTCGCATCTGGGGGTTGTCTGATTTTCACCTTAGTTTCGGCTCCATGCCAGCCGAAATGGCCTTCATTTCTCCATCAAATGAACCGCCTTGGCTAAAGAATGCCCGCAAGATTTCTCAGGCTTGGTCTGAGACAGTCAAGCGCAATGATATCGTCGTTCTCCCAGGCGATATTTCGGCAGCCAAGTCCCATGCTTCCGTGCAAAGAGACTTGGCATGGCTTTCCAAGCGAGCGGGTGCCGCGCACGTACTCAGCCCTGGTAACCATGACCATTGGTTTGGTCGCATGTCGGGCGTTCAGCGAATCTTGCGCCCCAATCAATTTGCAATCGATGGCAATGCGATCGATCTTGGGCGTGTGATTATTGCAGGTGCACGATCTCAACCCACTCCGGATGATCCAACGAATATCCAATTGGAAATTGACAGCAAGGCCAAGCAGAGTATTGAGAAGCTCAAGCGATCCCTTGATCAAGCTAAGGCCTTGCAACCCACGGATGGCCCTCCCAAACCAATTCTTGTGCTTTGGCACCACCCTCCATTTGATCGCTGGGGAAGGCCTGACAATGTTGTGGAACTCATGAGCCAGGCCGGGGTCAGCGTTTGCGTATTTGGCCATATCCACACTCAGGCTCAATGGCAAAGCGTGCCTCAGGGTACCATTCAAGGCATCAAGTTCGCTTGTGTTGCGGCCGATTCTGCCGGTTTCAGACCCAGATTGATATGGGAAATCCCGTCAACCGTTTAATTGACGCTGTTTTTCAACTTTTTTAAGATAAAACCCAGTGGCTTCAAGCCTGAATCCACTGGCAACTCATCCGCTTGCGTGTCATAATCAACTTCATCCTGCCTCAACTTGATGGGTACACCAAATGGATTTGTTGTACCTCTTCATGAATCATCTCGATGACACCCAGCCATTTCTGCTGTTCAAAGGTATCCGCAATCATGTCCGATCGTATTATCCTTCGCACTGGCGAAGCTCTTGTGGAACGCGAACCTTCGTATCTTTGTGCTGAGCCTGAAGTCGTGATTGGCGAACTTGATGGCCCGGTCGGTGCCGCTCTGGCGAACCTGATCGGCGATCAGGTCAAGGGTCACTCTCGCGTTTTTGCGATCCTCAGTAGCGACATGCAAGTCAAGCCTGCCACGGTCATGGTCAGCAAAGTGACCGTAAAGTCTACGAAATACACAAATATTTTGATGGGTACCGTCCAGGCTGCCATCGCAAATGGTGTTCTTGATGCGGTTCGTGAAGGGATCATTCCCAAAGAAAAAGCCAATGACCTTGGAATTATCTATTCCGTCTGGCTCGATCCTGCCGTTTTGGACGTCGAAAACGTCGACCACCAGTCGCTCTTTGAAGTACACAGGGAAGCGACTCTCAAAGTCATCGGAAAAGCCATGCGCGGCGAGCCTACCATCGACCAACTGCTGGAAAGTCAGTACAGCACCACCCACTATTTTCACCAACTCGGCCTTGATGGTGAGCTGTAATCTGGCCTCTGTCTTCTACAGCCTGTGAACCGAATTACGCCCCCCCCTTTCCGCCCCCTCGCTCCAATAAAATCCACTCAACCAAGGATACAGCATGCGACTGCGTTTTTCTTTTCTGATGCTGCAATTGATCAGCCTGGCTGGTTTTAGCCACCTGATTAAAGCCGATGGGCCAGTTGACAACATCCCTACAAACGTCAGGCGGATTCCAAAGCTTGGAGTGGAAGTTCCTGCCGATATCAGAGCCGAACTTGAGGCTGGACTGGCAGAATTAAAAGTCCAGATTGATGTTTTGGCCAAGATGAATAACCCAATCGTGCAGCAATTGCTTCCCGATGTGGAGATTTATCACAAGGCCGTGAATGATGCCCTTGTTTATCAGGAATTTTTTGATGTCAAGGAGTTTGCGATTGCCCGAACGTTAATCCGGCAAGGGCTGGATCGATCGACAGGCCTGAAGACTGGCAACCCGGCCTGGCTGCGTGCCAAGGGTCTTGTTGTTCGGGGCTATCGTTCCAAAATTGACGGTTCGGTTCAGCCTGTCGGCTTGGTGGTACCGGAATCCTACGACCCGTTTGGCTCGGCCCGTCATCGGGTCGACTTCTGGTTCCACGGTCGTGGCGAAGTTCTTTCAGAACTTGCATTTATGAATCAGAGAAACACCCAGAAAGGGCAGTTTACGCCGGTTGACACCATCGTGATTCATCCGTATGGGCGTTATAACAACGCCTCCAAATTGGCAGGTGAGGTCGACGCTTATGAAGCCCTCGACATGGTTCGAGCCAATCACAGGGTGGACGAAGAACGGATCACAGTTCGCGGTTTTTCGATGGGTGGAGCCTCTGCCTGGCACTTTGCGGCCCATAACCCGACTGCGTTTGCCGCAACCAACCCCGGTGCTGGATTCAGCGAAACGCCTGATTTTCTCAAAGTCTTTCAAAAAGAAAGCATAAAGCCCACGGAATGGGAGCGAAAGCTGTTTCGGCTTTATGACTGCAATGAATGGGCCGAGAATTTCCGGATGATCCCTACTGTGGCCTATTCCGGAGAGATTGACAGCCAGAAGCAGGCCGCCGACATCATGGCGATCGCCTTGTCCAAGATCGGACTTGAACTGACCCATATCATTGGTCCCAAAACCGCTCACAAATATGAAACTGAGGCCGCCAAAGAGGTGGAGCGTCGGATGGCCGCCATTGTCAAGCAAGGCCGCGACAGAGTTCCAACCAACCTCAGCTTTGTGACTTACACGCTGCGATACCCCACCGCCGCCTGGCTGACCGTAACCGGCTTGGGTGAGCATTGGGAAAAGGCATCGGTTCAAGGCAAGATTGAGGCGGGCTATAACCGAATTCGCCTGACGACCCAAAACGTGACAAGTCTAAAGATCAACTTTGGCCCTGGCGATTGCCCATTTGATACGGGTCATGAGGTGGTGATCGACGGAGTCGCATTGGCTGGCCCGATGCTTCAGAGCGACCGGAGTTGGTCGGCAAGCTTCCGCAAGGTGGGCGACACCTGGATGGAAGGCCTCCCAGCCACAAAACTAGCCAAGCGTCATGGATTGCAAGGGCCTGTTGACGATGCTTTTATGGATAGTTTTCTGTTCGTCAGGCCGACTGGTAAAGCTGAATCTGAAAAAATGGACCAATGGGCGAAAGCCGAGATGGTTCACGCCCAAGAGCATTGGCGGCGTCATTTCCGGGGCGTGGCTCCCATCAAGAATGATGTTGAAGTTACGACAGAGGACATGCTTACAAAGAATTTGATTCTTTGGGGCGACGCTTCCTCCAACTCGATTATCGCAAAGCTGGCAGGCCAATTGCCAATCGTGACCAAGGATGGCAAAATCCGAGTCGGTGAACAGTCGTTCGACTCCGCCAACCATGCCCCCATTCTGATCTATCCCAACCCCGTTTCACCGTCTCGCTATGTGGTTCTGAACAGTGGTTTCACATTCCGAGAGTTTGCACACCTGAACAATGCTCGCCAGATCCCCAAATTGCCAGACTGGGCGATTGTGAACCTGGACACTCCGCCCAACCCGCTCTGGCCGGGCAAGATCGTTGCAGCCGACTTCTTCGACGAAGCATGGCAGCTCAAACCATCCCTCTCAAAATAATTCCTGATTCATAGGTGCTAAGATCATGATTCGCATACTCTTTGGTCTTCTCATGGCTTGCTCTCTGACGGCTCAGGCTGCGGATACCAAGCCGATCCGTGCCCTTTTGGTCTGTGGCGGCTGCTGCCACGACTACGAAAACCAGAAAAAAATCATCAGTGAAGCGATCTCATCGCGTGCCAATGTTGTCTTTGACATTGTTCATGAAGGCGACAAAACACGGGGTCACAAAATTAGTGTCTATGCAAAGCCTGATTTCTGGAAAGATTATGATGTGATTGTCCACAACGAATGCTTTGGCGAAATCAGCGACGATGCCTTTGTGGAAACCATCGCCAATGCCCATCTCAAGCACGGGGTGCCAGCCGTGATGCTCCATTGCTCCACCCACAGCTATCGTTCTGCCAAGACGGATGCCTGGCGTGAGACTCTTGGCATGGCAAGTACTTACCATGAAAAGAATCGCGACCTTACCATCCGGACAGTCGCCAAGGACCATCCCATCATGACCGGCGTACCAGCCACTTGGCTGGATCCGAAAGACGAGCTTTATGTGCCAGCCAGGTTCTGGCCATCTGCCACCCCTCTGGCCACCGCCTATGGTGAGGACACCAAAAAAAATCACCCTGTGATTTGGCTGAACAATGCGGGCAAGGCCAAGGTTTTTGCAACAACTTTGGGCCATAACAATGGCACCATGCAACACGCCATTTATCAGGAAATTGTGACACGTGGCCTGCTTTGGTCAGTCGGCAAGCTTGGCCCTGACGGGAACCCGGTTGCTGGCTATGGCCCAGTCAAGAAATGACCTAAACGCTATGGATTAAAAACATTAAACCGGAAAGCCAGAGAGAATGTTCACTTTCTACGACCACGATGGGAATGGTTCTCGCAGGTCATTCCTTCGTGTGGGTGCCTCCAGCCTGGTGGCAAGTCTGGGGCTCTCTGGCTTACCGCTTGTGAAAGCACTGACTGAGCCCGATAGCCCATTGCTGAAAGGCAGATCGGTCATATTTCTGTTCCTTCACGGCGGCCCGAGCCAGATCGAGACTTTCGATCCTAAGATGGATATGCCAGAAGGGATCCGAAGCGCAACCGGCTCTGTAAGGACTAAAACTCCGGGCATTGACTTCGGTGGTTCGTTTTCAAAACTTGCAGCGATCAGCGACAGGTTTTCGATCGTTCGCTCGTTTGCCACTGGCGATGGCAATCACGACATAAAGCCAATTGTTGGCCGAGACACATTTGGAGCCAATCTTGGCAGCATTTTTGCCCGTCTCTCTGGAACAAACCATCCCGTGACAGGCATTCCAACCAACATCATGCTCTTTCCTCAGTCAGTGGACCCCTCGACTCAGGCTGGCGAGATGACGTTCGGCAAGTTTACTGCGACAGGCCCGCTGAATCCAAGCTTCGCTCCGTTCGATCCCGCCGGTTCCGGTGGTGACCTGCGTCAGCTTACAAACAATGTGCCTCGGGCTCGCCTGGAATCGCGGCGATTGATGTCGCTGGAATTCGACAAAATCAAACATTCTCTGGACTCGATATCAGGCGATAATCCATTTCGGGATCAGGCATTTCGACTTCTCTCAGGTGGCCTTGAAGAGGCTTTTGACATCCGCAGGGAGTCGCCTCATCTTGTGGATCGTTACGACACGGCACCGCTGGTCAGGCCCGACTCGATCAACAAGAAATGGAACAACCATAAAAATTATGCCGACAACGCCAAGAGTCTCGGTAAACTGCTTCTGCTGGCTCGTCGGCTGTGCGAGCGAGGCGCTGGATTTGTGACTGTCACCACCAACTTCGTCTGGGACATGCATGCGGACATCAACAACGCCACCATGACTGAAGGCATGTCCTATATGGGTGGCCCACTTGATTATGCACTGTCAGCACTTGTGGAAGACCTGGATGCACGCGGCCTATCGGACAAAGTGCTTGTAGTGGCCTGCGGCGAGATGGGCAGAACTCCAAAAATCAACGCCAACGGGGGTCGAGATCATTGGGGTGGCCTGGCGCCTCTCTTTATTTATGGAGGCGGCACAAATCCTGGACAAGTCATCGGACGGTCAGCCAAAGATGCAGGCTCGCCCGCTGATACCCCTGTTGGTATCAAAGACCTCATCGCAACAATTCTCGAACGCACAGTCGACACCGGTCAAGTTCGTCTGATTCAAAACCTTCAGCCTGAATTCAGCCAGATCATGACCACCTGGAAACCGATCCCAGGATTGGTTTGATTCACCAACGATTGCTGGCTAACCAAACTAGAACACTGGGATCAGCCCCTGTAAAACTCAACAAGATCGTTTATAAATCTTGCTGATCTTTTATCAAACGTTCCAACGTGCCGCATAAGACTCCATCTGAGTGATTTCGGTAGCCGTCAGTGCGCGGTTGAAGACCACGACCTCACTAAACGTGATGCCCTGAAAGCCACTCGCATTGGTTTCAGCACCCATTCTGAAATTTGCCGAAATCGTGTTTTGTGAACTCACCACATTGGACATCACACTCGTCCGATTAATACGCTGACTGAGCAAACCACCCGAGAGTGTGACCACCCACAAGACCGGAGTATTCACTGTTAAAACGTAAGAACTGGCATAGTCAAAGGCCCAACCTTGAACCGTCGCAGGTGGAGTTGTTCCAGACCATTTTACCATACCAAATACAGCATTGGTGGTATTGGATCCCCAACTCATTCCACCGTATGAAGCGACAAACATATTCCATTTTGCAACCATCACGACCGTACGATCGGCTTTCCCAAGCGGCAATAATGCATCTGAGCCTGTCATGACGTCGTCAATACCGTCAAAGGTGACGCCCGGCAAGTTGTTCATGCCAGTTGGCTTATAGAGCGGCTGATAAGTTAATGTCGCCTGCGACAGATTCAGAGCGTTTGATGACAAGTCCTGCCAACCCTGTACAGGGTCGTCCAAAACAGCAGCATTCGTGCCACCACGCTTGATAACGCCAGAATCGGCACGAAGCCACATCGCCAAATTCGTCTGGACCGGCAAAGCCAGTGTCGAACGTGTAATTGCAACCGTTTTGGGAGCAATCGTCAAATCGCTTGGAGTGGCTGTCAAAGTCACATTCACAGGCCCGATTGTCGAGCCCGTAACGGTCACGTTGGCCGACAATGGCAACCCCGGCCCAAACACCACCACCGACGGTGAAACAGTGACCGACGGATCACTTGATGTCACTGTCACATTTGTATTAACAATTGGAGCCACCGTAAGGGCAACCGACAGAATGGCTTGGGTCCCTGAACCAGATCGGTCCAGAACCATAGTGCCAGGTAATGCCGACATGGTTGGGAGAATCACCGCACTTGTGGAATTTGGCTTTTTCAGGAAGTACAAGCTGGGCCGTCTCTGGATCATCGTTTTAAACCCTCTTTTTTATATCAAGAATCCGCGACCGTACGATCATCCCCACTATCCAGATCAATTCGCTTTTCGAAGCCACTTGAACTCTCCCTTTTTGCAAAATCCATGGGAACAACCGTTCTAACCGAACCAACCGTTACGGCTCGTTGATTAAGGTAAACATCCCGTGAAAAATCCAATCTCCTGCCAATTTGATTCTTGACAAGAGCTGGTTTCGGTTGTCTAATTAAGCAAGTTCAAGGTGGCAACCATTGCTCATCAGAATAGTTTAGTATATGCGAAACGTTTCGCATTACCATGCTGTTGAATGTGGCATATCATACTCAAATCTGAATGACCTTACGGGATGTTTGAGGTCTCATAACGCCAAGGTTGGTTTCTTTGTGTCAATCCACACGTCAGTGAAATTTGCAGCATGAGTAAATTCAACAAGCCACCAAGCGGCCAAAAGCCTCAGCCAGCCACCAAAGCTGACCAGGCTCCAGCCACAATAAAGATGCCTGCTGCGGATGCAGCAACCGTCCCTGTCATTCCACCCATTCAGGCCGTACTAGAAAAACCGATGTCCACACCACAGCCCCTCATTTTGCCCCCGTTGGTCATCCCGCCAGTTGTAGCGGCTCCGGCTGCACCAGATCAAAATGACCCAAATGTCATTTTGAAAAATCTCATGGCCGCTTATTCCGCTGGTAATCAGCAGCAATACAACGCTGCATTTATTCATCTCTTTCAAACGATCAATAATCTGAACGTTCTTGGTATCAACGATGCCGAACGCCAGTTTCTCGGCCGGATTGTTTCCTCGGCCCTCTCCGTCTTTGTTCAGCCAGACTTTGAAATCATGGAACAGGTGGCCTTCCCTGTCCTGATGTACAATGCCCTGATCGGCAACGTCATCGCCGGCTGCCTGCGTTCCAACACAGATCAGCACATTCTTATGGTGCGTGGACAGAAGCAGGAAATCTACAAGACGATGGTCCTCTACTCGGCTCGTAACGAGATCGAAGTCGACGTCGCCAACCTCCTCCTTCTCAATGCCGACCTCGCCAGCAAGTGGCTCTACCAAACCTGGAAGGTCGTCTTCAGCGGCAACTGCAACGAACGCGTCACCCGCAACCTGTCGCGCTTCCTCTCGCAAATGGACCATCGCGTCCTCCCCGCCTTCGACGTTCAGGAACTCTACTTCGGCTGCACCTACCTGGGCATCCCTGAAGAGCGTCGCGCCAAAGAAATCATCAATCAGTCGATCCAGCGCCACATTCAAGTTCCGATCCGCAACACGCCCAACCCTCGCAAAATCGCCGTCTTCAGCGATTACTGGTTCAAGGGCCACAGCGTTCACCGGACTCTCGGCCAGTACATCGAATCGCTGATGCCAGACTTCGACCTGACCCTGATGCACTCCATCCGCCCGGCCGACCAGCTTGACACCTCAATGTTCAAAGACGTTCGCCAGGTCAGCTTCGACGGTGCCCGGCTCGATGCCAGCTCGTTCGAGGTTAACGAATTCTCGGCCGTCATCTACCCTGACATCGGAATGACCCTGCCTTCGATCCTGATGTCGAACCTGCGCATTGCACCGGTCCAGATGATCATGACGGGCCACCCGGCCAGCACCTTTGGTGGCAAGATTGACTACTTCATCAGTGGTCAGGAAGTGGACTTGCCGATCATCGCCCAGCAGAACTATTCCGAGCGTCTGGTGCTTCTCCCAGGCTATGGGGCTGTTCACGAACCTCCTCGCTATACGCCCACCGGCCGCAAGAAGTCGGGTTCCGAAATTCTGATCAACTGCTCGTGGTACGGCCAGAAGATTCACTGGAGATGTCTGGAGACCGTCAACAACGCTCTCAAGCAGTGCAAGAACCGGGTCAAGCTGCGAGTCTTCGCCGGCAACGCTCCGATCCTTCACAAGGGCTATGCGGCGTTCCTGAACGACCTCTCACGCCAGCTTTCCAACGCCTGGGTGGAAGCCGTTCCGCACGTAGCTTATGAAGATTACATGGGCCTGATGGAAGAAGGCGATTTCGCGATCGACGTTTTCCCGTTCGCTGGCTCCAACACAGTTTCGGACAACCTGCACCTGCGTAAACCAACACTGGTTCGCGAAGGCTATCGCTGGTTCAACCGGATCGGACCTGCCATGTTGCGTTCGGCCGGCATGCACGAGCTGATTGCGACGACAGACGATGACTACATGAAAAAGTTGATCCGTCTGGTTGACGAACCGGAATATCGTGATAGCTTTGCAGAGCAACTCAAGAAGGTGGATATGCCATCCACAGTGCACAATCCAAAGGGTGCCAAAGAGTTCGCCGAATTCATCAAGAACGTGACCCGCGACCCCGGCCATTACAAGGGTACTGAGCCGATTGTGGTGGGTTGAGGCGGCCTGATCTCTACATGGTCTTTGGATCTGTTTTGCGTGGAATACCTCCCAAGCTGATTACTGCAAAAAAGTAATCATTCACCTCTGCAGTCCAAAGATCATGATCATTTCTCGCACTCCATACAGAATTTCCTTTTTTGGGGGTGGCACTGACTACCCCTCTTGGTATTTAAATCATGGTGGAGCTGTACTTGCTGCGACGATTGACAAGTATTGTTATCTCACATGTCGCTATCTCCCTCCTTTTTTTGAGCATCGCTATCGAATTGTCTACTCAAAAATAGAAATGATTAATCATGTTGATGATATAATTCACCCATCAGTACGAGAAACGTTGAAGTTTCTTGGAATTGAGCGTGGGATTGAACTTCATCATGATGGTGATTTACCGGCACGAAGTGGTATGGGCTCGAGTTCAGCATTCACAGTAGGACTTCTTCACGCCTTGCATTCTCTCCAAGGTCGAATGGTGAGTAAGCACCAACTCGCTACGGAAGCAATTCATATCGAGCAAACCGTACTCAGCGAAACTGTTGGCTCGCAGGATCAGGTGATGGCGGCGTACGGTGGACTTGATCATGTACGTTTTCTTCAAAGTGGTGATGTTGTTGTTCGACCATTGATCATGAATCGTAGCAGAATCAACTTGCTAAATGATCATTTGATGCTTTTTTATACAGGCATTAAGCGAACAGCGTCAGAGGTTGCAAGTAGCTACGTTGATGATATAGGATCTCGGAGAAGACAATTAAGAATTCTTTCTGATCTTGTTGATGAGGGTGTTGAGACCCTATGTGGCACAAACGACCTGAGTAGATTTGGAGAACTTTTAAATGAAGCTTGGCAGGCGAAGCGAAGCTTTAGCCCAATGGTTTCAAGCAGTTATATTGATCAACTATACGCCAAAGCAATTTCTGCTGGTGCTCTGGGCGGTAAGTTATTAGGGGCTGGTGGTGGTGGTTTCATGCTGTTTTTTGTACCGCCTGAGTTCCAGGCAAACGTTGCGCAACAGCTTGCAGGATTAATTCAGGTTTCCTTCCGATTTGAGTTTTCGGGTAGTCAAATTGCATATTACAACCCTGGCTTGGATTATTCCAATGAAGACCGTATTCGTCAAAATGCTACTATTGACGAATTTCGCGAATTAACCGATAAGCCTTCTTACATCTAACTTGTGAAACACATGAATAATCCTCACAAATCAAAAATATTCGTAGCTGGCGAGAACACCCTGATAGGGGAAGCTCTTGTTCGCCAACTACGCAATGAGAATACCTGGGATGTTGTAGGAATTGGCACTACCGGATTTGACCTGCAAAAAGCATGCGAATTAGAATCATTTTTTGAGTCAGAAAAACCAGAATATGTCATTTACGCCGGTGGTAAATCAGGCGGAATCGCCGCGAATTTGAAATATCCGGCTGAGATGATGTATGACAACCTGATGGGTGCGACAAACATCATTCACTCATCACATAAGCATGGCGTCAAGAAACTGCTGTATATTGCGAGTTCATGCAGCTATCCAAGGCTCTGCACCCAACCGATGAAAGAGGACCAACTACTGACTGGTTCTCTTGAACCGACAAATGAGGCTTACGCCGTAGCCAAGCTGTCAGGCATCAAGCTTTGTCAGGCCTACAGGCGACAATATGGCGACGATTTTATCGTGGCCATTCCTGCTAATTGTTTTGGCATTCATGACGATTTCAGTCCGGAAGATTCCCATGTGATCGGGGCCTTGATACGTAGAGCCCATGAGGCGAAACAGTCCAGCCTGCCACAACTGACGGTTTGGGGCACGGGTCAGGCTCGACGGGAATTTCTTTTTGCTGACGATATCGCAGATGCATGCCTCTTTACTCTCCGCCATTATTCGGACGAACAACCGATCAATCTGGCTGGTGGAACCGACGTTTCTATTCGAGAACTGGCCCAAATGGTCTGCCATGTTGTAGGCTATACTGGAGAGTTGGAGTTCGAATTGAACCGTCCCGATGGAATGCCCCTCAAATCACTCGATGCCAGTCGGCTGTCGTCGCTAGGCTGGTCGCCACGCACTTCGTTCCAAGTCGGGCTTGAAGCAACTTACAAGGCATTTCTGACAGAGTCTCCAGATCAAGAGGTCCGTATATGATCGATCGACTATTTCGCTCTCTATTTTTGATTCGACGGGTCGAAGAGGAGATCGCTCGGGTTTACCCATCTGACAAGATCATGAGTCCTGTCCACCTATCCATCGGTCAAGAAGCGATTTCAGTTGGAGTCTGTGCAACACTTCGACCAGAAGATGTCGTGTTCGGGACATATCGTTGCCATGCACTTTATCTAGCCAAGGGTGGCAATTTAAAAGCAATGATTGCTGAGCTTTACGGAAAATTCGCCGGTTGTGCAAAAGGTAAAGCCGGTTCAATGCACTTGATCGACACATCGGCAGGCGTGATGGGTGCCTCTGCGGTGGTCTCCTCAACAATTCCAACTTCTGTTGGCTATGCCTTTGCTGAAAAAACTCGAGGCAAAGACACCGTTGTTGCCTGCTTCTTTGGCGATGGTGCAACAGAAGAAGGTGTTTTTCACGAAGCGCTGAACTTTGCATCTCTTAAAAAATTGCCTGTGGTTTTTATCTGTGAAAACAACTACTATGCAATCCACTCCACAGAATCAGCTCGAAGGGGTGGGCCGGAAATCACAGCGATGGCCCAAGCTCACGGTATTCCTGCAATTAAACTTGAAGGAATGAATATTGAAGAAATCATCCAGTCTGTGGGCAAAGCTGTTGAAGAGATTCGAAACGGTGGTGGCCCAAGATTTTTTGAGATTATGTGCTATCGCTGGAAAGAGCACGTTGGCCCCAACGACGATTTCGGGGTTGGTTACCGCAAAAAGGAAGAAGCAGAGCCTTGGCTGGCAAATGATCAGGTTCAAGTGGTTGGAAACAAGCTTTCCGAAGAAGACCGTCGTCGTATCGAAATTGCCGTGGAGGCAGAGATTGCTGAAGCTTTTGCTTTTGCAGAATCAGCTGAATTGCCACCGGACTCAGAACTGTTAAGCGACATATTTCGGACTCATTGAAATCAAATACACTCGTTCGGATTCAGTCCCACTGCCTGAGCAATATGGTAGCTGATTCCTCGGCACTTCAGAATCAAGGCGCGAAAGAATGCAAACACAGAGAACTCGCAGTTATTCCCAAGCCTTACACGAAGCCATCGAACAGGAGATGACTCGCGACTCAAACGTTTTCGTAATGGGTCAAGGCATAGACGATTTCAAAGGTATGTATGGTACAACCAAAGGCTTAGTGGAACGCTTCGGGCCAAATCGTGTGTTCGATACCCCACTCGCCGAAGAAGGTATGACCGGCATTGCAATCGGCGCAGCCATGGCCGGAATGAGGCCTATTCATACTCATATTCGTATGGATTTCATGTTATTAGCCATGAACCAAATCGTCAATATTGCTGCTAAAAGTCATTACATGTATGGCGGGGCCATTTCAGTACCTATTGTCATCCGTTCTGTTATAGGACGGAGCTGGGGTCAAGGCGCCCAACACTCACAGGGATTGCATTCGCTTTTCATGCATATTCCTGGATTAAGAGTTGTAGCACCGACGACTCCGTACGACGCCAAGGGCTGTCTAATCGCCAGTATTCGGGATGATAATCCCGTCATGTTTGTAGAACACCGTATGGTCCATTTCCAAACGGGACACGTTCCCGAAGAATCTTACACGGTTCCGACTGGCCAGGCACGTGTCTTGGCAAAAGGCGACGATGTGACAATCGTTGGTATTTCCCATGCTGTTGTCGAATGCATGAGGGCTAAAGTCTGCCTTGAACAGGTGGGAATTCATGCAGAGGTTATTGATCCTGTTTGGCTCAGCCCCTTGGACGTAGACACGATTGCTAACTCAGTAGAACGAACCGGTGCCTTGCTCGTGGTTGATTCTGGCTGGACATTCACTGGTGCAAGCGCTGAAATTGTTGCTGCCGTTGGTGAACGGTTACAAGGCAAGAAAGTCTTTAAATTTCAGCGAATGGGTTTTGCCCCAGTGCCTTGCCCGACCACAAAAAACCTCGAAAAACAATACTATCCTGATGCGGCTGGCATAGCCTCATCGGCATTCAGCCTTGTTCGAGGCTCTAAGGAGCATTGGAAGCCGGAAATCGTGGATGCACCAGAGATCCTCGAATTCAAAGGCCCTTTTTGAGCTCGATTTCTACTCTATTGTGAATTCAAGACCCAACACCGCATTGCTCTGACAGGGACTTTCAATGCCAGCTAACTCTCCTACGTCACGTAAGCTCGACTGGCCGCTGATGAAGAACAACATCACGCGAGATGACCTCGACGCCGTGATCAAGTTTCTCTCCGAAGGCGACCCGATACTGACGCAGTCCAACCAGGTTCGAGCATTTGAAAAGGCTTGGTCCGAATGGCTGGGCGTCAAGTACAGCGTCTTTGTCAACTCAGGATCATCTGCAAATCAGATCACCATGGGTGCCCTGCGGGAAGTGGCTGGCACGGGTGAAGTCATCGTACCGCCGCTCACCTGGGTCTCAGATATTGCAGCCGTTCTCCAAAATGGTTTTACGCCAGTTTTCGTCGATATCGACCCGAAAACGCTCGGTATGGACCATCGCCAGGTGCTTGAAAAAATTACGCCCAATACCAAGGCCGTCTTTATGACGCACATTCTTGGTTACAATGCACTCAGCCCTGAGTTACTGGCCGAATTACAGGCCCGTGGCGTGCCACTTATCGAAGATGTCTGCGAATCGCATGGCGCGACTATGAACGGCAAAAAGCTCGGTTCCCTATCCCTCATGAGCAATTTCTCGTTCTATTACGCCCACCACCTCAGCACCATCGAAGGTGGTATGGTTTGCACAGACGATCGCCGGCTTTATGAAATTCTGCGCATGTTCCGCTCCCACGGCATGGTGCGTGAATGCAGCGACGATTCGTATAAAACACCCTACTACGAACAACACCCCGACCTGAATCCGGACTTCATCTTCGCCTTCCCGGCTTACAATGTCCGTTCCACTGAGATCAACGCAGTTCTCGGCCTGAATCAGTTGCCAAGACTCGATGCCAACAACGAACTACGTACCCGGAATCTCAAGCTTTTTCTCAACAATCTTGACTCCAGCAAATATTTCACGGATTTCGTCACCGAAGGCAGTTCAAACTATGCCTTCACACTGGTGATCAAAGAAGCTGATGAAGGTTTGCGTGATCGAGTCATGCAAAAACTGCGGGAACTCAAGGTTGAATTCCGCCGTGGGACTTCCGGAGGAGGCAATCAACTGCGTCAGCCATACCTGAAGCGGCTTGTCGGCGAACACGAAGCCATGAAATATCCAGCCGTGGAACACGTTCACTTCTTTGGTTTCTACATCGGTAACTATCCAGTTTTAGATCCTGAACTGATTCTGGAACTCTGTAACGTTCTGAACAGCCTGTAAGCGAGGAAATTCCATGATTCGGAAAGTTTGCCCAGACCTGGTTCTGATCAATCCATCGAGCAACAAACGCGTCTATCAATCGCTTGCGAGTGAATTGGCCGCCATCGAACCACCTGTTTGGGCTGGGCTCATGGCCACTTACGCCCGCGGTAAAGGGCTTTCTGTCGAGATCATCGACGCTCAGGCTGAAAATCTGTCTGCCGATGAAACGGCTCAACGAGCCATAGACCTCAATCCAACGCTTGTGGCAGTGGTGGTCTATGGCCAGCAGCCTTCTGCATCCACACAGATCATGCCTGCTTCCGGGGCTGTCTGCCAAGCGATAAAGCAACTTTCACCAAAGCAAAAGATCATGATGGTCGGTGGACACGTTGCATCATTGCCTGAACGAACCCTCCGTGAAGAAGTTGCCGACTTTGCAAGTGGTGGGGAAGGTTTGGTCACGCTCGTCGAATTGGTCCAGGCACTAAAAGCCAACGAATCCGATTATTCGAAAGTCGCTGACCTTTATTTCCGATCTGGTGGTCAAATTGCGACCCCAATTCGCAGAGCCCCGCTTGTCAGTGACCTTGACGGCGAGATGCCAGGTATCGCCTGGGACCTTCTCCCAATGGACCGTTACAGGGCTCATAACTGGCACTGTCTTGGCAACCATAACTCCGGTGGCGATCTGGCTCGCTCGCCATATGCATCGATTTATACGACTCTTGGTTGCCCTTACAAATGCACCTTCTGTTGCATTCAAGCTCCATTCAAAAGTGGCGAAAATGCACTTGGCATGCGTGCCACCACAAATAGCTACCGATTCTGGAGCCCCAAACGTGTTGGCGATGAACTCGAATTTCTCGTAAAGAATTTTGGGGTTCGGAATGTCAAATTTGCGGATGAAATGTTCGTCCTCAATAAAAGACACGTGGATGGGATTTGCGAAGAGATCACTCGCCGCGGCCTTGATCTCAACATCTGGGCCTATGCACGCGTGGACACTGTCAAAGAAGGTATGCTGCCAAAGCTCAAACAAGCAGGAGTCAATTGGCTGGCCTTCGGCATAGAAGCCGCCAACGCCAAGGTCCGTGACGACGTGCAAAAGGGCTTTGATCAGAATGACATTGTCGATACGCTTACAAGAGTCTGGGACCATGGAATTTATGTCATTGGCAATTATATCTTTGGCTTGCCCGAAGATAATCATGACACCATGCAGGAAACACTGGACATGGCCATTCGACTGAACTGCGAATTTGCCAATTTCTATTGTGCGATGGCTTACCCTGGCTCGCCCTTGTATCAAACAGCCCTTTCAAACAATTGGAGATTGCCAGATAGCTGGGCAGGCTACTCGCAACATGCCTACGACACACTTCCTCTTCCAACCAATTATTTGAGTGGATCGGAAGTTCTGCGTTTCAGGGATCAAGCCTTCCAGTCCTATTACGCAAACCCGAATTACCTTAACATGGTCGAGAAAAAATTCGGCGCCCCAACCGTGGAGCATATCAGAGAGATGGCTTCTAAAACTCTTGATCGTCAATACGCTTGATCGAAGATGGTATGAAGATTAAACAATAGAGATTTCATAAGCATTGAAATCCATTCCATCATTTCCTGCTATTTTCAAGGAACTTCTTTCACAATGTCCCAGCATGTTCTTGTCACCGGCGGTTTCGGATACCTCGGATCCATCCTCTGCGGCTATCTGCTTGAGGAAGGCTATCGTGTGACCGTGGTCGATCGTCTCCTCTGGAATCAAAACGGCCCGTTTCACCTCTGCGCCAATCCGAATTTTGATTTCGTCAAAGGCGATGTCCGAGACGAAAAACTGATGGCCCGGCTCGTCAATGCTGCCGATATTATCATTCCGCTTGCCGCCGTCGTCGGTGCCTCAGCCTGCGATAGTGACCCGTTCCTGGCGGAATCCACCAACTTCGACGCCATTCGGCTCATCAATAAACTCCGAAGTCCATCGCAACCTGTCATCTACCCCAACACCAACAGTGGTTATGGCATCACTACGGGGGATGTCTTCTGCACCGAAGAAACGCCTCTGGAGCCCATCTCCATCTACGGTAAAACCAAGGTTCAGGCCGAGCAGGAATTGCTCAACAGCCCAAACACCATGTCGCTCCGTCTGGCCACGGTCTTTGGGATGTCGCCCCGCATGCGGCTCGACCTGCTTGTGAACCACTTTGTCTACACAGCTCTTTTTGACGGCTACATCGTGCTGTTTGAACATCACTTCAAACGCAATTACATCCACGTTCGCGACGTTGCACGAGCCTTCGTCCACAGCGTGAAGAACTTTGAAGCCATGAAGGGCCGCCCCTACAACGCCGGGCTTGATCTGGCCAACCTCTCCAAGGGCGAACTGGCCGAAAAGGTCAAGGAATACCTGCCCAAGTTCCACATTGTCCATTCCGAGATCGGGCAAGACCCTGACAAACGCAACTATGTTGTCTCAAACCAACGCTTGCGTGATGCCGGGTTTGAAGCCATTCATACCCTCGAACAAGGCATTCCCGAACTGATCAAGGGCTATCGCATGATGGCCCGAAGCACGTTCAAAAACGCCTGATCAACCTATTCCACAACCACTTTGCAGGCTTACCTTTCAGGCTAACTCTATATGGTCGAACTCAATTATACGGACGCAATCGTCCTGGCCGGGGGCCGCGGCACCCGGTTGAGTTCGGTCGTTTCTGACCGCCCGAAAGTGCTTGCGGAAGTTTTGGGCCGCCCTGTTTTGACATTTCTGCTGGATCGCCTGGTAAGTGCCGGTATCCGCCGAACGATCCTCGCCGTGGGTTACATGGCCGACATGGTGGAAGATGTGATCGGCTCGCGTTACAAATCGATGGAAATCCTTTACAGCAAGGAAGCCCAGCCTCTGGGCACCGGCGGAGGCCTTCAACTGGCCAGCTTGCTTGTGCAAAGCAGTCATACTCTGGTCTTCAATGGCGATTCTTTCTGTCAACTAGACTTGCACGGTATGGTTGAGTTTCATAACCGACAATCTGGGGTGGGGACGATCGCCGTGATCTGTGTGCCTGATGCCGGCCGATATGGCCGTGTGTTGACTGGACCCGACCAGCGGATCATGAGATTTGAGGAGAAACAGGCAGGCGGGGCCGGATCGATCAACGCCGGGATTTACCTCGTTCCATCCGCAGCCCTCAGGTCTATTCCAGCCGGCCAGACCATTTCGCTGGAACGGGAGATTTTTCCGGTTTGGGTGGAACAAGGTCTTTTTGCGTACCAAGCAGAAGGCCCTTTCCTCGATATTGGTCTGCCTGAAACTTATGCTCAGGCCAGCCAATTTTTTGAGGAGCTTGAATCAACTCGATAGCCATATTTTCTCAAATTATTTGAGAATCTCTCTCGCAATCAAAAAATATATCGTAGACTCCACACAAATATTCGGCATTCGTGCCTCATCAGACTTATCAGGACAGCTTCCATGTCACTTGCCTCAAATGCTTCTGCTGGATCGATTCTTGAGATACTCAACACAACGGCTCCCGCAACGCTTGAGCTGCCCATCGGTGACTGGCCGAGGCAGGACCTTTTGGATGCTTTGGCCGCAACAACCGATCTGGCTTCAGCTTCGGCAGAGTCCATCGCTCGAATTCTAATGACAACCAGCCTGAGACGTCAGGAAAATACCCGAGTTCAATCTCTTGAAACTCTGGTTCGATCACGCCTTCCCCAGGCCATGCTGGATCAACTTGATTTCACGATTGCGACCCACTTGGTCAACCATGACGAATATCTTCGCTGGGTGATTCAAATGGTGGGCGGGTGGTTGAATGTCGGCGATGGTAATAGCCAGTGCTTTAATCATGCCATTCGCCACATGCCTGATGGCGGTGCGGTGATCGAGATCGGCTCGTTTTTGGGTGTATCAGTCAGCGTTCTCTCTTATTACCTGACCCGGCTGGGTCGAACCAACCGGCTTTATAATGCTGACCCTTGGCACTTTGAAGGTACTGAAAAGCCAGTGGGTGGGTTCTTTGACGGGTCCAGGCCGGTTTATCGCCAGTATTGCGTGGAAACTTACAAGAAAAACGTCTCGCTCTTTTGCGAGCAAAACATGCCGATTTCGATTGAGGCTTTCTCAGACGACTTTTTCAAAATGTGGGACGATCAGGCCACCGTTTCTGACGTCTTTGGCAATAAGGTTAAACTGGGCGGTCCGATCAGCTTTGCCTATATTGACGGTGCTCATACCTACGAAGCCGCCAAAATGGACTTCGAAAACGTCGCCAAGCACTTACTTCCAGGTGGGTTTGTGCTTTTTGATGACAGCAATCCTCAACTCAATTTCGGGTGCGTTAAATCCGCTGCAGAAGCTGCTCAAACTCTAGGTTTTTCCAGAGTTTTCGGCCATGTCAATGGGTTAAATGTTTTTTTAAACAAGAAGTCTTAACATGGGTGTAATGATCATAGGCTTGAACAGTAATCCCTTCACAAGTATCTAACAGGTGTGATTATGGCGAGTGATTTCTTGCAAATCGTAATTCCAACATATAATCGCGCTGCTGTCCTACCAGAGACATTAAATTACTTAGTTCAATCAATTCGCATGCACCAATTAATGAGTAAGGTTAGAATAGTTGTTCTTGATAACGCTTCAACAGATTCGACCCCAGATATTGAGATTAAGGCATTTGCAGATTGCAGAATCCAATATATTAGAAATAGTTATAACATCGGTGTGGAAAAGAATGTTTACAAGACGTCCCCGCCAAAACTAAACAAGCCTGTTTTTACGCCGTAACTTCTTCTGTATTCTTGTGTTAAATCAATGTTTTGCACTTGATTTTAGATGGCGGTTTTGGTATGATATCCCTATTCACTACAAGGGGTTACGTTCGTCATGATT
>CAMBEP010000032.1 GCA_945865635.1 Candidatus Kuenenia stuttgartensis
CTCGTGGGAGCGGCTCTACCGCGAAGCCCTGCCCCACTTCTTTGCCGGCACATACGGCGGCACATACATGGCGGCCCGCATCGCCGAATTTGAAGCCCTGCTGCCGGCCCAACCCGCTTGGCCGGTGGAGAAGGACTGACTTGAATCAACGGCGGCACAAAAAGCCGCCTGGGCCATGCTGCTCGGGCGGCTTGGTTTTGTAAATGTTTGCTGAGGGGGCAGATCAAGGGCGATTGCTTGCCGATCGGGTGCCAGCGTCGATCGGTCAGTGGTTTACTAAGGGATCGATATCCCCTGTTTGTAAAGGTACAAGGTTAATAGAAAAAAGTTTTTTAGAAAATTTTAAAGAAATTGCGAGCGATTTTGGAATCTCAGGCACTTATAAAGATGTAGTCCATTAACGTATTCGATAACCGATTTACCATAGGAGATTCATCATGAGAGTTGCAACGTTCGTGGTGTCCGTTGTCTTTTTGAGCTTGCCCTCAATCAGCTTTGCCCAGGCTCCCGCTGCTGGTGTGCCCTATCAAATCCCTGCGGGTTTTGAAGCGTATCCTTCAGGAACGCTCATCACATACGGCGGTTACAATTATGTCGTTCAGCCCAATGCGACAATGCTCTTGGCCGCTTCGCAGCCAGCCCAGGTTCCGCAGGTTGTTCAGCTGACGCAGCCAACGCAGCCGACTCAATACTATCAAGTTCCGGCCGAATACGGTGGATATGCAGCGGGCACGGCGATCAATTATGGCGGTTACAACTACATCATTCAGCCTAACGGTACAATGGCGCCGAATTGGGTGATTCAGCAAGACATCAATCGAATTAGACAAGACCAAATAGGGGTCCAAAACGGATATAATCAAATGGGAATAGATATCCGAAATGGGAATCCACTTGGGGTCATTAGTGACATTATTAATATCAATAATAGAGAGCAACAGCTTGAGAGGGATCAGTTCATCTTTCAAAGGGATATAAGCGGACGCGTTCCATACTATTACTACCCCTGATTGATCGTTGGGTTCACCTGATTGACTCGATTTGCGAAGCCAATTTTTTGGCTTCGCAAGTTTGTTTGTATCGGTTATGACGGTTGGTTGATTTGATCCATCGCCGGGTTGGTTTAGGGGCTGGGCCGTTTGTTTGAGCAGAATTGCGTTTGACAAGGGCTTTGTGCGTTTTCTGGGTTTGGTAAAATTCTGCCCGGCATGTTGGCCTGCATGGGCGATTTTGGTTTGGGCTGATGGGGCTCAGGCATCAGCGCGGGGCCTGAATCGGTGAACGCATCTTTCAGGGGCCATGCTTGGGTCGTTTTTTGGTTTATAAAACGGTCGCGGGGGGCAGATCAGCGACGATTGCCAGGCCAAACGGGGGGTTGAACTGGTCGGCCTCAAACTTTTTTCTAAGATCTATCTACTTTTAATTAAAGGGTTTACGTCGAATTTCTGGAAAAATCTCAAAAAAAATTTAAGATTTCGCGAGCGCTTTGGGCATCTCGGGGTCTAGGTAAGGTAGAGAGTCTAGGCAAGAGGTCTGGATTTGTATCGAGAATTCTACACCCGCCCGGCAAACAACAGCCGAATAGAGGAACTCAGCCATGTTTCAAAGCAACAAGAACAATCGCGGCCGTAAGAGTGTTGGTTTCAGGAACAAGAACCAATCGAAGGCTTCACGCCGGGTGGTTTTGAATTGGGAGGGTGGGTTGGAGGAGCGAACTTTATTAGCCTATGATGCACTTGGAACAGGATTAACGACTTTCTTTAGTGGGATTCAAGCGCCCATCAATGCTCAGGTTACAGGGACGCAATTCCCTTTGTTAGGTAATGCACTTAGCACAAATACTGTCGCTCAAATCTTTGATCAGAATTCGCCAGGATACACAAGCTTAATGGCGAAAGCAGGCGGAATTCCTGGTAGTCTTTCTGATGCCTCCTCCGTAAAGACAGCTATCGCAGCAGCTTTTGGGGTTGCACCAGGCGATGTTACTGTCAGTAACGCCAACATAAAGTTTTTCATTGAAGGCGCTAAGGCACTTGGCGCACTTCCTTTTGATCTTGGTATCCCCGCATTAAATCTAAAAGCAGTAGGAAATATAGATGCGACGCTAAATTACAAAGTGCTTGTCAATGTGAATGTCACTGACAATACGTTTGAATACCTTACGACAGGCGCTGATGAGATTCATTTCGATATCACTGTTGATGTCGCAAAACTCAATGCAAATGGAAATATTGGACCACTCAAAGTCAATATAACGAAATATGCAGGCGCAGGCTCGACGAATGCAGCATTCGGAATCGACGTTGACATTGTTAGCGCGACTTCAAATCAGTTTAAATTGGCTCCCAAAGTCAATGGAACGGTGAATGCGGATTTAGGAATCAACGCAAATTTCCTCGGATTTGATGATAAAGGAGTTCCAAATCCTGGTTTAAATCCTACACTTCAGACACAATTTCATTTTGCCTGGGATTTCGGTTTAAACACAAGTTATTCCACGACTGATAAGTCGTTCGTAACTTACGGATCATTGACAGCTTCATTTCCTAAGATTGAATTGAATCTAGGCACCACGATTCAAGGAATGATGGAACCTGTTAGCGAATATCTTGATAAGTTCGCTGGTTCGTTCATGAAGATCATTGAGCCGTTTAAAAAAGAGATTCCTTTAGTTAATAAATCGATACTTTTTATGTTAAATAAAATCCTTGATAGTTCAAACGATGAGCAATACGTTAAAGCATCGAAATTTCTAAAACAATTGGATGACCTAGTAGGCCTCTATGAGGCTGCAAAAAAAGCCTCTGCGTCAGGTGTCGTATATCTGGGTAAACTAGATTTGAAGAAGCAAACGGGATTCGATATCCAAATACCGACGTCTAATATAAGTCAGTTACAAATTGTGAATGGTGACAACGCGCAATCTTCGGAAGGTTCCTTCGGAGATGCGGAAAAGCAGTCGGATTTTTTCGGTATGCTTGATAAAATCGGTATCAAACTACCGATCTTTCCATCTAAAGACAATCCTCTCGAACCATTTAAGATGCTGCTTGGTCAGCCAGCCAAACTAGTCACATTTTCGACGGATTTTAAGTTGTCATCGTCCGAAAAACCACTTTTTGAATTTAATTTTTTAATTGGACCATTCCCGGCGCAAGTTCAGGGAACATTGAAGATCGAATTCTCGGGTGGCCTAGTATTTGGCCTAGACACCACAGGCATAATATCGAATCCTAGTCATCCTGAAAACGGATTTTATATTCAGACTCCACCCTCGAGTCCATTATTCAAGCTAGTTACTACTGCAAATATTTATGCCGTTCTCGGCAATCGATCGATAGTTAGTGCCGGTGTCAAAGGCGGGATAGTCTCGGACTTGTCCGCCACTCTTGACTCCGGGAACCCAATTTATTTCGACGGTTTGAGCAATAAGCTCAAGTCGGGGTGCGTTATAGATCTTAATGGTTCGATATACTTTAAGATCGAAGGATACGCAAGTATAATATGTGGCGTTTCCGTAAGTTGGGATGGCGTAGAGCCCAAATACTGTGAGAAAACATACCCTGCGAGTCGTTTCGATATTTACAATTGGTCTCTCGGTTGCAACCCAAATGTCAAAGGTAATGAACTTCCACCACAGCCGGTCCTCGCGGAAGTCATCAATGGAACCCTCAACCTAAATATGGGGCCGCGTGCCGCACTCCGGGGTCAGTTTACCAACGAAATCAATGAAGAATTCGCCGTCTCGCCATTAGACCCGGCGAATCCGGGGAACGGCAGTGTCGTTGCAACGGCCTTCGGCTTCACTCAGAATTATACGGGCGTTGAGCGTATTAATGCAGATAGTGGAAACGGTGACGATGTTATTCAAATACTTGATACGCCATACCTCACTACGATTCTGGGTGGGTCAGGAAACGATAATCTCAAAGTGACTGTTGGGGAGGCTTACATTGATGCCGGTGATGGCAATGACTCCATATTTGGAGGTCTTGGGAACGATGCAATTTTTGCCGGCCTGGGCAACGATTATATTTTGCTTGGCTGGGGCCAAGATACAGTTTACGGTGGCGGTGGTGACGACTATATCACGACCGATGTAAAAGTTCCAGTTGATCCAAAAAACAAGAATAACAAATATATTGACGGTGGCGATGGGAACGACCAGATATATGGCGGCACCGGCGATGATACGATTTTTGGTCAATTAGGCATGGACACAATCGGAGGAGGCCTAGGCAATGACATTATTGTGGGCGGTGACGACCACGATACGTTCATTTACATGTTCGATTACGGAAGTCAGGAGATTGATGGCGGTTCTGGCCAGAACGAGTTTCAGTTCATTGGGGGTAATGACACAGACAATATTTCTATAGGTTCAAACACTGGCCAACTCGTCCTAAACAAATCGACGAATGGTGCAGCCATAACAACTATGACATCAATCACAGAGATGAGTATTAATCTAGGTGATGGTGGGGATAATCTTGGATTGTATGACCTTTCCGGCACTATGCTTAATAATACAGCGATATTTTTAGGGCTCTCTCCTAAGCAGGTAAATAATGTTCCACCTCCGAAGACAATGAGCCCTGACTCTTTCGCTGATGAAGTGTTTATTGCGGGTACAAACAATGATGATAATATCAATATCGTGCCGATTGCATCTCGTAGCTCGTCGTTGGATGGCACTTTGCAAGTTACAAGATCATGGATGCTATCAACGATATCAAGCCCGAATCAGCTCGATAAGCTGACACTGAACGGACTGGCCGGTGATGATCAGCTCTCGGCACTTTCCAGTGCAATTCTAAATCCAGCAATAATGCCTGAAGCGTTGATGAGGATTGCAATAGATGGCAGCACGGGCAACGACCTGATTCGCGGTGCCCAAACCGCCATGGGTGGCTCCGGTGATGATACGATCTTCGGAACCGATGGCAACGATGTTCTTCTGGGTGGCTTGGGTAATGACTCTATTGAAGGCTTGCAAGGCGAAGACCTGATCTTGGGCGATGGCACGGCAACGGGTATTGGCGCATTTGTGATTGATCCTTATACGCCAACTGGCGGAAACGACACGATACTTGGCGGCGATGGGGCCGACAGCATCAACGGTGGAGCCGGTAACGACTCAATCGAAGGTGGCGACGGGGCAGATACGATTGGCGTTATGATTGCAGCGTTGAATCCCTTGTTGCCAGGCGATTTCCTCGAACCGGGCAATGACTTGATCGCCGGTGGCCTGGGCGACGATTCCGTTCAAGCCGGCGATGGCAATGACGTGGTCTTTGGTAACGAGGGTCAGGACCGGATTTCCGGCCAGGCTGGCAATGACACCATCGATGGCGGAATTGGCAACGACACGATTTTCGGCAACGAAGATAACGACACCATTCTGGGCGGCGACGGTAAAGACACCATAGACGGCGGGGCTGGCGACGATTATATCGCCGGCAACAATGACGAAGACTCCATTCTTGGTGCGGCTGGTGCCGACACGATTGATGGCAGCGATGGTGCTGACATCCTATTCGGTAATGCCGGCAACGATTCGATCCTTGGCGGCCTGGGCAACGACACGATTGACGGCGGGACGGGTGATGACTCGATCGCAGGCAACGCTGGTGACGATTCGATTCTGGGCGGGGCTGGCAACGATACGGTTGACGGTGGCGACGGTGCCGACATCATTTTTGGTAACGATGGCTCTGATTCGATCCTTGGCGGCTTGGGTAACGACTCGATTGACGGCGGGACGGGCAATGACTCCATCGCAGGCAACGCTGGTGATGACTCGATTCTTGGCGGAGACGGTAATGACAAGATCGACGGCGGCGATGGTAACGACGTCATTCAAGGCAATGCCGGTGATGATTCGATTTTGGGCGGGCTTGGGCTTGATTCGATTCATGGCGGCTTGGGGGCCGACTTTATCAGTGGCGATGCGGGTAACGACAGCCTTTGTGGCGGGCCTGATGATTCCGAGAAAGTTGACCCTGCCCTGGATGGTTCGGACACGATTTTCGGCGGGGCTGGCAACGATGCCGTCAATGGCGATGCGGGCGACGACTTCCTGAACGGTGGCGATGGCAATGACCAGCTTTGGGGCGGCGATGGGCAGGACACGATCGGCGTCTTTGTTTACAACGGCGTGACTCAATTCGACGCGGGCAACGATAGCATGATCGGCGGCCTGGGCGACGACGTGATTGCCGGTGCGCTGGTGGATGCGGCAGGCAAGCTGGTCAACGATGGCAACGACGTGATGTTTGGCCAGGAGGGTAACGACACGATGTGGGGCGGGGCCGGCGGCGACATGATTTATGGCGGCGAGGGCAACGATGTCATGCTGGGCGGTACGCCGCTGACGGCGAACACGCTGCATGCTCCGCGAAATGGGAAGCTGCCAAACGATGGGAATGACACCATGTTTGGTGGAAATGGCTTTGACAAAGTGGATGGTGGAAATAACAACAATTTGCTGGACGCCGGCAACGATGGAATCCGCGAAACGGTGCTTGGCGGCAAGGGCAACGACATGGGTTATCGCCACATTTTGCAAGACCCTGTGAATTACGACATTCTGGCCCTTGATGGCGGTTTCAACCACAAGTTCTGCGATGGCGGGCTGGAAGAGCCGCCCGTGCAGGCCGCTTCATGCACGTATATTGACTGGGCCATCCCAAGCAACTATTTTACGGGCGTGAAGACATTAAAGAACGGCGATATTGTGGAGCATCCGTCGCTGGATTATCGGACCAAGCCCAACAATGGGCCGAACGGGCCAGTCAAGGGGGCGCAAGTCAAAAGTACGATGATCAAAACTGCTGTGAGTCAATCGGTTATAGCGATATCAGCAGTGAGCTATGCGGGCAAGGCGAATACCGTGGGGAAACTGGCGGGTGCCAGCCTGAACTCTAAGACGTTTAGAATCTGACCTGAGAATAAGTTCGGGTAACTGAGCTTGAATCTTAAAGCCGGTTCATTGCAATATTGCAGTGAACCGGCCTGATTTATTTGAACAAAACAGAAGAAATTGCAGGAGGATAGACGACAATATTTTCATTAGATATGTGGCCGGACTAAGCGGGATCAGGTTTATTATGGCGATGGGAGCCAAAAAGGTTCAAGGGATGGGAGTCATTCCAAAATTTTAATGTTTATTTGCTTTTTTTGTATGTGCCGGGTTGCGAAGTGAGTTGCGTGATGTAAAAATTGTCTACAGTAAGAAATAAACGTCCGGACAAACCGGAGCCATATGCAGGATTTGCATGCGATTTAATGTCTCCATTGATGATCAGACCACTTAGTATTGAAAGGTCGGGTGGGTTAGATGCAGACACCATTGGAAATGAAGATTGGCCGGGATGAGGGCGGGCCGCTGAGCGAGTCGGAGATCGTTTATTGCCGGGAGTTGTTAAAGAAAAACGCCCGGTCGATGTTGGGCCGAAAGTTGCGGCAGAGACTGGGTTCATCGGACCTGGTTCAGGAAACTTTGATGGTGACGGTAATGAATTTGTCAACTATAATTGGCCGGCCGAGGCGGGCGGTTTTTCAATGGATGATTTCGGTGATGCGGCACCGTGTATTGAAGCATGCCAGGGCGGATAAAGTTCGGCAGCGTGCGCAGGGGCATGGTGTGCGGCCGATTGCGATTGAGGATGCGGGTTTGGAGACAAACTTGATCAACATCGAGTTAAAGGAGTTGATCATGAATAAACTGACAAGTCTGGACGCGCTGAGCAGTCGGATGTTTGAGCTCCGCTATTTTGAAGACCGCCAACTTCACGAAATTGCAGAACTGGTCGGCCTAAGTAAAGACGCGGTCAGAGGGAACCTCTATCGGACCCTGTTAAAGGTCAGGCAAGAATTGAAAGAAAGCATGTCATGAGTATGGATGAAGCTGAGAGTGATCAAAATCTGGATGGCGATGAGCTTGATCCACAAGTGGTACGGCTCGACTTATTCCTCAAGAAACTTTTTCAATCAAATAAGTTAAGTGCGGCGAGAGATTCTGGTGCCCTGATTGGGAAGCCAAGCCCGGATTCCACGGATTTTCTGGATACAGAAGAATCAGAACTGACATTTCTGGATCCCGGCACAATCATTGGCCGGTTCAAGATATTAACTCTGATCGGATTTGGTGGATTTGGAGTGGTTTATCATGCGGTGGACGACGAGTCGGGGCAGGAAGTGGCCTTGAAGCTGCCTCGCCCGGATCGTATGAATTCAGGGCAGGTTTTGAAGCGGTTTTATCGGGAAGCCAAGCTTTCAAGTGGCCTGAAGCATCGTTCGATTGTGGAGGTGATTGAAACTTCGATTCAAGGCGAGCATCTCTATATAGCAAGCGAATATCAAAAATGCAAGGATTTAAAGAAATGGCTGGAATTGCAAGAGATGCCGTTGGCGGTGGATCTTGTTGTGAGTTGGGGAATCGACTTGGCAGATGCGCTTCAGTATGCGTTTTTAAATGGAATTGTGCACCGCGACTTGAAACCGACGAATATTTTGATTGTGGAAGAACGCAGCGAAGTGGGGGCTGACAGGCGGTCGATTGTTACCGAATTGAATCCGCGCATCACAGACTTTGGGCTGGCTTATTCAGTGAAAGATCCGGTGTCGACCACATCGGCCTCAGGGATGATGCTTGGCACGAAAGGTTATATGGCGCCTGAGATGGTGCTTAATGGCGTGGATCGGGTGGATATACGCGCGGATGTTTACGCACTTGGGCTGATTATGGCCGAGATGCTGGCAGGCGTGCGGCTCCGGAAGTTTGAGCATACGTTGGGATTCGTGGTGCATCTTACGAAAAGAGACCCGAGCCGGGACTTGGATTTATTGAAACAAGTCATTCCTGAGGATTTGCGAGCGATTTTACTGAAGACGATTGAAGTGGAGCCTGAAAAACGGTATCAGAGCCCGGGCGAGTTGAAGGATGATCTCATTCGGTTCCGGCAGGGGCAGCCGACGCTGGTGCGACCTTTGAGCCTGTTTGATCGCAGCATTCGATACGCCAGGCGTAATCCGTATCAGGCGGTCCTGGTTGCAATCACGGCGGTCTTTTTTATGGTGTTTAAAGTGAATCAATGGGGGCACAATCAGGAAATGATAGCGAAAGATAACAGCATGGTGCGGATGGCTTATAATTCAAAACTAAGATTGGGCTATTACGACCTGCTTGATGGCCGAATTGAAGCAGTCCATGAAACTCTGGATGAGACTCGCAACATGAAAAGCGCCAATGGCTCAGTTTTGAAGGATCTGTCGTGGAATTATCTGAATCGATTGGCTAGCTCGAAATTTACAACGTATCGAATTGAAAACTTTCGCGAATATCTGCCGTGGAAGATGGGTGAGATAGTTCAGGCGACTTATGACAAGCATAAGAAGTTTATCATCAATTCAACAATCATCAAATCAACAATGCGGGTAGGTCATTTTCAAGTAGAAGATCAATCTGTAAGGTTTGAGAATCCAAGTTTGAGCCTGACTTTAAGCGATTCAATCTTTGCGATTTACCGGGACAGTTCTTATGCAGACGGTTTTATTCAATATGATGGTGTGAGAACAGAGAGACTGAAATCTCCTCATACAAGCTTCATGTATTCGCCTTTAGCAAAAAAAATGTTTTACTACAGTATGAAACAAGACATAAAATCCGATCCACTTAAACCAGCCAATGGTTCGTTTTTAGTAAATACGGTTTTTCATGGCCCCCGCATGTCATTGGATGGCAGTAAGATCACCTGCCTTCTGAAATTTGAAGGAGCACCTTCCTCGCTATACTCCTGGGCAATTTATAATACAATGACTGACGAGATGGTGAAAACGGGAGTTCAGTTCTCCGTTGAAGGTTATGCATGGAATTCATTTGCACCGTACGAGCTGAGCCAGCTTGGCAAGCTGGCGGTGTTATATGCTGTGGATACAGGAACAATTCACATTTATGACACAGTCAATCGTAAAGAGCGTCATCATTTTATTTGGCCCAACCGAACTGGCAATAACCACCCACAATCGCTTGCGATTGATGAAGTGAGCGATCGACTACTGGTGACCGATCAACAGAACAAGCTATATATCATTAAGATTGGTGAATCGAAGCCATACGCAGAATTTCATAATAAAATGCGATCGTTTGGCCAAGTCGGTTTCTTGCCCGATGGCCGTGTTTATGGGAAATGGGCTTTTTATGATCGGATTTGGATCTGGAATCCTGATCAGCCTCCTTCCCGTGATTTAGAGCTTGATCATACGAATGAAGTCTGGTCGCTGGCGTTTGATCCATTGGGCGAGACTTTGGCCTCTACAGGCGATGACCATCGGGTGCATGTGTGGGACCTGAAAACAAAAACGCAGAAATTGCTTGAGTCGCATGATTCTCTGGTCACTTGCGGCAAATTCTCGCCTGATGGGGCGCAATATGCAGCCTGTGACTTTTCTGGGTGTTTGAAAATCTGGGATGCCAGAACATGGAAACTGTTGAAATCAATTCAATTGACGGAACAAAAATTAAGGGCACTAGCCTGGAGCCCTGATGGTCGTGCGATTGTCTGTGTTGGTGGCCAAGAAATTCTGAGTTTTGACGTTAGTAGCGATAAGGTTGAGAAATATCAAATCAATGGAACAATCTATGATATTCTGTTTTCAAAATCGGGTCATGAAATTGCCGTCAATGTGCAAAACGACAATTCGAGTATTTCGTTTTTTAGCTTTCCGGGTGGAAAACTGATCAAAGAGCTGATTCTGAATCATAATCCGACCCGAATGGTATTAAGTCCTGATGGCAGAACAATTGTGACCGGATATAATGAAGGTGGAATTGGTGTAATCTCGTCCGAGACACGAATGCTTCAAAAGCAAGTGGATACCGAGACGACATTTGGGTCGGTCTGGTCGTTGGGGTTCACCACGGATGGTAAAAATCTCATTGCATCAGGCGGCGACAATCGAGTGATTCTTTATGAGACCGAAACTTGGGAGCCTCTGGGTACGATTATGGATCATAAAAGTCGGGTCCATGCGATTTCTGCGACCTCAGATGGCCGGAAGTTTGCCACGGGCGACATGTCGGGCAAGATTATCGTGCGGGATACGCGGGAATAAAACCCGAAGGAAGCACGCTTCCTCCAAGCCCGGTCTTGATTCCCTTAATGTTCCGTAGCTGTTTCATAAGAGCTCAGAAAATCACATCCTCGAACTTATCGATCCCACTGACCCTGTGGTAATGGTCTGATGAAACGATTGGAAATACAAATTAGCTTCTGGAGGCTCAGGAGTTAGAGTTTTCAAGCACTTGTGGAAATGTTTAAGAAAAAAAAGGTCGACACATTACTGACAAATTCCGGGCTTTCGTAGCCTTGGCATTTCTTGGCGGAGTATCGTGCGGAAGACAAGCGTTTCAGAATAAAAAAGGGTGAGGCTTTGGCCTCACCCGCTTTTCTTTTCGGTTTCAAACCGAATCAGGCCTTTTTCGTGCGGCGGCGTGCCAGTGTGCTCATCACGAGTGTGGCAATGGCGCCCATGTCATAGGTGGATGGCTCCAGGGACAAGGGAAGATTCATGCTCCCGATGATACGTTATCATCGAGTCTTTGTCCGCCACCGACTTTCAGCCTTCCAGTATGAATGGGACAATCTCTCCAGAAAATTCGAAACAGCCAATTAAGCGATTACGAAAATCACCTAAGGTGTTTATTGGGCAGACTGTCGTTACGAAACTTGACCTGTAAAGTCAAGTCGCGGCCTTGTTGTTTTGCCTCTCCGCCTCTCTTTGCTTCTCACTGGCCGGTGACCCGGATGGATTGTAGAAAATCAAGAATGGCGACTCTTTCGGATTTACGCATTTGCCGATCCGCCGAAAATACGTTAAGTTAAACGGGCCCATTGGCAGAATCGGGCGGTGGCTTCGCTCGGGCCGGGCCGGCAATGACAACGTTCAAACTGTATTGTGTGATGATTCGCAAACGCTCGACAAAACAAAGGTTGCGAAGATTTTGAGAAAGGTATCTGGTCCGACGATGGAACCCACTGCGGATATTGGACTGGTTGGTTTGGCTGTGATGGGTGAAAACCTGGTCCTGAACATGGAGAGCCACGGTTACACGGTTGCGGTGTTTAACCGGACGACGTCGAAGGTCGACGAGTTTGTGGGCGGGCGTGGTGCCGGCAAGAAGATTGTCGGAACTCATACACCAGCCGAGCTTGTGGCCGCATTGAAGAGTCCGCGTAAGATCATGATCATGGTCAAGGCCGGCAAGCCGGTAGACGACGTGATCGCCGAATTCGTGCCTTTGCTTTCGCTGGGCGACATTCTGATCGACGGCGGCAACAGCCAGTTCCCCGACAGCACCCGGCGCACCAAGGCCCTGAAGGAAAAAGGGCTGCTCTACATCGGTACGGGGGTTTCGGGTGGTGAAGAAGGGGCGCTGAAGGGCCCTTCGATCATGCCTGGCGGCAACCCGGAAGCCTGGCCAGCGGTGAAGCCGATTTTTCAGGCGATTGCCGCCAAGGTCAGCGACGGTTCGCCGTGTTGCGACTGGGTCGGCCCAGAAGGTGCAGGCCACTTTGTAAAGATGGTTCACAACGGAATTGAATATGGCGACATGCAGCTCATCTGCGAAGCCTATGACCTGATGAAGCGATTGCTTGGCCTTTCGGCCCTGGAAATGGCCGACGTTTTCGCGCGATGGAACACCGGTGTTCTGGATAGCTATCTGATCGAGATTACGCGAGACATTCTTGGCTATGTGGATCCGGAAACCAATCAGCCGCTGGTCGACAGTATCCTTGATACAGCCGGACAAAAGGGGACAGGCAAGTGGACTGTGGTCTCGGCCATGGACACCGGCACTCCTCTGACGCTGATCTCAGAGGCAGTTTTCTCTCGCTGCCTGTCGGCCCAGAAAGATCAGCGCGTGCATGCGTCGAAGATTCTCAGCGGCCCGACGCCGACATACACAGGCGACAAGGCCCAGTTGATCGACGATATCGAGCAGGCTCTTTATGCGGCCAAAATTGTGAGCTATGCGCAGGGCTATGAGCTGATTGAGTCGATGGCCAAAGAGACGGGCTGGAAGTTTAATAAGTCTGGAATTGCCTTGATGTGGCGTGGCGGTTGTATTATCCGCAGCCGATTTCTGGGCAATATTAAGGAAGCCTTTGACCGCGACGGGGACCTGCCCAACCTGATGCTTGACCCGTTCTTCAAATCGGCTTTGGAGAAGGCCTCTGACGGTTGGCGGCGAGTGGCAGCACTGGCGGTCACCCAAGGCATTGCGGCACCGGCCATGACAACGGCCCTGGCCTATTTTGATGGCTATCGCAGCGAACGCCTGCCAGCCAACCTGCTTCAGGCTCAGAGGGATTATTTTGGTGCTCATACCTATGAGCGACTGGATAAAGCCCGCGGCCAGTTTTTTCATACCAACTGGACAGGTCGGGGCGGGAATACATCGTCATCGACATATAATGTCTGATGAGCTGAGGCTGAGGTAAACCGGAAGCGGGCTGGATCAATGCATTTCAGCCCGCTTTAGCCTTGACTAAAAACAATTGGAAACCAGCATTTCTGAAATATCCACGAGGCATGCATGAGCGGTACAATCGATAATGAAAAAGCGTTTGTACAAAAAGCAATCATTGCCTATGGGCCTGAGTTTAAGGATCATTTGCGCACCAAAGGTTTTATATCTCACTGGTTTTTACATTACTGGGCAGCGGTTTCAGAAATCATTAATCAGAGTGCTTTTGGCCCGAGAGTTTTGGATCTGGGGTGTGGCCCGGGCTGGAGCAGCATCTTCCTGGCTGGTCGGGGATATGAGGTTCAGGCGCTGGATGTTTCCGACGACATGCTGGCGATAGCTCGGGAGAATGCGGAGAAATATGGCTTGAAGATTGATTTTCAGCAAGGTGATATGCAATCGGCTGGGTTTCATACTGTCGAACGTGGATTTGACAGTGTTTTCATCATGGATGCGCTGCATCACTGTGCGGATGAGAAGGCTGTTTTGGCAAATTGCTGGAAAGCGTTAAGGCCTGGTGGATCGATTTTGATTGTCGAGCCTGACTGGTTTCATGAATATTCCCGTTCGTCAGCGAAGGATCGGGAGTTGTTTGGAACGACCGAGAGAGGCTTGAGTTCCAGGTTGATCAAGCGGTCATTGCGGCAGAGTGGTTTCATCAAGCCACAACGCTTCTTCTGTATTTACAGCACAGCCCGAAGCGGGTTGAAGTCGCGTCTGAAAGCCTTGATGAGCACATTTGCGACTGTAACAATCGGATATCCACACCGGCCTGTGATCATTTATGCAGAAAAACCAGTTTAATCAAAAAACACTTGAGTTAAAAATGTATTGATTTTGTAATTTCATTGGTCTTTTCTCTGTTGTATGATCAGATTTAACTTTGGTATTTATTGTAACAGCATATCGCGGTAAAAACAAAGTCGCGTAATCATTATTATCGCTATGATGGAGAGGGTGTACAGGCTTATTGCTGATTGCAATTTTCGATTGGAGATATTTGGCCAATAAGCCAGAGACCATAATGGTAGAAAGCAGGTTGCATAGCGGTCAAAGCCCAGTGGGCTGTTGATGAAGCCGATGATACTGAGCACACTGGCCAGCATCAGGGCTTGGCGTGGAATGGAGATGTCATTTCGAACGAGGTGTATGACAGATTCCCAGAAAATGATCCAGCCTGCTAAAAACGGCAAGATGATTGCAGACCGAATGACCGGAGATTGATAGCTTGCATGTAACAGTGGGCCAACGAATCGGAATCGATCCGGATTTGCGATATTTAGATTGGGCCCGAATAGGGTCCAGGCCAGAATACCGGAAATACAAGTGGCCCAGAATGCCATTGATCTGGTTCGAATTGTCACGGCAGGCCAAAGCGAGAGACCTGCCACGGCAAGCAGATAGAGAGAAGTGTCAGGGAAAAGGCCAGTGAGCTGGGCAAATTGGGGCATCATGCCGTGTCTCTGGCCTGGGGGGAAGATATTGCCCCATGCGATCCAGAATGGGATTTGAATGGCAATTGCGAGGCATGGCCCGGCGACGGACCATTTATTTTTGAGTCTGACGAGGCCGATGATGGTTAGAGCAATTGCGACTGTCACAAGTGGTTGTTTGGCATTTTCAGCGATACCGAGTGAAATTCCACTGAGGCAGAAGCACCATTTGTATAAGGAATCTGTTCCTTTTTGGAGTGAGTCAAATGCAACCAGCCAGAGCCAGACTGCGATCAGCAAAAAGGCCATCATTAATGGTTCGGCCAGAGCGCAGAGTGAAAAAACCGCATGATAAGGTAGGACCAGGAATAATAGACACAGGCTGAAAATATGATTGAGGGCAAGCCGCCGACCGATTGCATACCATGTGAAAGTGGAACTGGCCATGAGGCCAAGGCCAAGCAGGCGAGCCTGGATATCGCCAGCACCAACGATTCCTGACCAGATTCGATGGATGATGAAGTACAAGGGGCCAATTGAGGTGTGAACTTGGGTTGTTTCCAGGATCGGAGCCACCAGGGGGAGGCTTGAGTAATGTTGGATCAGAGGGAGATAAAAGTCTTCGTCGTTTGCCGATTGATGATTTAGAAGGCCAGAAAGGTAGAATCCGGCAAAGGCCAGAAGAATTATGGACGGAGCCAAAATTCGGCCTGAAGCGTAGTTTAGGGCAGAAAAATCAAGAGCGAAATACTTTGAAACCATGTATGGTCTGTGGCAGGTTTGGTCGTTTAAATCGAAGATGGAACGGAGATAAGGAATCAGCATTGTAATCCGGTGTCAGGTCTGGAATCAATCTCATTCAATGGGTCAGGACCTTTTATTTTTCTTGTTTTGAAGGTTTTGTCAATTTTCAGGGCTCAAGATTGAAGTGATTGAGGTAAAAGGGCAACATGAAGGCTTGCGGTAGGGAGTCTAAACCGATGGACGCAAGCACTATCAAGAAAGTGTCAAAAAACAGACGCGCCCTATGCCTCTGAGCTTTCTTTCTCGTTCTGGTGCTCAACGGTACGTGGCATTCGGGTTTTGCATGATTTGGTCATTTTTGCAAAATAGTGGAAGGATTTTGTGAAGTGTGTTTGTGCTTCATTGGGGAATGGTTGGGGTGGTCAGGACATCGATGGCAGATTGCCATGCGGACCAAGAAATTCTAGTGAATTCCAAACTTTCAAGATCTTTCTGGGAGGGGTCGTTTGGTCGTTGCAGGCATGGATTTTGGTAGTTAAATGGATGAGCCGGGCATGACGAGTTCTGGGGTATGTCTGGATGATTGGCTTGACGCGACATCAAAGTTCGTGAAAATGGTTTATATCGATGAAAGTGGCCCCGATGGGTCTTGGAAAATCAGGACGATTTCAAGACTTTCACAAGCATCGTTTGGTCACGGACAGTTCTCTTCAGCGGATCCATTCATGAGCGACTTGACACAGAATGAAGCCGGCCCCAGGCCGATTCGATGCTCACAGTGCGGTGAGATGGTGACGTCGCTTGATTTGAGTGCGAATAGTCCGCCTGCCAATTGCACGTTTATCAAGACGGAAGTGCCCTGCCCCATGGTTTCCAGTGGAGAGGAGCACCGACCACTTGAAAATCAATTGCAAGTGCCAAAATCTACCGATGAAACCACATTGATCGTTGCGGATCAGACGGTGAGCTCAGAGGTGGGCGGGATGCTGGGGGATGGGTTTCCGGTTGTGGACGACCTGGTTAATAGTGAAATTGGGCAATACTGGGTTGAGGAGATTATCGGCAGAGGGTCGATGGGGCGGGTTTATCGAGCCACGCATATGTCGCTTGAGCGGCCCTGTGCCTTGAAGATCATGAGCCCGGGGCTATTGCGCCGCAAACCCCTGATTCGCGATCGATTTTGGGCTGAGGCTCGTGCCGTGGCTGGCTTGGTGCATCCGCATATTGTTACAGTGCATAACCTTGGCGGTGCCAAAGGGTATCACTACATTGAAATGGAATTTGTGCCGGGCGGGGTGAGTCTACGTGAGGCGGTGGTTCAAAATGGGGCCCTTGAGATTCCAAGCGCTACGGACTTGATCCAGCAAGTCTGTTTTGCGCTTGAGGCCGCACATCGGTCGGGCCTTGTACACCGTGATGTGAAGCCTGCCAATATTTTGCTGAGTGGCGAAGGCATGGCCAAGCTCGCCGACTTCGGGCTGGTTTTGAATGTTAACGACCCATCCGAGACGACATCGGCGGTTTCTGGCACACCGACTTTCATGGCCCCTGAACTGTTTCAGGGAATTGCCGCATCGCCTCAATCCGATATTTACGCACTGGGTGTGACCTATTTCTATCTCTTGACTGCCCAGTTACCCTACAGTTCGGACAATGTCCGGCAATTGATTCGGATGCATCGCACTGCGGCGATTCCTAATGCGAAGGCGGTCAATCCGGATGTGCCGGAACCGATCCAGAAGATTCTCGAACGCTGCATGGCGAAAAATCCGGAGGATCGGTATTCCACGGCTGAGGAACTGGCCAGCGAGCTTGAGGACCTTCTTTTTGATTATCAGGACATTGAGTCGATTGTTCGCGATAGTCTTGAGGGCGTAAATGGTCTGGTTCAAGGCGGTTTCGACCTTTGGCGAGTCAACATGCTCTTGCCCAGAGAGCGGCTTCAGGAAGTCTATCTCGAAATTGAGCGAGGCCCGCTGGGCCAGACCAGTCTGACGGTATACTCGGTTTGCGGGCCGGCGGATCCGAACGACTATGAGTTTGTGCTGAGGCTGAACAATGATCTGCCTTATGTTGGCATATCGATTCGTGATGTGAATGGTCAGGCCATGTTCATCATGACCAGAACTTTTGACAGGGCCAGCTTGAGGTCGACAGAAATTCGAAGTACTGTCTATGAAATTGCGCGACGAAGTGACTGGGTCGAAGAACAGTTGACCAAAATGGATCTGTATTAAGAGGGCTGGTGTCGAGCGAATCGACTTTCAGGCTTGTGCCTTTGCGATACGGAAATTCTCGAAATGAACGACTTGCATGCTGCTGGTCTGATCATGGCCGCGATCGTTGCAGTCGCTGCGAGGATGCTTGGCCATTGGGAGAGGGTGCGATTGAGGTGGCCCCGTGAAGGGCCACTCGATCGGCTATCGGACAGGCTTCGCCGAATGGGCCTTGCGATCATGTGGCTCGAAGGCTTGCTCATGGCGATTGGCTCGCAGATGCCCACCACACTAAAGGCAGATCGACTGCTTTTCGTCTCGATTTGGGCCTTGGTCGGAATTGTGGCGATTGTATTGGTGATGATCTCCATTTGTGATTCGGTGGTGCGACTGATGGCTCACCGGGTCCGATCTGCCGCAATCGCCCAGGTCTGGAATCAATGGGCAGAGAAGGCGGATCCGGATCAAATGGATGATCCAGACACAGAAGAGGCGGATGATCCCTTTGACCAAGATTGAACAAAAATCATGAGTACCACCAACTCACGTTTCCAGCCGGCCTCTCGACCGATCAGGTGCTCAATCCGGCGCGGTGTCGCATTACCGGAAGTCGTTCTAGTGGTGGTAATTATAAGTCTGGGTTTCCTGCTTTTGCTATTCCGGATGCCGCGTGGTCGCGAACAATCAAGGGCCCTGATCTGTTTGTCGAATCTTGGTCAGATTGGTCAGGCGATTTCTTATTACTCGCAGGCCACGGGCCAGTACCCCACCAGCCCAGGCTGGGGGCCGGGGGCGGCTGGGGCTGGAACAAGTGTGCTTTGGAACTCGCGTGATACGTTACAGGTGAAAGACTTTTCCAGTATTGCGAGCCAGTTGAAGGCTAAGAAGGCAGGTGATGGGAAGGGTTTGCCATCGGTTGTTGTGGGTCTGAGATGTCCGTCGGACAGGGTGATGGAGCCACTCACAGCCACAAATTATCGTGCCAATGCAGGCGACGATTCCACTGGAAGGAGCGGTCCGTTTGGAATTGGCCAGGTGGTCTCGCCGAAACAGGTCGAGGCAGGCGATGGACAGGCATTCACGGCTGCATTTGGCGAGCGCTTGATCGGGAATGGAAAACCGGAATCGTCGATGGCGAACTATCAGTTGACCGAGGACTGTGCATCTGCCATTGCAGCGAGTGTTGCGACCGACAATGAGTCGCTCTGGAAAGGCAATGCCGGGCATGACTGGTCGCGCGGCGATTGGTCTCAATCGCTTTACCAGCATGGGATAACGCCGAACTGGCGGAGGTCTGCTGTGGCAATGGAAGGCAATTGCGGGCAGATGGGGTTGTCGAGCGATCACCCCGGCGTAGTGAATTTGCTGATGCTGGATGGGTCCGCCAAAGCTTGGAGAGATTCGGTCAACCCGAAAATCTGGAGCAAGCTGGGGCGGTTCGACGACGGCCAAACCGGCTCAAATTAAACAGATGGAGCAGCGGTTATTCTGAGGGTGGGCCATCACGCATTTCGGTAAGCCGTTTACGCAAGAAGCTGGCTCGAAGGACATTGCGTTCGTCAACGGCCAGGGTCTGACCGTGAATCTTTTGCAGGTGAGCGGGTTGGGTGTTGATAAATAATTCGTTGACCTGAGCGATCTCAAGATCGTCGATAAGGCCCAGATTGATTCCCATTCGCACGCTTGAGAGCAGGAGCATGGTCTCTTCGCTTGAGATGGTATGGGCTGTTTTCAAAACACCATAGGCCCGGCTGACTTGGTCGTGGAGCACTTGGCGACGCTCGGTCAAAAGGGTCTGGCGAGCTTTTCGCTCATATTCGATGAGCTGGGGGATGACGTCGGAGAGGCTTTTGATCAATTCTGGCTCACTTTTGCCCAGCGTCTGTTGATTTGAGATCTGATAGAAATCGCCATAAGGCTGGGTGCCTTCACCGTGCAGGCCGCGCACGGAGAGGTTGATTTTTTGAAGGGCACGGAAGAATTTGTCGAGATGATTCGTCTGCCCAAGGGCGGGGAGGTGAAGCATGACACCGACCCGGATCCCGGTGCCGACATTGGTCGGACAGGCGGAGAGGTAGCCAAGTTCCTGGCTGAAAGCGATATCGAGGTGTTCTTCCAATCGGTTGTCGAGATCGTCGATCTGTTCCCAGGCTTGTAGAAGGGCGAATCCGGATCGCATGACCTGGACACGCAGATGGTCTTCCTCGTTGACCATGATCGAGGCACTTTCGTCGTCGTTAAGTGCCACTCCGCGTGGGCCTTCGCCTTCTTTGAGCTCGCGCGAGATCAGGTGTCGTTCGACGAGGAACTGGCGGTCCAGTTCGCTCATGCGTTCGACGTCAAAGTAGTTCAGTTTGGAGTTGGATTCGCTGATTGACTCACGAATCTGGGTCACTATCTCGCTTTTCTCGGACCGGCTGGCTTTCGAGATGAACGGGAAATCGGCCAGATTTCGCGCCAGCCTGATGCGTGAACAGATTACGATATCGCTTTCAGGACCATTTCCCTTGAGCCATTCGCCTGGAGAACGGGGCAGTTCGTCAAGTGTCATCGCGTTGCTTCCGTTGATTCTTCCGTTCCTGCAGGCGGTCTCGCAGTTGGGCCGCCAATTCGTAATTCTGACTCACAATGGCTTGTCTGAGCTCGGCTTGCCAGCGCAGGGTTTCAAAGCGGCTTGGCCCTCGTTTCGGCCATTTTCCGACATGCAGCAGTGCGCTTTGATTGGTCTCGAAAAAGTGGGTGAGGGTTTCGCCAAAAACTTCGTAATCGAGCGGGCAACCGAGCCGTCCACCAGTCCGAAACTGCATCAAATCCTGGCCACACACGGTACATTTTGGATTCAAGGCGGCCGAGGTACTGCTTGTACCACTGTTGCCTGAGTCGGATTGAAAAGAAGCCATCCGCATCCTGCCTGAGTTTGGAGCCAGTTTTGGATCATGTGGGAACCGCTAACAGGATACCAGTAATGACGCACTGAGGGCGAATAAACTTGGCAGTTTTCGGATTCAACTGACAGATTTGCGGGATTCCAGCTCTTTGATCTGGTCTCTTACACGCGCCGCAAGTTCATAATCTTCAGCAGCGATTGATTTTTTGAGGTCGTTGCGGAGTTGTATCAACGAAGTCTGGGTCTGCGTGTCGCGTGGCGCCCTGTGCGGCGTTTTGCCACAATGGCGGGTCTCGTCGTGAATGTTTTCCAGCAACGGCATCAATTCTTCGCGAAAAATCACATAGTCGTTCGGGCAGCCGAGCCGGCCGGTGTTTCGGAACTCCTGAAACGTCATTTTGCAGAGTGGGCAAATACGCTTTTCAGTCGCAGATTCGCTAGCTACAGCCGATTTGCCAGACTGACTGATAAACGCTTTGGCAAGCTCGCTGACATCCTTCTTGGGCTTGTCGTCGATCTCATTCGATTCCTCAAGGAAGGTCTGTGCATGGTCATGACAAAGGTGGTGTTCCTGCCAATCCCCATTCTTGTCGATGTCGGTGATGTGATGGGTCACCGGTTTGGAGCAGCGTTCACACTTCATGCTTATCTCTCGGGATATTTTCACCGCTAAGGCGATTCGGATCTTCTCATTATAAGGCCAAATCTCGACAGTCAACCAGCCGAAATCAGGCGAAGCCGAAATAATCGTTCAAAAACGATCGGCAACGCAGTCTCGGGCAATGCTTAATCATCGGGATTCAAAGGCTTGAACATCATCAAAAAAGAGCGGCCAGGTTTGGCTCGCTCTTTTTCGCGATACGCAAGTGGATCGAAAGTCGCAAAAAACCACAACGACTTCCGATCGCGATAAACCTTATTCCGCTCGTCTCTTGCGGGATCGGCTACGGGCAAAAGCCGCCAGAGCGATCCCCAGACCCAATGAAATCACGGATGCTGGTTCTGGCACATTGGTGGTCAAAATGTATCCGACCTGATTTCCTAAGGAATCCAGCGCCGAACCTGTGATGTATTGACCACTGGTTGAGATGCCATAGGCTGTGATCAGTTTGAAGCCAGGAGCAAACGTGATCCCCCATGCAGTTGTGGCATAGTCAGACAAAAGCAGTGCGCCACTGCCCGGAACCCAGATGCTCGCACTCATATTGCTATAATCTGGGGCGGCCGTGGTTCCGTTCCATGAGGTACCCACTATCAGAGGCTGATTCCCAAAAACCGCAATGTTGTCACTAACACTACGTGCACTGGCCTGGCTGAAGCCCAACGGCAGGCTGATGTCAATCAGAGTGTCACTGATCGTGCGATCGACCAAAAAAGCATGGCTAACAACATCGGATAGATTCTTTGTACTGGATTCACCTACCAGGAAAGTGCCGTTGGTATTGATATCAAGCACCTTGCCATAGGGATTGGTTATGGTTGAGTCCAATACACCGTTGCCGAGCTGCTGTGTGCTATTGGCAACACCGACATTGGCAATCACTGCAACGCGTGGATTGCTGGTCGCCTGACCTGAATATCCAGACGTGCCGCCCACCAGCCCCGTATCAGAAACCGCCCCTGCCCATCCAAAATTTGCTGGAGGCGACTGCCAGGATGGACCTGTGACCTGACCCAGGAGCGTGGTGTTGGTTCCGTTTGAATTCCAGGAGACCATCTGGTTCGAGCCATAACCAACGACCGAAAGACCATTCGGGCTGATCGCCGAACCAATGGCGAAGCCTAGAACTGTATTCAGGTGCGTATAACTCTGGGTGCCCGTGTCCCAGGCCATGGCTCCAGAAGTGGAACCATTGCTGAAATAGCCTGAGGCTTTCGTGCCATCTGAGCTAATGCTCAAGGCCCTGCCCTGAACGCCCAAAGCATAGGTAGTGGCACCGGTTGTGTAGGTAAAGGCCTGTTCATTCTGGCCCAGGTTGGTGGTTCCGACTGCTACCCCATTGTTGGAAACACCAAATCCGATAGAACCTGCATAGGCTCCAGCGGTCGGGTTTGAAACCCCTGTCGAGAAATATTCCACTTGACCTGCTTCAGCCAGCCCAGCTGGAAGTGCCGTCAATAACCCACTGATCAAGATCGAAGCAAGGCGTCGAACCATCATGACAAAACCTCAACTATATTTGTGGACAAGGCTGCGAAAGATCAATCTCATCACGCAGTGACTTTCAAACCCGCATTACTAAAGATTCTAACCCCAAACATAACAGAAGACCACAACCGGAATCTCAATAGGGTGTAATTTGAACGGAACGGATGGATTTGTTCAACAGCGTTGTAAAATGGAAACACCCAACCGCTACAGGCGTTCCAAGAGGCAGACTTCGACGTGGCCACCAAAACCAGCCACTATTTTCAGGATATTGTCGATACGCTTCACGATCGGCACAGGACCAACAGGGCAACCAGGTGGATCAAACTCCAAAGTGCCATCATGGGCAAATGGCGGAAGTATCCCCTCTCTCAGTGATTCGCAACAAATGGCCAGCTCGACCGCACCAGCCGCTCCCAGACAATGCCCAATCTGGGTCTTGGATGCCAGCATAAACGCCGCCTGGGCCTGATTTGCGAGCGATCTCGAAACGGCCGCAGCTTCCAGAGGATCGTAGACTCTGGTTGCCGTGGCATGCAGGTGGACCGCTTCGATTTGCACAGGATCAAGACACTGATGCACCACCTGACGGATCACCCGACTCAGTACATCCGACGAATCGTGTGGCCTGGTGGGATGATAAGCCTCGGCGCCTGCCGCCATGCGATCAATCTTCGCGATCGCCGTCCGGCCTGATCGAGTGACGTCTTCCGCTCGTTCCAGAACAAAAATTGCCCCACCTTCGCCGATCAGGAATCCGTTGCGGCGAGAGGACCATGGCCGAACCCAGGTTTCAGGCGACTCACCTGGAAAACTTGGTCCAGCCAACGACTTCATCCGCGTAAAAGCCGCATAAATCAAAGGTTCCAGTGAGGCGTCCGCCGCCCCTGCGAGAACAATATCGCAAGAGCCATGCTTCAAAAGCGCAGCAGCGTGCCTCAGAGCGGTCAGTCCGGTGGCGCAGGCTGTGATGGGCGCCAGAATTGGCCCTGTCGTGCAGTATCTTGAGGCGATGAATGAAGAGCCCGCCGACGGTGCGGCTACGGCCCATCCAAGCTTGCATGCAGCTACATCGCCTTGCATGGCCGAAGGATTCCCGGCCCAGCGGCTTTGCAGACGCACAGCTCCCTTGGAAAGCCCAACCACCACCGCGACGCGGGTCGGATCCCACTTGAGCGGATCCAGTGACGCGTCTGCCAAGGCTTCGTCGGCGGCCGATCCCAGAAGATTAAAAACCGGATCGGGCCAGTCTGGATCCAAATCCTGGTCCAGAACTGTCACAGGATATCCGGCCCATGCCTGCTGGCCGTGCTGCTTGGAGTCCCAATGGCCCTGACCTACGGCATTCTCCCCAGCGCAGAGCCGCTGGAAAGTTGCCCTTCGACCCCAACCCAAGCTTGTGACCAGCCCTACGCCTGAAATCACGACGGATGAGAGGTTTGAATCCTGCATCAGGCCGCCATTAATCGGCAGAGCCGTCGCAGCAACTTGTTCCGGGTGGTTTGGCCGTGTCACAAGATGAGACAGGTGCAGGTGATACAGATGAACGTCGTGGTGTCAGGCCAAGTGTGGCCAGCATGGCTGTATCGCGATCGACTGAGGGGTTTGGGGTGGTCAGCAGCTTGTCGCCCGCAAATATGGAATTGGCTCCGGCCAGAAAGCATAGGGCCTGCTCGGATTCAGGCATCTCCAGACGCCCGGCCGAGAGCCGTACCATGGCCGTGGGCATGATGATCCGCGCTGTGGCAATCATCCGCAGCATGGACCAGACACTGACCTTGGGCGAGCCTTCCAGCGGCGTTCCTTCAATAGCCACAAGTGCATTGACTGGTACACTTTCTGGAGGTTCTGGCAAGTTGGCGAGTGTATTCAGCAGATCAATCCGGTCTTCATCGGTTTCGCCGAGGCCGAGAATCCCGCCACAACAGACCGATATCCCGGCGTTTCGGACAGCATCGAGCGTCCTCAACCGGTCATCATAGGTTCGGGTCTGGATCACTTGATCATAATGTGCGGCCGAAGTGTCCAGATTGTGGTTGTAAGCATAGAGCCCCGCCTGCTTCATCGCTGAGGCCTGCTCCGGGGTGACCATGCCGAGTGTGCAGCAGACTTCAAGCCCTTCGGCATTGACAGTGCGGATCATCTCCAGAACCTGGTCAAACTGGGGCCCGCCTCGCACCTGACGCCATGCGGCCCCCATGCAGAAACGGGTCGCCCCCGAGGCCTTTGCACGCTGGGCAGCAATCAGGACATCGCTCACCTGCATCAGGCCCTGGGAATCCACATTGGTCTGATATCGGGCCGCCTGAGAGCAGTAGGCACAATCCTCCGGGCAACCACCCGTCTTGATCGAAAGCAGCACACAGACCTGAACATCGGTTGGATCATGATGGGCGCGATGCACCCCATTGGCCCGACCAATCAGCTCCAGAAGCGGCATGTGGTAGATGCTGGCAATCTCGGCACGATCAATTCGGCTTTGGCTTTGAGTCAAAACATTCATGACGTAAGGCAGTCTCGTTTTAGACGTTCCAGTGAGCGGGCGGTGTTGCAATCAGAATCAGCCAGCCGGTCTCTCAACGACGGGAGGCTTTGCAGGCACCCCAAAGGGCACCAAATGTCAGGATTCCCCAGCCAGCATAGCCGTAAAATGGCTTGCCAGCGGCTTTTTCTTCAGTCTGCGCCTGGGCCACAGTCGGCAGGCCAAGCAGAACCACGGTCAGGCAGGTGCGGGCAATTCGGTTCATCGGGGTCCTCTGACTTTTCTTCTTGGCGATAATCCCGCCAATTTCGGTGCGGATGTTTCAGACATCGGAAGCCACTCATTGAGTGGCCGAACACGGGACCGGAACGCTTCACGGGCCATGGCTACCGCTTTCCAAGCCATCCCACGCGATCGCAAGTGAGCCACGTAATCATCCAGTGCCACCGCCCAGAATCGGTAGACCAAGCCCCGAAACGGAAACCCGGTGTCCGAACTCTCAGGCAGCGGGTAATCCTGAGACTCTTCAGCATACACGAAAACCAGCGCCGCGACAAAGCCCGGTCCAAACATCTGTTGCCAACGCTCCAAGCCCGCAAGGTCGTCCGTCGTCACCCAGTTCTCCCACGGACGCTTTCCGGAAGCATCCTTGGCAAGCTTCCCCTTGACCTCAACAACCAGGTTTTTACCCATCCGGGGGTAAACCAAAAAATCGGGATTCTTCAGGGAACCCTCATCACTGACAGGCCGTCGCCATTCGTCAACAGCAACACACGGAACATTCAGGCTCCGAATGTTTGCTTCGAACGCCGCTTCATAAAGATTCCACCGTCTGGCCATCCCCGGTTTCCTCCAGCCCCTGAAAATCGTTCGATACAGCCAATCGTCTCTCGATGCGTCGCCTATTTTCGGCGCCGGGCTGCCCGGCGTGCCTCAAGAAATGTTTCGCCGAAACTCATGATCGATTCAGGGGTCTCAAACGACTGTTCAAAAACCCATGGAGTATCGTATTCGCAGTCGTCCGACTTATAGTCGCGGCATACCTGTGGACGTGTATCGTAAATCCCGCACCGGTTGTCAGGCAAGAGGTATTGGCAAAGTGTCCAGACAACCAGATTCCAGCGGGTCACCGATTTCCCGTTTTTTGTCTCGCTCTCTGTGAAAATCACCGTCTGGCCATGCGCCAGATACCAGCGGAATTCATCGAAATCCGCCTTCGATCTGGGAGTTTTGATCGGAACTGTAAAATAGCGACAACACTTGCCCACACAGTGGTTGCAGGGCGAATCATCCGGCGTGATCTCATCGCGGTGCAACAAGCCGGCAGGCATGTGGTCGGGACGTAAAATTGGCAACGAGATATTCTTAAGCGATTCCAAAGTATCTACCGGATGATTTTTTGACATCAGTATTCCAGACTTTTTTGGAAACGGCTCTTGAGGTTCCAGCCCCTCATGATGCGAAATAATTCAAATTTCACCAAGTCCATTCTCGATTTCCCCAACGGTGAACTCGCCCACCGCCTCAAACAACCATCCGAAAACGAGCACTACTTTAGGAATCGCAACCCCGGATGTCTCTACTATCCATCCGACATGCGATGTTTGATTCCACCTCTCCCCCAAAAAAGAACGAATCCTTAGGATTCTTCCTCCTGACCCTGAATTCCGTTTCGCAAAACGCCAATTTCTTACACCTGCATAAAGACTTGTGTCATTCCAATGGTGTTCGCAAAATGCCTCGTCTCTGGACTATCGCCCCGTGCCACCACTCAACCTGCCCGTCACCACTAAAAACTCTCAAAACTGTTTCGCACTGTGCGCCTTTCTATTTATGTAGTAACAAGTTGTGGAATATTAAATCAGTCGCCATCTGGTATACGCATGTATTCATTCTTTGTCGTTACAATCGATTTTATCTGCTTGATCGCCCAAGTCAGTGTTATGGCCTCAAGAACCTCACGGCAAGCCTGGCTCTGAAGAGATCGGTCTTGGGTTCAGAGGTTCGTAAAACCGGTTGTCGGTTGCACTGCCACCATGTTCGCAAAACTTATCAGGTAAAAGTAATTATGGTGATCGTTGATCACTTGGGAACTGGTTCTGGGCGAATTCGCTGTATGTGTAGAAGAGTTCTTCGCCGGCGCTTTCGGCTCGGTTTGTGACCAGCCAGCCGCATGTGTCATCCAGATGGCGGTCGAGGTTGTAGCGATCATCGCTGTGATTGATCAGCCCTGCAAACCCCCTTGGAATCACTAGATAAGGCCCGACCCGAATTTTGTAAAGGTCAGCATAGGCGGTGCACTGGTCGGCGATCGATCCGGAGTGGATGGCCAGTCCTCGGATCATCAAGCGTTCGCCTGCTGCCAGCGGAATCTTCGCGAATAGGCCGAGACCAGCGCCCGGGATTGTGGAACGAGCGATTTGGAACCGCTCATCGATCTCATCAAATAAAACAGGTGGGGCCATGTGTAAATTCGGCTCGTGTCTCAAAAAAGTGGGATGGGATCGCCTTAACTTTTGGCCGATGCGTGTTATATTTCGTAAAACTTATTCCAGTGGAGGCTTATGGCTTCCATGGCGATGATTTCATCGACAAATTCTGGCTGTTGGGCCATGAAGTTGAGAAACTTGCAAACGGTAGCAGATTGCGCTTCATCGAGCAGTCTGAATCGCTGCATGTCGTATTCAGATAAGACTTTGTCATCATCAGAAAGTTTCAGGCTGTAGATCGTAAAGTCGAGCATGATCGAATCGCTGTGCTGATAATTTCTCAAGGCCCAAATCATGTAGGCGGGCAGGTAGTATTTCCAGCTTTGGGGGTCGAGGTGGCAGAGGGCCGCCGTGCAATCTTCCAGAGCTTCGTCGGGGACTTGGTCCCAACTCAATTCTTGGTCAAGGGATCGGGCTTTCTGCTGGGCTTCTTCGTTGGAGTCGCTGTCGATCACTTCTGCCTGGTGCAGAGTGAGTTCTCCTCTGGGGACTCCGGCGAATGCCGATTCAATCGATTGAATGATTTCAACAGGTGCATCCATGGATTCAAAGCCTTTGGGTTTTGTTCTGGCCGAAACGATGAAATCAGGGTTCGGGTGGGCCACACCCGAACCCTGAGAGGATCTTTTTTGGATTCGACCGGAGGAATTATCTGGCCGCAGCCTTGATATTCGGGATCTGCTGGAGAGCAGGCGGGACTTCTGACCGGTCGGACTCCGCAATTTGGGTGGAATAGTGGCACATCAGGCCATCGACTTCATAGGTCAGGTCGATCATCAGCACTTCCACACCCGTTTTTGGCTTGGTGCGATTGATGACTTGCTTGCCGTCCTTCTCTTCAATGGTGACGTCAACTTGCTCCCATTTCGACTTCCGGATGTCGCGATTTTTGGATGTCGCGACCCAAGCCTTGATAGAAACTGGCTTTGGGTTTGCAGAAACGGCGATGCCGTAAGTGGTCGTATTCGGCTTTTCAAGCAGTTCCCACGAGATTTCAGGCAGTTTTCGGCCGGTCACAGCCAAGCGATACAATCCGGAAACCGTGTTCAGGGCCCATTCACGATTCTTATCAAGTCCGTGGCCGGCGTTGGGCAGATAGCAAATGGTTTTAGGGCCTTTGAGGTCGCCGAAATAGAGCCGTGAGGCATCCTGGGTCCAGTAGGGGTCGTTGGTGCCGTGGATCAAGACTTTAGGAATCTTGGCCAGGTTGCCTTCACGGTAGGTGAATGGGTCGACCATTTTCCAGAGAACTTCGCCATCGGCCGTCTTGGAGGCCTGCATGATTCCGCGTTCGACATAATCGTGAATCTGTTCGCTGTATTTGCCCCAGACCTTCAGTTGATTGTCGCCCTGGGCGCCCAGATTGAGGGTGTCGATGACCATCGGTGCGATGGCGATCACGCGCGGGTCGGCAGCACCTGAAAGCCAGGTGGTCCAACCCCGCTTGCTGGCACCTGAGACGACGAATTGCTTGATTTCCGCCTTGTTGTTCTTCTTGGCCCACTCGGTGGTGGCGTCCATGGCCCGAACGGCGGATTTGGCCATCGGGAACAGCAGAGGCCAGGAGACATCCTTGGTATTGAGATACTGGATGAAGGTTTCCACGATCAGGGCATCTTCCTTGCGGTCGCCCATCAGTGGCTGGTTTGGCACATGGTTCAAAATGGCCACACGGGCTCGGGCGGCTTTGGCGATTGACATGGCGACGAGGCGGTCGCCGTCGCGTGGAGTGTCGCCAACGGAACCTCCACCGATAAAGAGAATGGCGGTTTCTGGATGGTCGATCACGCCTTCAGCAGGCTCGACAATCTCCAGGCGGTGCTTCCAGACGATGCCCTGCCACTTCTGGGAGTGCATTTTAAGCGTATGGATTTTGACCCCAAAGACGCTGGTTTCTTTTTCTTGTTCCCACTCGAACGAGGTATCGGCTTGTTTGATGTGGGCGTGCAGGTCAGCATGAGCCGATGTGGCGGCCAGGCTGGTCAGAAGCAAGGCCCAAAGGGTATGTTTGATCATCGGTTGCGGAACTCCAGATTTAAAGAGAGTGGAACGAGTTTCGCCTTCTTTAAGCCGGTCATTCGAAAAGGCGATTGGAATGCTTACGGATTCTTATGGAGGAGGTGTGCTTTGAAGAGCAACTCTTATAGTGAACACGATTCGTAGATGGTTTGACTAGCCCCCTGTTTTGATTCGTCTCAAAGAGTATTTTGGTTTACTTGCCCATACGGGTTGATCGGATGGTTTTGATCTGCCGGACTCGAAAGGTGTTAGGGAAGTCTAACAGCACATCAGATAGCTCAATTTGGGATACGAGATCCTGGATTTTATACGTTCATATACTTTAGGCGATGACAATTGACTCATTGCCAAGGTTGAAAGCTTTTTAGGGTGCTTTGAAATTATGGGGAAATCGATGATGACATTGAAGTTCCAGACTCTCGAGGATGTGTCATTGCAGGCCGCGTTAAGTATAAACAAACAAAATTTTGGCTTGATCCGTGAATAAGCGTCTGGCAGTTCGGTTCAAAATGAGGAATCTTTAGGTAAATCAAAATTAAGACTTGCCTATTCATCAGCGGCGCAATAAATTACCTTTTCTACCCATCTCACCCAGATTTTACGTCCATTGCTTCTGAAAGCGAGCCCATGTTCAAGAGATTCTCGAAACTGAAGGTACAGGCCAGCAATTGCAAGTCAGTTGCAAGATATCGTAAAAATGATCATGTGCGTAAGCTGAGCTGGCTGATGCTTGAAGAGCGTCTCCAGATGGCGGCTTCAATCAACATTCCGATCAGCGATGGGCCACTGATTCAGGCCCCTGTGATTGAAAGTGTGAATGGTGTATTAAGTGCCAGCGTGGACATGGTTAGGGCGGGTCTTGCAGGTTAGGGCGAGTCGGTGCTTTACGGGAATTTGCCGATTTATTCGAATAATGCAATTCCGACATCCGCTTCAAAGACACTTAATTTTGCAGCCGCCTATCAATATACGCTGAGCGATGGCACGGTGTTGCCAGCACAATTTCCGGCACCTACGATTAAGCTCAAGCAGGGCGACACACTTTCTTTGAAGATCAGCAACAGTCTGGGCGATCCCAACACCGCTCCGATGCCGCCGATTGAGGCATTGCCTACGAATTTTCACACACATGGCTTACTTGTCAGCCCATTGGGCAACGGCGACAATGTTTACCGGGCGATGAACCCGGATGGAACTTATCAGACAACCATTAACGTGCCTGATTATCAACCATCGGGTGTTGACTGGTATCATGTGCACAAACATGGTTATTCGGCGGATCAGGTTTATGCAGGCTTGGCTGGGGTCATGCAGATTGGCGACCCATTGGACGCCTGGCCACAATATCTAGGCAAATACGACGAGAAGATCCTTTCGCTCAGTCTTGGCCTAAAAATAACCGGAATGAATGCAAGTGGAAATCCGGTTCCCGGTTCATTGATGCTTGCCAAGCCAAACCAGACAAATGCAGAGACCTCCTATGGCAAGAATTGGCAAGTCTTTGTGAATGGCCAATTCAATCCGACGATGACAATGCAGCCAGGCGAGACGCAAATCTGGACACTGGCGGCCACCACACGCAATGGCTCATTCAATTTTGGAATTACGGACGAGAATGGTCAAAACCCATGGCAATCGACCATTCTCGGTTATGACGGCAATGACCAGGATTCAATTCCGAGAGTTTACACACAAGTCTTGCCTACGGGATATGTCAAAAACGGCCTAATGGCGCTTGACTCTGGTGGTCGGCTGACTGTGGCTGTGACAGCCCCCACGACACCTGACACTTACTATCTAGTGAATAACCTTTTGATTCAACAAATACCTACGACTGGTAAACCGAATGCATTAATGACTATTGTGGTTGCGGGGGCGACTTCACCAAAGCCCGTGCCTGTATTTGGTCCGAACGGAGTTGTGCCCGACCTTTACACGGCCATTGCCGACCAGAAGCGCACGTTTAATTTTAATATTGAACCTGGCAACCGGTTCACGATCAATGGCTACACGTTTCCGAATGGCCCCATTGTTTCCATTCAGGCTGGAGAGGTGGAAGAGTGGCTGTTGACCAATACGTCAGCAAACGACCACCCATTTCATATTCATCAGACTGATTTTGCAGTGATCTCAATCAATGGCCAGAAAGTTGATGTCAATGGCAAGGGAACTTACCCATACGTTTCCATGCGCGACACCATAAATATACCAGCCGGCGGCAATGTGGTCATCCGCTTTCGAGTGAATCCCATTCCAGGTAAATTTGTATTTCATTGCCATATTTTGCCACACGAAGACCAAGGCATGATGATGTCTGTGATTGCCGGCCCAAATGCCGATGAGCTTCGAGAGGCATTGGGTGCCGGGCCTGGCGAAGGTGGTGGAGTCCTGGTTCAGGGCGGCTATGGCCAACTGCTTGGCAGACTCAACCCGCTGCCAAAAAATTGGCAGGGCGGAGTCGCCACAGCCACTGGCAACCTGAATGCCGACATGGTTCAGGAGATTGTGGCCGGGCCAGCTTCGCGCGGTACAAAAAGCACTGTGACAATTTATAACGGCAAGGATCTATCGGTCATCAAGAAATTCAACCCATTCCCTGAATACCCGGCATCGGGTGTCAGTCTGGCCATTGGCGATATTGATCACGATGGAGTGGGCGAGATCATTGTTGGTCGGGTCGGGCCAGGGCCAAGCCTTGTTCGAATCTTTCATGCCGATGGTTCGCTTTATCTTCAGCTAAAAGGAACTTTGCCCGGAAATTATCCGAACGGCGTAAATGTCGCCTCAGCCGACTTCAACGGCGATAATTACGACGACCTCGCCATCGGTGCGGGTAAAGGAGAAAAACCGATTGTCGTCGGCCTGGACGGATTCAGCCTGGGCCTGCCTGAAGGTGCAATTGAAGTAAAACTATTTGATTTCATTGCGCCAGGCGGGGGCAGATCCGGCGTAAATCTTGGGGCCGGATATTTTGATCCATCCACAGTGCCAAGTTATCTGGCAAACCTGATCACGACACCCCCTTCCGGCCCTAAAAATGGCAATGTGTCGGTCTGGAATGTGCAGCCGAGCCTTGCAGGGATGGGAAACAGCATGGCAGGCATGGCCGGAATGTCGGGCGATCCGGTTTCCAATCAAGCCCAATTACCGCCACCAGGATTGATGGCCACTTTGACCCCTTTCGGTAAACAAAGAACACCAAGAGGCTTACAGCTTACCACGACCCGACTCTCTAAGGATGGCATCGCTGCCGTGGGCGCGTGGTGGTCTGCCCACAATCCTGTTTATCAGTCGATCAGCCTGAGCGGCCTTGTTTCAACCATTTCAACACCAACTCCAAGGGGCCCGGTGGTAAAGAGTTTGAAGTCAAGTAAAGGCTTGAAATGAATTTGCCTGGCTCTGGCTCACTGATTTAAAAATCAGCATATCTTGATCAAAAAAGCTGGGCGAGTTTCACCCTCGCCTGGTTTTTTTTGCCCCGTTCCTCCTGGGCGATCACCAGTTCGTGGCAATTTTTGGTGGTTATGCCAGAAGATAAAGCGGCTGTTTTTTATCTAAGGTTGAGAGGTGGGATTTTATTTCGTCGGATTGCATTTGAAATCAAATGCTGATTTTGATTAGAAAACAAAAGCATGAAGAAAAGGGGGCATGCTAAAATGCCATTAATTTAAGATGTAAAAACTTAAAAATGACTTATCACTGATTCGTTGGTCGTCCGGAATGAATACTGAGTCAGGCTTCGTACTGTAGCCGGAGGCTTCATAGCCTGTAGCCGGTGGTTGAAGAGCGCAAGCGACGACACCACCGGATCGCGATGCGACAGTTGATGTTGCACCCCAGCAGGGGTGCCAGCCAATTCTCCAGTTATATATTCGGTGGTATCGCTACGCTCAACCACCGGCTACAAGCTTATGATGCATCCGGTATCGTCCGGAATCGGATGCATTAACGATTCGAAATTGTCTTAAATCATTGTGTTATAAAAGTTTGTGCTTAACTTAATGGTATTTCAGAATGCCCCTTTTACCGCCATAGTCATAGCCCCAGCGCTGCCAGCCCCGGTTTTAGTGCCGCTTCGAGTTTTGACATGGTCTCGACCATCTCCGACTGGATCGCTGGCCAGTCTGTCTCGGGACTCCGGTAGCCGCCGCGTTCGATGACATGTTTGATCCGGCAGGCCCGCTTGTTGTCGAGCCGCTCCCACGAAAGCGTTCCGCCAAACGCTTCCTCAATCCCATCTTTGCGGGCATGAAGCCGGTCAAAGATGCGTTTGTTTTCCAATGCGTCGCCACGGTCGATATAAAGTTCGGCAAGGCCGTATTCCTGGACGATCACGTAGTTGAAGCCTAGGCCCCGGGTTCCCGAGCTTGCGCCTAGCCAGTGATACGCTCCCGGTTTGATGTTGGCGTGGCGGGTGTGCCGGTTGCGAGCGATGGCGATCAACCCTTCCCAGAATTTCAGGCGCACATCGTATCGTTCCGCCCGCTTCTTGCGGCCCACCTGCTCCTTCTCCCGAAGCTGCACTTGATACTCGTTTGCTTCGGGGAGGGGGATGATCTGCTGGACATCGATGAGCCGCTTTTCGCCGTTTAGGTAGGGGCACAGCCGCACGCACCGGATATCGATGTCCCGCTCGCGCAGCCAGAGTACGGCCGTGGTGAGTTCCTTGCCAAAATCTCCTGATACCAGCACGATACGCACATCGGGTGCGAACAATTCTTCGTCGGGCTCTTCCCACCCCAGAAAGGTGAGCATGCGTGTGCGGGCCTCTTCCGCCGCCTCGCCTATACGGGTCAGAAACTCTCCGTGGATTTGCTCGGCCCGCTCAAATGTCATCGCCGAAACCATGCTGGCGTAGCGAATGGCCTGAAGTTCCATGTGCCCGCCGTCGTTGGTTCGCTTTAATTCAATCACGACGAGGTTGGCCAGCAGGTCGATGGCCAGCAGGTCGATCCTACAGCGGCTGTCGTTCCAATCGCCGAACTCCTCGGTGAGCACATAGAGATCGTCGCCCAGCACGTTGATCTGTGTACGCAGCAGCCGTTGGAGGTCATCGCGCTCACGCACCTTCATATCGGCAAACGACGCTTGAGTGAGCGGCCGGAAGGCATCGGGAGTCATTTCGTAAAGTGGCATGTTGTGCGTCCTGATTTATGATTTTGATGGTCGGCTGCGACGGCCATGCGAAAAAGGGGTCAGCAAAAAAGGACTATTCCACGCCTGTTCGGTACCGGGTTTGCAATGTGGCCTTGAAGGTTGTTTCTTGAAGTAATCCTTTGCATCGTGAAACACCTCGGCCCACACGTTACCACGATTAAGCTCATCTTAGCAGTATTCAGCGGCTGAAGCTCTGGAAGTTCTTGACATAAATCAATTTCGCACAAAAACGGGCGACAATTCAATGAGAAAAGCAGAATGATCCGAATGCCCCTTTCTCTTCGATGGCGGATTCAGGCCGGTACTAAATGGGCAATTTCCAGTCCGAGACATTTGCGGACAATGTGGCTGCATCGAGCTTCTTTCGCGACGCTCCCAATTCCCAAGGCGAAGGTCCCACAAATTCGCTTTTGACTCCTTCGATCTGCATGAAACCATGCTGCCGATCAAGAGTCACCAGCGCGAAGAGCGAATCTTTATAGGGCACGGTGTATTTGATGTCAGGATGTTTTTTCATGATCTCCGGAGCATATCTGTTGTGGATAAACTCCGCTCCCAGCCAGTGGTAGGACATGCTATTGATCTGCGGGTAAATGATGCCATGGATCTGCTGCACGTAGTCTCGATGATGATGGCCGGAAAAACAGGCAATGACCTTGCCTTGCCCGGTTTTGAGCTTGGGTTGTTCCAGAATCGATCGGATCGAGGCCTGGTTGGCCACGCTCGCACCTTCACGTTCCAGGCCTTGATGAATGAAGACGACGGTGGGCCGTTGTGTGGCTTCCAGATCCTGACGCAACCAGTCTGCCTGTTCGTCGAGTACATATCGGTAATAGGGGGTTTGCCCAGGCCCCTTCTCGTTGCCGTCCAAAACGATGAAATGAATGCCATGCACATCGAATGAATCGTAGCGTTTTTTCATTCCCAGAAATGCCATCGTCTCTTCCGGAGTGAAGGCATATGCCTTGTCTGGTCGAATTTTGCCATCCCCGTCCATGTCGTGGTTGCCCAGAACATGATGACGAGGACCGTCAAACCGATTCCAGATCTCCAGAAAGCCCTGATTCTCAGGAATCGGTATGCAGAAGTCTCCCAATTGAATGACAAAATCGGGTTTTAACTTGTTCATCCGGTCGACAAAAACACCCAGTCTTTCATCCGCATCGTGCATGACATCTTTGTGGACATCGGTCATCACACCGAATCGCACGGGACGATCCGCTTCGTTGACCTGCTGCGGCTCAGCCAGGCAAGCGAGTTGCGGTATCATGAACATGGACGTGCTGCATGCCGCAGCACTGCTCTGTAGGAATCTTCGGCGGGCGTTCATGGATTTCTTCATGACTTGTTCTGAGGGAGATGGTTCGATTTGAGATGTGTTCGGTTTCATGACGGCTCCTTTTGTTTTGTTTGGTTTTTTATCGTTTGATTGATGCGGGTTTTAAGTCGGCTGAACATCCAAAGGAAAAGTCGAGAGAGAGGATCAACGAGTTTGTCTGCATACTATTTAATCGACTTTCGAACCATTTGCAATGTAAGGCATTTTGTATTGTTCCAAAACCTGTATTTGAGCATCAGCATGGGGGCGACGCGTTTGGGAGCAAGGCCGTTACCTTCTTGACTTGAAATCCAAAGAGGAATGCCTGGCTTCGTAAAAAAGTTTCATCGCCCTGCACTTCCTGTTGGTTATACTCCAAGCTATCGTTCGAGAAAAAAAAGGAGAGACCAAAGGTGATGGACTGGCTTGATGAGGCTTTGGGCGACCGCCGTGACCGTTCGCTCATGCGGCAACTGAGGGTCAGGCCAGTGGAGCGGGCCCGCGACTTTTCGTCGAACGATTACCTGGCTCTCAGGCATGATCCGCGATTGCATCAGGCGGGATTGGAGGCGGCCGGGGAATATGGGGCCGGGGCAGGATCAAGCCCTGCCGTGAGCGGCTGGACAAAGGCCCACGAGGCGCTCGCTTGCGAATTGACAGACTGGAAGTCGGCCGAGGCGGCCCTGCTCTTCACCTCTGGCTATGTTGCCAATCTTTCGACTGTGGCGGCCTTGGTGGGGGTGGGCGATGTGGTTTATGCCGACAGGCTTTCGCATGCATGTCTGATCGATGGCGCCAAGCTTTCAGGGGCTTTGCTGAGGGTCTTTCCGCACAATGATTCGAACCGTCTGGAATCGGCCATGAATCGCGATAAAGGTCGATATCGGCGACGATTGATCCTTACGGAGTCCGTTTTCAGTATGGATGGGGATCTTGCGCCGCTGAGGGATTTGGCGGATCTTGCCCAGCGGTTTGAGTCAATGCTTGCTGTGGATGAAGCGCATGCGACCGGAGTTTTCCCGATCGATGGCAATGGTGCCGGTCTGGTGGAATCGCTTGATCTGGCCAGCCGGCCATTCCTGATTCGAATGGGAACTTTGAGCAAGTCGATTGGGGTTCAGGGTGGGTATGTTGTGGGGTCACAAAAGTTGATCGACTGGCTGATTCAATCGGCCCGGGGCTGGATTTATTCCACGGCCATATCGCCTTATCTGGCAGGTGCGGCGACCCGTTCGATCCAGATCATCCGCCAGGAACGCTGGCGTGGCATGCATGTCGTTCAGGCGGCGGGTGTTCTGCGTCAGGAACTGCTTTCGCGGGGGTGGCATGTATACTTGGGAGAATCGCCGATTGTGCCACTGATGCTGGGCCATGCAGAACTTGCCCTGAAGCTTGGCCAAGAGCTTGAGCACGCGGGGTTTGCCGTGGGCGTGATCCGCCCTCCAACGGTGCCCAGAAACACGGCCCGTCTGCGGATGAGTGTGCATGCCGACCACTCGGTGGAGATGATCAGGGCTTTGGTTGAAGCCTTGGGGCCTAGTGATTTGGTGAGAAATACGGTAAATTAGGGGCAAGTCAGAACACTTTTCAAGATCGGAATAAAGCGTCGTAAGTCCAGAGACAAATGAATCCTCCCAAGCAAACACCAAGTCCTCGCGTGGCCGTCTTTACAGGCACATTTGATCCGCTGACACTGGGGCACCTGGATGTCATCAAGCGGGGGCGTCTGTTGTTTGACAAGCTGATTGTCGGGATCGGTATCAACCCAAGCAAGCAGCTTATGTTTTCTGTGGAAGAGCGGGTTGCTCTGGCCCGTCAGGTGGTGGCCGGGTTTGATAATGTTGCGGTGGAAGCCTTTGAAGGGCTGGCTGTGCAATATGTCCGAAGTATTGGTGCTGGAGTGATTTTACGCGGTGTGCGGACACTTTCCGACATGGAATATGAATTTGCCATGTCGCTGACCAACCAGCGTCTCGACCCCGGTGTCGAGACTGTCTTCTTGATGGCCGATGGCGAATACTCCCACGTATCAAGTTCATTGATTCGCCAGATTGCCACCTTTGGAGGCTGTGAATCGCTCGGGCTTTTCGTGCCCGAGATTTGTGTCCAGCCGATCCTGGAAAAATCCGGGCACATCAATCGATCGTAAACGACCATCAATTGCGAGGATTGAGACCCGTTTTCTGCGCATTTTCACAAGGGTCTGAAGGCTTTCCCCACCGCAACAGGGTGGGTTTATGACTCAGGCGTGAGTTGCTCTTCTGCCATTTGCAAGGCTTTGATCATGCCGCGGGCCTTGTTGACCGTTTCTTCGTATTCAGCGGCGGGGATGCTATCATAAACCACGCCACAGCCAGCCTGTATGTAGGCTTTGCCCGCATGCAGTACGAGTGTACGAAGGGCGATACACATATCCATATTGCCTGAAAAATCAATGTAACCCACAGCGCCTCCGTAAGGGCCTCGTTTCTGGGGCTCCATTTCGTCGATCACTTCCATGGCCCGGATTTTGGGCGCTCCTGAGACGGTTCCGGCCGGTAGCCCACTGCGAAGGGCGTTGAATGCGTTCATTCCTTCGGCGAGTTTGCCGCTCACGTTCGAGCTGATGTGCATTACATGCGAATACCGCTCAATGTGCATGACGTCTGAAAGTTCAACAGAGCCAAACTTTGCAACTCGACCGACATCATTCCTGCCGAGGTCGATCAGCATGATGTGTTCTGCACGCTCCTTGGGGTCGGCCAGCAGTTCCTGTTCCAGGGCCAGATCCTCAGCCTCGTCCCGACCACGCTTGCGAGTTCCAGCCAAAGGCCGGACGGTCATTTCACCATCCTCAACCCTTACAAGAATTTCCGGCGAACTACCGACCAGACTGAAGCCCTTCCACGGCAAGTAGAACAGAAACGGGCTTGGATTGACAATGCGGAGCGATCGGTAGACATCAAAGGGATGGGCCTTGGTCTCCATCTCAAATCGCTGGCTGGGAACGACCTGGAAGATGTCGCCCGCCCGTATGTATTCTTGGCAGCGCTGGACCATGGCTTCAAATTCGGGGCGTTCGAAGTTTGAGACAACATGACGGGTGGGCGGGCTGTCGGTGTCGACATCGGCAATCACCAGGGATGTTGCATTCGTCTGGACTGGGCTTGCCAGTTGGGCGACAACTTCGTCGATCCGCCGGGTGGCAGTTTCGTAGGCCTGTTGGGCTGGGATGTCGTCGGTCGTTTGGGCCAGAACAACGACCAGAACGGTCTTGCGGATATGATCAAAAATCACCATCCGGTCATAAAATCCGAAGGCCAGATCGGGGAGTCCACGGTCGTCGGGAGGGATGTTGGGCAGATGCTCTACATAACGCACCGAATCATAGCCAGCCATGCCCACAGCCCCGCCTATGAAACGTGGCAAACCCTTTCTGAGGGAAACCTTATGCTTGTTGATCCACTTCTCAAGGGCGGCCAGAGGGTCGGGATCAGAGAATCGGGTCAGGACGCCGTCGCGATGATCCCTGATTTCGATTTCGAGGCCACGGGCCTCAAATTCGAGGAATGGATCGGTGCCCAGAAAACTATATCGACCCACCTTTTCGCCACCAACCACACTTTCGAAAAGAAAGCCGGGACGCCCCGTGGCTTCAATTCGGGTATAGGCGGAGACAGGCGTGAGTGTGTCGCCTGTGAGTTCGCGATAAACAGGCATCATGAGACCTGGATTGGCCTCAGCCTGAAATTCTTTCCAGCTTGGCACGTGGCGAATCAAAATGCCTGGACTCCCATCGCAGATTAGCTATCAGACTCACGAAATCTACAGGATAAAATAGCAGAAAAACGGCAGATTCTCAAGGATTACAAAAGATTCTGATTCTTGTGAAATCTGAAGAGAGAGGCGTTTTACTTGGTGGATTCACGAACAAGGTGTGGCAATTCCGGGATGATGATCTGCTCCATCGCGAGCTTCACTGCGGCCTTGCTGCCGGGCATCAGCAATACGACGAGTGGACCAATCAGGCCACCTGTGGCTCGACTGAGAATGCATGCGGGACCAATTTCCTGGTAGCTAAGCCAGCGAAAGAGTTCGCCATAGCCTGGAATATGGCGTGTAAAAAGTCTTTCGAGCGTTTCCACAGTCTGGTCACGAGGGCTTATGCCTGTGCCGCCTGTCATCAGAAGCGCCTGGATGGATGGATCGGACTGAGCCCTGGCGATTGCGCCCTGGATCTCAGAAGGCTCGTCATGCACAATCTGCCGCCAAGCGACTTGATGGCTTGCCAGAAGGGCGATTTGTTCGATGAGTTGACCGGATGTGTCCGTTTCCAAGGTTCGGGTATCAGAAACAGTGATCACACCGACCCGGATCGAGACCTTTGCTGCCGCCTTGTGTTCCTGAACGGATTCGCTCATGGATTTAAGCTGCCTTTTGGTTTATTTTTTGGGGAGGGGCAAAAGGCGGGAAATCAGGCCGCATCCAAGGCCGCAATTGCTGGTTCAAGCGTGATTGGGCTGGTCGGGACGGGTTGATTCACACGGCTTGGCAGACCCAGAAGTTCCGCCACAATTTCGGCCCATCGGGCACAGCAATTGCGGCTTTCAAACGAACGCAAGAAGGCCCTTCGAGCATTCTTGCCCAATTCTGCAGCCAGCTCAGGCTGGTCTGCCAAAGTGCGAATGGCTTTGGTGAGATTGGCGGAATCGCCAGAGGCAATGGTTTGGCCGCATTCGGATTCGCGAATGGTGTCGGCGGATTCGCAGAATCTGGGACCAACGAAGATTGATGGTCGACCCGAGGCCATGGCTCCATAGAGCTTGCCCGGAACGACAATGCCAGTCATGCAATCACGCATGGTGATCAGATGAACATCGGCTGCCGAGAGCGACAGGTGCAGGGAATTGCGGGGAAAGTAATCCATGAACCTCACATTGGTGAGGCTTTTAGAGGCCACGGCCGCTTTGACTTCCTTAAGTCGCGGGCCATCGCCGACAAACAGAAAGGTAATATCGGAGCGTTCCTGTAGCTGTTGCGCGGCTTCGATAATCTCTTCGAACTGGTGAGCCAGACCAAGGTTACCGGAATACATCACCACGAACTGATCCGTCAGGCCCAACTCTTCGCGCAGCGGGTGGCCTGATCGATCACGAGGGAAGATTTCATCCCGACGACTCCAGACAGGAACTTCCCGAACTCGCTCTGGCCGAACACCTTTTGCCAGAATCTGGTCGGCCATATATGGGCCAAGTACAACCACCCGATCGGCTCTCCGATAAATCGAATGGCTAATTCGCTTGAGAAGCCGTACGGCAAGATTTGAAGGCTGCATGCGCCCTAGCGCCAGGCTGGCATCCGGGTGCAAGTCCATGCTCCAGAAGATTTGACGAGAGCCTTTGAGCGATTTTAAAAGCGATCCCACCAAGCCGATCAGTGGCGGGGTGGTCAGGGTGATGACAAGGTCGAACCGCTTCATGAACAGTGCCTTGCGAGTGGCCTGTGCATAATAGCTGAGATAATCGCACATGCGGTGCAGTGTCGATTTGCGTCCAAAAGCCGACACCCTGACACGATGAATGTGGACCCCATTTTGCACTTCATAAGAAGGCAATTGGGCGGAGCCAGTCCGATATTGCCCGAGGCCACACAGGACATGGCATTCGTGGCCTTCTGCGGCAAGGCTTTCAGCAAGGTCGGCCAGATGCTGGGCTGTAGAGGCGTGGTCAGGCCAATAGTATTGATTGACGAAAAGGATTCGCTTGGGCTTTGATGCGGAATCGGAAGTCTGATCAAAAGAGTCAAGCTTGGGGGTGGGCAAAGAATGGGCGGAATCGATACGAGCGGATTGACCACCCGATGATCGGGTCAGCTTCCATGCCAGGGTCGCCAGAGATCGTTTCGATTGAGTCACCATTTCGTGTCAGCCTCCGCCTTGTTGTCGCGATACCAACTGACAGTCTGTTCCAGACCTTTTCGGAGGCTTGTTGGTGGCGACCATCCGCCCAAAGCCGCCTTCATCTTGGTCACATCCAACACCTTGCGCATCGTGCCATCGGGTTTGTCGGCGTTCCAGTTGAGATGGCCCTTGTAGCCAGTCACATCGTTGAGCGTTTCGACCAGTTCGCGGATCGTTGTTCCAATGCCTGTGCCGATATTCAAAGGTGTGGAAGAATCGGTGTAATTCTCAGCCGCCAAAACGATTGCATCAGCGCAGTCTTCCACATAGATGAATTCGCGGACCGGCTTGCCGGTGCCCCAAACTTCAATTTCAGGCTTGTTATCAAGGTCTGCTTCGACCCACTTGCGCACCAGAGCCGCCACAACGTGGGATCGCTCCGGATTATAGGAATCGCCTGGGCCATACAGGTTGGTCAGAATCAGGTGAATCGAGTTCAGGCCGAATTGCCGCTTATAGGCATTGGCCTGCACGGCCAGCATTTTTTTGGTCAGGCCGTAGTTGATCACACTTGGGTGGCAAGGGCCCGCCCAGAGGTCGTCTTCTTTCAGGTCGCCTTCGAGAAAGCCTGGATAACTGCAGGCCGTTCCGATGTTGATGATGTTTTCGAGTTTGACAAGCCGGGCGGCCTCCATGAGGTTGGCGCCCATCATCAGGTTGCGATAATAAAGGTATGCCGGTTCGGAGACATTGATCCCGATACCACCATAATAAGCCGCAGTGTGAAACAGGATATCGCAAGGGTGTTCGAGCAGGCAGCGAAGACAGGAGTCAAGGGCCGTGAGATTGTAATCCTTTTGGCGAGGCACAAAGACGGATGCGCCAGCGTCTGTCAATCGCTTGACGATGTGTTGACCGAGAAATCCCGCGCCGCCTGTGACGGTCACAAGTTTACCAGCCCAGTGAGATGATTGGCTCATTTTTTTGAATCTCCAAGTGGTGCAAATCAGGCGATGTTGTGCTTCGAGTCAGGTATTTCCTGCCAGAACCATGACAGAGAGCGGGTGTCAGATGGTGAGCAGCTTAAAAAGGGAATCGTAAAATCCACCGATTAAGGCACGGTCGCCATTGGCTGGCCGTGCCTTCGGTGTATTTATGATCGAGGGAGTCGATCAGACGTTGGCGTATGGGTTCGAGAAGCTGATCAACTGGCAGGCGCGGACTAGTTCCGCAATGCCTGTGTCGAGGTCGATCGTGGTTTCGAAACCTTTGCGCCGGATCTTTTCGTAAGAGACTTCATAGTTGCGCTGATCGTCGTCTTTTCCGACTTCGGCAAAGTGGAGGTAGAAGTCGACGAATTTCATGATCTTACGGGCCACGTCTTCTTTGGTGAAGTTCATGGATTCGTGGCCGACATTGTAGACGTCGTCCTTGACATTGTCCCAGTTATCAAGGGCAAACATGAATGATCGGGCCATGTCGCGAACGTGTACGAAAGTGCGCTTGAAGCCACCTTCATAAACGATCAGGTTGCGATTCTTGACGGCCTGATAGGTGAAGTCGTTGGGCATGAGGTCAAGCCGCATGCGGTTGGAGACACCAAACGCAGTCGCAAATCGATAGGCCACAGAGTTGCCAGCGCTCAGAATGGCTTCTTCTGCCTTGGCTTTGGTTTCTCCATAAAGCGTAATGGGTGACCTGGGAGAATCTTCATTGCAGACGTAGTCGGGGATGGATCCGTAGATCGAACCGGTCGAAGCAAACAGGATTTTCTGATCGCGTCGACGTAGTTTGAGCAGGTTGGCCGTACCTTCCACATTGGTGGAATGGGCGACTTGTGGCTCTTTTTTGCAGGCAGGATATCCAACAATCGCAGCAAGATGAATCACGGCATCCATACCGTCAAGCGCTTTGCCAAAAGCGTTTTCGTCGCAGACATCGCCTTTGACAAGTTCAAAGTCGCGGCTCGATGTACAAGGCAAAAGGCCTTGGCCGCCGAATTTCAAGCTGTCAAATACACGCACCTTATGACCATGCTCAAGAAGCATGGGAACCATAGCACTGCCGACATAGCCGGCTCCGCCGGTAACAAGAATTCGCATAGTAGTGTCCCATCCATGGTTGCAGATCGAGCATGCCTGGCAATGCCCGAGATTCCTTAGAAAACCGTTCCGGAGACTAAAAGGGACGAGTTGTCTTGGCTAGGCCCCGTCCTTGAAGCCTCGTTGCCTACACTAGGTGTTGCATCCGATAGAATGATTACAAACTGCTTATTCGCTCGAATCATTCATGTGCACATCAATATGGCGACTCCGCCAAGAATTGTCAAGCCGAGCCTTGGCAAAATCTTTGAGATCGCCACAAGTCACTATATGCAAGAGTGTTATACGAATCAGGCGAAGGTCATGGATTGGCGGCCTCGCAGCGGCGTATTGAGCATCATTCGAATATTGCCCGGCTTGACTGACTGGGCAAATTCACCGTTGCCTGTAAATCTCAGGTTCACGACTTTGCCGAGCAAACTCGTGTTGGCCGCATTCCCTGAGACATCCAGACGCACCTGACGGCCCCCTGCCTGCTCAACGATTAGCCAGCCACTGACTTTATTCGTAGCAACGTCGCGGGTCAGGATCCCATGCACAGATTGCATCGAATTTGTCTTGATCAGAGGGCGAGACGTGTCAATCGCCACATTGCCCGGGCCATTATCATAAAAACTTCCGAATACAGTGCCTTTGATTGTCTGTGGTTGCCACTGGTTCGGAAGATTCCTGACAGGGGCGACCGCCGCATGGATTGATCCAGGTGAGGAGAGTACGACCCGAGCTTCCACACCTTCTACCTGAGGACGTAATCGATGCTTTTTCATGGCAAATTCCTTTCGCCTATGGGGACTGGGTCTCAAACCTCCAAATTGGCCAACTCCGAACAATACAAAAAAGCACAAAACTTTCCAGATCAAATCTGAAAAGTTTCGTGCAAGACTTTTCACTTGTTATTCGACAGATCGAAACACTTGGCTATGGACTGGGTTGCAGGCCAGATCAGGATTGACTCTATGCCAATCGTGTAAAATCAGAGGTTGGCCTGAGCGGTTGCCACAACCGGTGGACTAGTTCTGCCATGACGCCGGGCCAGCAGGCCCAGTGTTATGGCAGAGACGATTCCGAAAATATAAGTTGATGGCTCTGGAACCGTTACGGATAGAACGATTGGGTTGGCATTGTATCGGCTATCCTTAAGGCCATCAATATACCACGAGGATTGCGATGGTGGATAAATATAGCTTGAGATGGGTATAAACCCACTGAAGCTCGAGATGCTGTCCGTCATGGTTTTGGTAGTGGTATTAAAAGCAAGGGCCCCAGTGCCACCTGCGACACTGGCAACGATCCAATAGACTGTATTGAGCTTGGTTTCGGCTCTTACATTGGAGGTGACCAGGCTATCGGTGGTTGTTCCAATCGAGTTGATCGTAAACGTACCCAAGTCGGCCACGAGGGTTCCGGGCGTGTCTTTGCTATTATTTGTGGTCGAACCTTGGATATTCGAGAAGAGTGAAAGGTTGACGGAGCCAGTCCCAGAGCTTGTTCGATACATGTTCAGGGAGGTGCTCAGGATCGCATAGGAGCTGAAGCCCGCATCTGGGTAGCCACCCACCGGTAAAGTCTGGAACTGCTGGGCGACGGCACGGCCTGAAGTCATGGGGGATACAAAACCATAGTCGGTTCCCGGGTCGACCGTTCCCTGGCCAAAAGTGTTGACAAGAAGCACTTCCGATTGAGTGCTACCCGACATGAAGACAATACAAAGGCCAAGGTTTAATAAAATCTTGGCGATAATCGTACGTGAACGCATCTGATGAATTTCCTTAAAACTACGAGAGGTTGTAAAATTCACTATAACTTCAGTCGGTTTATTTAAGGTCAGTAATTCAGAGAAATAGTGAAAAGGCAAAAAAAAGGATCAGGTTGTGCGCAAAAGACAAGTTGCGCAGGAGCTGATACTTAGGTAGGAGAGTATTAAAAAGTGGATTGTACTGATCAAATCAGTCCAGCGCGATCAATTCAGGTTCGATGAGATCTTCAAAGGTTTCACGGCGACGGACAAGCTGCACGGTTTCGCCGCTGACCAGGACTTCGGGTGCACGTGGGCGGGTATTATAGTTGGAGGCCATGACCATGCCATAAGCACCAGCCGAGAAAGTGGCGAGCAGGTCGCCGGTGGCAAGCCTTGGGAGGTGGCGATCCTTGGCCAGAAAGTCGCCTGATTCGCAGACGGGGCCCACGACGTCCCAAGTTTCGGTGCCGGGAATTTCCGACTCATAATTTTCAGGCGGGCAAGCCAGACCGGCGGGCACCTGGACTGGCCAGATCCTGTGGAATGCTTCATAGAGGCTGGGGCGGAGCAGGTCGTTCATGGCGGCATCCTGAATCAGGAACCGCTTGTCGCCCGAAAGCTTCGTAAAGATCACCTGGCTGATGAGGATCCCGGCATTACCCACCACCACTCGGCCAGGTTCCATGGCCAGCCGGCAGCCGGTTGCCGCCACTTTCGGCACAATCACTTCGGCAAATGCTTCAATGGCTTTGGCTTCCCCGCCCCGATAAGCGATCCCAAACCCGCCGCCCATGTTGTACCAGGAAATCGGATGGCCCATGGCCCGAAGCTGACCAATGATCTCGACCCCTTTTTCCGCAGCGTGTCCATAGGGCTCGACAGTTGTGATCTGGCTCCCGATGTGCATGTGCATTCCAATCATGGAGATGTGCTTCATGTGGGTGGCCTCCTGAGCCAGCCGCAGAGAGCGCTGGATATCCATTCCAAACTTTGACTCTTTCTTGCCAGTTGATATGTAGCGGTGGGTTTTGGGATCGACATCCGGATTGACCCGTAAAGCCACGGGAGCAACCTTGCCAAGCGATTCCGCCACGCGATTGATTGCGATGAGTTCTTCTTCGCTCTCAACATTGAACATCAAAACACCGGCATGAATCGCGGCTGCGATTTCGGGATCAGTCTTGCCAACGCCTGCAAATACAGTGCGGTCGGCGGTGCCGCCGGCTTTCAGGACACGGCCAAGTTCCCCGCCCGAGACCACGTCGAAGCCATCGCCGTGTTCCGAAACCACCTTGAGGATCCCCAAATTGGAATTGGCTTTAACGGAATAACAAACCAGTGGATTCAACGCTTTGAATGACTGGTTAAGTATGTTCAGGTGATGCGTGATTGTGGCTTTGCTATAAATATAAAGAGGAGTACCAAAACGTGCAGCCAGATCGGCGACGCGAACGTCCTCACAATAAAGTTCGTGATTGCGGTAGCTGAAATGGTCCATGGGGATCGTTCCGAGAAAGGCTTGGTCAGCGATTTTGCGGCCCTGACGACCGAAAAATACGCCCTGAAATGGGATGTAGTTTGATCAGGTTGCACCAGAGACCCGCATTTTGCAGGTGCGATGCGAACCATCAGGTAGGCGACAATATAACAGAATCTCTGGTTGTGTGAAATGAACCGGTATCGGAAGGATGATGGAACTTGGCGGATTCTGATAAGATGGAAGTCAGTTCAATCTCAAATGGGCTCGGCGGGCTCTTTCACGGAAGGACCTGCCTTTGCAAAACCATAAACGACATTCATGACGACCGAATCTACAGAAATCCAAACAGACTACGATGATTCCGCGAGTCGGAAAGTGTTTCAGGATTTACTCCCGAAAGGGCCACGGGCGCTGGTCAGGCCAGCCTCAAGGTCTTTCATGTTTGGGCCTCTGGCCGTGCTGATCGCGATTTTGCCTGGTCTCTATGGCTTGACCCACTGGGACCTGACCCCGCCGGGGCCTTGGTGGGGGCTACGCGGGCTGGCTGTGCTGGATGAAGGTTTGTGGATCGACCAATCTCCAATGGCCGAGAGCATTGCCGGAAGTGTGGCCTTCAACTCAATCCGAAATATTGCTTTGCAGCCACCACTGTTCGCCTGGCTTGAGGCATGCCTGGTTTATGTGAGCCCAACGCGATCGCCACTTGCCACGGTTTTGCCCTCCTACACCGGTGGAGTTTTGCTTATCCTCGTGGTCTATTTTCAGGCAAGGACATGGTCCAAGCCGGGCACGGCCATTTTGGCGGTCTGGATCTTCGCGTTCCATATACGTACGATCGACGCCATGCAAAGAGCCGGCCCTGCCACTCTCGGCGCGGCATCGCTGGTCGGGGCCTTACAGTTCTACAGTCTCCACATCCAGGCAGGCCAAGGCGGCCGCATTCGGGGCAGGATTCTCTATGCCATGGCCTGTGGGGCCTGCCTTGGGCTCAGTCTGATGAGTGTTGGCCTGATTGGGCTCATGATTATTCCCGTGATTGGAATTCATCAAGTGGCCTTGAATGCAGGCGAATCGCCCCTGGAACGGCCCCGCCATTGGTATGAAGCCTGGAGGGTTGCGCCCGGGCTCTTCTATGGAGCCACATCTTTTGTGGTGGCCATGGTGATTGCGGCCCCCTGGCATGTCTGGATGACCCTTGTTCATTCCTCTGAATTCTGGATGGTCCTCTTGGAGCCATCACGCAATCTTGGGTCGCTGAATCGGGGGCCGATTGGCCACCTCCTCGACGCCGCACCGCTGACCCTCGTTCCTGCACTTTATGCAGCCTGGCGAGCCGTCCAAAAAGTCGTTTCCGGACACCAGCAATCCACCTCCACCGACGAACACCTGACCCGAGCTGCCTGGCAGGATCAATTGCTACAGGAAAATGGGCAAGAGGATCAGACCGGGCTTTTGCTCTGGACCATCTGGTCGTCTGTCGCACTGGCCCTGAGTGTTTATTGGCCCCTTGGCCCACAAAATACTCTGAATTTGATTCTCTCCGCGGCCCTCTCATTGATGGCGGCCGACACCATCAGGGGCCTTTCGCAACGCTACATCAAAGCCGAGAAACTAGTCTGGATCACCCCGCTCACGGTTCTCGGGCTCTGTTGGTGGGGCTCCGAAACACTTCGTGAGGAATTCAGTTCTCTAAAGCGGCATGGGATCCTGACCCGCCCCGGCACTTTCCATTTCTGGCAGATTCCCAAGCTGGCCATAGGCTTGATTGCCCTGACACTGGGTTGCCTCTGGCTGCGAAACTGGTGTCGGAAAAATGATTCGCGAACCAGATTCATTTTGGCTGGTTTCGTCTCGTTGATACTCTTCCTTCAAATGGGATTCGGAGTCAATGAGCTGCGGTTTCGCCATCCTATCACTCGACAGTTGCTAGAGCTGCGTGAATCTATTGTCAGACGCAATCAAGTCTCTCGCATTCAGCAGATTCACGTGGTTGGTTCCATCGCACCCGAATCACTTTCAAATTTAAGGGCTGAGCCGCTCGACCAATCCGTCTCACCGAAACCCTCCCCACCCTTGCCCACGCAAACCACGCTTGGGATCGATCCAGCCGGCCGATTGCGATTCGTGTTGCACTCCGCATTGCCCAGAGTTCCTCAGACAGATCACAACTCCATCGAGCCTTTGTTCGACTCGCCCAAGGGCGAGCGTCTCGTGATCATGATTGGACCCGAGAATCGTCTGAGTATCGCCGATCAGGCTCGGCTTGGACTCGAACCCATCTATCCGGGCATGGCAAAAATCATGACAGCTTTTGCCACCTCGCGTGCTGCCAGTTTGAGCATCAACGGTTTCAAGCCGCTGCCAGAAATGTCTCCCGTCTCTGGTATTCAAAAATCGAAAGTCAGGCCTTCGCCATCTTCTGTGATTGATCCAGCATCACGTCAATTCCAACTGATCCGCATCGGGCCTTGAATCAAATCGGTGCTTTTTTGGATCCATTACCCGGATTCAGGTTGAACTTTTCCAGGTTCCGAACCAGTCTGTGCACATTCCTGAAGGAAATCCGGCTCGTTCGCTTATGAGTTTTGCAGGCAGAACCGCGCACAGCAAACCATTCAGGATCCAAGTCTTGCAACTGCGAAATTCTTTGCGCATTCAGACCGCCGGCCAAAGCAATTTTCAAGTGGCTTTTTTGAACCTTTCGGATAAAAGAATTCCAATCACTCCTCCAAATATTGGGCTTTGATTTGTCAAAGGTATCAATCAGCAAGCCATGACAACCGTTTTGAATCGCGAAATCAAGCAATTGCTCTCGGCTTAAGGAATTAGCCGCTTGGTTATCTGCATAAATCACGGCGATCCATTTTAGCGTTTCAGGAGAATGCCTTTGAAGTCTCGTGAGAGTCTCTGACCAGAGAGAAATGCGATCGGCTGAGCCGGAGGGCCCAATTTTGGCATAAGTGAAGCCGGCTAGTGGCGCGAGCCGCCCTCGGATTTCGGTTTCATCGATTTGGCACCAGTCGGTCCATTCACCAAGTGCTGCACTGAGCGGAACCTGGTTTTGAACGACGGACTGGATCGCTCTCCAGGTCGCCTCATCGCACCGACCCAGCGGCCCATTGGCGGGCGACTTGGCGTCGATCAGGCCAGCGCCTGCCATGAGCGCTCGCTTGGCCTCTTTTGCATTCTGAACGCTTACCAGCAGTTGCGACACAAGGATTCGATTCTTTTTTTGTCAGAAATGATCGACTCAGGGATCTCGCCAGTGGACCCGTGGTATAGGATTGGCTCTGAAATCTTGGGAATGACGGCAAAACCATTACTGTCGTAACATTCAGAGCGATTGTCTGTCAATTCACAGATTTGCTCGCCCCCTTAGGAATTAAGAGTAATGCCTGTAGACGATAGTGATTGTGGTTATACTCATGGATTGAGCGAGAGGCTGTGCACAATGTCGATGAAGATTCAGCGAACCATTCAAATTGCAGCAGCCCTCTGCCTGATTTATTCCTCAGGCTGTGCCAAGAATAAAAATCTGATGGTAGAGAATAACCGCCCGATCATCGAAGGGGCGTCATCGATGAGCGGATCAGGCTCGACGGTTGTGGTCAACAAGCCTGTTGGCAGCCGGTTTGTAGATCGACACCCCGTTTTATGGAAACCCGGCGAATATTATTCCACGACCGACGGCAACATGGTTGTAAGAGGTGCCAGAGCCACCTTTGTCGGGATCCCAGCAGGCTTTGTAGGTGAATTCAAACAAGCCTTCAAAGGTGTGCCGAAAACGATTCGGATTCAGTAACTTTAACTTTAGACCTCTTCCTCAGAGCGATTGATTGCTTTGAGGACAAATTGTGTCACGAGAATGTCCGAAATTCTTGGTGGCAATCGGCGCAGAATTTCCGTGAGCACTCTGGTTTTCGCTGGAAAGTTAAATTGTAACCGTTTTGCAGCAATGGCATTAAGCATGCGGCGCACGGCATCGTCTGCATCGATCAATCCGGGTTGGGCGGTTTTAGCATTCTCAGTCATGGGTGTTCGGATATATCCCGGGTGGATGACTGTCACATCGACACCAAGCGGCTTTAATTCGACACGCAAGCCTTCGAGCAAGGTTGTCATTGCCGATTTTGAAGCCCCATAGGCGTACCCAAGCGGCAGACCCCGCCGTGCGGAAAGGCTGCTGATGCCTATGATATGGCCTGATCCAGCAGCGATCATCGCCGGCAGAACGGCTTCAATGACATAGGCGGCTCCAAAATAATTGATACGTGTCATCTCTTCGAGAATCTGAGCGTTGAAATCCTTGGCACGAAATGTAATGCCAACACCCGCATTGAGAATGGCCCTGTCGAATCTGTCAATCTCTAACTGCGATTTCAAAGACTCCATGGCCGACTTCACTGCCTCCCGGTCGGCCACATCCGCAACAGCGATGGCAACTTTTGGCCCCATTCCAGAGAGTTTTTCCGCCAGCGTTTGCAATTCTGGCTTGCGACGCGCCACAAGGCCGACATGGGCCCCTGCCCTGACAAGTTGGTTGGCGAATTCCAAGCCCAGGCCGCTTGATGCCCCAGTGATCAGTATACTCTGGTTTTGATAGGGTCGCTGGACTGCCATTCTCTCTGCCTTTATTTTTGGCCCCTGATGCAATCAAAAATGCTTTGCAATCGGGTCATTCAAGCCATTCAATTCAAAACAATTCCTGGATTGGTTCGCCACCGTCCTCCACCACATATCTGGGCCTTTGCCCGCCGTCAATGTAAGTGGTGTTTAGCGGTACGCCGAAATGTTTGTAAATGGTAGCGGCCAAGTCAGCAGGCGTTACTGGCCTATCCTTGATATAACCACCTTCCGATTCAGTGGATCCGATCACCTGGCCATGTCTCAGGCCACCACCGGCCATGGCCATGGACATGACGTTTGGCCAGTGATTTCGGCCATCGGTTGAGCCTTGGGTGCCCATCACGGGCGTTCTGCCGAATTCGCCCATGGCAATGATCAGGCATTCGTCAAGCAGGCCCCGTTCTTCGAGGTCGGCAACAAGTGTCGTGATCATGTGATCAAAGAGTGGTAAAAGTGGTTTCAAGCCCTTGCTGATGCCGCCATAGGGAGGAATATTGTCGCCGTGGTTGTCCCAGGTGCCGCTGGCCGAGTGATAAGACAGGTCGAGTGTCACAAAGGCAACCCCAGCCTCCACAAGCCTCCTGGCCAGCAAGACCTGCTGCTGCCAGAGGTGCTTGCCATAACGCTCGCGATTCGCAGACGGCTCTCTGGAAATGTCAAATGCATTGCGGGCCGCCTGACCCGTAAGCATGTCCATGGCCTTTTTGGTGTACGGATCCAGTCCGCTAACCTGATCCAGAAGCGGATCCACACCGCGACGCACATCTTCTATCTGTGATCTCAGCCGGGTCCTGCCCGACATTCGGCCCTGATCAAGCCCTTTGGGTAGATCGAAAACTTCCCCTCCACCGATCTTGCCGGAGTCGACACCAACATTGTTGTAAATCGGCAATTTCGCAGCGGATTGTGCGATAAACGGGTCGTATTGACTGCCCAGATAACCGGAAAAAGCAATGTGGCTGCGGCTCTTCATGAATGCAACATAGGGCGGCATCGATGGGTCATTCGCCCCATGGTGCTTGGCAACAATGGACCCAATGGCAGGATATCGTTCCGCTTCAGGGTTAATTCTTGCTTCAGCCAGCTTGTTGGCCGTCTGCATGACTTTATTCGGCTCGTGATTCGAATGGCGGCAATCAACGGACCGGATCAATGTGAATTTGTCGAGCATACCCGCCATTGCTGGCAAGTGCTCGCAGATGTTTACCCCCGGAAGCCTGGTCGGTATGACTCCGAATGGGCCGCGATTTTGAAGGGGGCGATCAGGCTTCGGGTCCCATGTGTCAATCTGGCTTGGGCCGCCTGCCATCCAAAGCAAAATGCAACTTTTACGAGCCGATGGTGTGCCGCCAAGTTCGCGAGCCTGAAGCAGGTTTGGAAGGCTCAGGCCTGCCATTCCAGCCGCCCCGGCCTTGAGAAAGTTGCGGCGGGATTTTAAGACCAGCCCTTCCGCATCCCTGCCATGCCAATCACCAAAGGCATGGGCATGTTCCAAAGCATGTAAGCCTGACAATATCTGAAACTTTCGGCTGTTCATGGTTCCAAACCCGTCAATAAATGGTCGATTGGGGCTGGGTAGATGTCGGGAACTCGGATCATGGACCCAAGTCGATACCTGATGGAGCAGAGAGGTGTCTCTATATTTAACATTTCATTCGGCTTATGACAACAGAAATCGTAGCGTTTTTTTGACATCAATACGCAACAAGATCGTGACCTTTACGCACTCCAATCCCAAACGGCCCACTGACCAAAATTTTCTTCGAGATGGACTGTCATCTGACTTGGGAGTCTCAACTCTTTGTTGTCGAATCGGGCGATTAGCTCAAGGCCGAGCCAGCGGGCCAATAGCTCAGTCGTGGTATTTGAAATCGGAAGGATCACACATTCCTCCTTTGGGAAGCTCCAGAATCGTTCCTTGTAGGTCACCTTCCAATTGGAACTTTCATCATGCACATGGATCTTATCGCTCTGGCCCGGTAGCAGCATTCGGTGATCAAGACTTGCAATGATCGCTGCAAAAATGTCTCTGAGTGCTATGAAATCAAAGACGTAATGGTTTTCATCAAGCGGGCCAGCCACTTCCACTGCGGCTCTGTAATTATGCCCGTGAAGGCGTTCGCAATGGTCGCCGTCGTAGGTGATAAAATGCCCGGCACTAAAGACGAATGTGTCTTTCTCGACACGTACTTTATAACGTTCGGCCATAGTTTCAGCTCCTTTATGGTCGCGGGTTGTATTTGTCGCAAAGTAGATCCATTTCAAGCGGTATCTGAAGCACACCTTCGGACAAAGCCAGAAATAGAGACGCGGTCACCAGGTCTGCCGTTGTTCCCGGGTTCAACCGATTGCCGCCTACCCTCAGATCACGGTCCAATTCCCTCAAAGCCGCAGCATATTGATTCGGGTTGGACTTTAAATTTAACACGCCTCTCGCCCGCTGCTGCACAATGCGCTCGGCATCGGCCCCAGCTTTTCGCCGGATCAGGGTGTCGCCCATGCTTAATAGCTCAATGTGGCAGTCTACAATCACATCCCTCCACGGCTTGCCCGCATAAATTGACTGGTATATTGCAGACCGACCCGTATGAAATATCTTCCAAAATCCAGTTGCATAGGCTTCGGCGATTCCATCTTCGGCTTGAACCATCTGCATGATTTGCAA
>CAMBEP010000033.1 GCA_945865635.1 Candidatus Kuenenia stuttgartensis
GGATATCAAGCCAAAACTGTCGTTTATCGGGGCTTAAACACGAATCGGTGCGACGTTTCAAGAGTTAGACTCCCATCCTGTAATTGAGCATTCAGTTGACAAACTCAAATTACCACGGCATGGAAGATGGGGTTGGCCGGACGCTTACGAACATCCTTTAAAAACATGGTCGCCATCTTCAATCAGCAGTGCGAGGTGGTCGAGAAAAAGGTCGCAATTCGAACCAATATTGGAGGCAATTGCATTCAGAATCCGTCAGACCTTGACGCTAATTACGACGGCCACAAAGGGGCTGGCTATTCGGAAAAGGTCGGGGATTGAATCGACCAATAGCGGCCTGAAGAATCGTCTGGGGCTGGGGCGATTAAGGGTGCGTGGCCGAGGCAGCGTTTTTCGGGTGATTCAGCATAAAATCGCAGGCTGGAATGTGCTTCGGGCATCAGCATCGGACAAAATGCGCGCGGTGGTCGCGAAACGGATGTCAGAGGCATGTCCATGGCTAGAGCTTGGGCAATTTGGGCGGTTATTGGCTGAAATAAAAGGGCTGAGATGGGATTCAGATGCCGCACAACGATTTATCTGTACGCGTTTGGATCAAAAACGGATCCTCAACGCGGCCTGATGAAATTGGATGACAATAGATTGAGCGATATTTGACGGGGAGGACTTACATGCGAAGTGAAATTCCGAATCATCTTATTTGCCCAAGCTGTCGCTTAAGGAACAGGCCAATTCGGCATTAAATTTTGTAAGTGAGGACTTATTGCCGCCTGAATCAGAATAATCACACCAAATCGAATCAATCCGCATGTCGGCTTTGAAGTCGCCGCTTGAGCCTCTTGATGGTTTTTTCACTCGTCACAGCCACCATGCCCTGATTGCTGGCCTGAAGTGTGACAAGGGCTTGAATTAAGACGGATTTTTCATAATGAAACGTGCGGAGCATGGCGGCCACGGCTTCGTGGTTGCCGCCGAACCGGCAGGCTTCCAGAAGCAGTTGTTCGTCCAGTGATGTGGCTTTACGCGGCATTTTTTCGGTATATTACCCTGAAATGAAATCAGGGCGATTGATCGGCAAATCAAATGCCATCAACCGCCCCTTTTTGATATGCCAAGAAGCCTTGAAATCAGTCCAGTTCCAGCACTTTCTTCATGCGTGCGGCGATGTCGGCGAGCACTTCCCGGCCGCCTCCACCCACTTCCGAAGTGGCAAAACCGTTGTATCCAACTTCCGCCAAAGCTGTCAGAATATCAGGCCAGCCTTCTGTGCCTTCGCCAATCTTGCACCACCCAGGCTTGCCTTCTTTAAACGAATCCATGTTGAATCCCTTGAAGTCAAACTTCACCAGACGCTTGCCAAGGGTTCGAATCCAGGTCGCGGATGGGACCCCATATTTAACCATGTTCGAACAGTCGAAATAAGCTCCCACCCAGGGCGATTTGAACTGATCGACATAATCAACCATCTGCTCAGGCTTGGTGATGAAATCGTTCCAGACCGTTTCAATTCCGATGACAACTTTCAATTCCTCAGCCAGAGGCAACAACTTTTTGACTTCCGCTGCGGACCGCTCAAAACATTCGTCGTAGGTCACTCCACCACGCGCCACGCCTGGAACAAGCAATGCGGTTGGAGCATTGAAATAATGGGCGTCGCGAATGGCTGTCTCCAGGCCTTTCAGGCCCTCGGCACGAACAGAAGCGTCGGGGCTTGAAAGTGGCTTGCCCCAGTGCACAGAATCAATGGTTCCATGCATCACCACCCCTGTTTTTTCGCAGGCTGATTTCAATGCCGCCAAGTCAATCTTGGACGGACTATCAATTTCAACACCTTCAAAACCGAGGCTTTTGACAAGCTCCAGCTTTTCAAGCGGAGTTTTCCCTTCACCAATCATGCCGTATTTAACAGCAATTTTCAGCTTGGGCCGTTTCTTCTCAGCCGCCATCAAAGGCGAAGCCAGTGCTCCGGCGGCCCCTGCCAAGGCGATTGATTGCAAAAAATTGCGTCGATCAAGACTCATCGTGAATTCCTTTATAAGCTGGCTCATGAAGTGGGATGAACTACGGAATGGATCAGAAAACAAAAGCCTTTTCAAAATCGAAAGTCGATTAGGGAAAGGCTTTTTGAGTTGACATGAATTCCTGAACAGGCTTGGTTAAAAAAACAATCAAGCCTTGTCAAGCGGTGTGATGCCAGGAACGGCGACTGGAGCGACAGGGTAATCGCCAAATTTCAGTTCGGACGGGAAGAGATTTTCAGACGAATTCTGCACTTGTTCCCAAGTGACTTCCTTACCGCTGTAAGTGGCCATCCGGCCCATGATTGCAAGCAGGGTGCTTTTGCACATGTAATCGCTGTTGTCAATGATTTTGCCTGCCCGGATTGCGGCAAACATTTCATTGTGCTCGTTTTGATACATGTCATCTTTGAGGTTGGCAGGCTTCTTATAGCGCCAATCCTTGCCGTCGCCTTTGCCCTTGATCCGGTGCTTGAAGACATCGCACACACCCTTGGTGCCATAAATCCAGTCTGAAACATCATTTGCAGTACCCGCCTGCTGGCGGCAGAAGCTGTAAAGACGCACCCCGCTGGCATATTCGTAGACCACGGCATGGTGGTCAAAGATATTGCCGAAATCGGCCTCGGTACGCTGCTGACGCCCACCCAGGCCAACGGCCTTGATTGGGGTTTCGTCGTTCATGGCCCAGGCCATCTTGTCAAGCGAGTGAATATGCTGCTCGACATTATGGTCGCCTGAAAGCCAGGTGAAATACAACCAGTTGCGCATCTGCCATTCCATGTCGCTCCAGTTGTTCTCTTTTTTGTCCTTGAGAGTCTTTGACCAGAGTGGACCCGTGTTGTAATTGCACTGCATGGTGAGAATTTCACCCACCCCACCATCGTGTACGGCCTTGAACGTTTCCCGCATGCCGTTGTGGTATCTCCAGCAGAGGCCTGAGACCACATTGAGCTTCTTCTCGCGGGCCTTGCGGCACGATTCCATGACGCTTCGAACGCCTGCCGGATCGGTAGCCACTGGCTTTTCGGCAAAGATGTGCTTGCCTTTTTCCACAGCATAAGCCAGGTGCTGGGGGCGAAAGCCAGGAGGAGCGGCGAGCAGAACCACATCGACCCCTGAATCGATCGCTTGCTTGTAGCTGTCGATGCCCGTGAAGCAACGCTCTGGAGTGACATCCACCCGGCTTGCCAGTTCGGTTTGATTGCGAAGCGTGTTCAGGCAGCCATCCAGACGATCCCTGAAGGCATCGCCCAGGGCTGTGATACGCACGCCCGGATCTGCCGATAGGGCTTGAACCGCTGCGCCTGTGCCGCGCCCGCCGCAGCCGATCAGGGCGACCTTTAAAATGTCGCTCCCTGCCGCGTGTGCCTTGTGCGAAATGGAACCTATCAGGCCTGTTGCGATGGCTGCCGTGGCTGTGCCTTTGGCAAAATCGCGACGATTCGTCGAATGATCAAACATAAAAGGATGTGCTCCTGACAGACTTTTGAGGAAAGGGTCGCCAGCGACAATTCGATAGCGATCGTGAATTCAATGGTCAATAGGTAGGCGAAGTCAAATCGACAACCCGCCTGAAGGTGAGATTTATGTAATCTACAACAATAGGCACCGATGTTCAATCAGAGAGATGTCGAAATTTGATCACGCAGGTCTGGTCCTACTGTTTTTCTCGTCAAAATAGAGGACATTCCAGTAAGAGATGTCGAGAACCCGGGTCTTTTTTATTCAGGTCAGGCCAGGATCTCTTTCATGACTGTTCCATGCACGTTGGTCAGACGTCTTTGAATTCCGTTGTGGTAATAGGTCAGTTTTTCGTGGTCGATTCCGAAGAGCCGCAGAACGGTGGCATGAAAGTCGTGCCAGGTGGCGGGTTTTTCGGCGGCCTTCCAGCCAATTTCATCGGTATTGCCATAACTTGTCCCAGGTTTCAGGCCAGCGCCGGCCATCCAGACGGAAAATCCGTACCGGTTGTGATCGCGGCCGGTCCCGACCCTTGAGGCTTCGCTTTGGGCGAACGGTGTCCGGCCAAATTCGGTCGTGAATAGAATCACGGTATCATCGAGCAGGCCTCGCCTCTGACAATCATGCAGAAGGGCTGCTATGGGCTTGTCAATTTTAAGTGCCTCGGAGGAATGATTTTCCATGACACTTTCATGAGCGTCCCAGCTTGTGCGGGGGCTGCCTGCAATTGGTCCGCCTGAGAAGAGCTGAATATAGCGAACACCACGCTCTGAAAGCCGGCGGGCGAGCAGGCAGCGGCGGCCGAATTCCGAACAATGGGGGTCGTTCAGGCCATAGAGCTCTTTGGTTTCTTCGGATTCGCCTTGAATATTGCCAACTTCGGGAACGGAAAGCTGCATTTTGCCTGCGATGGCATAGCTTCGCATGCGGGCTTGAAGAATGGGTTCATCGGCATGCGATGCGGCGTGCCTGCGATTGATTTTTTCGAGAAAATCGCGAACATTCGAATCGGCGAGACGGCCTTGCGGGTCGGGCGAAAAGAGGTCTTTGACAGGCTCGGCGCTGCCCTGAAATCCTACACCCTGATTTTCGGCGGGAAGAAAGCCGGCGGACCAGTTGGCAGCACCGCCATTGGGCCCTCCACGGTTGTCGGGCAGGACGACAAATGTTGGGAGTTCGTCCGACTCATTGCCAAGGCCAAATGAAAGCCAACTTCCAAGTGATGGAAAGCCGTTGAATTGAAACCCGCTGTTGGCAAAGAATAGGGCAGGAGTATGATTTGCTGACTCGGTGACCATGGATTTGACCACGGTCAGCAAATCTGCCTGACGAGCGATATGAGGGAACAGGTCGCTCACATAAAGACCACTTTGGCCTCTCCTGGCAAATTTCCAGTCGGGCCGTCGGAATTGGCCCACCTGGCCGAAAAAGATGTCGGGCTTCTCGTTTGTCACCAGATTCTGACCATGCCTGGCGACCAGTTCAGGCTTGTAATCGAAAGAGTCAAGGTGACTCATGCCACCGACCAATGAAATATGGATGGCACGCTTGGCCTTGGGAATCAGGCTGGTTTGATGGCCGCGGGCAGGATCCGTCAACTCCCTGGCCAGGCCGTCGGTTTTCCATAAATCCAGAAGTGCTGTTGCAGCCAAGCCCTGCATGCCCCAGTGAGTCAGCCACTCGCGTCGATTCAATGGATCCATTTTCGTATCCTCGTTTCCATTTATGGAATTACAGTAAATTCGTTGGAATTGAATAAACCGAGGCAGACTGCCCAAAGGCCGTTGGAACCTTCAAGGGCCAGGGAATCCTGCATTTCCTGAGCGTCAGGCGACCTCTGAAGGGTCAGTGCCCAGCATCGCCTGATGGCATCGGTTTTATTGTTCCAGGATTCGGTCATGGCACGATTGGCCAGCGAATGCGCCATTCTTACAGAAAATTCGCCATGGAGAAGGCTCAGGGCCTGTAGGGGGGTGGTGGTCACACTGCGCCGGGGGCTTGTGGTGGCCGGATCCGGGCAGTCAAAATTATCGAGCAGGGTGCTGCGGCCACCACGTGGGCTGAATCGATAAATGGTGCGTCTCTGAAAGTCAGGGCCGGGAGGGTCAATCGGCTCGAAATACGTTGTTCCATTCTTTTTATCGATGATTTCAACATCAATAAAACCTGGCCCTCCCATTTTCATTTGAATCTCACCGCTGATGGCGAGCATAGAGTCGCGGAGGGTTTCACCCTCAAGTCTCGACGGGCTGTGACGCCAGACCATGCGATTTTGGGCGTCTTTGGCAAAGCTCGTTGCCGAACGCTTCGAAGACCTCTTATAGGCACGCGATGTGACAATCATCCGGTGGATCGGCTTCAGGCGATTCTGGTGGTTTTGCAATTCCAGAGCCAGAAAGTCGAGCAATTCCGGATGGCTGGGCAAGCCGGCATTGAAGCCGAAATCGTTGGGCGTTTCCACCAACCCCGTGCCAAAATGATAATGCCATAATCGATTTGCGATCACGCGTGAAGTCAGGGGATTGGAAGGTGAAGCCAGCCAGGTCGACAATTGCAATCGGCGTTCCTGATCCGTTGATTCCTCATTCAGCCCCCACTGCTCCCCTGCCCCGACCGATTTCAGGCCCGAAGGCGCAACGACGGGGCCAAATTCCGTGACATCACCACGCAAGTGGACCTTCATTGCACCTGGCTTTGGGTTGGGAACAATGGCATATATTTTTTCTGAGGCCTGATTTGCATCCGCAAGACGTGTTTTTTGATCCATTTCAAGCTGCCTGCGAAGCTGGTCGCGCAGTACAAGCTGATCCGGCGTGAGAAGGCGTGCATAATCCGACTCGGAGAGAAAACCCTGCTCGCGGGCTGCCGATTTCATGATTTCCGAAGGGCTCAGCACCCTGTCATAAATTGCAGCTCGAAGAATTCTGCCTTTGAAATGCTTGTTCGCTCCGGCTGGAGAATGCCTGAGACCGATCAAGATCTGCAAATTATTCGGCGGGAACCGCGAAGGACTGGTTTTAAATGCAATTCCATACGGCAATCCGTCGCGATAACATGCGACATTTCCTGAGGAGTCATAAGTGATTGCAATATGCACTGCCCGGCTGGCGGCATCCTGCTCCTCTAGACCCTGAAACGATTTGGTTCTTGAAAAGCCTTCGCTGCCCGCCATCCATTTCCGAGGCTCAAGCTCTGCAAAAACGATGGAATCAAAAGCCTGGCCATCGTTGGTTTCAAGACTGATTACGCCGCCGCCACGCTGATTCAGATCGTCGGCCTGGACCCAGGCCTCAAGGGTTTTCGAGTCGAGGGTTTTCGTTAGCCGTTTGGTTCGAAAATAACCGGATTTCCCGTCAAGGACCAATGCTCCTGATTCAATACGGGCAGAACCTTGCAATTCGCCATGCAAATCGCCTGAAGAGTCTTCAACTCCCGAGTCAAATTTCCACATTGCCAATGGCTTGGGCAAGTCTGAGGATTCCGATGGAATTGCAGATTTGGACTGCAATTGGCGTCTGGCCGCCGTTTCAATTTCGGCAAGTCGTGAATTTCCAGTCTGAATCTGAAATTCAAGAGCTTTGACCTTCAACGAAACCTGAGGATTCTCAAACGCCTTTTCACCGTGCCTGACCCCATCCATGGCCGAAATAATGCTGAAATATTCGCGACTTGTAATCGGGTCGAATTTATGGTCATGACAGCGGGCACACTGCACAGTCAGGCCGAGAAAGGTCTGGCCCAGAACACCCGCATTTTCTTCGAGTTCGTCCTGTCTTGCAAGCAACCGCATGCGCTCGCTGCCGCCAACCACACTGTTGTGCACACCTGCCACCATGAAGCCTGCCGCAGCAGTGCCCGTCAAGCCTGGCTCGATCAAATCGCCGGCAATTTGCATTTTTACGAATCGATCATAAGGCATGTCGGAATTGAGCGATTGAATGACCCAATCGCGATAAGGCCAAATCTTAAAATTCGGCTCATTCCGCTCAAATCCAAGACTCTCGCCGTATCGAACCACATCAAGCCAGTGCCGCGCCCAGCGCTCACCATGGCGCGGGCTGCCCAACAATTGATCCACAATCTGATTGTATTTCTGATCACTTGGATCCGATTCAAATCGGGAAACCTGTTCCGGCGAGGGTGGCAGACCTGTGAGGTCATAATACAATCTGCGAATCAGGTCATGAGGCGCAGAAACCGGGTTGGCCGACATACCTGATTCCTGCAATTTCAGGTCGATAAAATCATCGATCCGATTCGAATTTGATGGTTTTGATTTAATTTTTTCTGAAACCCGGGTTGCAATCGGCCTAAACGCCCACCAGTCAAAACCCGCACGTTTTGCAGTGGTGAACTGAAATCGATCCATGGTCCCAGCGGGCCATCTCAAGCCAGTTTTTACCCAGCTTGCCAACATCTGTTTTTCAGCCGGTTCCAAAGGTTTTCCGGGCGGCATTTCGTCATCAGAAACTCTTTGCCAAAAAAGACTTGCCCCCGGCTGGGCGGGGTCAATTGCCGGACCATTCTTGCCACCCTTGAGGGCCGATGCCTGGCTGGACAGATCAAGCCCGCCTTTGATGTTGGTTCCTGAGTGGCATTCCAGACACTTCGACGCCAGTATCGGAGCTATGTTGGTTTGAAAGAAGGAAGGATCGGTCTGAGCTTGCAATTGGCCAATGGGATGGATCGAGAGGCTCGTTCCGGCCACTAATACGAAGAATTTGAGAAATATGCGATTCATGGCCGTTGTTTTTTTCGGATGGAATGGCTTGAGTGCAAGAAACAGGGCGAGATTTTGGTTGTGCTTGTGGGGATCGAGCAACGTCGCCTAGTTTGTTGGGGTATAAACATCATTCTACTACCTTCGAAACTGCTTCGCAAGTAAACTTTTCACCTTCTTCAGGAATCTCGCCTGAATTGAGGACTGATCGTGATTAGACGCCAGTCATCAAAAAAGCCGTGCCCCCCCCCTGCAATCGACAGGCCTTAAAAGGCGTAGGCAAATCCCCAGTTATAATTAAACGAAGGGCCTGCATATTTTTCGACACCCACGTTATAATTTCCCCAGGTGCTCCAGCGATTGCCGAGGAAGTAAATCGCACCGGCTCCGACCACCGTGTTTCCACCATAACTTGGCAAGGCGGCATCGTTGTAGTAGCCATGCACAAAAGCGGCAAGATCTTTGGTGATTGATTTCTGAAGCGACCATTGGGCACTGAATTGGGGCAAATAAACATTGCCGAGCCTTGGTACGCTGGTATTGGCATTCAGGAGACCAATATTCCACTCAAAATTCCAGCCATCGCCAAAGTTGTAGTCAAAGAGCAGATTTATCGCGCCTTCCACACCACTTTGGAGCTTGCTTGAGCCAGTGGCAGTGCTCATGTAAACTTCCATACCCATTGCGGGCACAAAGGAACGGATGCGCTGCTCCCAGAAATTGACTTTAAAATCGACGAATACCGGCGACCAGCCTGTAAGCGAAGGCGTTGGCCCCACACCGGTCCGCTTGTTGCCATCGTAGTGCGAGAAATAGGTTGGTCCGTTGGAAAAAACGCGGAATTCGACCCGATCTGTCAGGCCAAATCGCATCAGATAGCCGGCATTGTAATTATAGGCTTGGACATTGGATGGACCTGTCACTTGGACTGGCTGGGTTTCCAAATAGACATGGCCTCGCTCAAGGGTGTAGGCGGAGTTTGGAAAATTGGCCGAATCGGGGCCTGGATTCCTAATGGAAAATGGGAGTGTGGCATCGGCAAGCAAATGGCTGAAGAACAGGCCGTTGATGGTTGTGAGAATGGTTGGCGGCAACTCGGGTTCCGGGGCCTCAGGCTCTTGGCCTTCCTCGACTTTCTCACGATGGCGTTCGCGAATCCGTTTGACCTTTTCTGGGAAAAGCAGGTCCAAAAAACCAGGCGGCTCTTCAATCTCGCCGTACTCATGAGGCCCAGCCTGGCCAAATCGACCCGCACGCTCAACAGGCCGGTAGGTCAACGATTCGTCCAATTTCAAGATCTGGCGGGCACGGTCGTATAAAGGTGTTTCTCGACTCAAATAAACGGGTTCTTGACTGCCGATGGCGCCACGTGACCCGAGCTGGCCAAATCGACCCGCACCGAATCCCGGCGAAGCGACTGCTTCCATCCGATTGGCGTCAGGCACTTCGCCAACGGCCGTTGAGGCTGAATCCTGAGCAAAAATAGTCGATCCATACCAAACCAGAAACAGCACAAATCCAGCCAAGATTGGCTGGATAAAATTTCCTGTTTTTTTGGCCTGTATATCTTGAATCATTTGATCGCTTTTCCCAAACCGGTTGCCTGAGCCTCTATTATCCTTAGGATCCGCAGTATCGTTATCGTCAGAACGATCTTCCCATCTTAACATTATTGAGATTAGCAGGATTCTGGGCTTTCGTGCAGAGCACCATGGATCTGACCCAAGAATCTGGTACATGTACCGACAAGTTACCACCCAAGGCTTAAAAAATCAAAGGAAGCAACATAGGGTATATGATATCAGGAAAAAAGAGCCTAACATTGGCGATTCAATCGCAATGAGGAAAAGCCGATCATCGATCGAGACAGACTTCATGAATTATCGGGAGAATCGATGACGATCCTGGGATCTGACTTTGACCGGTACCAGGCCAAGAGCTCTTAAATTTTTATCTGAAAGGGGAATACGTGAATTGAGCACGACCGCTATCAGAAATGGACCGATGGATTGCGGAAAAAAGTCTCGGATAGAGTGGAATAGGGTTGGACGCATGTCGATCGTTCTCCAATAACCTAAGGTGAAGGATCATTTGCGACGATTCCCAGCAGGAATTGAAAATCATCGCATAGCGAAGAGGCCGCATGGAAGAGATGTCAAGGATGGTAGACATCCCTTATAGTAATACCTTACAGCCCAGAGCAGACAAAGTCATCATGATGATTCTGGATTTCCTTCCTGCATCGCAGCAATTATTACCCCTTATCTCTATGTGAATATATATGTTACGACATCACAAACATCATCATACAAATCTTAAGATTCAACAAAATTGTTTGGACAAGGGCGTTCTGGCGGAAGAAAAAAAATATCAATTTCCGACATCTTTTCGACCACCGCTTGACGGGTTACGCTATGATAATGTGAGGTGACGATTGACGGATCTCTGGGATTCCGGCTCTGGCCAAGTCCTCTATTGATTGACATTCACACAGGAAAATTCAGGCGAAATCCAAAATGAATCTGCGACCATTCCGGAATTTGATTCCGATCCTGATTTTGCAAATGTCTACTTCGATGGTATTTGGGCAGCCTGCGGCACCGGCGAAGTCAGCTTGGAACGACCAACAGAAGCAGGTTGTGGAGGCGATTGACCGCTACACCCTGGCTTTTAACAAGTTGGATACGAAGCTTCTGGCAAGTTTTTTCAGCGACGATGCCCGGCTTGTGGGTGTTGACGGGGCGATTTTCGAGGGCCGCGATGCCATTCTGGGTCTTTTTCAAGAAGGCTTTCGGGGCAATCCCGGGCTCAAGATGACAAATGATGTGCGAAACATTCGGATTCTGAGCGACACGGTGGCGATCGAAGAAGGGTTTAGCTCCACCACGACGGAAGTGGACAAGAAGCCTTCGGTGGTGGCCTATCATGTGGTTCATGTCAAGCGCGATGGCCATTGGGTCATGTTTGATATTTTTGAGACAGCACCGGTCGAGGACCCTTCTGAAAACATGCATTCCGAGCGACTTGCAGGATTGGACACGATTGTGGGAGAGTGGGTCGAGGAGACTGAATCCGCCACAATTCGGCACAGTGCACGCTGGTCGCCCAGCCACAATTACCTTTTGATCGATTACATTGCCGAGACGGGTACTGGCAAGCCCAAGACGATTGCAACCCAACGGGTGGGCTGGGACAAGAAGTCGAAGTCGATTCGGTCGTGGCTATTCGAGGAGGACGGCGGGCACGGCACAGCCCTTTGGACGCCTGAGACCGTTGGCAAGGGTTGGAAGCTTCGTGGCGAAGCGGTTTTGTCAGATGGTCGAGTAGTGACTGGGACGACGGTATTTGATGCCAGCAAGTCGGGCCAGATCACGATCCGCAGCTATGACCGCACGGCAAATGGCGAAGCCATTGAAGATGCCACAATCCGGCTCCTTGTCCGCAAACCACCCTCATTGCCTGCCAACAAGCGATAAAGACGTGGTCGCTGCAAGCGATTTAAGTGCCCTTCGGAATGGAATCGAACGGATATTACAAACTAGATCCATCACTATTTTGCGGAATTTATGAGGCATATCATGCAATTCAGGTCACAAGCTTTTCGTTCGTCGATTCTCGTACTTTCCATGATCGGTATTTCGATTCCAGAGGCTCATGCCTTTCGTGGCGGTGGCGGCTTTCGTGGAGGCGGCGGCGGCGGCGGCGGAATGCGGGGCGGCAGCTTCGGCGGTGGTGGGATGGGCGGGATGAGTGGGATGAGAGGCGGAAGCATGGGAGGAATGGGTGGCGGCATGTCGCGGCCCAATATGGGTGCTGGAGGAGGAGGCGAACGTTCGTTCCGGCCATCGGAAGGCATTCGCCCGTCGGCGGGTGGTGGAGGGGCTTCAATGGCAGGTGGTCGGGGCGGGGATCTGGGCCGTGGTGGTACTGGAGAATTCGGCAGAGGCGGAGATACGCACCCAGACTTTGGTCAGAAGCCACCCTGGAATGGCGGAGGCGAGGCTGGCCGAAACGTGAACCCTGGAAATCGCGGAAATTTGAACAACAACACCGCGAATCGCGGGAATTTTGACAACAATACCGCCAATCGCAACAATTTCAACAACAACAATCTTAACCGGAATAATTTCAACAATAATAATTTCAATCGCAATAACTTCAACAACTGGGGCATGAATCGCGCTGGTGGCTGGGGATATCGCTCAGGATATGGCTACAGGCCCAGCTACTGGGGAAACCATGGCAATTGGTACAATGGATATTGGGGCTGGCACCGGCCGATGATCAATAATTTTTATGGTGGAAACGGTGGATACGGATGGGGCATGGGCACCGGCCTGCTGATGGGTGGCCTGAGTGGCTGGGCGCTTGGCTCAAGCCTTAACAATTGGGGGTATATGCCTTACAGCAACCCGTATTATGTGCCTACAAACACGGTTTCTGTTTCGCAGCCCATTTATGCCGATGGTGCATCACAGCCGACTTATACGCAAGCGAATTACAATTATTCGCAGCCAATTAACACCGAAGCCCCAACACCGGACCAAGCTGTTTCAGACCAGGCCCTGGCGACCTTTGATCAGGCCCGAAACGACTTCATGTCGACGAATTATCAGGCCGCATTGACAGGTGTGGAAAAGGCGATCGGGCAGCTTCCAAACGATGCTGTGCTGCATGAGTTTCGGGCGATTACGCTTTTTGCCCTGGGCCGATTTGCCGATGCCTCATCGACCCTCTATCCCGTGCTTTCCATTCAGCCGGGCATGGACTGGACCACGCTTTCAAGCCTGTACACCAATATCAACACCTACACAGCTCAGCTCAGGGCACTTGAGGCCGACCGCGACGCGAATCCGAATAATCCGGCAGACCTATTTCTACTGGGTTATCTGTATTCGTCGATGGGATATAAGGACCAGGCAGCAAATGAGCTGACCAAACTTGTTGCAATCGAGCCGAAGGACACACTCTCCGCTGGCCTGCTCAAGGCGATCCAAAACTCGGATAAATCCTTGAGTGACGGAACAGGAACCGTTGCGGCGGCCAACAATGCGGCGGATGCACCTGCGCCGGCCACGCAGGAGACCACTGCAAACAAGCCTGAAACGGTCAGGAATCCGGTCCCGGCCCCGATGTTGACCGGAAGCTGGTCGGCCAAGCCTGACGAATCGAGAGCCATTACATTAACCTTTGAGTCGGATTCCAAATTCACCTGGAGCTTCACTCAACCGAGCGGTCCGGCCAGCATGTTCAAGGGCACCTATACCTATGCCGAAGGTGTGCTTACGCTTGTTTCAAACCAGAATGGCCAGGTGATGGTCGGGCGCCTTGAAAAACAGGCAGACAACCAGTTTCAATTTGTGACAGTGGGTTCAGGCAAAGGCGACCCAGGCCTGAACTTCATGAAGAATTGAATCAAGCCGTTCCATCAGGCATACTCAAAAGTCTTGGGTGTGCCTGATTTATTCTCTTTATACTTGTCGCGGTCAAAAAAGAGACATCCTGTAACAGAATGATCCCGGAGGCATCAAAGCAAGTAGCCGGTGGTTGAGCGAAGCGACACCTTCCGGTCATGAGGTCTGAAAAAAGCTGCTGGCACCAGGGCAGGGCTGCAAGACCTTATGTCGCGTCGTCGTCCGGTGGTGTCGTCGCTGACGCTCCTCAACCACCGGCTAATGGCTCCAGATGCCTCCGGCATCGTTTTGATCAAAAAGTGCCATTCATGACCGCGAAGAGTATAAGATTTAAATTGCTTTTTAGGCTACACCAAACGAACGCATGGTCAGAATTAGGTGAACTTTGTTAAGTGGCCTGGTAGAGACACCTGAATCTGCTTCAAGATAGGTATCAACAGACCTGAATTGAAAGCATTTCAGAAACAAGGTCAGGCAGACGAATGCCTCGGCTTCGCTGAAATGCTTGCCGATGCAGACTCTTGGTCCGTGCCCGAACCCAAAATGCAAATTATCTTTGGTTGATCTGCCAAATGCCTTCATATTTGCTTCATTCCAGCGATCTGGAGCGAACTGGGTCGCCGGGAAGCCAGTGGCGGCCTTTCCCCAATATTTCTCGGAGCGGCTTGTATGATATGTCGCCAGAACCAGATGAGTTCCGGAAGGGATATGGATTGTGCCTTGATTTGTAGTGATGGAAGTGTCTCGCAATGCAATTCTTGGGAGAAAATAAAGGGCGTTGTTCAGCCTCAGACTTTCGAGCATGACTTTTTGAAGATAAACTGCCTTGCCCCGAGCCTCGGGGGTCATGTCCGTACAGGCAAGTGCTTCCTGATAGGCTTTTTCCTGTGAGTCCGGATCGCGACCCAAATTCAACAATGTCCAGCTTATATACGAAGCCGTAGCCTCCAGAGCACCCGCCAGGAAGACTCGCACATTGCTTTTAATGGCATCGTCGGACCCCGAAGCAATCAGCATGGGCCAGAACCCGGCACTTTCATCGCGCGAGGCGATCACTTTCTCGACCAATTCCTCAAAGATTTGCCGATCCCGCTTCAGTCTGGCATGCTTACGAGTCAGGGCGGGGAGCCTGAATACAGGCAATCGACACGGGTTAGCCACGGTATCAAGCATGATGTAATGAATTACATTTTCAATCGCCGGCAGGTATTTGTCGCGAATTTCAGCTTGCGTTATATTCGCACCAAACAGGACATTGACCAAAAGATTCAGCATCACGGCCTTGATGTCATTTTCGAGATGCATCGGGTGCTCATTTAACATCGAGGTTCGGACCTTCTCTGCCAATTCCTCTAATTGTGGCTCAAGAGCAGTTTTTATGGTGTTTTCAAGGTTATGAAATACGTCATATGTCTGAACCGCTTTGGTGCCAAGAACTCGGACAATTCCCGACTTATGACGCTGCCAAAGTTCGCCCTGCGCATACAATAAATTGTTTTTTCCGACCACACGACCAATTCTCTGGGTCGGTAGAGTGTCGCGATCAAAATCGCCACCGTTGGCTGTCTCAAGTGTGATCTGCCGAATCATTTCCGGGTCACGAATAAAAAGGATTGGAGTAAAACCGGGCAAATCAAAGTATTTCAAATCCTGATCGTCCTGAAAGACATAATCGAGAATCTTCAACGGATTTCGAAAAGATCGGGCTGTCACACGTATCGTTTCAAGTATAGGCAAACGCACGACTTTCAGCGAACCCGAGAATCGACTTTTTCTTAGTATTTGACCAGGCAAATATTTAAACCGGCTGAAAATTGACAAGCTTGTAGTCTCGTTTTTCCGCTTTTTTTCAATTCCAAAAATCTTCCAGGGCGACCAACTTTTTTTAGCCGACTAGCTCAGCCAATGGTGATGAGAACTGGAGCAACGGCTGTGGACGGCCTGACGGATCCTCCAGGAAGGTGCTGGCCGGATCAATTCCAAGATTGTGGTAAAGGGTTGCAAAGACCTCCTGTACATGCACTGGCCGCGAATGGGCGGAAGCGGCGTCTTTGTCGGTGCTGCCGATGACCTGACCAGCTCGGATTCCGCCTCCGGCAAGCATCGCCATGCCGACCTGCGGCCAATGATTTCGGCCTGCATTGGCGGAATCGATTCGCGGCGAACGACCAAATTCCCCCCAAACCACGATTGAGACATTTTGGAGCATCCCGCGTTCCTCCAGGTCTTCGATCAATGTGGCAAGGCCATGGTCCAGAATCGGCAAGACTTGTTGCATTCGACCAAAGTTGTCGCTGTGTGTGTCGAAATCGCTGATCGAAAGGCTTACGCAGCGGACCCCGGCCTCGACCAATCGTCGAGCCAGCAAAAACTTTCGGACGGCATCTGGCCCGTCGGCCGTTTGGAAAGGCTTTTTCTGTCCAGCGTTTTTGAGAGTGTAGCGATCAAGAATTTCTGGATCTTCCTGAGAGAGGTCCATGGCTTTAGCGAATCGGCCTGATGTCAGCATCTGCACGGCCTGCTGAGAAAACGTATCGAGCGACATGGCGGATATGGATTTGTCTAACGCACTCTGCATTTCATCAATCTGATTTCGGAGCCGAATACGATCAAATACGCGCTGAGCCGACAAACTTGGCGGAAGTGACAATTGAGTGGCATGCTCCGGGCCAAGCTTTGAAAGCTCTTTGACCATGCCTGGCTCAAGCTCTCGCTTGAACAACTTTGAGATATCGGGCCGAAACGGCTGATAGGACTGGCCCAGGAAACCGGGCCGGGCACTGTTGCGCACAAACGGACGTCCCTGCATAAGGTCGACGAAGGCCGGGATTTCACTCGTCGTTGGGCCTTTGAGCCTTGAAACAACCGATCCGAGGGCGGGCCTGCCTCCGATCGACTTGAGATCGATCTCTTTGAAGCCCGATTGGACCTGAAAGGCATCGTGAGCATCAGCAGAGCCGACTAGTGACCGAATAAAGGCGATCCTGTCCGCCATCATGGCCAGCTTTGGGAGGTGCTCGCAAATGGAATAGCCGTGAATTCTGGTCTGAATGGGTTTGAACAAGCCACGTATTTCGGCTGGAGCATCGGGCTTAAGGTCGATCATATCCTGATGGGGCGGTCCGCCGTCGAGATGAATATTGATCACGGCCTTATGGGAAGAGCCAATTCCAGCCGCCGCTTCGGCCCTCAGCAAGTTCGCCAGAGTCAGGCCACCCATACCCCAGCCAATGGAGCGAAAAAAATTGCGACGGGTCTGAGGACCATAAAACGGATATTCGCGGCCTTCGATTGTAAACATTACAGGCTCCGCAATGGGGGGAAACCACAGGCAGGCATCAATTATCAGACGGGGCAGGCACTCTGTTTTTCAAGATCGGTTCACGAGCAGATCATAGTTTAAAATATGATGACATTTGGGGTTCGGGTCAAGCGTCTGGTTTCGGAAACAGAAAAGAAAATTGGGAATCCAGGCCCAGACTTCATTGCAATTCCAAGTCTCCGGCCGGTTCATTTCGGAATGAAAAATTATGCCCACGCAAATACATGAGCATATTTTCAATTTTTTGTAGCCTAAGGCCTTAACGGTCGATCACTCGGCCTTTTTGGCCGGGGCGGGTCGCTTTGGTATTTCGTCGTAGCCTGGCAAAACGTCCTTGACGTCTGACTTGGTTGAGCCTTCAGCATCGCCCAGAATGAATTTCAGGCCGCCTGAGAGCAATTGCTTGTAGTGGGCATTGGCCCATACATCTTCGCGGTGGCCCATGGATGTGTAGAAGACGCGGCCTTTGCCATGCTGGCGAGACCATGTCTGTGGGAAGTTCGGGCGATGATATTCCCAGCCGTTCATGCCTTTAGTGACCTGTGCGTAGATCACGTGCATGTCGTCGGCGATATTGATCAGCGAGTACCACTCATCGTTGATTTCAAATTCGTGGTGACCGAAGCCGTCGGCACCGGGGAATTTACCGTCTTTGATGAGCAGCTTGGAAACTTGTTGAGGACCATGGGAGATGAACTCTCCACCAATCATCTGAATATAGGGGTCGTCCTTGCCTTTGCCGCGGTGATGGCCGAAGGTGTCGGTGGCGCAGTGCATGCCCATGAAACCCTTGCCGCCTGAGATGGCTGCATAAAGGGCTTCTTCGCCTTTAGGCGACATGGCAGGCTGCTTGTCGGTGCCAGTCTTGGTCAGGTCGCCTGTGGTTTCAAAGGCGAATGCATCCCACTGGCCGATCTGGTCGGGCTCAAAGAGGCGTCCATCTTTACTGCAAGTCACTTCCAGGCCAAGACTTTTGCCGATTTCCGTAAAAATCTTGTCAGCATGTGATGGCTCACCATTCGGGCCGCGTTTGATCACGGAGTGTTCAAAACCTGAGCTTTTCGTGAAAAACAGGACTTTTTTACCGGCCAGAGCAGAATGACCTAAGGCTGAGCTGGCAGCCAGGCCAGTCAGGCCAAGGGCAGATGATTGCAGGAAACTGCGTCGGTCCATAGACATCTTGGGAATATCTCCTGGGTGGGATGTGTGAAAACTGGTTCTTGGGGAAAGCGATATTCAGCATTGGGGTGAGCCATGGGAAGCGAATTCCGATAGCACTGGCCAGCCATAGATCGCCATTTTTTTTGTGGTCTCATCTAACTTGACGGAAAAGTGCGATTCAATCAAGTCATGAGCCTCGAAATCTTTCGGATTGACCCACCAGGACTGATGAGTCAGAATGGGTGTAGCTGTCGGATCGGTTCCCGATTTGACAGCAGACAGACTTGTGGTGATCCGATGTTACGAACTTTTTTGGAGACAGCCCAATGAAACTGACGAGACGCAGTTGGGTGATTTCGCTTTCTGCCTTCGCCTCCACTGGAGCCATGCGTGCTGCAAATGCCGCTGATGTCCAGTCGGGAGTGCAGGTGGGCGATTTCCCATCGCCGTTTGACGTGCTCGACGTCACAGGCCCGAACAAGGGCAATACACTCTGCTATCGCTGACGATATGGAAGCAGCCCAGTGGTTTGTGTGATCACACGAACCATCAATGGGCCTTTGACCAGTTTGGTCAAAGCCATAGACGCCTCAATCGTTAAAAACCAGAAACTCAAATGCTTTGTCGTTTATTTGGCAAGCGATATTGGCGACGGATCGGAAGATCTGCGCCAACTGGCTGAAAAGGCTGGCCTGAAGCACATTCCCCTGACAATCTTTGACGATGCAAAAGGGCCTGGCGGTTATGACATAGCCCCAAAAGCCGACATGACCATCATGATGTGGTCCGGCTCGAAGGTGAAGGTCAACCACGCCTACCTTGCAGGAAAGTTCACTGAGGAACAGGCCGGAATCGTTGCTTTGGAAGCATCCAAGTTCTAAAAAGAGGCATGCAACCAAGTCGTCCGGATGCCTGTTTAAGGATTTTGGCAGGCGTCCGAAATTTCATCCCAATCAGAAAGACCCAATCGCAATCGGGTCTTAATAACTCGCTTCTTTTTGCAATTGCAAGAATTCAATCAAAGTGCAGGACGGGAGATTCCCCGCCCTGCACTTTTGAGTTTGATTACTTGCTAAATAGCAAGCCTGGATCGCTATCGGGTGCGTCCACCACTTTGAACCGGAACTTGTTGTCGGGCTCGACCGACATTTTACCGACGAGTCTTTGACCGTTTTGATCTGAGAGCAGAGCCAGGACTCCGTCTTCATATTCAAACTTGCCATTGAATCCGCGGGCTGGCTGGGTGCCAGACGCCACATTCCACTTGAAGGATTTGTCGGCTGAAAGCTCAAGAGTAATGGTGTCGGTGCTGGATGGTTTGGCGGAAAGCTTTCCGAGAATGGCGTCCAGAGCCGGCGATTTGGCCGTTTCGACCACGGCTGGCGGATTCAAAGGATCAATTGCCGGTGCATTTGTATTTACATTTGCAGCAACTTCACCCGCAGCGGCAGGTGGCTGCTCGATTGGGTTACCGGAATCGTCGGTTGCATTAAGGACTTTGAGGATACCGGCAGAGACAGTGTCTGACGGCTGGAGGGCGACCAGTTTTGTGAGTTCTATCTTGGCCTGATCACGGTAGCCCATGGAGAGGTAAAGGTAGGATAGCAGGAATCTGGCCGCCGGGTTGTCGGGGTTGGCATCGCGATAGCCTTCCAGCTTGCGGAGCTGGGCCGTATAGACATCAACATTGCCATAGAGGCTTGAAAGGCTGGTCCAGTCCATACCAGGCTGAACGACCAAAACGGGATAGATGGTCGCCGAGGCTTCGCCATATCGCCCCAGAGAGAAGAGGCAAAGGCCACGAAATTCGTGCATTACGGCGTCGTTGGGCAAAGCCTCAAGGGCTTTGTTGACGCCGGCCAAAGCCGCATCATAACTGCCGAGAATATAGTCTTGGCGAGCCTTTTCAAAGGTGGTCAGGGCAGGATCGGCAACGGCTTGCGGTGGCTGGCCCGCTTCTGTATTCAGAGGCTGGCTATAGTCGTAAGGAGCAGCAGAAACCTGGGCCGGTTGTTGAACAACCACCGGTTGCTGAACGACGATCGTATTGCTTGGCACATAGCTATAATAGGGATTGCTATAGCTGGAATAGCCCCAATTATAGAGTGATGAGCCCATGCCCCAGCCAAGCAGGCTGGATGAGACCATGCCAAGGCCAAAACCGCCCAGTCCCCAACCCCACATGCTGCTACGATATCCATAGCCTCCGTAATAGTTGTTGATGACCGGGTTGGACCATCCCCAACCGCCATGGTGCCAGTTGTTGTGGTTGTTCCAATAGGACGGGCGATAACCACCGTAGCCGCCATCGTAGCCCCATCCACCCGGGCGATTTGTCCACCAGCCACTTCCAGGTCGGTTATAAACCCCACCGCCATTAAAACCGCCTCCACCATATCCGCCACCGGGGCGATTGTTGGATCCACCACCGCCGCCATTCCACCATCCGGGCCCATTGTAACCGGGGCGGTTATAGACAGGGCGATTGGCAACATTATTGTTGTTGATATTGATATTATTATTGGTATTTCCGCCAATAATATTATTATTATTATTGTTGTTGCCAGGACGGATGCCTCCACCATTCTGGCCCGGACGGTTCACCCCGGGCCGAATCCCGCTGCCATTCTGGCCCGGACGATTGCCAACCCCACCATAGCCAGGCCGATCGATTCCGGAACCAATTCCTGTGCCAATTCCAGGGCGATTATTGACACCCCCGCCATTGACGCCAGGCCGATTGACATTGCCGGGCTGGCCAGGTGCACCAATTCCTCCGGGCCGATTGACACCCCCACCATTGGCGCCCGGTCGATTGGGGCCCCCACCTACATCAGGCCGAAACCCGGGCGCAGGCTTGATGTTTCCACCGATCAAATTGTTATTTGAGCCGGGTCTTAGCCCACCAATATTGCCGGGGGTATTGGGAGGTCGATTCCCGCCTGGCAAAGTGCCTGGCCCACCTGGCCTGATCCCCGTATTTGGGCTGACTGGCCGCTGACTTGCGCCGCCCATGCCTGTGTTGTTTGCCCAAGGCGGACGTGCGCCAATCGATGGACGGTTTCCACCGCCTGGACTCCCCGGAACCACCCCCGAGGGCATTGAAGGGCGGCTGACCTGCCCCGGATTGGGGCGAACGGTGCCGCCTCCACCAACGCCGCCGACATTCCCTGGCGTGTTCGGACGCCCAGCCCCGCCCATATTTCCCGGGCCGGCTGGCCGTGAGCTTGGCACGTTCGGCGTCGATGGACGGGTCATATTGTTGGGCATACTAGGCCGGGCAGGCTGGCTTGGCATGCTGGGCCGGGCCGCTGGTCCCGCCTGCATTCCTTTGAATCCGCCTCCGGAAAACCCACCACTACCACCACCACCGGATGGTCGAGCCATGCCACCACCACCACCGGATGGTCGAGCCATGCCGCCACCACCGCCGCCGCCGCCACTTGGTCGTCCACCTCCACCGCCTCGTCCCTGAAAGGCTTCAAGCGGTGGCAATGCCATATTCACAGCCGTCACCAGCAGGGCTGCGTTTCGCAAGATTCGGCCAATACGTCTAGTTCGGTTCATGTTCGTTTGAGGCTCCCCGATGCGTTTCGGTTCGGATAAATTTTTAGGTCTCAAGGAGTGGGTTTCGCGACAGGCTGAACGGTTGCCGGCTTGGTGGGCAGTGGTTTGGCCGCAGGGGCCGGCTTGGGCGTTGGCGCCTGGCGAGTCAAGGTGACTTCCTCGCGGCTGGGGGTGATCACTCCGTCAATGGCCCGATCAAACGTGGTCCAGACGATCTTGTTGCCAGCCTCGTCAATCGTAAGCAACTGACTTGCCGAAACAGCTTTTCCGTCAGGCAAGACGGCCTCGTTTTTTAATAACCATGTGTTCTGGTCGGCCACCTTGGCCCAAGTGCTTGTCCCATGTCCGCCGGCTGCATCAAATGTCCAGGACTTAATCCTTCGGCTTTGTGGGTCATACCCAACCCGAATCGTAGCCAGGCTTCTGACAAACGTTCCTTCCTTGCGGCTGAATTTCACTTCAATCGCATTGCCGTCGTCGATCCAACCGGCATGCACGTGCACCACTCCTCCCGGCCCTTCCATAAGCCATTCGCCTTCAAGCCAGCCAATGGCGGTCAGATATTCCGAATGGGCCGCCGAATCGTGAGCCACAGGCGACTTGTAGTCGCGAAGTTGAGAAAGCCTCCAGCTCCCGCCCTTCTTCACATAAACCGCTTGATAGGTGGTCGAAACGGGATCGTTATCAGAGGTTGTAAAGAGAGATGTCCCATCCTCAACAGCCACGTCGGGTGTGATCAGCCGAATCGAATCCACCACGGTTTCAATCGACGCGCCCGGCTGCTTTTCAAAGCCATTGATAAAAATCTCTTTCACAGCATCTTTGCCATCGTAAACCTCGCCTGCTTCATCCACAATCCGAACATCGTCGGCAAAAATCGCCATCAAGCCGACAATATCGCCTTTGTTAAAAGCCTTGTCGAACTGATCAGAAACCGCCAGAACCGCTCGCTGATCCGCACTCAGAGCAGGCTTCTGTGCCTGGGCTGGCGATGAGGTTGCTGGAGGCTGCTGGCCAATGCTGACCAGGGAACTTGTCAGTACCCCGCTCATGCCAAGACCTACGAATAATGCCAATCTGGACTTCATGATTTTCAACCTGTGCATCTTTTGAATCTCTTGATCAAACTAGACATGGTTTCTACGACGAACGGGACGCGGGTGTTCGCACATTGTCTTATTCTTTACCAATTCTATAGTCGAATTCAACCGAAAACCACCATCCTCTTAAAACCTTCCACCGGAATATCCAGAAACATCGGAGCACCTCACCTTTTGATTAGGATACCCCAAAAAAACTTCACTGCTAAAAAAATGCTTAACAACCGATTGGTTTACCTCAGGGCGACCGGCCCATATACCTGGTCTGAAAGATCGAGAACGCATTCGCTGAGAGTCCGTTACCAGGCTATTCTTCGATTCAACCCCAACGTGTTTCGAGATAAGTCAACTTCCACCGACCACTGACAATATGCCTTAGGCATGGGATTCCTGCCCCACAAGGTTAAGGTTCGGCAATCGCAGGCCGATTGAGGCGATCATCGAGAATGTAAACCGCACACTTCGTGGCTGGTTTGAGTATTTCAAGCATTGCAAGCGTTGGATATTCGAACGTTTGGACACATGGATACGCAGACGGTTACGAAGCATATTGCGTGGTTACATTGGCCTGCGTGGTATATCCCGTGGAGGCCGCGACAACCAGCGTTGGCCGAGTGCATTCTTTGACGGATTGGGTTTATTCAGCCTGTTGGATGCCCATATTCGTGAGTGTCAATCCTCATCGAGGTAAAACCACCAACTGGAGAGCCGTATGCGGCAGATCCGCCCGTACGGTTCGGAGGGAGGGGGAGGTGAAACTCTCCCTACCCCTATCACTTAGAAACATGGAAAATGTAGGCCCGATGCCCTCATCGGGCGCGCACGACAAAACAAAATACCAGGACAATCAAAATTCATTGTTGACCGAAACCGGCTTGCACATTAGACTATAAAATCACATATACTAGGACCTTCACCAAATATTTTAGCAGGAGCCCGTTCAATGAAGATTCGATTTAGCCTCTTTGCCCTATCAATGATTATTCTACCTTCAACTCCAAATCTGTTAGCGGCTGATCTGGTTTATGTTTCCATGACCAATAACACGATTGTTGTATATGACACATCAAGTGGTGTCGACGCGACTATTAGATCTACTGCCAAAACATTCGTAAGCAGTAATCTAGGTTGGCAAGGTATATCAGGCATTGCGATTGATTCCACGGGCAACCTCTACGCTTCGAATGGCATCGGCCATACCATCAACATATTTGATTCGTCGGGGGCTTATTTGAGCAGTATCAGCACAAATCAGATCAATCCATGCGGCTTGGCATTCGATTCTTTTGGCAACATTTACGCCGCAGATGGCGACGGCTACACCATCAGCAAGTTTGATTCGTCGGGGGCTTATCTGAACAGTATCAGCACAGGTACATATGGGCCAGGCGGCCTTGTAATTGATTCGTCAGATAACTTGTACGTCGCGTTCATATACAACGACTTCATCAAAAAGTTTGATTCATCAGGCGTTTTTAAGTCAACGATCGGGGGATCTCCGAATCTGAGTGGTCCAGTGAGCCTTGCAAGAGATTCCGCAGGTACCATGTACGTCGCGAATTATAATTCTAACACTATCAGAAAGTTCGATTCGTCAGGCGTTTTTCAATCAACAATCGGTGGCTTTCCGAATCTAAATACTCCACAAAGTATTGCGGCAGATTTTGCGGGGAACATCTATGCCGTAAATAGCAACGGTTACAAAAGCATTAGCAAATTTGATTCGTCGGGAAATTTCCTTTTCTCATGGGTTCCGGATTACACATTCGCAGTCGCACCTCTAGGAATCGCCATCAGACCCACCACTGTCCCCGAGCCTTCCACTTACACATTGGCCGGGATCGCTCTCGTGATTGCTGCCGTAACTTGGCAACATCGCAAACAACAGGGTCATTCTACATTCCATCAGAATCTGACACCGTAAGCAATTACTAAATAGAAGATTACAATCCGAGTAAACGCAACACAGACCCAGAAACAACAAAAACGACATTAAGTCATTACAAAACAATAGTTTGAGTCGAATCGAGTCAGAATCACTCTTTTTATTCCTTGCCAGTTCGGATGAACCGGAAATTCGAACAAAAATCGGCGAGAAGACCTTTCGCGGGCAGATCCTGACGTGTATGTTGAATATTCACAGACCTTGGCCGCGCATAGAGTTCGAAGCGACCAGACAATCTTTTGAGGTATGACCATGGGCCCAGCGACCGAAAAATTACTTCAAGCAGCCTTGGCCTTGCCTGACCAAGAGCGGTTCGAGTTGGTTGAGGCTTTGCTGGCTTCCCATGCTCCGCCAGAAAAACTGCCGTTTGACCCCGTCTGGCTGAAAGAGGTCCAACAGCGTTCGGCTGAAGTCGATACGAGGGCGGTCAAACTCGAGTCATGGGCTGTCGTCCGCGACCGTATACGCAAATAATCGGGTCATTCAAATGCCCATTTATCCAAGGCGGCACTTGAAATCCGCGCAAACCGAAACATCTTCAGGATTTTCGAAAACTGCGGTTGCCAATTTTCGAGAACCTGATATGGTCAGCAATTAGACACTCTCCGGCGTCATCGCAATTCGATCCAGCAACTACGGAAAGCAATAATTTGATGTTCATTACGGGTCATCGCATCTTCATTGGCACAATTGCAGCGATTTTCTTGTTCATATCGGATTCAAAGGCGGGCGAGTGGCCCACTCATTACAGTGTGCTCGAATCGTATTCCGGTCCCGCACATTTCGGACCTGCCGATCGGCAACACGGATTTGGGATTAACGTGGCATTTTATGCATTGCATCCTGAAGAAACTTACGGCTGGAACATTCCGCTCAACGCAAAAACAATCATGGACAAAGCCACAGCAGTACCATCCCATACGGGTCAGACTGAGTTCTGGTGGACGCAGGCCAGCGATTACGTGATCGGCGGCAGCAGTGGCTCAGTGGTGCCGGATTCGAACGGCGAATATGTTCCAATGTTCCGGGCATTCGTCGCCAAGGGCGACGACCTCCGCACCTGGGTTTCGAACTCAGCGTTTGCGACAGGTGACTATCACGCGACTTCGGATCTGCTCAAGGACATCAATTCGCATGGCCAGGTGGTGGTGACGCCATATTCGGGCAATTCGTCAATCTACGATTTCCCCACGGATACGAAAATCGAGTTGCCATCGCTTTTCGCAGGCCCGCAAAGCGAAGTCCGCGCCTCAGGGATCGACGAATCTGGAACGGTCGTCGGATCCAGCCAGTTGGTCGATGGCACCGGCCAGCTTGTAAAACACGCTTTCATCTTACGAGCCGGCTTAATGACCGATCTGAACGACCTGGTCAATCTGACTGACGGAAAGTATCTGGATTACGCAACTGACCTCAACGAAACCGGTGAGATCGTTGCGAATATGATCGACCCGTCCAAGCCAGGCTGGAGGATCTGGGTCAAACTGACTCCCACGGTCGTGCCTGAACCTTCGAGCCTGCTGATCGGAATCGCCGGCATCGCAGCAGCGGTTTGGAAATTCCGCAAGTCGCGAAATTCTATAGAGAACTGACGAAATTGAACTTTGGGGTCATTCTAAATTCCATCCTACATCTACCACCGTAAGCAATTACCATATATAGGATTACAATCCCAACAAAACGCAATACAGACCCGGAAATGACAAAACCGATACCAATACATTAAACGGTAACACATTAAATTGAATGAATGTAGAAAAAACCCATTTATCCCTGCGAAACCATGAACCGTGTTTGACATGACTCCATTCTATCCTTATGATCCATTTTCGAAGTCATCAGACATTCAGCAGCTCGCCCGAGTGCGAATTTTGCTTTTCCCCCCATTGGTGCTGTCTCAGCCAGACAACTGAAAGGGTTCGGCCGATGTATTTCAGATGCTCGCCAGTCCGTTTGATCATGGCGACCTTGTTAATGACTGTGGTGGTCAACGATGGCGCAATGGCGTTGGAATCGGAAGCACCGGTTCGAATTATCTCAAATCGCGATGCCAAACAGCCGCAAATTGCCGTGGATGCATCCGGCCGGATTTTTGTCGCGTTTGGCCAGGGCAACAGGATATCAATTGCAATTTCTACAGATGGGGGCAAGAGTTTTGAAGTCAATTCTGTAGGCTCAGCGGGGGCGATGTCGCTTGGGATGAGGCGTGGGCCGCGTGTGGCGGTTACTCCGGAAGCGGTTGTGATTACGGCAATCGGCGGCAAGAATGGGAAGGGACAGGACGGCGACGTGCTGGCCTGGAGATCGACTGACAAGGGAAAAACCTGGGCTGGCCCGACCCGAGTCAATCGTGTGGAAAGTTCGGCTCGGGAGGGGCTGCACGCAATGGTCTCAGGCCCGAACGGAATCCTGTTTTGCACCTGGCTCGACCTTCGAAACAAAAGGACCGAAATCTATGGCTCGGTATCGAAAGACTCAGGCACGACATGGGAAGCTGACGCTTTGATTTATCGGTCGCCGGATCGTAGCGTCTGTGAGTGCTGCCACCCATCGGCTGCATTCAGCCCTGATGGCAGCCTCAAGGTGATGTGGCGAAACCAGTTGCAGGGAGCGCGCGACATTTATTTTGCGAGCTCTACTGACGGTGGAAAAACATTTGGAGAGGCCGAAAAACTTGGCCAGGGAACATGGCAACTCAGAGCCTGCCCGATGGACGGTGGAGCCATTGCCGTGGGTCCGGAAGGGCAGGTTGAGACAATCTGGATGCGGTCTGGCTCCATGTTCTCAGCCAAGCCGGGAAAGCCAGAAGAGCCAATTGGCCGTGGAGTCCAAGGCTGGGCGGCGTTTGGGACGGGCGGCCTCTATCGGGTCTGGCTGGAATCGAGGCCGGGAAAACTGCTTGCCCTGTGCCCTGAGAGTCTTGGCCCCATCACACTCGCCCAGGGCGCGACAGACCCTGTGATCGCTTCAAATCCCAAAGGCAATGGGCCGGTCGTTGTCGCCTGGGAATCCATGGACGGTGGCATTCTCGTACTCGTTCTGAACCCTGCAAGTCGCTAGCAATTTGCAAAACTGGCCCTGCTCGTTGAATCCATTTCACACCTCATGAAAGGCAATCCGAATGAAACCCCTGACTTTATGGTTTGCAGCAGTCGTGCTTATCAATCAGGCTCTCTCCCAGGCTCAGGAGATCAAGCTCAATATTCCCTATGCTGATCAAGCGCACGAGCGACAAGTGCTGGATGTTTATACGCCCCCAAATGCCAAAAAATTGCCAGTGGTCTTTTGGATTCACGGCGGTGGCTGGCAAATAGGCGACAAGAGCAGTGTCCAGTTCAAGCCTCAGGCTTTTGTCAAAGCCGGTTTTGTTTTCGTTTCCACCAATTACCGTCTCCTGCCCCAGGTGGACATGGACACCATCGTAAAAGACATTGCCAAGTCAATCCACTGGGTCCACGACCACATTGGCGAGTTTGGAGGCGATCCCGAGCGAATTCTGGTCATGGGCCACTCAGCGGGAGCCCAACTTGCAGCCCTCGTGGCCAGTGATGACAGGTATCTCAAGGCCGAAGGCCTGTCGCTGGGAATCATCAAGGCATGCGTTCCTGTTGATGGCGACACTTACGATGTCCCAGCCATCATTGAAACAGCCGAAACTCGCCGCCGCGTTCATGGCCTGCCCCAGGCCAAGGTGGGGCACCGCGAGAAGTTCGGCAACACGCCCGAAAAGCATCGCGACCTCTCGGCTGTCACTCATGTGGCGAAAGATAAATCCATACCACCGTTTTTGATCATGCATGTGGCCGACCACCCAGACACCACCGCTCAGGCCCAGCGACTGGCCGATGTGCTCAAAGCCTCTGGAATTCAGGCAATCCTCTACTCAGCCAAGGATTCCAGCCACACCAAGATCAACGACCACATCGGCCTGCCGGATGACCCCGGCACGAAATTACTCTTCGATTTCCTCAGTGAATCGCTCAAAAAGCCTTGATTCAGAGCCATTTAAAAACGGCCCTCTACAGAGACTCCATTTTCGCCTGTTTTAGGATTGCAATTCCGCTGGATTGCAATTCTTCAGGCATAATAAACCATGACCAGGTTTCATTCCTGACCATTGGCCTTTCAGCGACTCTTCAGGAATGCCAGAAGGTCCAATACTTCGTCTCGGGTGAGCGTGTCCAGCAAGCCGGCCGGCATCTGCGACGCTTTTGACGGGGTGACACTTTCAAGCTCGCCGGTGCGAAAACGGACCTCGCTGCCGCCGGGGTCATTCGGATTGGTAGCCACCATCACCGTGTCGCCCGCCATGTTCACAGTTCGGCCGGTCAGCGTAGTCCCATTCTTCATGTTGTAAATCATGAGCCCATATTGCTCATTGATCACCTTGTCGGGGTCCAGGATATTCTCCAGCAAATCCACAGACGTGTATCGACCGCCTACGCTTGTTAGATCAGGTCCACCCAGACCACCTTCGCCCTGAAAACTGTGGCAGACGATGCAAGCCGCTTCTGTAAAAAGTCGGCGACCATTTGCAAGGTCGCGCTTGGCTCTTAATCCAGGTTCCACTGAGGGCGAAAGCTCTTCAAGTTTCCAATTCGAAACCCGCTTGCGCTGCGTCGCCGGAACGACCGGCGCAGGCTGCCGGGCGGAAGCAATCCGGGCGGCATATTTCGATTTCTGATCCGCGCTGAGCATTTCGGTCACCAAATGCAATGATTGGCCTCGAATCGCAATGGCTGTCGCACCGCCCTTCCATCGAGGCACTCGCTCAATCGCAATTTCAAAAAACCGTTCGCGTAGATCATTCGTCCAGCCAGGGTTCTGGCTTGCCCTGGTCAGAGCTTGGCTGTAAAGGATCTGTTCCTCCTGAGTTCGGCTCTGTTCCAGCAGATCCAGCGCAGGCTTGAGAAATGTCCTGCTTTGAAAGGCCGACAAGATTGCAACAATCTCTTCATTTACCCTTCGGTCGGCCGAAGGCAATGCGGGTTCGAGTTTGGCGATCAGTTTCGCTGCAACCGGCTCCGAATACTTTCCGTGGCGAATGGCTGAAATGGTCAGGATCCGCAGATACCAACACTGCTCATCGGCGCTCCCAAGGCCTTTAAAATCAAGGCGATCCAATGCAGCGATAAGTGCCGGCTGAATGGTTTTGTCACCGTCAGTGGATCGGGCCATTGCCAGCAAAGCCTGAAGGGCAATGCGCGGATTTTGCTCGTCAAGGGCCCGTTGCTTCCACTGGCCGACCGGCTGCCACTCAAGGGCAATGCGGGCGGCGGCCCGAATCGCGCGGTCTTCATGCCCTAACAGCGGCCATAAAACGGTCAAGGCCTCGGCGCTTGCCGACCCATGAAATGATTCCAGTTGAAGTCGCAGACGCCGGGCCGTAGATGTGGCTTGATCAAGCTCAATTTCACGGGCGGGAGCGGTGCTCTCATGCCCTGTATAGGTCACTCGATAAAGGCCTGATTGGGTGCCTCGGCCACCAATGACGAAGTAAAGGGCACCGTCCACAGGCGATACAGCCAGATCTGCAATGGGCAAGCCCTGGGCGCTCAGGAACGGCTCCGGTTCGGCATCGTAGCTCGCACCCTTGGCTGTAAGGTGCACGGCGAACATGCGCCCATAGCTCCAGTCGCAAGCAAATAGAGCGTTTTGATAGGCTGATGGAAACTTTGCCCCGTAGCCAAAGCTGACGCCTGTCGGAGACCCTGGACCAATGTTCTTCAATGGGGGCTGAATATCCTCCCATTTTGGGGTCCAGCTCCAAAGCATTTCGCCGGCCCGACCACCCCAACCGCTATCGGTACCACTGAGGATCTGGCGGATGGCTGTAGGGCGATAGTTGGGCAGGCCAAAGTCGTTTTCCAGATCGCTGTCATAAGTAAACAGGTCGCCCATGCGGTTAAACGCCATGTCGTAGCTATTGCGCAAGCCCATGCAGAGATATTCCATGTTCTTGCCGTCAAGGTCGGTGCGAATCACCCAGCCACCAGGATAAGGCTGGTTTTCGAATGAAAATTCCCAACTGTCCCGGTTCCAGTGCTTTGGCGCCAGGCCCTTCTTGCAGGGCAAACCATTACGATCGCCGCTGACAATATAAATCGACTTGCCATCAGGCCCTGGAACAACCGCATGAAGACTGTGTTCATACCAGTTGGCGGCATCGCCGCTGACTCGTGGGAATTCAATAAGCCGCTCGGCCCGGTCAAGCCTGTCGTCGCCATCGGTGTCAGTCAGGCGAAGCAGCACTTCACGCCTAAAGTTTTGCTCCGAATGATCCCCATGCTGCATCAGATAAAGCGAGCCATTGATAAAAGCCATGCCCTGGGAGAAGCCCCATTTGTCCGAGACAACCTCCACCTTGGATTCCGACTCAATTCCTGACCTGGAAGGTGTGATCCGAAAGAGTCTTGGCCCTTGGTCGGACGCATAAATTCGACCCTTGTCATCAAAACACATGGCCACCCATGAGCCCTGATCCCGAGGCACAGAATAAATTCGCTCGACCTGGAAGTCTTTGTGTATACTAATTACTGACGCTGGAGTAGACTCCTCGACCGCCTGAAGCGAACCCAATCCTGCAATCACCAAAAAAGCATGACATGCTACGGCTACGGATTTCATCGATCAGTTTCGCTTCTTTTAAGTCTATTGTGGGTGACTGCTCTCAACCCATCATGGGCCTGAGATCGAATATACCCGGCCGTTTCGCTCGAAACAATGGGCCGCTACCCTGAGCCCTTGGTTTTAGGCGTAAGCGACCATCAATGAAAAACGGAATCGGAAATGCAATCCTGATCACACGATTGCCTATTTTCAGCCCCCCCACCCCACTCCTGACGACAGACAAGGACGATCATGCAAACGCCGTTGACAGAATCAGAAATGGTGAAACTCTGGGAACAGCACACGGACCTGGAATTTGTCACCAGAAATGCAGAGGCCACAGTGGCCACCATGTCGCCCCAGAATTATGTCAATCACGTGCCCGTCATGACAGGAGGCCGAGGCCACCATGCCATGATTGATTTTTACGGCACACATTTCATTCCGAAAATGCCAGCCGATACAGCCCTTAGAATGTTTGCCAGAACCGTCGGTAGAAACCGCTTGATTGACGAGTTTGTATTTACGTTTACACACGACCTGAAAATGGACTGGATGCTGCCGGGTGTCGAACCCACATTCCGAAAGGTTGAAGTGCCGATGGTCGTAGTGGTACAGTTTTGCGGCGACAAGATTGAATCGGAGCGAATTTATTGGGACCAGGCCTCTGTTCTGGTCCAGATCGGCCTGATTGATCCCACCGGACTGCCCGTTGCAGGGCTGGAACAAGCACGCAAGTTTGAAAACGCCGAGCTGCCCTCCAATGATCTGATCCCCTAAGATTCAGGCCAAAAATGAAATCCGGCGATCGCCCCGATCTATCACGAATCGTCGGCGATCGCCCAATCCAATCCGTTCCGAGTCAAACATGAGCAATCATAGATCACAATCAGCAAGGAAAATTAGTCCGTTTGACGCTCCACGAGAATCCAGGGGGCATAGACAATGGGTCACTTGAAAAGAAAGTTCTTATAATTTGAGCGGCCTTGAACGACACATTTTCCACCGATGCCACTGGCATTTAAGCCTATAGTCGGTGGTTAAACAAAGCGACAACACCGGCGAGCGAGACACAAACCCACATTTTTTCATGATTTCATCGCACCCTGGAAGGGTGCCAGCTTTGGCAACGATTCAATTAACATTGCATAAAGTATAAATGCTCCAGTTAATCTTGGTATTCGACAAGAAGACCGTAACAGAATAGAACCGTATCTTTTGGAGCGTAACACTTTTTAACATATACTCAAACTCTTTTTATATTAACGTTTCCATATCATCGAGCCAAATTCTGCGAGACGGGACTTGTTATCTACAGGCGACCTGATCTATAATATCTGTAAGACTTGACTATCGATTCAAAGAAACGGAAGTCATTAAGATTTAAAGACTTTAGACTTGCTCCTTTCAACGGTATCAGATCCTCATTGCCTATCACAACCACTTTACCTTTGGAGCCAAGCCATGTCACTCGATGCTAAAACACAAAGAAACCTCGAAGTTCTTGGAAGTTTTTTAGGCGACACCAATGTCAGAGTTATGATCGGTGGAGCATCTAAACTTCAGATCGTTGATGGAGCGTTTTCAAAAGTAACATCGAAAGATATCACAGGCTTTTTCTTTGGAAATACAAAACGCTCGAAGATAGATTCGCTATTGAATGATACCGTTTTATCAACCATCATGCAACAGTTCACGAATGCCGTAGCACATATGGATGCTGTGGATTCCGATAAGAAGCATGATGAGACCCAACGGCTTATCTTTAAAGGGTTACATGGACTAATCTACCTGGGATACATGGGCAACTATAAAACTCGGGCTGACTTTAGTAAATTCAAAGTAATACTCAAATCTATTATCGACCTAGTTTACGATCGATTAATAAAGGCTATCAAATCCGGAGATTGTACACCCTGGTACGGTCAACCCAAATTTGATATCTACTGGAAAGGTAGCATGGAGAGCTTTAACATACCTAAAGACGACAATGGATGGTGTTTTGGCATTTCCTTGAATTGGTGCAGGCGATACCTAAAAAAGGATAAACAATCTTGGCTAGACCGCAGTAAAGTTGACTTGATTGATGAAACTCATAATCAAAATCTAATGACGCATAAACTAAATCTAAAAGAATATGATAAGCGTATTAAATGGGAGGAAGCTAAAACAGAACCTAATGAACGAAGTTTAGCAGAAAACCGCGATAAAAGAAATACAACTTTGAAATCTATTAGAGGAATAAATGCTAAAGCCCCCCTAATAAAAAAGGGCAAATACACGCTGTTTACGCAGAACATACAGACAGAGGTAAGGGCTGGTGGTTCAAATAACATAGGTGATGCCATAAAAACCGCTAACGATTTCCAGAAGGGTAACAATAACCCCTTATTGAAAGATATTCTACTGACTCTTCCACGTGATGATGAACGAGCAGAAAAACTTGCAACCGCTGCAGCCGAGTATGATATCACAAAACTTGCTGCGAAGTTTGATAAAATGAAAGTATCTGAGGGACATTCTGTAAAACTGAATGACTTCCGATTAAAAACGGCCGAAGAGTTCAAAGAAGGCATAACGACTCTAATCACTGGTTACAAAACTTCCCAACTGGACGGAATCAAAAGAGCCTGTTTTATAAACTGGGCATCACAGGAGAAATATGATTATGAAAACAATTCAGGCCATGCCATGGCGTTTCATGAATACAAAAATAGCAATGGCATTGGCGCTGGATTTATTGCCCATGATCCAAATTTTGGCGAAGTCCTTTGCAATGGTGAAACCGAACTGATCCGGTATTTCTCTGTTCTATTCTCTTTTTATTCTATCTCAACAAATATTAACAGAATTTATACACAATATGTTTCTTTGTCCCCATGAATTCAGCAATGAGGCCTTCGGTGTTTCCTGATAAAACGACTTGTCGATGACAGGCCCTTAGGTAATCTTCATGCCCCGCAATTTCCATTCCCAATGGTTTTATAGAAATTGCTATAAGAGTCATCCGGATTGCGATCCGGATGACTCGAACCGGGCTCGATTCATACTTTCCATTTCATGATGAAAAGAAAAGCTAGAGATCTTGGCCCACCGAGACTGTCGGCTCATTTCCCGAGATCAAGAAAAAGCATGTGGGATGGATTCCCAACAGATACATACTGGCCTGTGAATTTCAGTTGGCCTGATTTGATATCAACCCTGAAAATGGCGATATTGTCAGCTCTCTGATTTAGGCAATAAAGCAGGTCGCCTGTAGGATTGAAGCTGAAGCTCCGCGGATAATTGCCGCGAGTCCATTCATCCGCAACATGGGTTAGAGTCCCATCCGCCCCGATGGCAAAAATTCCGATGCTGTCGTGCAGCCGGTTACCTGCATAAACAAACCGCCCATCCGCAGAAACCAGAATTTCAGAGCAGAAATTACTGCCTGCAAAACCCGGCGGGAGAGTGGAAATGGTTTGACGAGCCGACAACTTACCCGTTGCAGCCTCGTAATCAAATAAAACCAGATTCGAACCTTCCTCCTGAATTGAGTAAAACCAGCGACCATTCGGATGAAAATGAAAGTGGCGAGGCCCATCGCCCGCCGGCAGTTTCACGATATGATCACGGGCCGGCAAAAGCTTGCCATTCTGCTGGTCAAACTGCCAGACAAAAATCTGATCAAGCCCCAGATCCACATGAAGCACGAATTGGCCAGAAGGGTCGGCCTGAATCATGTGGGCATGCGTTCGGTCATGTCCACTAAAAGCGAAACTCCCCTTTGGAGCATTGGTCGCGCGAGCGGGTCCAATCTTGCCAGAGTCCTGCTTGATATCTGTCGCCTCGCCCAACCGGCCATCAGGCAAAATCGGCAAAACCGCTACAGATCCTCCAAAGTAATTTGCCACAAGTAGGAACCGTCCTGAGGGATGGAGGCTGACATAAGTAGGGCCATCGCCACCGGAACGGACTTTATTGAGAAGTTTCAGCGATCCATCAGCACGACTGATGGCAAAGGCACTGACAGAGCCTTCCCTCTGACCGCCGACCCGATCCGTTTCATTGGCAGAATAAAGGCAAGTGCCTGCGGCATTTAGAGCGAGGCAGCTCGGGCTGATTCCCAACTCGACAATTCCGGATGGTGTCATGGCCCCGGTGGCCCGATCAACCTGAAAAATGTGAATGCCTTGGCCATTTCCGGGCGGCAGGTCGACTTGAGTGGGCAACACATCCTTCAGGGGCGAACTGAAAGTTCCGACATAAGCCATCAGCGGGCCGGTTGATGCGGCATCGGCCTGATTAAAATTCATGGCGAGAGCACCTGCGCCTGCAAGAGCGGCCGAGTTTTTCAAGAACGAGCGTCGGGAATTGTCCGTAGGAACCTTCATGGGTCATTGCCTGTCTTCAGGGATTTAGGAACCTTTTTGAGGGGCCAAGGATTACCAATCTACACAAATTGGCGGTGAGTTGCTCCTCCCCCCGATTTTTTTTTGTATATTCCATGAATAAAAGAGACGCGAAGGCTTGCCACACGAGAGAGGGTCGGGTAAAACGTGATTTCCCTCCACACTCACACGAGACGCAATTCGCCAACTGATTGCCGACACCTTACCAATATCACTGCCATAAGGTTGAACCATGTCCGATTCATCGTTTTCAAGAATCAATCGTCGTCAGGTGTTGAGAGGCTCTGTTGGGCTCTTTGCAGCCCCTGCTTTCATTCCGCGCCTGATCTCGGCGGCCCCTTCGGAGCGTGTGCGGCATGCCAGCTTTGGTGCAGGCGGAATGGCAGGTGCGGACCTTTCTTCGATCGCATCCCACAAGAATGTTGACTTGGTGGCTGTGGCCGATGTGGACATGGCCCGAGCCGAATCGCTCAAAAAGCAGTACCCCAAGATTGAGGTGTTTCAGGACTTCCGGAAACTGCTGGACAAGCTTGGCCCCATGGGGCTGGATAGTGTGAATGTGAGTACGCCGGATCACATGCATGCTCCGATTGGTGCGACGGCCATGGCGCACAACCTGGCAGTTTATGGGCAGAAGCCTTTAACTCACGACATTTACGAATCGCGACGGCTCTCGGAAATTGCGGCTGAGAAGAAACTGGTCACACAGATGGGCGTGCAGATCCATTCCGCTCGTGAATACAGGGCAGCAGTGGCCTGGGTTCAGGAGGGTGTGATCGGCAAGGTCAAGGAAGTCCACACCTGGTCGAGCAAGAAGTGGGGCGACCCGACCAGCTTGCCTAAGAGTGCGAACTCTGTTCCAGCCAGTCTGGACTGGCAGGGATGGCTGGGCGTGTGCAGCGATCGTCCGTTTATTGGCGATGGCTACTATCATCCGGGCAACTGGAGACGTAGACTCGACTTCGGCACAGGCACCTTTGGAGACATGGGGTGTCATATTTATGACCCGGTTTTCAAGGCTTTGGATCTGACCGCCCCGATCTCCGTCACTTTCGACGGTATACCTCCAAACGCCACCAATTGGGCGAACGACGCCCAGGTGCTTTATGTCTTCCCAGGGAATAAGTTTACGGACGGAGAAACTGTCAATGTGACATGGTATGACGGCGATCGCCGCCCGCCTCAGTCTGTGATCGATGCCATTAAGCCGAACGGGCTGCCGGATCAGGGATCCGTCTTTTTTGGAACGACGGGGATTTTGATTCTGCCGCATGTGGCCATGCCGATCATTGTGGGCGAGGATCCTGAAAAGACGAAAAATCGACCATCCCCATCGGGTGCGAACCACTGGCACCAGTTTGTGGATGCGGTTCAGGGCAATGGCAAAACCTCAGCCCATTTTGGATATTCTGGCCCACTGACGGAGTCGATCCTTCTGGGCGGAGTCGCCTCGCGCTATCCGGGCGAGAAACTGCTCTGGAATGCCCGGAAGCTGGAATTCAGCAACAAGCCCGAAGCGGGAAAATACGTTAGAAAAACATATCGCAAGGGCTGGGATGTCCCAGGCCTTTCCTGATCAAGTTCTTCCGCGTATCATGTAGAAAATTCCGTCTGTCCCTTGAAAACTTGTCCTATTCCACCCTCACATTCTCAGAAGGTTCTAGAATCATGAATCGCCGCGATTTTGTCCGTAACACCGCCCTGCTTTCGGCTTCGACAGCTTTGGGCAGCATGAATTTGATTTCATCGGTTCAGGCCGACGAAATTCCAGCCGGGTTTACATCGATTTTCAACGGCAAAGACCTCACAGGCTGGTTTGGTATGCCGCACTTTGATCCTCGCAAATACTTTGCGATGACAACAGAGGCCAAGGCCGCCTATCGTGCAAGCCAGCAGGCGGATTTTGAAAAGCACTGGACAGTTCAAAACGGCGACCTCGTCAATGACGGTTTTGGTCCTTACGCCACAAGCGACAAGAACTATACCGATTTCGAGCTGCTGATTGACTATAAAACCGTGGCCAAAGCCGATAGCGGAATTTATCTGAAGGCCAATCCACAGGTTCAGATTTGGGATTCCGTTGATCCATCCAAATTCAGCCTTGGTGCTGACAAAGGATCGGGCGGGCTCTGGAACAATTCCAAAGGTGCCGCCGGCAAAGACCCTCTTGTGCTTGCTGACAAGCCATTCGGCGAGTGGAACAAGTTCAAGATTCGCCAACTTGGTGCCCGCACCTGGGTCTGGCTCAATGGCAAGCTGGTGGTTGACAATGCCATCATGGAAAATTTCTGGGACCGTGCCACCCCCCTGTTTGCCAACGGCCCATTCCAGCTTCAGACCCACGGCGGCGAAATTCGCTGGAAGAACATTGCTGTTCGTGAGATCGGCGATATTGAAGCGGCTTCCATCCTGCGTGGCAAAAGCGATCCAGAAGGATTTACGTCCCTCTTCAATGGCACATCGCTCGACGCCTGGACCGGCGCAGCCGACAACTATGAAATTCGCGACGGTGCCATCGCCTGCAAAAAAGGCAAGGGCGGCGTACTTCATACCAAGGAAAAGTTCGGCGATTTCATTGCCAGAGTTGAATTCAAGCTTCCTGCCGCCGGAAACAACGGTTTGGCCATTCGCTACCCAGGCAACGGCGATCCTGCCTATTCTGGCATGACAGAACTGCAAATCCTAGACGACGGGCACCAAAAATATAAGAGCATCGATAATCGTCAGGCACACGGATCCGCCTATGGCATGGTGGCCGCTGCCCGTGGCTTTCTGCGTCCTGCTGGTCAGTGGAATTATCAGGAAGTGACCATCAAAGGCAAAACCATCAAGGTTGAGCTCAATGGCAGCATGATCCTGAATGCCGACCTCGATAAAGTCCAAGAATTCATGGCCAATTCGCCGCACCCAGGCAAAGACCTGAATGAAGGCTTCTTTGGCTTTGCAGGCCACGGCGACGATGTCATGTTCCGTAATGTTGCCATCAAGAAAATCTGAGTCGAAGCCCACCATGGGAAATCCCAAGATTTCGCCAGGATGCTGATTAACAAAAAAAGGATGGGATCCGTTCCATCCTTTTTTCATTTTTACACTTGCTGCAAAAAGGGCCATCAAATCATATGCCAGGCTTAAAATTCCAACTCGCATTGCTATTCTGCTTTCCACTCTCCGCAGCACTCAAAGCCCAGATCCCAGACGTACCAACTTATCCCGATCACACCAGACTACTTCTGGTGCGCGAAAACTCTGGCAAAACAACAGAAATCAGATCGGCTGCTGACTGGTCTGTGCGGCGGGCCCATATCATCTCAAACTTCGAGAAGGTGGCTGGCCCATTGCCCGGCGGCGAACGCAGGGTCCCTCTGGATCTGAAAATTGACGACACGGCAAATATGAAGAGCTACACGCGTCTCCATATTCAATACGGAGTCGAGCCTGGAGACCGTGCAACAGCCTGGTTACTGATACCGAAAAATATCAAGCCTGGCGAGAAGCGAGCTGGAATAGTCGCAATTCACCAGACCACAAAGATTGGCAAGGATGAGCCCGCAAACATGGGCGGGCTCAAAAATCTGCACTATGGGCACGAACTGGCGGAACGTGGTCATGTGGTGATCTGCCCAGACTATCACCGGTTCGGTGAGCGGATGGTCAACCCCTATAAAACCGGCTGGAAATCCTCAACCATGAAAGGCGTCTGGGATCATATGAGGGCGGTGGACGTCTTGCAATCCCTACCCGAAGTGGATGGATCGCGCATCGCCGCCATCGGCCATTCTCTCGGCGGTCACAACAGCATTTTCTTAGCTTTGATGGACAATCGCGTTAAAGCCATAGTCAGCTCTTGCGGCTACAATGCATTCACCCACTATATGAAGGGCAATATCGCTGGGTGGAGCCATGAGGGATACATGCCGCTATTGAAATCAGAATTTCAGCTCGACTTGAAGAAAGTTCCATTCGACTGGCCAGAACTCATCGGAGCACTCGCCCCACGCGGGCTTTACACGAATGCCCCAAAAGGCGACGACAATTTTGCAACCGATGGAGTAAAAATCTGCGAAAACTCAGCCCGCGAAATCTATAACTTATTGGGAGCTTCCGAAAACCTGATTTTTGCTTATCCTGAAGCCGCACATGATTTCCCTGAACTTGAGCGGAAAGCGTCGTATCAGTTTATTGAACGACAATTAAAATAGCCAGCCAGCTAGAGCAAGTGGCGTGCCTGCAGAAGAATCCGTCCTAGAAAGCAGTTCCAAGATCGTGAAGCAAAGGGGCCCATATACAAAACGTCCGCATTTTGAGCCATCTTTGCTCTCAGAAACGACTGTTTCGATCCCCCACCAAATGTATGCCAAAGCCTATGCAATCAAATCGGTTCTGACACTTACGAAGGAGCCCTTTTTTTTGAGATGGGGACCTAACCACAGAATGCAGCCAAAACACCTGGGCACCGAACAAAATCATTCGCAGATGAAGAACGTTTGCCTTTGGCAAATAGCTCGAAAAATCATCCAAACATTGAAGACTGGTCTCACGGAATTCTGCTTCGATCACAAACCTCCTGAAAACCACTTTTAGCATTACAAAACTACACTGCTAAGATCAGAACCGATGACGCCATAACAGAAACGACAAAACCACCCAACAAAACAACGCCAGATCCATTTACTTACTTTAGACAAGATACATACGAATAGGTAAAGTAATAAGGGAATAAAGCCGGTCATAACGAAACTAAAGAGAATCAGAAAACTTCGGTTACACTTTTTAATATTTCCACAACATGATATTTAATAAATACTTACGCCACTTTTTTATTTATGTCGAAATATTTCTTTAGAGAGTCATCGTAAAGATACTATATTCCTGATGTGGATTTCGCGATGCTTTTGGGAGTTGATTGTATGTCAACCCGAGGCGTCTTTTCGCATAACGTTTCTCATGATTTTATAGGCATGAGTTGAATGCGTACCTCCGCGCATTGGCAAACAGTTCGAAAACAAATCCGTTTTGAATCAGAACAGACCACAATCTAGACTCATTTGAGAAAGTAACCAATTCAGTGATGCCCAGAATAATCGACGGTTTTTCCGATTCTATCGGTTGGACAGCAAGAGGTTTGGCTTCGAAACGAAGATCGAAACGCAAGACCTTCCTGAGTTTTTACGCAGGCGAGTTGGAAATGCGTCAGATGCTTGCAACCTTTACGGTCACGTCAAACTCTGATAGTGGAACTGGTTCGTTAAGGCAGATCATAGCTGATGCCAGTGGTGACGACACAAGCCTGCCTCATATCATCAATTTCAATACTTCAGCAGGCGGGGCATTTGCAAACACCAGTACGATTACACTGACTTCCGGAGTATTGAATATTTCGGGAGCAAATCTGACAGACCTAACGATTAATGGACCAGGAGAATCGCTCCTAACGATTTCTGGAAACGACTTATCGGGGATTTTTCAGATCGCAGCCCCATCAACACTCAATAATCTGACCTTGGCAAATGGCACAGGGGCTTTAGGTACTAGTCCTAATGCCAAAGGCGGCGCCATTTATTGCAATTCACCGATCACGGTCAACCATGTCTCGATCACAAATTCTACAGCAGACTATGGCCGGGGCATTTATATTGACGGTTCGTTGGCAAGCGTATTTGCAAGCAGCATCGAGAATTCCATATGTATTGCAAATTCAGGATGTCTGACATTGACGGGCGGCAGAATGGGCGAGCCTGTGGTCGCAACCAGTGCGAACCAAATCACAGTGAATGATTATAATCATTCACTGGAACTAGGCAGAATCGTGGCTGATTCCCTGAATATCAGTCAACTCTCTGGGAATATTACGCAAGTTAATGGCACAAATATGGTTGTAAACGGTGCTGCGAATCTGAGTTCGCCTGGCAGTATCTTATTAAGCAACACATCGAATGATTTTATGACAATCAGTGCAAACGGATCGGATATTGCCATTGCAGACTCAACAGAGCTTGCCATTGAAAGTATTGTATCCACCGGAAATGTGACACTTAGCTCTTTAGATCAGATAAATTTAGGATTAACAGGCGATGGCAGGATAACAATCAATGGTAATGGATTTCTCAATGTGGAATCCAAGACATCGATCTTGGTTACAGTCCCAACAACAACCCAGAGCGGTAACATCAGCCTGACAGCCAATGGTGGTGCAAATGGTAGTTATGTAAATAAAAGCACATCGGGTGTGGTGATCGGCGACCCTAATAATCATGATGTCCGATTGACAACTCAGGGTGGAAACATCGTAATTATTGGAAAAGGTGGTGGAATTGTTGACAGTAATCGATATGGTGTCCGATTATATTCAGGAGCAAATATCACAAGTGGTGGATCTGGATCAGTTGAAATAACAGGCTATGGGGGATACTCCTGTTCAACAAAAAGCTATAATCAGGGAGTTTCATTAGCCGACAGCGGTACGCGTATTAGTTCTAATGGAGGTGATGTCAGAATTACTGGTTTTGGGAATGGCTCAGGCTCGTCTTCGTATGGAGTTGGGGTCTCATTGTCGGGCGGATCGATAATCACATCCGGAAATAATGGTAATGTCACCGTTTCAGGCACTGGTGGAAGTGGCTCTGGCAATTATAACTATGGAGTCAGCATTATTGGTGGTAGCCGGATCGGCGCCGGTGGTATGGGAAGAACAGAAGTCAATGGAAGGGGAGTTGCAACGTCTGCCACAGCCCATGGAATCTTATTAAATGGATCCACCAGTTCTTCGATCCGATCGGGCGGTGGGCTGATATGCGTGATTGGTGTTTCAGGATCAAACATAGCTGGCATGGGACTGAAGCTGGACAATAGTTTCGGAGGAACTCCGAATATGAGTTCTCCAGGTGGAACGATTGTGATCAAGGCAGATCGAATAGATTTGGCTGCAAACACATCCATCAATGCAACCCCCAGCGGCACAGTCACAATTTATCCGAATACATCTGGTAGAAGCATCAATGTGGGCGGTGCTGATGATTCATCAAACCTTGGCCTGAGCAATGCCGAGATTAATAATATCACAGCATCAACGTTGACTATAGGAAATAGTTCGGCAGGTAATATCAGTATTTCGTTGTCATTAAGCCCAGCACAGTCGAGTAATCTGACCCTACTTACGGGAGGTCTGATTCGTCAGGGTGCGAATATCACAACAATAGGGACACTCAAATATTCAAGTCCGGTCTTGCTTACAGGAAATTCGACTGCAACTGGAGCCAATATCAGTTTTTGTTCAACACTTAATGGTGGTTTTGCCATGAACACAGTTAGCAGTGGGAGTATTATATTCAATGCGACTGTTGGCAACTCCACACCTCTCACAAGTCTTTCTTCAAATGGTCCAGGTATCGCAAATCTATTTGCCAATATTACAACAACGGGGGCTCAGACTTATACAAGTCGTGTTTTAATCAGAGGAAACTCACAACTCAATACCAGCAACAGTTCCATCAGTTTTGGCAATTCAGTCAATGGCAACTCAGATCTGCAGATCTTGGCTGGTAGTGGTAATGTTTCATTCGGCGCCCAGGTGGGAACTGACCAGCCTTTAAATAATTTAACATTCCTCTCTGCCAATCAGATCTCTGTTGCAGGAAGTTTGAACTCTACCAATATTTTCGTGAATTCTGGTAGCCTTGATATCAACAGTCTTTTTACGTCTGATTTAACAGTCAATGGCGGAACAGTGAATATTCGGTCCGGAGGCCAGGTTACAGGGCAAGTCAACTTGATTGCAGGTTCCCTGAATTCTGCAAATCTGATTACAGGAAATCTGACTGTTACAAATGGAACGGCAAGCCTTGATACAACTGCCCAACTGATTGGAAATGCAAATATAATCTCTGGAAGTCTCAATTCTGCCAATATTATTTCAGGCAGCCTGAGTGTAAATGGAGGTTTTGTCAACTTGCCAATATCTTCACGTATTTATGGCCAGACATTCGTCAATAATGGCGTTCTGGTCAATTCAGGGCGCCTTTCCAGCAATCTCGTCATCAATAATGGCACATCCAACCTGGTTTACGGTTCCGAGATTATGGGATCCATTGCAATGAACCATGGAAACCTTTATCTTAATACAGCTGTCAGCGGTAATCTGACAGTGTCAGGAGGCACCTTATTCACCTATGCCAATAGCACCTCTGTTTCGAGCCTGATATTGGGTAATGATTCTGTATGGAATGCAAGCGGCTCTGGCTTATCGAATTTTGGTGGTATCACTGCGGCCCAGGCAACGATCGGAGCCAATGCCAGCTTGGTATTGACTGCTCCTGCCATGACCATATACCAGTCGTTCAAGCTTATTGACAACACGGGTATTGCACCAATAAACGGGACGTTTCTGAATCTTGCACAAAACGAAGCAATCAGCAGTAACGGAATGCCACTGGTTGCAAATTATTCAGGAGGCTCTGGTGGCAATGACCTGGTATTGACAGACACACCATCGTTATTAAAGATTGTCGCTGGAAACAATCAGACTGCTTCTTCAAATGTGGAATTTGGCTCATATCTGACAGTGCAATTGCTTGGTGGAGCTGGCAACGCGACCCCCGTTGCAGGCGCCCACATTCTTTTTCAAATGCCTGTTCCAGTATCAAATTGCAGTTTTGCGAGCGGTTATTTCAATAACGATCCAGCCAATCTCACAGCCAATTTGGTGACGGATATCAATGGCAACGCGACGATCCGGATTTATGGAGGCGTAAACCCAGGCCCTTTCAATATCCAGCCCGTGGTGACTGAGGACAGAAGTTTCTGGCAGACATTCAATCTGGGTGTTGTCGGGCTGGCAGTCCAGAAGCAGTCGATCAATCGGTCAAATGTGAGGTATCTCGATTTGGTCCTGGCGAATCCGAATTCGATCCCTGACTTGAATTCGCTGAACAGCAACTTGGTGCTGCGTCAGTTTAAGACTGCCAGCCTGACGGGTGGTGCGGTGATGGGCACACCGTCGAATTTGACGCTCGATTCGACCAACTGCAGCAAGACTACGGTGGGATGGACATTTGATTTTGGCGTGGGCGGGATTGGCGTTGGTGGAGCGGATTCGACCACATCTGATGGGGTCTATCAGGTTGTGAACAAGCCAGGGGCAAGCGTTACGATTCCGGGATATGCGTTTCACAGGCTTCTGGGTGATGTCAACGGCGACAAAGTTGTGGATTCGGCTGACACAGCCTTGGTGAACCGACTGACGGGCAGCTTGGCATGGCGCTATAATTGTGGATTAACGAGTGTGCCTCAGGGCGATTACTTTTATCTGGCGTCATCCAAGTGGGTGGGCGATACGAATGGAGATGGCCGGGTGAATGCGACTGATGTGAACATCACCACGCGTTGGCGAGGTCGTCGGGTTTCGTATTAAATGGAAGAGGTCTAAAAACAACCTAAAAAGAGGGATGTATACTCTTCGCGACCATTAATGACACTTTTTGATCGCGACGATGTCGGAGGCATCGCAGCCAGTAGCCGGTGGTTGAGGAGCGTCAGCAACGACACCACCGGACGACAACGCGGCATAAGGTCTTGCACCCCTGCCGGGGTGCCAGCAGCTTTTACCCCCATCTCATAACCGGAAGGTGTCGCTTCGCTCAACCACCGGCTACTTGTTTTGATCCCTCCGGCATCATTCTGATACGATGTATCATGTGTGGCCGCGACAACTATAGTGATCGGGCAGGTGACGAGCCTGATCCCCCGCCAGCCATTTCTGAGAGATGCCATGGCAAAATATTTTCCTCAAGAGAATATTGTCAAGGGTGGATTCATAGCGATATTGTGAGTTCCAAAAAGCTTGAGGAATGGGTCAGGACTTGTCAAGACCCTGATAATCATGGTATACTAAGATTATGGATAGTGGGTACCGGCCGATATGCCAAAGGATTTCGGTCAAGAGGTACTTTGATTCCTAAAAGTGCTGGTTGATTCTCAAGCGCCTCGTCTTCATCACATTTTCTTGAAGTTGTGAGAGGATGCATTAGGCGTATTGATCCGTTGGAATCGGCGATGGGTCAGGGTGTGATCAGCAATGCGGTTGAGCCAATATACGAAAACAGAAGTGAAGCCCGATTTTGAGGACGGGTCAATAGCCCGAAAAAAAGCTCCATGTCCACGTCATTGATGGAATCCCTGCGGTATGTCCGCAACATTGGTATTTCCGCACACATCGATTCCGGCAAAACCACGCTCTCCGAGCGGATCCTATATTACTCAGGCAAGATCCACAAGATTAATGAGGTCAAGGGTGATGGTGACGGCGCTGTCATGGACCACATGGAACTTGAAAAAGAACGTGGAATTACGATCACATCGGCTGCAACGACAGTCGAGTGGAAGGGGATGAAGGTCAACTTGATTGACACTCCTGGCCACGTGGACTTCACGGTGGAAGTGGAGCGATCCCTGCGGGTTCTGGATGGTGCGGTTCTGGTGCTCTGCGCCGTGGCGGGTGTGCAGTCGCAGTCGATCACTGTGGACCGTCAGATGAAGCGTTACAATGTGCCCCGACTGGCGTTCATCAACAAGATGGACCGAACCGGTGCCAATCCTCGCAATGTGACCAAAGCCCTGTGCGAAAAGCTTGGCCTGAATGCTGTGCCAATGCAGTTGAATATGGGTGCTGAGTCGAACTTTGTTGGAGTGATCGACCTGGTTCTGATGGAAGCCGTCTACTTTGATGGCGAAAAGGGCGACACGGTTCGTCGCGAGCCGATTCCTGCCGAGTATCAGGAAGAATCCTTGCGTGCTCGTCAGGGCATGCTCGAAGCGATCTCGATCTTCTCCGACGAAGTCATGGAACTCCTGCTGGAAGAGCAGGAAGTTCCAATCGACCTGATCAATAGAACGGTTCGCGAAGGCGTGATCCTGAGCAAAATTTGCCCGGTCTATGTTGGTTCCGCATATAAAAATAAAGGCGTGCAGACCCTGCTCGACGCTGTCTCGGCTTATCTGCCAAGCCCGGTTGACAGGCATATCAAAGCTAAAGATATCGATAACGAAATGGAAGAAATCGATATCATTCCGGACAACGAAATGCCACTTGTGGGCATGGCCTTCAAGCTGGTCGAAGAGCCATTTGGCCAGTTGACCTACACGCGTATCTATCAGGGCACGCTTCGCAAGGGCGAATTCTACTTCAACAGCCGTTTGAAGAAGAAGCAGCGTGTGAGCCGGATTCTGCGGGTTCACTCCGATAAGAAGGAAGACATTGACCTGGCGGCCGCTGGCGACATCGTCGCTGTCATGGGTATCGACTGTGCAACCGGTGATACCTATTGCCAGGAAGGGTATAACTATGCCCTTGAATCGATCTTTGCAGCCGCTCCCGTGATCGATCTCTCGATCCATGCCGCCAAGCAGCAGGATTCCGACAAGCTCTCCAAGGCACTTTCGCGATTCATGCGTGAGGACCCAACTTTCCGTGTCCACCAGGATCCGGAAACCTCTCAGACCATCATCTCGGGAATGGGTGAGCTGCACCTCGAAATCTATGTCGAGCGCATCAAGCGTGAATACAAGGTCGAGTGTGTGGTTGGCATGCCCAAGGTTGCTTACCGCGAAACACCGACCAAGCAAACCGACTACAACTACAAGCACCGAAAGCAAACCGGTGGTTCGGGCCAATACGGCCATGTTGTGGGCACCATGGTTCCTATGAATATCGAAGGCGACGGCGACACCTTCATTTTTGAAAACAAGGTTGTCGGCGGCCGGATTCCTAACGAATTCATTCCATCCGTGGAAAAGGGTTTCCGTCGCGCTCTGGACAAGGGCCCAGTGGCTGGCTTCCCTGTCATTGGTGTCAAGATGATCCTCAACGACGGGTCATACCACGATGTCGATTCATCCGACATGGCCTTCCAGATCTGTGGCTTCGACGCCTTCCGCGAAACCTTCCGCAAAGCGGATCCCGTTCTCCTCGAACCAATCATGAAAGTGGAAGTCGAAGCACCAACAGAATTCCAGGGGCCTGTCACAGGCAACGTCTCAAGCCGCCGCGGCGTTATCCTCGGTACCGAAAATCGCGAAAGCTTTGTCATGATTGAAGCTGAAGTGCCTCTCTCGGAAATGTTCGGCTATTCCAACGACCTACGATCCATGACTCAGGGCAAGGGCGGGTTCTCAATGGAATTCCTGAAATATCAAAAGGTTCCGACCAAAATGCAGGAAGAGATTGTCAAAAAGGTTCAGGCCGATAACGCCAAGAAGTGACCCTCTGACCATTCCAGCTTTTTTGCTGAAAAAGGTTTGAAGTCCGCCTTGTTGAAGAAAAACTCATGAAGAAAAAGCCTGAAGGAATTCAGGCTTTTTCTCTTAATGACTTTTAAATTCATGATTTATGATCTAGCACATCCAAAGCAACTCGAAAGCTAAAAGCCCTTATAATGGTTTAAATTGCATTGATAAACAGGCCTGCTGGTGATATCATATTAATGCCTCTTCCGGTCTTTGAAGATTACCAATAATAGTCGTTGGTCAGAGGACAAAACTCTCATGCGTAACTATTCCGTTCGGCGCGGCTTCACTCTAATCGAGCTGCTTGTCGTCATCTCCATCATAGCTGTTTTGATCTCTCTGCTGCTTCCTGCCGTTCAATCGGCTCGCGAAGCCGCCCGCCGCGCCCAGTGCATCAACAACTTGAAGCAAATCGGGTTGGCCAATCACAACTTTGAATCCACCAACAGCCATTTCCCTCCAGGATATGGAATGTATCCCACCGGTGGTGGTGGTCGGGCCAATGCCAATGCCATGATCCTGCAATACATGGAATCCTCCAATCTTTATGGCGCTTTCAGCCTCTCGGTCAATATCAACCTCACGGGCCCGACTTCGCCTAACAACACGGCCCAGACTCAAATCGTCGCAGCATTCAATTGCCCAAGCGATCCTTCGCTCTCCAAGTTGATGGCCGGTACATCAGCACTCGGCTATAGCAACTATTTTGGGAGCATTGGTGCAACGGCGTCCATGGAGATGGGAACGGCTTATGGATTCCAGGAATCCGTCACAGGCAGGGCCGGAATTTTCAACGTCACACTCGACCGTAGTGGATCAGCCACAACGAACACCAACTATCAAAAAGTGACGTCACCGACCACGATCGCCTCAATCGCCGACGGCACCAGCAACACGGCTCTCTATTCCGAGACAATTCGTTCGATTTCCGTAGCAAACACGGCCGCTGAAATTCCGATCGAAAGCCTACTCAACGTCTACATCATCACCTCGCTCGCCGGGGCCCTTGATGCACCCCCAGCTTCCTGCCTGACATTCCCAGGCACCCGGATTCGCTATCGTGGCCAGCAATACTATCGCAACCTGCCACAAACCAGCTACTACAGCCACACCATGACCCCCAACTTCAAAAAGTGGGACTGTGGCGACACCTCCTATGTAGCCTCTCACAGCGCAGCCAGAAGCTATCATCCGGGTGGCGTGAATATCGTTTTCTGCGATGGCTCCGTGAAGTTCGTCAAAGATTCCGTCAATATCGCAACCTGGCGTGCCCTTGGTACCAAGGCCGGTGGTGAGGTGACCTCAGCCGACGCTTATTGAGACCTGCCCAAAGTCATCGTAATCGTAAAGGGAAACGGGACGATCAAATTTCGTCCCGTTTTCCTATTTCAGACCTGGCATACTGACCAATGTTTCCGTTTTGGAGCTGATCGCATGTCCTATAAGTCACATTTGCTGAGAGTGTTAAGCCTTGGCATCTGCTCTTTCAGCCTGGCTGGCTGCGGCTCAAGTCAACCAGTGGCCACGCCCGAATCAGCCACCCTTTCAAAGCTCAATGATGTCGCCGAGCTTTATCGGGTTTATAGCATCACCAACAAAAAACCGCCAAAATCCAAGGCTGAAGCCGCGAAAATGGAAAACGCGGTCCCCTCCGGCCTCACCCCAATCAACACCGGCGACATCATCGTTTTATGGGGTGGCGAACTGACCGACCTCAACGAAGAGCCAACTGGCCCGAAATCAGACAAAATCCTGGCCTATGAAAAGAACGTTCCAGACAAGGGCGGAAAAGTTCTCCTGCTTGATCGTAATATCAAGACCATGACCCCCGAAGAATTTGCCGCTGCCCCAAAAGCTGCGCAACCGGCTGCTGAGCCTGCCAAAAAGAAGTGATTTTAATCTCTCTCTCAATTTCAAAATTCAAGCTGGGGGTTAGGAATCTCTCTCTCCCAGCTTTTTATCGAATTCCACGCGGTTGGTCGTAATTCACCCACAACATCGCCAAGCCTCGTGCAGGAGCAGTCGGGCCTGCCTTCCTTCGGTCGCACGAATCAAGAATTTCCTGAACCTGATGTGCCTGCCATTTCCCCTTCCCAACCATGATCAATGTACCGGCGATGGTGCGAACCATGTTATATAAAAACCCGTTTGCCTCGACCTCAATCTGAAAATTGCTCCCCAATCGCATCACTTCGCAGGCAAAAACACGTCTCACGGTCGAAACACGCTCCGACCCTGACGTCTGAAACGCTGCAAAGTCATGGCGGCCAACAAGATATCTAGAGGCCTTCACCATCTCGGTTTCATTCAGTGGCACTCCCACATGGTATGCATAACGAATGGCCATCGGGTCACCGTATCGATCATTATCCACAGAATATCGGTATCGCTTCGAAATGACGTCGAGCGTCGGATGAAATGCAATCGGAACTTCATCCGAATCCAATATGCGAATTGTATCCGGCAGAAACGCATTGAGGGCGTTCTGGAATTTCACGGGCTGAAATTGCGAAACCGTATAAAAACTTGCAATCTGGGCATGCGCATGAACTCCGGCATCCGTACGACCGCTCCCGACAAGCTTCGGCCGCTGGCCAGTCATTCTTTCCAGGGCTGATTCAATACTGTCCTGAATCGTAGGTAAGCCAGGTTGCGTCTGCCAGCCTGAAAAGTCCGTCCCATCGTACGCGATTTTCAGGCGGATGTGGCGTACATCCATCTTAAGACTACTTTTGCTCTATTTTTTTGAGGAATAGAATGGGCAAGGAAGATTTCGGACAACCCTGCCCATACTTTTTTTTATTCATTTTGAATTGACAATCAGACGACTGTAGACCAAATCACAGGCCACGTGCGATCATGGCCTCAGCGATTTGAACCGCATTTAAGGCAGCCCCTTTTCTCAGGTTATCGCTCACACACCAAAACAGGAGTGCATTCGGGTTGCCAAGGTCCTGGCGAATTCGCCCCACAAAAACCTCGTCACGCCCATCGGCTGACCTGGGGTCAGGATACTGTCGATTCCGAAAGTCATCCTGAAGAGCGACCCCCGGTGAATTGCTCCACAAGGCGCGGGCATCGTCTGGAGTGATCGGCCGCTCGCATTCGATATAAATCGATTCGCTGTGGCTGTTGACCACTGGCACACGAATACATGTCGGCTGGACCTCGATCGACGAATCGCCCATGATCTTGCGTGTCTCGTTGACCATCTTCATCTCTTCCTTGGTATACCCGGAATCGAGAAAATCGTCGATCTGGGCCACACAGTTGAAAGCGATTGGATACGCAAATTTCGATGGAGCTGGCTCCGCTGTGCCTGCCATAATGGCACGTGTCTGGGCATCAAGCTCGCTCATCCCAACCTGGCCTGCCCCCGAAACCGCTTGATATGTGCTCACAATGATTCGCTTGATCTTGAATTTGTCGTGAATTGGCTTGAGAGCCACGACCATCTGAATCGTCGAGCAGTTCGGATTTGCAATAATGCCTTTGTTCCAGTCTATATCGTGCGGATTGACTTCCGGCACCACGAGCGGAACGGTAGGGTCCATCCGCCATGCGGAACTGTTGTCGATCACAACCGCTCCAGCCAGAGCGGCCGCAGGGCTTGTCAGTTTGGAGATGGATGCCGGAGTACTCGATAAAAGAATATCCAGGCCTTCAAATTCCTTGTCGGAAACTGCGATCACCGGATGTTTCTCGCCACCAAAAACGATCGTTTTACCAGCGCTTCGCGGGCTGGCCAAAAACTTCACAGAGGCCAGCGGAAAGGCTCTCTGTTCCAGCAAACGCACCATGACTTCACCAACGGCACCACTGGCGCCAAGAACGCCCAGACGCTTCACGATTCAAGTTCCTTCGTTAGGTTCAAGTTCCATTCCCCACTCGCCAAAGTCATGGCGGGCGGTTAAACTCATAGTCCAGCAGAAACGTGAGGAAGGGACTGAACAACCCCCCCGTCCTCCGGAACCTTCGGTCTGATGCCGAATGAGTGGACCCAACATCATAACCGATTCTTCAGCCAAACGCCAACCCGTGACAAAGCGATTTGAAATCTGGTGCCGGCGTATCATGCGGCTGAAATACGGAAAAAATCTCATAAACGAAGGATCATGGCCTTGAAGGTACTGGTTATCGGACGCGGCGGTCGGGAACATGCCTTGTGCTGGAAGTTGGCCCAATCCCCCAGGGTCACCCAAATCTACTGCGCCCCAGGCAACGCAGGAACCGCCCTTGAAAGCAAGGTCATCAATGAATCGGTCGAGCCCAACGACGTCAGAGCCCTGCTGCAACTGGCCCGCCGTCGAGAGATCGACCTGACCGTCGTCGGCCCGGAAGATCCTTTGACACAAGGAATTGTCGACGTTTTTACCAAGGAGGGCCTCCGCGTTTTTGGCCCCAAGGCCGATGCCGCTGAACTTGAAGGCTCCAAAATCTTCTCCAAAGAGCTCATGCGACATGCCGGAATACCCACTTCCGAATTTCGTATCTTCCGATCTCTACCCGACGCCGAACGATATGTCCTCTCACGAGATGTCTCGGTCGTCATTCGATCCAAGGGTCGTTCCACCGTACGCCAGCCATTCGACTGCATGACCGCCGGGGAAGCCCTCCAGGCCCTTGACCGTATCTTCGACCCACGCAACATGAAGTCGCCCAACGTACAGGCAGAAATCGAAGAACGCGGCGAAAAGGTGCTTTACAACAATGCCGCAGATGCCAAGAAATCCATCCTCGATCACCCCATCGGCCTGGTCGTAAAAGCCGATGGGCTGGCGGCCGGCAAAGGCGTCTTCGTCTGTAGCACCATCGGCGAAGCCATGAATGCCGTCGACCTCATGATGATGCAACGAGCATTCGGCCGAGCTGGCGACAATATTCTGATCGAAGACCGGCTCGAAGGCGTCGAAACCAGTGTGCTGGCTCTGACCGATGGTCGATCCATACTGCCCCTGCCCTCAAGCCAGGACCACAAGCGGGCCTATGATGGCGATCGTGGCCCAAACACCGGTGGAATGGGTGCTTACAGCCCCGCCGATGTTCTCAAACCTGATGTCATGAATATCATCGAGTCTGAAGTCCTGGTTCAGGCCATCCATGCCCTGAAGCGAATGCGAAAGCCTTTCAAAGGGCTGCTTTACGCTGGCATCATGATCACCAATACCGGCCCCAAGGTGCTTGAATTCAATGTCAGGTTCGGCGACCCCGAATGTCAGGTCCTGCTCATGAGACTTAAAAGCGACCTGGTTGACCTTCTGGAAGCCGTGATTGACGAACAACTCAGCGATGCCGTAGTGGCCTGGGACGAGCGGCCGTCGATCACAGTCGTCATCGCTGCCGAAGGCTATCCTGGCAAGTACGCCCGCGGGGTCGTGATCAATGGCATCGACGAAGCCAATTCCGTTCCCGGCGTAAAGGTTTTCCATGCCGGAACGATCATCAAGCCAGGTACCGAAAATGCCCTCTCCGGCCCCGTTGTAATTTCCGAAGGCGGTCGCGTCCTGAACGTAACCGCCGTTGGCAACACACTTCAGGAAGCCCGCGACCGAGCTTATGAAGCCTGCTCAAAGATCGACTACCCCGGCGGCTGGTACCGAAAGGATATCGCCTGGCAGGCTCTTGAGTCCAAAACAGAACAAGACACACACGACCCACTGAAAGCCTAAATAGAGATCCATTTTTTTTAGGGGCAATGGACAACCCATTGCCCCTGTTTTTTTAAACATTCACCTGGAAGTTTCGGTTATAAACCATTTTTCGTTTCCACCTCTTGTAAGAGCAGGCGAAATGCAATCCTCTGGTTCCAATCGTGTTTCATCTGGCCTTTCTCAGTTTTTGCAAGTGCATTTTTTGTGAACCAGATCTTGGATTTATCCAGAAGCGGCTTTGATTTATCCAGATCACCCATCTTCTTAAAACGCATCCCTTGGGCCAGCCATAAGAAAGCCTCTTCGCTCGAGCCGGGAACTGGTTTAATAGTATCAAGCCAGTTTTGAGATTTTCCAATCTCTCCAAGACGAAGCCAGCCCAGAGCAACCAGAACCTTCTGCCAGTTGCCAATTTTTGTTTTATCCAAGGACTCAAACTTCATCAAGACAGCCTCTGTCTGCTTCTTATCCGTTGTCGATAAACTTGCAGGCATTAAGGCAATCGCGCGCAAGACTGACATCGAAAACTCTATGGAACTATAGTTGTCGCGGCCACACATGATACATCGTATCAGAATGATGCCGGAGGCATCAAAGCAAGTTGCCGGTGGTTGAGCGAAGCGACACCTTCCGGTTATGAGATCTCGTTGTTACGCATAAGTTATAAAGCCTTAATAAATCTTTAGATCAATGGATTTGGTTTTAGGGCCGAAGGTCCGTCCCATACCAGCCTTGGGCAACGCCCAAGGACGGCTTGAAGAAATCATATTTTACAATCCCTCCCGCCTCCACTCCCGGACCTTTGGTCCGGGAGTGGAGGCGGGAGGGAATCAGGTAGGGATTGTTCTTGTTTCGTCCGCCTGTCCCAGGCCGTTGGCCTGGGCTGGTATGGACCGCACCGTTGGTGCTTAAAGCCGCTGTGAT
>CAMBEP010000034.1 GCA_945865635.1 Candidatus Kuenenia stuttgartensis
GTTCCAAGCAAATTCGTGGCTGAAAATCGAGTTGCATGGCATCAAGGCTTCCTGGGCGAAGCGGCTGAAGGCGGCGTGCAGGACTCGTATCACGTGGAAGCCATTCCGGCAACCTTCCTGATCGGCCCCGACGGCAAGTTGGTCGCCAAAGACCTGCGAGGAATCGAAATCGGGGCTGCCGTAGGCCGAGCTTTGAATTCACGATGAATTGGTCCCCGGAGCTGTTTTGCCAGGGGCTGTCCATTTTCTCGTGAAATGGCTGGGTTAGCCAACCAGGAAAGACCGCATCTTGACGGAACTAATGCCTGTTGGACCTGCGGTGGCACAGGTCCAGCAGCATTGTCATACACAATCATGTTAGTGAATTTTATTGTGTTGCAACTCATGCAAAGACATTAACTAACCATATCTAAACTCGTCGATCTCTTTGAGAAGCAGTGCCTTTAGCCCTTAAATCTGCTAGTTTCTGCTGTAAACAATCCTTCTCGTAATCACATAGCAGTGAGTTTTTGAGCTATTCGATAGGTCAGTGGAGTCGATTGATCGCCGTCGTTGTAAGCAAAATCCTTATGAAATAAAAACAGCTTTTTGGTTCTTCTTGGTTGAAAGTTGGTTAAATGAGGGCTAAATTAAGCATAAGTCCTGTTCGGTTTCGTAATCTGAGTGGGCCATTGCTGGGAAACATGGAATTTCCATCATTCACAAAGGTGCATCATGAACTTTAAAAGACAGAACTCAATGTTTTCTCGATCCAGGCTCCAACCGATTCGACTGGCGCTGGCTCTCTTAGGGGTTCAGATGGCGGGCGATTTGAGAGCTGCCGATATTGTCCGAAATTTTCAGGGTGGAAATGAATTACAACGATGTTGCCGCTCTTGGCAGCAGCCTGACACCACCCGATTCGATGGGGGCTGTTGGCCAGAATGAGTTTGTGCAGTTCATCAATGGCGCATTTGCGATTTATTCAAAGACTGGGACGCGCCAATTGGCCATCAGCGACGATCAGTTTTGGACCAACGCAGGGATCAACTCGTCTGTGATTTCACCTGGTCTGAGCGATCCCCGGATCACCTATGACCCGACTGTGAACCGGTGGATCGCGACTGAGGTCAATGTCACCAGCACGGGAAACCAGATTTTGGTGGGACGATCCGATACGTCGGACCCGTCCGGGGGATGGAAGGCCGTGAATTATACCGGCGTGGCGGGCCAATTTGCAGACTATGACACACTTGGGGTGGACGCAACGAATGTTTACATTGGGTCGAACAATTTCACGATCTCCTCTGGCTCTTTCAGTGGTGTGAGCATGACGGTCATACCCAAGAGCGACCTGCTGGGATCGACTCCGACCCTGTCCAACTTCAAGCAGTTCAATCAGGCCAACGGGGCCATGGGTTACTCGCCGCAAGGGGTGACCAACTATTCCACAAACCCCGGCCATGGAGTGATTTTTGCCATTGATATCAGCTCATGGAACATGGTCGATCGGACGACCGTGAATGGCTCGGGCACATCCGCGACGCTCGGAACCACGGTGAATATTACGACAAGCTTTGATCCTGCCAATGGCCCGATCAATCCGACTCAGCCTGGAGGCACGAGTATCGATGGCCTTGATGATCGTTTTTCCGGGACGGTGGTGCAGGTTGGAAATTTTATTTATTCGACGGACACAGTGATTAGTGGCTCGAAGAATGCTGTGCGCTGGCTGGTTGTGAATGAATCAACGAATGCGATCGTGGGCGAAGGGGTGATTGCCGACTCGAATTACAACTTCTTACAGCCATCGATTGCAGTCAATCCTGACGGCACTTTTGTAATCGCTTTCAATCGGGTAGGAAGTACGGCAGGGAGCGGGAATATTGGGATCTATGCTGCGGTGGGCACAACGACCGGGTCGGTCATATCGGTCGGAAGCCCGTTTGTTTTGCAGGAAGGAACCATATCGAATTTCACAGGTCCGTCATTTGATACAGGGATAGCCAAACGCTGGGGCGACTACAGCTCAACCACACTTGATCCGACAAACCCGAACCTGTTTTGGACAGTCCAGGAAATCCCAATATCGAGCACGGCCTGGGGCACTCAAATCATCGCAATATCGGTACCAGAACCGCGATCGATGCTGATGGCAGCCATAGCCGCAATAGCACTTGGAGCCTGGAATTACAGGCGATCATCAAATCGAGGATGATCTTTTGCGAATGCTTGGAACAGATTTCTGGCCTTGGGATGGGGCTTTGAAATCTTGTTATATGCTCTTCGCGGCCATGAATGGCACTTTTTGATCGCGACGATGCCGCAGGGATCTGGAGCCAGTAGCCGGTGGTTGAGGAGCGTCAGCGACAACACCACCGGACGAAGACGCGACATAAGGCCTTGCACCCCTGCCGGGGTGCCAGCAGCTTTTACCCCCATCTCATAACCGGTGGTGTCGCTTCGCTCAACCATCGGCTACTTGCTTTGATGCCTCCAGCATCATTCTGATACAATGTATCATGTGTGGCCGCGACAACACTAGTAACACTGTCGGCCCGATGCCCTCATCGGGCGTGCTCGCCCAATAAACCTGGCTGATTCGAAATCAATCAAAAAAAATAGCCCCCTGATCGCGCGAGCCCGGTCAGGGGACCGTGCCAAGACTATAAACTTCGCGACCATGAATGGCACTTTTTGATCGCGACGATGCCGCAGGGATCAGAAGTCTGTAGACGGTGGTTGAGCGCAGCGACACCGCCGGATTTGCATGCAAAAAAAAGCGTCTTGCACCCTGGCCGGGGTGCAAGAATTGTTGGTTGTGTCGTTCGTCCGGTGGTTTCGTCGCTGACACTCCTCAACCACCGGCTACAGGCTGCCATACCTAGGTCATCGTTTCGATCAAAACATGTCGTTTATGAACTTGAAGATTATAAAACAGTGCAAGCGGCCATTGCGGGCCGCTTGCACTGCTTCTTTTCCTTGGACGATTCCAGATTACGGATTCTTGGCGAGGATCAAGGCTTTTTCTGGTGTTTCCGGGCTCTTCCAGTCAAACCATTTTTCGTCGAACTTGACACGCACGCCCTGCTTCATGGCGATGTTGGAAGTTAATGCAATCACGGCATCCGCCAGGGCCACTTCGCCCTTACAGCGGGGCTGGAATTCATTTTCGGCGTGGAAATTCTTTTGATCGCCCTTACGCATGCAATAGGCAAAATGCTCGAGCTCTTCGCGATAGCCGCGGGAGGGGTCGGCCGTGGCGGATCCGCCAAGGCTGGATGCGGCTGATGGGCCTGACCATGTGGCCGAAGTTTCGGCCACAGGCTTCCCGGCAGGGCCGGTCTGCATCGTTACGGACATGTTTCGGCCGCCAAGCTGGGTTTTGTTGCGGTCGTTTTCTTTGTAGAGAAGAATCTCTTTCTCCTCTTCGATGATCATGGTGCCATAGGTGCCCATGACTTCTTCGCCATATTTCTCAAAGGCGTTGGTGTTGATTGAGGAATAGGTGACGATGACACGGTCGTCCTTGGCCTGGCCTGGGAATTCGAAGGTGGTGAAGACGTGGTCGTCAACCTGTCGTCCGTCTTTGTAGAGGATGGTGCCGCCGTAGCCCTGGACGGAGAGAGGGTGTTTTTTGCCGAGAAAAATCGAGCAGGCGTCGAGCTGATGGCTTCCCAGTTCGGCCATCAGGCCAGCGCCTGTGCGTTCGTAGAGACGCCAGCGGACGAGTTCGTCGACGGAATTCCAGCCGTATTTTTTGACGTCGATGGAGCGGTCGTCTTCGGGGATCGGCTTTTTCCAGCTATCCCAGTAGACGATCTGGCCGGCTTCGTCTTTCATGACGACGGGCATGCCGCTGGTGTCGTATTGGATGCTGCCGTCTTTATCCTTGGCATAGACGGGCTGGCCATTGTTCCGGTGCCACAGGGCCCGGATATGGCGGATGTCGCCCAAGTGGCCGTTTTGGATCAGGAAATTGGCGTTGTCGTAGAGCACAGAGTAGTGTCTCTGGTGGCCGATGGCAAGCAGGCGGTTGGTTTCGTGAGCCGTCTTGACCATGTCCTTGCACTGGCCGACGGTTCGGGCCATAAGCTTTTCGCACAAAACGTGCTTGCCGGCCTTCATGGCCTCAATGGCGACAGGTGCGTGCATCCAGAGGGGCAGGGCGATGACGATCAGCTCGACTTCGGGGTCGGCCAGTGCCTTCTGGTAATCAAAGTCATATCTGGCTTTGGAGCGATCCATGATTTTGGCCACATCGCCGGCGGAGTATTGCTTGTGGGCGAGGAATTCTTTTTCGCCACGCTTGATTTGGGAGGGGCGAATGTCGCAGAAGCCAATGTAATCGACATAATCGCGATTGTGATAGCGGATCATGGCCTGGCAGCCTTCGTCGCCGGTGCCGATGACAACGGCCTTGACGGGCTTGATGGGCTCGCTGGACTGGTAGCCGAAGTAATAGGCCCCGGCGGCTGGTGCCACGGCTGCGCCTTTGAGGAAGTCGCGTCGTGAGAAGCCAAGGGCGGTGTTGGTATTTTCACGGCCAATGACACGCTGATCGGGCGTAATGCTGGTCATTTGGTGATTCTCGGTTCCGAAAAAGAGGAGTTTGAAGGCGATGGATGAACAAGGGAGACAGGGATGACTTGAGGGTCAGGAATTGGCGATGGCCGACTCGCGCCGGGCGCGGCGGGCGCGAACCCATGGGCCAAAGAGGACGGCATCAAGGCCGACCCAGAGGCTTGTGGGAATGAAGACAAGGGCAATACAGGCGAGGAATTCGATCAGGTTTTTATTGACATAAAGGTAGTGGCCTTCAGCCTGTGGATTGTCGGGCAAGCCAGGCAGGGGAGGCATGGCCAGATAGAACATGGTCAGCAGCCAGGCTCCACCGAGGGCTCCGAAAGGGGCAAACAGGCCCAGCAGAAGGCTGGCGCCGGAGAGGGTCAGGCCATAGGCGGTGAGGTGATTGATCAGGACGAGCTGAGTCAGGGGCTTGGCAACCGGCCCGGTTTTTTTCTGGTCGTCGCTGAGGGATTTGTCGAGTGAGGTGAAAACCTCGGCACCGATGGCATCGACGGCTGTGACGAGCTTGCGGCGGTCGGATTCGAGGTCTCTCCGCTTGGTCTGGGAGCGTTCGCGCTCATAGGACATTGCGGTGGGGTTGTTCAGAACGGCCTCGTTTTTGGCCAGCTCGCTGAGATATTTGTTGAGATCTTCGCGGTTTTCCTTGCCCTTGGACCAGTCCTGAAGCTTCTGGACGGCTGCGACATAACTCTTCTCGCCAGAAGCCTTTTGGTCAGCAGAGAGACTGTAGTGGGCGCTGTAGGTGGTCAGTTCTTCCTTCCAGGTGGCGGCAAGCTTCTGAAGGTCGAGATGCTCTTTGCTGTCGACATCGGGAATGATGCTACGGAAGACGTCGGCCAGAGGGCCGTTGGCGTTCCTTAGGTAAGGCTCTGCTGTAAATGGCTTTACAGTCTGAAAGGAATGAACCTTTTCCATACCTTCGTAGAGGAAGTGCCAACCGATGGCCATGCGGAGGGCCACAAGAAAGAATGCGGCCCAGAAGCCTGGAAAACGTCTGGATTTGGTGACAGGTGAGCTCATAAGTAGGGCTTTATTCCAAAAAGGCCGAGCCAGGAACCGATTGCAGAATTTCAGGCGGGTTCAACCGGCAAACGGAGTAGATTCTTTATTTTAAGCTTAATTTTTGGAAATTTCCAGTCCGTAATCGAATCAGAAATGGGTTTTTATTTCCATTCAGGGTCTGGTGCATGGCCATTATTGGGGCAGGGGCTGGCCTGGCTGGATGAATGTGGAGTGGAGGTTGCCGATGACAACTTTTTCGGGGGTGATATTGAGGAGGAGGAGTTCTGGGGCAGGGGGTTGGGTCGACGGGTTGGCTGTTAAAAAAATCGCGCTGAGGGATGGGTTTTGCTCGATGATTTGTTGGGCAATTTTTGGTCCGGTGAGATAAAAGGCGGTGGAGAGGGCATCGGCTTCTGCGGCCGTGGGTGCGATGACGGTGACGGATAGGGGGCCTGGGGCGGGAATTCCGGATCTGGGGTCGATGATATGGCCGTAGGAGCGGCCATTTTGTTCGAAGCTTTGGAAGGTTCCTCCGGAGGTGCCAAGGGCTTGATCCTGCAATTTGATTTGGATGAGGGGTTGATTGGGGTCGAGTGGATTATGGAGAGCGATGGACCATGGCTCGAAGAGGGTTCCGGGCTGGTGGCCGAGGGCATAGAGGCTGGACCGGCCGCCTTGGATCAGGGCAGGGGCAGGGAAGGGGTGATTTTTGAAGAGATCGGCGACTCGGTCGATGGCATAGCCTTTTCCGATGGAGCCGAGGTTGATTTCGATGCCGGGATCGGTGGATTGGATGGAGCGGTCGAGGTCGTTGAAAATGAGATGTCTGAGGCCAGTTCGGGCCATGGCGGATTTGAGTTCGAGGTCGGATGGGACGCGTTTGGGACCTTGCACGAAGCCCCAGGCTCTGCTCAGGGCGCCTGTGGTAATATCGTAGGCGCCGCCGGTGGAGGAGTGGATGGTGCGGGCCAGTTTGAGGAGTTCGTAAAGCTTTGGTTCGAGGGAGATGGGTTGATTGTGATAGGACTCGTTGAGGCGGGCGATCGTGGAATCGTCGCGATAGATGGTCATTTGGATTTCGAGTTCGTCGACCAGGTCGAAGCTTCGTTCGGCCAAGGCCAGGGCTCCGAGGGTGTGCGATGCCATTCGGAGCTCAAAAAACGTGCCCATCGCCTGACGTGATGCGACCAGCCAGGTGAATTCCTCGGTGCGGGAGCGGCCAGAGGATTGGAGCACAGGCGACCATTCGACCGGCTTGTTCCAGAGGTTTTTCCAAAGATTGCGGCGATTGCGAGCAGTCATGACGTTTTTATTTTTGGGTTTTCCGAGGATGCTTTAGAGAAAAGAGGAGAGAGAGTGTGTGTGGCATAAGGCCGATGAGCAAGGAGGTCAAAAAAAAAGCCTGAATTCATCGTCAGGATGAATTCAGGCATAGCAAGATTATGATTGGAGTAAAGAGCCTGTGACTCAGACGGTTGGAGTCGTCGGCAGGGTGGCCTTACGCCGCCTGGAGGCGACAAGGGCACCGACACCGAGCATGGCCAGAGCATAGGTTGATGGCTCTGGAACGCTTGTCACAGCAAGAAACTGGAAGCCAAAATTGGCATCGGCGGTCTTGAAGATGCTGATTGCACCTGTAGACGAATTGACTTTCTGGATCGCACTTGAGCCACCTGTTGAGGAATAGTACTGGCTCAGGAAGATCGTTCCCTGGGAGTCCATGGCAATTCCGAAGGCGTTGGCGATCGAAGCACGGCCAGCTGTGCCGAACGTGTTGTCAAGCGTTGCGGTTGTTCCACTGAGGTTGAACTTGTACAAACCACCACCCACACCTGTGGCTGCGTAGTTGGTCAGATAGAATGTGTTGTTGCCCACAAAGAGGATGTCACGCAGGGCTGAGGTCGCTGGTGTAAAGCCCGACAGAGTGATTGCACCGAGCGAAGTTCCAGCGGAGTTAAACTTGTTTACGGCATAAGGTGTGGTGCCTGAACCCGGCTGATTGACCACATAGAAATTGGTATCAGGCGTCTGGACGGATTTGTAAACGTTGGTTGTGCCAACGGCAAGATTCAGAGTCGGGCCGGTGTTGGCACCTGTGGCTGAGTTCAGATCAACAACCTTGAGGCCGCTGAGCAATGCCACTGAAACGGTCGAACCATCCGGTGTGACGCTCACGCCACGACCCGCTGAGGTCAAAGTGGCAATCCCCGATGTTCCAAACGATGTGTTGATGCTGGCCGTTACTGAGCCTGAACCGGACATGGTGTAGGCCGTGATTTGATTCGCAGCAGTATTCGCACCAGTCACGTAGAGGTTTGTGCCACTTGTGGCAACACCCTGTGTGGCCCCGGAATAGGCTGAAACAATGACAGCTTCGGTGCCTTTGATAGCACTCGGACCGGAATAAGTGTAGGCAATGCTGGAAACGGTCCTGTTCTTAAAGTCTTGGGCGATCAGAAAATCGGCATGGGCCACGCTGGCTCCCAAGCCACCAAGAATTAGGGCCAAAATCAATGATGCAGAACGAAATCGCATAGGTACCTCCTGTCAAACCGACCCGCAGTTGCAAAATCAGAGAAGTCAACTGACTTATATAGATAATCAATCCTTACAATAATGACAAGCAGATTCTTCCAAAAATTTGTGAAATAGTTTTTTATTCGCAACATGTACGAATATAAATTCCTCAATCGAGTTGTTTTAGGAGTATGGATTGGAGGATTGGGGTGTTTCATGGAGGCGGGTGGCGTTGCGGGAATGGTCTCCCTTAATTTCGATGGATTTGCTATGATTGACCCAGAGTGATCGGTGGCGATTGCTTACGCACAGGGGCGCTTGCCTTTTTATCTGGAATCATTGGCTGAAACTATGGGCTTTGCTCCGAACCAGATCCGCAACTTTTCGATCATTGCGCACATTGACCACGGCAAGAGCACGTTGGCCGACAAGATTTTGCTTCACACTGGGGCGATTTCCCAGAGGGAGAGTCGGGACCAGTTGCTTGACGACATGGACCTGGAGCGTGAGCGTGGGATTACGATCAAGGCGAGGGCGGTGGCGATCAACTACACGCTAGACGGCAAGGATTACGAGCTGAACCTGATTGACACGCCTGGCCACGTCGATTTCAATTATGAAGTCAGTCGTTCGCTGGCGGCATGTGAGGGTGCAATCCTGCTGGTGGACGCCACGCAGGGTGTGCAGGCACAGACGGTGGCCAATGCGTATCTCGCGCTTGAGGGCGATTTGGCGATCGTGCCGTGTCTGAACAAGATTGACATGCAGGCATCGCGACCGGATGAGATTCGGGAAGAGATTTATAATACGCTTGGTTTCTCGCCCGACGAGGTGCTTTCGGTGAGTGCGAAGACGGGTCTTGGGGTGCCCGAGTTGCTCAAGGCTGTGATTGAGCGTGTGCCGGCACCATCAGGCAATGTCAACGGTCCGGTCCGGGCTTTGATTTTTGATTCGAAGTTTGACGAATATGTTGGTGTGGTTGCCTACATACGGGTGGTGGACGGCACGGTGCGCAAGGGGCAAAAATTTCGACTGATGGCGACGGGGCAGGATTACGAAATTCTTGGGATGGGGCAATTTCGGCCTCATGAGGTGGCGGTGGACCAGTTGACGACGGGTCAATCGGGTTATCTGCATGCCAATATCAAGCGAATTTCTGATGTTCGTGTGGGCGACACGATTACGGATTATTATCATCCGACGGAAGAGCCTTTGCCGGGTTATCAGGAGCCCAAGCAGGTGGTTTATTGCGGACTTTTCCCGCAATCGTCGCACGAGTTTGAGGATTTGCGGCTGGCCCTCCAGAAGCTGGCGCTGAACGACTCAAGTTTCACATTTGAACCAGAAACTTCGGACGCCCTTGGATTTGGCTTCCGCTGCGGCTTTCTGGGGATGCTCCACATGGAGATTATCCAGCAGAGGCTTGAGCGGGAAAATAATCTTGAGCTGGTCCAGACGGCGCCGAATGTGACCTATGAGATTCTGACCCGCAAGGGTGAGATTATGAGGGTTTCGAACCCGACACGTATTCCCGATGCCGGTGATATTGAGGAATTTCGCGAGCCGATTGCGAAGATCAATTTCATTATTACATCGGACTGCATCGGCGCGATCATGCAGCTTTGTGAGGATCGGCGTGGTAAGTATATCAAGACGGAGTTCATCACGCCGAAGCGAGTGATTCTGACTTATGAGCTGCCTTTGGCTGAGATGATTTACGATCTTCACGACAAGCTCAAGAGTGCGACTCGCGGGTTTGGGACGATGGATTATGAAGTGCTTTGTTATCGGGATGACGATCTGGTCAGGCTGGATGTGCTGGTGGCTGGCAGTCGGGTGGATGCACTTGCAATTGTGTGTCACAGGACTCAGTCCGAGCGTCGTGGTCGCAGGCTGGTCAAGAAGCTCAAGGCGGAGATCGGCCGCCATCAGTTTGAGATTGCAATTCAGGCCGCTATTGGGGGCAAGATCGTGGCCCGGGAGTCGATCTCGGCTCTGCGAAAAAATGTGACGGCCAAGTGTTATGGTGGGGATATCAGCCGTAAACGCAAACTTCTGGAAAAGCAGAAGGAAGGCAAGAAGCGGATGAAGCAGGTGGGCAATGTGGAGATCAGCCAAGAGGCATTCCTCTCGATTCTTGATTCGGGTGACGACGAATGATTGCCGGGAACCACCGGCACTCCACCCCCGGGCGGGAGAGCGTCGTGGTGGTTCGCCTGCTGGTTTCCATCTTGATCGCTGGCCAGATTGGTCGCACATTTCTGGCAGAGCCGAGCCATATTCCGACCGGCTCGATGGCCCCGCACAGGCTGGGGCATCATCAGAAATGGGCTTGCCCGAACTGCAGGTTTCCGTTTGAGGTGGGTCTGCTTGCTGACCAGACTTTGCCAGTGAGTGTCTGCCCAAATTGTGCTTTGACCATGAAGGCCAGGGGTTCGTACGTTCTTGGCTTTGAAGGCGACCGGGTTTGGGTCGACAAGGCCACAATCGGCCTGAAACGGCCGGAACGCTGGCAGGAGGCGATCTTTTATTCGCCCGATGCCCCTCTGACTCCGCACCTTAAACGGGTGGCAGGCTTGCCAGGCGAATCGGTCCGGATTGATGGAGGCGATCTTTACATCAACGGCCGGCGGACGATCAAGGGGGAGTTGGCCAGGAAAGCTTTGTCCGTAAAGGTTTATGATCAGGGCTATCCTGCCTTGGATGCGTCGAGATTTCCGCGATGGCGATTCAGGACCAGTTCAGGCGGGGCCAGTTGGTGGGGTATCGACGACCTTACTGGCAAACTTCAGAGGCGGCCACCTCTTAAGGAATCGACTGTTGCGGACTTGGAATTTTGGGATTGGGCCGATTACCGGCACATTTCTCCGTCAAGTGGTGAATATGGACCCGTCACAGACTTTCTGGCATATCAGGGGCGAGATCCGGGCGGTGAGCAGGAGGTGGGCGATCTTTGGTTCAGGGCTGACATCGGGCTCGGCCAATCAGAAAGACTGGCGCTGAGGCTGAGCAATCGCGAAGTGGAAATCATGGTGGAAGTTGGGTTAAAATTGGTAAATCGTGAGCCTGCAAGTCCCCCGGGCGATGTCTGGATCAACGGCCAGAGGGTCTCAGCCGAATGGAAGCCGCTGACAAGCATCGATCAGGGCCGTGGCGAAGTGAATGTGGAGCTTTCGTGGGTGGATCATCAACTGGAATTTCGATTCAATGGGGGCTTGGTTTTTGCCCCTTTGAGTTTTGAGACGATTGAAGGCAGGCGTCCCGATTCAAACCTTCGCGATTCTCCGGCAGGCCTGGGAGTAAAGGGCGGGGGCTCCAGAATTCGGAATTTTCAGATTTTCAGGGATAACTTTATTACCAATCGGCTGGCGAGCGAGCCGGTGATTGGTTTTGGCGTGCGTCAGCCGGTGGAATTGCCAGCGGATGGCTATTTTGTATTGGGCGACAACAGCGGCTTCAGCGTGGATTCACGATTCTGGAAGAATGGCCCTGTTGTTCCATGGAGAGCCTTGATTGGCCGCCCGATAGGCCAGGGCCGCTGAGTCTTAAGCCAATTTAAGAGGGTGGTTTTGTTGGGTCTTCCAATGGATCAAAAAGCAGAGAGGGTGGGGGCTGGTCCGTGAATCAGACGATCAGATGTCCAATGAAAAACAGGCCGGCAGCAAGCGAGACGCTGGCAGGCAGGGTGAGTAGCCATGCGAGGCCGATTCTCTTGAGAGTGGCAGGCTGAACACCTGACTTGTTGGCGACCATGGTTCCTGCAATTCCAGAGGAGAGCACCTGAGTGGTGCTGACGGGCATGTGCAAGAGATCGGCGGCGGCGATGGTCAGGGCGGCCACGAGTTCGGCGGAGGCACCCTGTCCGTAAGTCAGGTGGGTCTTGCCGATTTTTTCGGCGATGGTGATGACGATCCGCTCATAGCCGATCGTGGTTCCTATGCCCAAGGCAAGTGCGACACCGATGACAACCCAGAACGGGACATATTCCAGAGCCTGCGAGAAGTTGCGGAGCGGGCCCGAGAGCCGGCTGGTCAATTCAGGCTCAAGATTGAGCTTTTGGATGATTTGGCGGCTCTCAAAAATGGATTGGCGGAGAATCCATCTCTGGTTTTCGGGGATCTCTGAAAAATTGCTTTTGTTGGCCAGTTGTGCAGCGATCTGATCAAGCTCGGTCTTCAGGCGTGGGTTTTGATCAAAGTGGTGTTTTGGGAGGTTCTGGAGAATAAACTCGGCCCCAGCCTTGACATCGATGGCCTTGCCGGGGTTATTCAGATCCAGGGCATAATAAGCAGGCATGAAGCCAATCAGAACAAGCAGGATCAGGCCCATGCCTTTCTGGCCGTCGTTGGAACCGTGGGCGAAACTGACGGCCCCGCAGGTGGCGATGAGGATTCGTCGAATCCATCCGGGCGGCTTGTGGTGGCCTTCGGGCGGTGTGAAGAGTTTTTCGTCGCGGATCAGGAATTTCATGGCCAAAAGGGTCATGAATGAGAGGGCGAAGCCGATCACTGGGGAAATCAGGAGCGACAGGCCCACGTCAACGGACTTTGACCAATTCACGCCGGAGAGGTTTCCCTTTGTGAGAAGGCTATTGGCGAGACCTACGCCCAGAATGGACCCGATCAGGGTGTGAGAGCTACTGACGGGCAGGCCGATGCTCCAGGTGGCGAGATTCCAGATCACACCGGCCAGGAGGAGCGAGATCACCATGACGAGCGCCTTGCCCGAACTTTCGTCGATCAGAACATCGACAGGCAGGAGATTGACGATGCTGAAGGCCACGGCGGTTCCGCCCAGGAGTACGCCAAGGAAATTGCAGAACCCGGAAAAGAGAACAGCAGTCATGGGCTTGAGCGAATTTGTATAAATCACGGTTGTGACAGCATTTGCCGTGTCGTGAAACCCATTGATGAATTCGAACCCGAACGCCACGATCAAGGCGAGCAACAAGAATAAAAGTGTGATCGATGGCAGATCACCCACAGCTTGCCAGAAGGGCGAATTGAACATGAGGCGATTGCTCGTAAAGAAATCGGGATGGATCAAGAGACGCTTAATTCTTGACCTGAGCATTATTAGAGCCACCAAGAGGAGTGTGGTCAAGCGGTTTTTCTGACGATGGGCTGATGGCCTGCTGATGGTCCCAAAATGCAGATTATTGCGGCTTTTGGATTTGGTCGAAATAGTTGCGTACGTTCTTTTGGAGACGGCGGGGAATGCGCTGCTGGATCAGGGCATCGGCCGCAGCCGATTCCGCAACGGCCTGTTGCAGGTCGCCGCCTTCGATCAGACTTTTTCCCTTGGGCTGTTCGCCCGGCTGACCGAAGCCTTTGAGTTGATATTTACCTTTGCCCAGTTCGGCCTTGACTCGGGTGTCGTAGGACGAGGTCTTGTCCGGAGCCTCGGCCCGATCGCCCTGGCCACGGCCGCGATTGAGGCCCATCCCGTTCTGCCCGTCCCTCATCATGTCGCCAAGGGAATTGCCTTGGCCCAGGGCGTCGCCAAGCTGGTTGGAGTCGGCACCCTCCTGCGACATTCCGTCCTTGGCCTGCTGCAAGTCGGCCAGGGCTTCGTCGAGCTGTTGCATGTCCGACATCTGTTGGGCCATCTGCTTCAACTGGTCCTGCGCCTGTTTCAGGTTGTCGCCCGCCTTCTGCATGTTGCCGTCCTTCATGGCCTGCTGGGCTTGTTGCATTTGCTTGGCCAATTCCTGGATCTGCTTCATGTTGGCGGCCTGCTGATTGAGCTTGGCCATTTCTTCCTGATATTGCTGCTTGGTCAGGCCTCCATTTTTGAGGGCTTCATCGAGCTGCTTTTTCTTTTCTTCCTGGCTGGCCATTTTTTCAAGTTGTTTGGCCATTTCGCCAAGCTGCTGTTGCAACTGTTTCTTTTCCTGGTCTGTCAGTTTGCCGTCCTGAGCCTTTTCAGCAAGTGATTTCAGCTCGCTGGCTGCCTCTTCGAATTTGCCTTTTGCAAGTTCCTTGGCAAAATCGTCGGCAGGGCCGTCGCTGGCCATGGACTTCATCTGCTGCAATTGCGAAGCCATTTTCTCAGTGGAACCGACTTGTTTCTGACGGTCCTTGACGGCATCGGAAAGCTGGTTGAGGGCGGCCAGTGCCTCTGATTTTTCGGCAGGTGGCGATTTGGCGAGATCCTCAGTGGCCTTCTGCAATTCGGCCATCAATTCGGCTGTCGGGGCCGAGACCTTCTCGGATTGGGCCTTGCGCTGCTGAGCAATTTTTTTGGCCAGCAAATCAGCCTTTTTGGAGACATTTTCGTCGACCAAAGCTGCTCTGGATCGCACTTGGGCCCGACTGCCCACATAGGCTGGGAGCATGACCACCAGCGATGCCACAAGCAGCGGGATGATTGGCATCCAAAGGCGCCGGGGCCGCCTGATGGCCAGGCCTGCCGCGATTTCGATCGTCTCCAGAGCCTTATCCGTTTCGGCCACAAGGCATTGGCCAGCCGGCGATTGAGAGATTGCTTCCGGCAGGTTTACGACGCTGCTGATCCGGTCCTTCAAACCAAACGCAGAATCGACCATGGTGGCGGTGCGAAGTCGGTCCGGGCGCCTCAGAATTGCAATCAGGCTTGCGGTAATCAATCCGCCCAGAAGTGCCAAAGCCAAGAGCTTATCAGGTGATAGAGCCATCTGTTCAGGCCAGATTCTGGTTGCCCCGATTGCGATCACCGCCAATGACAGCCACACGGTGGAGCACCAAACCAAATGATTCAGCCAGGATTGACCAACAATTCGGCGCTGGGCCCGGCTCAGGATCCTGTCCAAGGGTGTCATGGCGAAATGCTCCTGATTTCATGGTTTGACTGGCGGTCAAAAAGAACTCGACAAATCCCATTCCCCAAGCAGGCCGGCCCGGGAGGGGCTTGTTGTTGTTTCAACTTCGGCCATACTCCCGGGGGTTAGGCAGAAATCAGCCGCGGGCAGAGGTGTAAATGCTGTCGGCAGCGGCAACAGCGGCACCTTCAGACTTCACCGCGCCGAGGTCTCTGAGGCTTGTTTCCAGAGCCCCCAGGACCAGCCTGACATTTTCGGGGCAAGAGCCGTGTCCCATGAGGCCGATGCGCCAGGCTTTGCCCTTGACGGGGCCAAGGCCACCGCCAATTTCAATGCCCCATTCGGCGAGCAGGCGGCGGCGTACGGTCATGTCGTCGACACCGTCGGGGATAACAACGCAATTGAGCTGGGGCAGTCGATGGCCTTGCTGAGTGAAATATTTCATTCCAAGCGCGTCAATTCCAGCGGCAAGGGCCTGATGATTCAGGAGATGGCGGGCATGGCGGGCTTCCAGGCCTTCTTCAAGAACCATTCCGAGGGCTTCAAAAATCGCGTAATTCATGCTGATTGGGGCCGTGTGGTGATAGAACCGGTCGGAACCCCAATATTTTTCGATCATGGTGAGGTCCAGATACCAGCTTTGGACCTTGGTTTTCCGGGCCTTGATTTTGGCCATCGCCCGCTCTCCAAACGAAGCCGGGGCCAGGCCAGGCGGGCATGAAAGGCATTTTTGGGTGCCGGAATAGACGGCATCAATATCCCATCCGTCAATTTCCACCGGGACTCCGGCAAGGCTTGTCACGGTGTCGATTGCAATCATGGCGCCGTTTTCGTGGGCAATCCGGGCGATTTCCTCGACGGGCTGCCAGGCCCCGGTGGAGGTTTCCGCATGAACAATTCCGACCAGGGCAGGGTGGTGGAGCTTGATGGCCAATTCCACCTCCTCGGGGGTAAAGACTTGCCCATACGGCCGATCGATCCGGATTACCTGCGCACCGGCACGTTCCGCCACATCGCACATACGCTCGCCGAAAACTCCATTGACACAAACCAGCATCTTATCGCCAGGCTCAATCAGGTTGACAACCACGGCTTCCATTCCGGCAGAGCCCGTTCCCGATACGGCCAGAGTCAGCCTGTTCGAAGTTTTGAAGACTTGCCTCAGCCGTTCTTGTGTCTGATCCATAAGCTTGACGAATTCAGGGTCCAGGTGCCCATAAAGCGGCAGGCTCATGGCGGCCAGCACCCTTGGGGGAACTGGGCTGGGGCCAGGTCCCATCAGGACACGGTTTTGGACAGTCAATTCTGGAACGGGCTTGGTTTGGCTCATGATTTCGGTTTCCAGGGTCTGTTCAAAAAGGGCCATCAGGAATGGTAAGGCAGGCTTGGTGTTTCCCTTGAAACCGACTGGCCAGCGTATCAATGGGTTTGATTTTAGTCCAAATCGTTTTGAGAGGCTAGGTGTAAGCCCGTGGGATTCGTTTAAAAATGACTGCCCGTGGCGAGCATGAGATACAGATTTCGTCGGTTTTCAAGGCTCCAAGTCAAATTCTTTGACCATGGTGCTGATGGCCTTGAAATGGCGATGCCCGGCGGTCGCAATCCATTCAAAGAGCAGAGCTTCGGTGGTGGTCGGGATGGCGCCGGCCTGGGTCAGCCTGATCAGTGCGGTGTCGTGGTCAGCCTGTTTGCGGGCGGCGACGGCGTCGGTCGGAATGATGACCGAGAGGCCCATTTCCAGCAGGTCCAGAGCGGTCTGGGCGATGCAGACATGGGTCTCAATGCCGATCAAAACGATGGTCCGGTTGTAGTCGAGCCATTGTTTTACAGGATCCGGGCCGATCGCGCTAAAGGTCATCTTGGAAATCGGTTCAGAGCTTAGAAGTGAGGCAACCGGCCCGATCATTGGCCCGAGGCCTTTGGGGTATTGGACGGTAGCCATCTGGGGGATTTCCAGAAGGGCCGAGGCTGTGATCAGGCGGATTGAGTTGGCCTCAACAGTTCGCCTGTGGGGAATGACAGGCATGAGCCGCTCTTGAAGATCCACAATCAGGAGTTGGACGGATGCGGCCTCAAGCCGTTTTCTTGGATGCATATAAAAAGTTTTTCAGAATGAGAGTAGTGGCATGGGTTTAGGGGCACATGGGACGTGAAACTGAAAATGGCAGGGGCTGGAGTAGTTTAAGTTCCAGACGGTTTTGTTAGAATAACACATATTGTGCAAAAGCGAATCATGAGCAAGCGGATGATCCATGAAAGCGGTCGTTATGGCATCGCGTCATGCGACTTGCAAATGCGGAAAGATGGGCGATCGAGGATGATCACAGCAGACGAAATCATCGGCTCCTTGTCCGAAGGCATTGCTGTGGTGGATGTGGATGAGGTTGTGCTTTGGTGCAACCCGGCCTTTCGGCGTCTGGCTGACCCGGGCCTGGAGCCGATTGGGGCGAAATTTTACAGGCTTTTTGGGGCCCCTGAGATCATCGAGCGGGAAGATTGCCCGATGCAGGCAGCTCGGGCGTCGGGACATCCGGAAGTGTGTGTGCTTCGGATTGAAGCCAACAAGTATTTGGGCATGACGGCCACACCCGTGAGAGACGAGCATGGGGTCGTCCTAAGGCTGATCATATTGCTAAGCGATGTGACGAACGAGATTCAGCAGGAGCAGAAATTAAAAGCGATTTATGAGGCAGGCGAGAAGCTTTCCGACCTTTCGGCGCAGGATATCCGGGAGATGGGGCTTGAGGAACGCACGGATCTGCTTAAATACAATATTATTCGCGACCTCAAGGAACTGCTTGGTGTCAGGAATGTGGAAATCCGGCTGGTCGAATTTGAATCAAGACTGCTCGTGCCTCTGCTTTCCGAAGGCATGACACCGGATGCCGAGAATCGCAAGCTCTGTGTTGCAGAAACCGGTCAGGGAGTGACGGGCTTTGTGGCTGCCACCGCCAAGAGCTATCTTTGCCGGGACACACGCAGGGATCCGCTCTATCTGGAAGGGGCGGCCAATGCCTTAAGTTCCTACACGATTCCTCTGATTGACCAGGGCCAAATGCTGGGCACCCTGAATGTCGAATCCGATTCGGTGGACGCCTTCAATGTGAGCGACCGGCAGTTTCTCGACGTGTATGCCCAGAATCTGGCCCAGGCCCTGCACACTCTTGACCTCCTGCAGGCCGAAACCTCGCGGGCGTATCATGAAAGTGTGGATAAGATCTGGAGATCCGTCGCCCTTCCCGTGGACGAAATCCTGAGCGATGCCACCTTTGTGCTCGACCGATATGTCGGCCACGACGACGACATCATCCGCCGCCTTCGACACCTGATCGTCAGAGCCCGCGACATACGCACCAAAATCAAGGAAGTCGAGGCCGTGGCTCCGACCTCGGCCCGCATTCCAACCAATCGGACCACTCCGCCACTGCTCGATATGCGTGTCCTGTTTGTCGATTCCGACGAAGCCACCCGCCGCGCAGCCCACCACCTGCTTGGCCAATGGGGCGCCACGGTCGAGACCGCTCGCGATGGTTCTGAAGCCATCGCACTGGCCAGAGGCTCAAATTACAACCTCGCCATCAGCGATATCTTCCTCCCCGACATGAACGGCTATGAAATCTTCATGGCCCTGCGATCCATTCAAACCAGCCTCCCAATCGTCCTCATGACCGGCTTCGCCTACGACCAGAAACACTCCATCGTCAAGGCCCGCAATGAAGGCATGACCACAGTGCTTTATAAGCCATTCCGCGCTGACCGAATTCTCGACGCCGTCCTCAAAGGCCTCGGCAAAATCCCAATCGATTCGCAGCCCTCCAAAAACAGTCTCAATTAATCTGTCCGGTGCAGCCTTAATCTTGCAAGCCTTACGACCGGCAAATTAGATATAACCAAAATTTTGGCAAAGTCCGGCCGTTTCCATGTCGATTCATTTGACATGGTCAAGCGACATTTACGAACACATTTACCGAAACTTCTTCTGACCGTTCCGGCATTGAGCGGGTGCGTCATCACCAAGCCGATGCAGCAATCGGGCGCAATGCGGACAATTTTTCCGCCCCAATCGATTGCCACACAAACAAAAGCCCATTCGGAACGGATTCAGAGCGACTCAATGATCGTGCTTGCCCAGGCGGAATCTGGCCCATTGCCGCCTGCGATAGCCACTTCCGAACATGTGCAAGCTGAGCCCGGTATGTCGGCCGCGAGCAGTCTCAATGATTTGATCGGCTTGGCACTGGCTCAGAATCCGATGGTCAAAGCCGCTCGACTGAATGTCGAAAGCCTGGGCCACAGAGTGGTTCAGGCGCGTTCGCTGGACGACCCCGTCGTCTCGAATTCGATTTACCCGATTCCATCCGTCGCGCCTCAGTATGCGCTGATGGGATATATGCCTTACGACTTTCTTATCGCCCAGCAATTCCCTTGGTCAGGCACTCTCAGGCGGCGCGGAATGGTGGCTGAAAAGGATGTCCAGATTGCTCTCGAAGAACTGGCTGCCACAGAACTTGACACGGTTGCAGACCTGAAGAAGGCTTATGCCGACTTGAACTACACAATTCAGGCCTCAGCCATTTTAGAGCAGAACCGACGACTGGCCAACGACTTCATAGCGCTTGCCCAAGCCCGGTTCCGCACGGGCACAGCGGCCCAGTCGGACATCATTCGAGCCGAAATCAGCCTCACAGAGATCGACCGCGAAGCGGCAACCCTGAATGGAGATTCTGAATCGTCCCGCGCTGAACTCGCCAGAATTCTTGGCGATACGCCTGGAATGGAACCGATCTTAAATCACTTTACGATTCACCCGAACCAGGATCAAAGCACACAAAACACGGCTTTGGAAGAGCTCTATGAAATTGCCCTTCAGGCACGCCCGGACCTTGGCGGGCGACTGGCGGCCATTGAGCGCGACCAGATTGCCGAAGAGCTGGCATCGCTTCGCGGCAAGCCAAATCTCTCGCTCGGTTTCATTTATCAAAACATGCAAAAGACCAATGCCCAGCAGCCCCAAACCGCGATGGGCTCACCCAATATCGGCCTGTTTGTCGGATTCAACCTGCCAGTCTATCGCGCCAAAATCGCTGCCGGTGTCGCCGAGGCTCAGGCCCGAACCGCTGCCGACAAAGCACTTTATGAAGCCGAACGAAATCAGGTCCGGCGCGATATCCGAACGCTCCACAATTCCGTAAATGTCCAGCGTCAAGTACTTAATTTGATTGAAAATGTGAACCTGCCCAACACACGCCGGATATTGGAAACGGTCGAGGCCGATTATCGGTCGGGCAAGGCAGGGGTGGATGCACTCTCCATGCTCTCAGCCTGGCGCGATGTGCTGGCCGTGGAACTTCAAGTGGCACAGGTGCAGTCGGAGCTGGTCAAAACCTCGGCCAATCTGGAACGTGCCGTGGGATTGAGACTAGCCCAGATTTCGCCGGCCCAAGTCGCGGCCCTGAAACCTTCCGTCACTCCACCCAAGCCACCCGCCCCCTTCGCCAATCTGCCGAAGAGCGAGATCAATCCTGTGGTTTACGTCTCCAAGCCAGCAGAACCTCTGCCGAATTCGGCCTCAGCACCCGCATTTCAACCTGCTCCGACTTCAGGTCCGGCCCCGCCATCACCCAGCCAGGTTGGGCCTGAAAGGGCGACACCATGATCGTCAAATTTTACAGGATCAGTTTTTGGGGATTATTTCTGGCGATCTCCACAACACCCGTAACAATTGCGCAAAGCAATATGTCAGAGCGGTTTGGCAGCCCCTCAGCACGCCCCCTGACTGGCTATTCGCAACAGTCGATCGTGCCCTTGGGAGGTGGCGGATTTCTACCAGTCGGGCCCGGTTCCATGGGCGGCCCAGGCAAGGATATGATGAACACGCCCACCATGCCCTCAATTTCTGGCCCCAGATCGATGAGTTCAAAATCGAGACGAATGGGCCAGGGCATCGGCGTGATGGGTGCGGAGCCACTTCGGGCAAGTCTTGGTGCGGGTGGGAGTTCGTCGATGATCCAACCCAGAGACTCAATGGGAAGCCCCTTGATGAGCCCCCGAAAGCCCGTAGGAAACTTTCCGTTTGTCAGGCCAACTCCTTTGCCCGGCAGCAGCGGTGCCGGGCCAGCCATGGCCATGTAATCCATCGGCCAAAGCCATCACAACCATGCCAGATTTGCAACCTATAGAAACACGACTTTTATATCCAATTTTAGACAAAACGAAAACCATGTGTTAAGATAGATAAGGTTGGCGAATTGTGAACAATAGTGGGGTCTTCTGTCATGTCAACGATCGAGTCGGATTTGGAGTCGGAGTTGTCGGAGCGAGTGGCCGAGATGGGCCGTCGGGCCGCCGCATCGGTTTTGGACCCATCGGAATCCATCAATGCGCGTGAATTGCACAACACGCTTCGGAGCCTTCGATCGATCGATGGCCCTCGAAACATGCGTTATCTGGCAGTCGATTATCTCACAATCCTGGCCGTTTTTGCCGTAGCGGCGATTTATCTGGAATATCGGGCGGATTGGGGCCTTCCACGCTGGACCATCATCATTCTGTTTGGTTTGGGCTCGCTCATCATGGGAGGAGTGCAGCATCGCCTGGCAGCCATCGCCCATGAAGCATCGCATTATACACTTTTGAAGAATCGGATATGGAACGACCTGGTGGGCGACTGGCTCTGCCTTTTTCCATTGATGTCAAGCGTTCAGCTTTATCGACTGAACCATATGGCGCATCACCAGTTTGTGAATGACGAATCGTTTGACCCCGACTATCGCAATATGGAGCGTTTCTGGGGCGGCAAGCTCCCACAGGGCCGCTGGGGATTTTTCGCAGAAACCTATCTCAGACCATTCTTTGCGCCTCTGAGCGTGATCCGCTATGGGCTGGATTATGTTCTTAACAACGTATTTGCAGTAGGCGACAGTTTTTATCTGCGCAAGATCGGCATAGTTCCTCCAGAATCGACTCGCCTGAAGCTTGGCCCGATTCTGGCTGTGATCTGGCTCTTGGCAACCGATGCCGCCATGATTCTGGCCGAACGCTCAGGGCGGCTCGACCTTGTTCTGGCCTCAGCAGCTTTGGGTGTGGTCATCGCCGTGGCAGGTGCCCTGACGATCCCAAGCCGATGGGTTTATCTCTCTCCATTCAAGGAGCCTTACCCAGTGCGTGTGGCGTCGGCCATGCGTCTGACCTTCCTGATTGTCGGCCTGCTCAGCCTGAACACCCTCAGGGCCTGGACTGGCGGGCGCAGCACAGCCCTTTTCTTTGGCCTTTGGGTTTTTCCTCTGCTCACCACGTTCATGTATTACATGCTTCTTCGCGAGATCTATCAGCACGGCAATACGGATAAGGACAGGATCACCAATACACGCGTCTTCCATGTCGATCCCTTCACCCGCTGGGCCGTTTTTGTACATGGCCAGGACCTGCACACCCCGCACCACCTTTATCCAGCGATTCCGCACTATGCCCTGGAAGAGGCCCACGAAACTCTGAAGCGGCTCAACCCGGATTACCAGTCCCGCGTTGTGGAAGTGCATGGGACATTGTTCCACGGCCGATCCAGCCTCCCAACCATTCAGGACGTCGTCGCCGTGTATCACTAGGTTGCGGCTCCTTTGATTTTCCGGCGTTGGGTGTGGGCACAATCCTCGGACTGTGCCCACTCTGCAAACCATTTAAGGACCATAAGAGTGATTATCGGACGTTGGGCTGAGGTGGGGGCAAATTTTGGGGCCCCCTCTCTTTTTCACAACAGGAAGCCTAAGGCCGAAAGACTTTCTCGACTGGCAACTAGACCTTGCCGGCCGGTTCGATTACATTAACGATTCCTTACAGGTTTTGTGATGTCGGGAATCAGAAACCAGAGCACAGGCAGAGACACGACGCCGCTACTTGACCATTTTTCGATTTCGAAGGATCAAATACAGCCATGGGTGCATTGTCCGGACATCCTCGCGGCCTCTACATGCTGTTCTTCGCCGAGATGTGGGAGCGATTCTCCTACTATGGCATGCGAGCCTTGCTCGTTTTCTATATGACCAAGGGTTTTCTTGGGTATGGCGATACCAGAGCCTCAGCCGTCTATGGGGCTTACACCGGACTGGTCTATGCCACTCCGGTCATTGGCGGATTGCTGGCAGATCGGATTCTGGGCTACCGGCTGGCGGTGATCTTCGGCGGAATCCTGATGGCTTTGGGACACCTCTTGATGATGGTGGAAAATCATCTGGCGTTCTATACAGCTTTGGCTTTGCTGATTGTGGGCAATGGCTTCTTCAAGCCAAACATTTCTTCGATTGTCGGCAAGCTTTATGAGCAAGGCGACCAGCGACGCGATGCCGGCTTCACCATCTTCTATATGGGCATCAATACCGGAGCCTTTCTTGCCCCTTTGATCTGCGGTTACATTGGCGAAGAGTATGGCTGGCATTATGGGTTTGGCCTGGCGACGGTGGGCATGCTGCTTGGCCTGATCGTCTTCACGCTGGGCCAGGATCGCCTTGGTGAGCATGGGCTTGCACCTTCCAAGGAGCTTCTCAGGCGTGAGACGCCGAAAATCTTGATCGGAACCGCATTGGTCGTCGGATTGATCTCTACAGTTCTGGTGACGATGGAATCCCTCAAATCATTCTTCACCAAAATCTATATCCCCGACTTCATTTTCCTGTTCCTGCTTGTTTTTGGCGTGATTACACTTACAAAACTCTTCCAGACAGCAATTGCCAGCGAGAAAGTCGCTCGCCAAAGACTTTTCGTCGTCTTTGCACTGATGTTTTTCTCGATGGTCTTCTGGATGTGTTTTGAGCAGGCGGGGAGCTCTTTGAGCCTCTTTACGGATCGAAATGTGAACCGGACTGTTTTCGGCCAAGTGATCAAGGCGTCCCAGTTCCAGTCGGTCAACCCCCTGTTCATCATCTTTTTCGCACCTCTGCTGGCGGGTCTCTGGGACAAGCTTGCACGCCAGGGGAAAGATCCATCCGCACCCGTAAAATTCTTCCTGGCCCTGCTCCAGCTCGCCTTGGGATTTGGCTGCTTTTGGCTCGGCGCCAGCACAGCCGACGAAAAAGGCATGGTGTGGGTCGGATGGCTGATTCTTGGTTACTTCTTCCAGACCACGGGAGAACTTTGTCTCTCGCCGGTTGGGTTATCGCTTGTGACCAAGATGTCGCCCCAAAAAATCGTGGGCATCGTCATGGGCGCCTGGTTCCTTTCCGTAGCACTGGCGAATTACCTTGCAGGCAAAATTGCCGAACTCACAAGCGTTTCCGAAGGCGGAGGCGGCGCCAATGCTGTGATTCCTCCTCCATCCGAAACCGTGATGATTTACGGTCAGGTCTTTGGCAAGATCGCGATCGGAGCTCTTGTGGCAAGCCTGCTTGTTCTGGCTCTCTCGCCAATCCTCACCAAGTGGATGCACATGAAGGAATTAGGCAAAGCTGATACAGATCATCTCTCGGACCTCCACGAAGAAATGGCCTGATCGGTACTCGACAACAACCGGCCTGATAACTGATCATATTTCCATGGATTCCAACTGACCCAAGGGCCATCGCCTCCCATGCGCAATCTTTATACCTCAACGGCCCTTCTACTCGGGCTTTTCTGGATGAGTTCTGAGATGAAAACCGCCAAGGCTCAAATCGGAACCCGGCCGATGACCGTCGAAGATCTTCTGGCCGTCAAATCGGTCGGCGGTCTGAAGCTCTCGCCTGATGGCAAAAAGGCTGTCTACAGCGTTTCAGCACTCGACAAAACCACAGGCAAATCCAACAGCGACCTGTGGGTGGCTGAAGTGAGCCGATCCGGCAGCCCTCACCGGCTCACAACCAACTTGGCCTCCGATAGCGAGCCTGCCTGGCTGCCTGACAATCGAACGGTCGTCTTTCTTTCAAGCCGTTCTGGCTCATCACAACTCTGGGCCATTGAGATCGACGGCGGCGAGGCCCGTCAGATCACGTCCCTGCCCTTGGATATCGCCGGTGGCCCCGTTGTTTCCCCTGATGGCAAACTGGCAGCCTTTCCTGTGCGGGTTTACCCGGGCAAATCGCTTCAGGAAACTGCCGACGAAGATAAGAAACGCGAATCGGCTCCGTCCAAGGTCAAGACCTTCGACAGCCTGATGATTCGCCACTGGGACACCTACGACGACGGCAAGCGGTCGCACATCTTCGTAGCCGATCTGGCCACGGGTAAGGCCACTGACCTCTCCCCTGCCCTGACTTCCAACGCACCCCCTGGCCCATTTGGCGGCTCGAGCGATTACACCTTCAGCCCGGATTCAAAAACCGTCGTCTTTACGGCTGAACCACTTAAGGAACATGCCTGGACGACCAACAACGACCTTTGGCTCGTTTCTCTCAACAAGCCCGGTGCCCTGAAAAATCTGACCGCCTCCAATCCCGGGGCAGACGGGACACCCGCCTTCTCGCCGGATGGCAAGCACCTGGCCTATCTGCGTCAGATCAGGGCCGGTTTCGAAGCCGATCAAAACGTTCTGACGATCCTCGAATTCTCTACCGGAAAATTCACGGAACTGACCCGGCCGCTCGATCGGCCCGTTCATGAATTCAATTGGTCAGGCGATGGCTCTGCCCTACTGGCCACCATCGAAAACGAGGGCAACCAAGACATTTTTGTGATTGACCCGACTGGTAAAAAGCCGCCTGTCAATGCCATCGGCGGAAAAGGCGTCCACACCGCCCCTCAGCAAGTGGCCAAGGGTGGTTTGATTGCCTATCTTCGAAACGATTCCGTATCGCCCAATGAAATCTTCTACACCCGACTGGCCACCGATGGCCCAAACGTGACCAAGCGGCTGAGCAGCCATAACGATGAACTTGTGGCAGAAATCGACCTGACCGCCGCCGAACCGTTTCATTTTAAGGGTGCTGATAATGCAACCGTTCATGGATGGATCACAAAGCCTCCCGGCTTCAATCCTTCGAAAAAATACCCGGTGCTTTATCTGATCCACGGCGGGCCTCAATCGGCCTGGATGAATGTCTGGCATGCCCGCTGGAACTCGACACTTTTTGCCGCGCCCGGATATGTGGTTGTGGCTGTGAATCCTCGTGGTTCAACTGGCTACGGGCAGGAGTTTACAGACCAAATCAGCCGCGACTGGAATGGCCGCGTTTATACGGATCTGATCAACGGCCTGGATCATGTTCTCAAGACATATTCCTATATGGATGCGAACCGCGTGGGTGCAGCCGGCGGCTCGTATGGCGGCTATATGGTCAACTGGATTGCCGGCCAGACCGATCGGTTCAAGTGTCTGATCAGCCATGCCGGTGTGTGGGACCTTCCAGGCATGTATGGGACGACCGAAGAGCTCTGGTTTGCCGAGTGGGAATTTGGCGGGCCGCCTTGGGACAAAACGCATACGGATCTCTATTTGAAGCAGTCGCCAAGCATGTTCGCAGGCAACATCAAGACTCCGGTTCTGGTCACTCACGGCTCGCTCGACTACCGTGTGCCTGAAACGCAGGGGTTTGGTCTTTTCACCGCCCTTCAAAGACGCGGAATCGCAAGCCGCCTGGTGCTTTTTCCAGATGAAAATCACTGGATCCTGAAGCCTGCCAACCGACGTGTCTGGTGGAGTGAAATGCACGCCTGGCTAAAGACTTACCTGAAGCCCTGATCCCCTTTTGAAGCGGTTTCATGAAAGCACAGGCATTGGCAAACAAACCAGAACCATCGGCCATGACGCACAAGAGCATAGTCGTCTCGATACTGACAATGCGCTGTCCTGTCTGCCGCGAGGGCAAGGTTTTTGCCAATAATTTCTTGAAGATGCATACGCTCTGCCCAACCTGCGGGCTGAAATTCGAGCGCGAGCCCGGCTATTTTCTGGGCGCCATGTATTTCAGCTATGGCATGGCCATTCCGCCTCTGACGATCATGACCATCTTCCAGAAATGGATGTCGCCAGAGCGGTCCATGACCTCATGCATTTTGGTCTCCACCTTGATCTTTCTGCCAATGGTGGTTCCGATCGTACGATTTTCGCGTCTCCTCTGGTTGCATTTTGACCGCTTCTTCGACCCCCAGGAATAATCGCTTAAAATCGGGTTGACCAAAGGCCCCTGCCCTGCCCGATTTTAATATCGCCTTTCAGACAAATTTTGGAAGTCATCTCTCGCTCTGCTGAGGACTCAAAAAAATGCCAGCACTGACCATGAAACCGATCGATCAATTGGCCACTGACCTTCAGATTCAGCCCGACCACGTCGAGCAATACGGCCGGGACAAAGCCAAGATTCAGCTTGATGCCATTGCATCTGCCAATTCGAGGCGAAAGCCGGGTAAACTGATTTTAGTTTCAGCCATCACCCCGACTCCGGCCGGCGAGGGCAAAACGACGACCTCCATTGGCCTGGCGCAAGGCTTGCGGCGGATCGGTGAAAATGCAATTCTTGCATTAAGGCAGCCTTCCATGGGCCCTGTGTTTGGTCGCAAGGGTGGAGCCACAGGCGGTGGGGCCTGCCGCCTGGAACCATCGGACGCCATCAACCTGCAATTCACAGGCGATTTTCACGCCATCACGGCAGCAAACAATCTGCTCTCAGCCGTGATTGACAATCGCATCCATTTCAACGATTCTCGCATTGACCCATTGCGCGTGCTCTGGAAGCGTGCCATGGACATGAACGACCGTGCCCTGCGGCAGATGGTCATCGGCCTTGGCGGACGGGGCATGGGCGGAACACCGCGCGAGGCGGGTTTTGACATCACGGCGGCCAGTGAAATCATGGCCATTTTATGTCTGGCCCAGTCTCGATCCGACCTCCGAAACCGCATCAACAATATCCTCATTGGCTACGACCGTACAGGTTCACCTGTGAAGGCTGAGGAAATGCAAATCACCGGTTCCATGATGGCCATTTTAAATGAGGCCCTGATGCCGAATCTGGTGCAATCTCGCGAAGGAACACCTGCATTTGTACATGGTGGGCCATTTGCCAATATTGCTCATGGCTGCAATTCGATTCTTGCCACGAAAATGGCCTTGGCGCATGGCGACTGGGCCATTACCGAAGCCGGGTTTGCATTTGATCTTGGCGGAGAGAAATTTCTTGACATCAAGTGCCGATATGGCGATCTTGACCCGGCCGCGATTGTCATTGTGGCCACAGTTCGGGCCTTGAAAATGCACGGCGGAGTGACACTTGACCAACTGACCAAGGCCGATGCAGGGGCTGTGGAGCGTGGAATTGAAAATCTGGAGGCCCACATTGATGCCGCCAGTCATTATAAAAAACCGATCCTGATTGCAATCAATCAGCGAGGGGAAGATACGCAAGAGGAACTTGCCGTGATCCACAAATTCTGTGAAGCTCGATCGGTGCCCTGCTCTACGGCAAATGTTTTTGCCCAGGGCGGAGCAGGAGCCATTGATCTGGCAGATCAGGTTGTGGCCGCAGTTGCAAATTCCAAGGCAGAAAAACTGCAACCTTTATATCCGCTGGAAATGCGGCTTGAGCAGAAGATTGAAACCATTGCAACGCGGATTTATGGAGCCAAATCGGTTGCATTTACGGCAGAAGCCTCGGCCAAGTTCCTGAAAGCCGACCGGTTGGGTTATGGATCTCTGCCGGTCTGTATGGCGAAGACGCAGAATTCGTTGTCTGACAACCCAAAACTGCTGGGCCGGCCCAAGGATTTTACAATCACAGTTCGGGATTTGGAAATCTCTGCAGGTGCTGGTTTCGTGGTGGCCCTGACCGGTGATATTGTACGCATGCCAGGCCTGCCCCTACGCCCTGCCGCCGAACGAATCGACGTAGACGATTCTGGCAAGATTCTCAACCTCTTTTGAATTCTTTTAATGCAATTCAGAAAATAAAACTTTCAGGGCGAGGATCTCATTTCTGATTCTCTCCCTTGAATTGTTACTCATTCTTGTTCGGCCTTTCAATTTATCGAAAGTCATGTATCTCAATATCTCGCTTCTATTGGCTCGCGGCCAGTATCGGATTACTGTTGTTGTTGCTCGCAATCGGCGCTTGGGGCACCTGTCCATCAGGGCTCATATGGGTTTATTCTTTTTCAATGAAATTATCTTTTATCTGATTTGGCTGATACTGACGATGACACAGATATGTCTGAGTATTTTGGAGTCAAGGGTTCGTTGGAATTGAAAATTGCCACGATTCTTTTTGACAAGTTGGATTCATGACGTTAGCCTGTTAAGTTCGCTTGTGTGGGTGTGGCCGATTTGGTTTGGTGGTTCTGCACGACCCCCCTGGGCATATTGTAGAGGATGATGCTGGTGAAGCACGAAGAAGAGATCCGCAAGGCCGAAGTATTGATTGAGGCCCTGAGTTATATCCGCAAATTTCGCGGCAAGTTCGTGGTGATCAAGCTTGGCGGATCGGTGATGGAGAACCCGGAGTCGATACGCGACCTGTTGATCGACGTGGTCTTCATGCAATCTGTGGGTATGTGTCCCGTGGTGGTTCATGGAGGCGGCAAGGCGATCACCAAAGCGATGGCTGATGCGGGTATTGAAGCAAGATTTGTGCTTGGCCGTCGCTATACGGACGATGCCACATTAGACATTGTCGCCAGGGTTCTTGCCGAAGATATCAACAGAGATCTTGTGGATCATATCAATAAGTTTGGCGGGCAGGCGCAGGGGCTGCACCATTTGACGCACCCGTGCCTGAAGGGGCATCGCATCAAGCTCACCGGCGAGAACGGCGAACTGCTTGACCTGGGCCGAGTGGGTGAGGTTCATTTTGTGGATGTCAATCCGATTGAAACCTTGTGTCATGCAGGGGTTGTGCCGGTTCTTCCGTCGGTGGCGATCGACGAAGCCGAGGGCGGTCTTCTCAATGTGAATGCAGACACGGCGGCGGCGGCCGTGGCCGTGGCGGTGAAGGCAGAGAAGCTGATTTTTCTGACAGACACGCCTGGAATCCTTCAGGACAGAAACGATCCCGAGAGTCTGCTCACAAGCCTTTTTCCTGACGATTGCCGGGATCTGATCCGGCGGAGCATCATCGACAAAGGGATGATACCGAAGGTGGAGGCTTGCCTTGAGAGTCTTGAGAAGGGAGTGGGCAAGATCCACATCATTGACGGCCGTCTGCGTCATTCTTTGTTGATCGAAATCTTCACTCAGACGGGGATCGGAACCGAGATTGGCCCGAATCCTGAGCGTGTTCCTAAAACATGAAAAAGGATGTGGATTGCAGCCACGGCAGGTGGATTGCAGGGTGTTGAGGGGTATCGGTTGTAGAAATTGATCGCGAGCCTTTTTTTTTCCTGACCAGAACCATAGCCACATCGGTTGGAAAATCTGATAAGATATTGAGTCTGAAAATCTTTGAGTCGGTACGATAGAGAACTGAATGACCATCCAGGGAGGTGTCCTCAAGTGTCACAAGTGGCTTTGCTCTCATCGGCGGAAATCATCGACCAGTTTGATCGCTATGTGATCAGCAATTATCGTCGATATCCAGTCTGTCTGGTTCGGGGCGAGGGTTCGCTGGTATGGGACGCTGAGGGCCGCCGCTATGTCGACTTTTTCCCTGGCTGGGGCTGCAATTTGATCGGCCATTGCCCGCCTCTGGTGGTAGAGGCTGTGGCGGAGCAGGTCAAGACATTGATCCATGTGCCGAATACGTGGTATATGGAGGCTCAGGGTCGATTTGCGGAAGCTTTGTCCGAGCGGAGTTTTGGTGGGAAGGCCTTCTTTTGCAATTCCGGTGCTGAGGCGAACGAGGCGGCAATCAAGCTGGCTCGGGCTTATGGCTACCCGGAGGGGCGGACCAAAATTGTGACCATGCACCATGGTTTTCATGGCCGGACTTATGGAGCGCTTTCAGCGACGGCCCAGCCGAAGTATCATGTGGGCTTTGAGCCGATGGTGCCGGGCTTTGAGTACATTCCGTTTGGCGATCTTGAAGCGGCTTCGTCCGCGATTGACCTGACGACGGCAGGAGTATTGATCGAGCCGATACAAGGCGAGGGTGGCATCAACATACCACCAGACGGCTATCTGGAAGGGCTTCGCAAGCTGTGCGACGAGTCGGGAGCCCTGTTGATGTTTGACGAAGTTCAATGCGGCATGGGGCGCACAGGTAAGTGGTTTGCCTATCAGCATTTTGGAGTGGAGCCCGACATCATGACAGTGGCCAAGGCCCTGGCCAGTGGAGTGGCCGCCGGCGTGATGATGGCCCGGTCGGACGTGGCTGAGATTTTGAAGCCGGGGATGCATGCAAGCACCTATGGAGGGAACCCGATTGCGTGTCGGGCGGGTCTTGCGACCATTGAAACGATCGAGAATGATGGTCTTCTGGAACAAGCCAAAGTGCTTGAGGAGAAGTTCCACGAATTTTTTACAGGGATTCGGGATCAAAGGCCTGATTTGATTCAGGGAATACGGGTCAGGGGTGTGATGGTCGGAGTTGACCTGGCTTGCGATGCCAGCCCGATTGTGGCCGAATGCATGAAGCAGAAGCTTTTGATCAACGCCACACAGGGGCATATCATTCGGCTGCTTCCGGCTTTGAATCTTTCGGACGAGCTTTTTGAAGAAGGCTGTTCGATACTCAAGTCGGTTTTGCTGAATCATGTGATGGATCGTCCCCAGTCCTGAAAAAAAAATGGCGGAATGAGAATCAAAAATCCGGTTTCGAAACCTGATACTGAACCTTTGGAAGTGAAATCCAATAAGGCCATGAGGCGACATTTTCTCGACCTTTTCGATATTCAAAAAGACGAGGCGCTTGACTTGCTGGACCTATCGGTTCAGCTCAAGCAAGCGGGCCCATCGTCGGCAGTTCGCGAGCGTCTTCAGGGCCGGTTGATGGGCCTGATATTTGAGAAGCCGTCGCTTCGCACTCGAGTGAGCTTTGAGGCAGCAATGGCCTCATTGGGTGGCAATTCGCTGTTTCTAAGGGGTGAGGAGGTTGGTCTTGGGGTGCGTGAATCGATCGCCGATTTTGCCCGTGTGATCAGCCAGTATGTGGACGCTCTGGCGATTCGGACACACGCCCACAGCAAGGTGGAAGAGCTTGCCAGGCACGCCACGATTCCGGTCATCAATGCACTGAGCGAGGACGCGCACCCGTGCCAGGCCATGGCCGATGTTTTGACGATTCGGGAGGAGCTGCCCGATGTCAAATGCCCGCGCGTCGTTTTTGTAGGCGATGGCAACAATGTGGCGAGATCTCTGGCCGTGGCGTGTGAATATACGGGCATGGACTTCCTTCTGGCAGCACCTTCGCTCTATAAATTTCCGGCGGATTTCGTGAATCAGTTCACGAAGGTTTTCGGCCACGCGCCGGCCCAGTCAAGCCACCCACTGGAAGCTGCGGCCGATGCCGACGTGATTTATACGGATGTCTGGACCAGCATGGGCCAAGAGGCCGAGCAGCAGGCCCGATTGTCGGCATTTCAGGACTTCCAGATCAATCGGTCGCTCGTCTCCAAAGCCCATAAAAACGCCATCATTCTGCACTGCCTGCCAGCCCACCGGGGCGAGGAAATCACCGAGGAGATCCTGGACGGCCCCGCCAGTCGTGTCATTCCGCAGGCGGCCAATCGAATGCACTTCCAGAAGGCTCTCATTGTCTGGTTGATGACCGGCTGGAAAAACATCTGAGCCTTTCGCCCTATAATTATATCAACAGATAAACATACTCTTAAGGAGTAAGCCCCCAATGGCACGCAATGATGGCCGGTTGGAATCGCAGATGCGCCCGGTGACGATAGAGCGAAATACGCTTTGGACATGCCCGGGAAGTTGTCAGATCAGGTTTGGCCGGACAAGAGTTCTGACAACAGCCCGATTTTCTGACAGCGTACCCCCGTTTCTGGAAGGCAAAGGCACCGGCTGGCTCACAGCGGAATATGCCATGATGCCTGGCAGTACGCCCAAAAATCGGAAAAGTCGAGGCTCTGATGGCCGATCCACAGAGATCCAGCGCCTGATTGGCCGAAGCCTTCGAGCGGTTGTCGACCTGAGCAAGTTTGGCCCGATGACGCTTCAGGTGGACACCGATGTGATCGAGGCCGACGGCGGGACTCGAACCGCTGCCATTACCGGAGCGTTTATCGCCGTAATCGACGCCATCGCCGTCCAGTTTAGCCCGTCCGCAATTGAAAGAATTGTAACGGACAGCATTTCGGCCATCAGTGTCGGGGTCGTCGATGGAATCGCACTGGCTGACCTTGACTATAGCGAGGATGTTCGTGCCGAGGTGGATTTCAACCTGGTTCGGCTGGGCCGAAATGGCTTCGTAGAAGTTCAGGGAACCGGCGAAAAAAACAGCTTCGACCGCGCTGCACTCAATCAGATGCTCGACATCGGCGAACTTTGCCTGAACCACTTGAAAATCAAGCAGAAAGAAGCCCTTGGCGAGCTCTGGAAATTTGATTGATCAAGCGGATTTGGCCGGAGCAAGATACTGGCGGGACTTTTCCTTGGCCTTGCTTTTGGCTGGTTCTGGTCGCTTCAAAAGGCGCATCGTTTTGATGGTCAGGACCAGACGTGGTTTGCCGTCTGGCGATCAGCCATTCCATAAGCCGTATCAATTCTGCGACCTTTTCCGGGTTTGCATTTGCGACATCCGTTTTTTCGCCAAGATCATCCTCCAAATGAAACAGGCGCGCTGGCAACTGATCCGGCCCACTTGTTCCACGCCCAAAAATGATTTTTCCATGGGCCCTGCCGGAGTGTAAACTTGTCGCAGTCAAAAACGAGACATCCCGTAACAGAATGATGCCGGAGGCTTCAAAGCTTGTAGCCGGTGGTTGAGCGAAGCGACACCTTCCGGTCAAGAGGTCTAAAAAAAAGCTGCTGGCCCCCCGGCAGGGGCGCAAGACCTTATGCCGCATTTGTCGTCCGGTGGTGTCGTCGCTGACGCTCCTCAACCACCGGCTACTTGCTCCAGATGCCTCCGGCATCGTTTTCATCAAAAAGTGCCATTCATGACCGCGAAGAGTGTAAACATGGTATGATTTTATGCAACAAGACGGCAGTTTCTCATTTGTATAACGAAAGTCTGGTCAGATCCAGTGAAATTGATCAAAATGGCAGTCGTTTTCAGTATACTCCTGCATTTGGCCTGTCCAAACGAGACCAATAACGGATAAAATTCGTGAGCAGTATAGCCCCCTAACAGCCAATGCATGAAATGTGGTCAGATCAGGATTTATGATACTACTTTCCGCCAAAGACCTCGGACGACACATCGCGGGTGACCCGATTTTTCAAGGCCTTGATTTTGATCTCCGTACAGGCCAGAGGGTTGGATTGGTCGGCCCGAACGGGGTCGGCAAAACCACGCTTCTAAAGGTGCTTAATGGTCAGGATAAGCCTGACTACGGCAATCTTTACGTCCGGCCCGGTGCTCAGGTCAGCCTGTTGCAGCAGCAGCCGGATTTTGGTCCGGTCCTGACCCTGCGCGACGTGGCAAGATCGGCCATGTCAGGTTTGGTGCGGCTTCAGGAGCAGCTCCACGAGACAGCCGAGGATATGGCCTCAGCCAAGACGGAAGAGGAGCGCATGGCGGCCTCAATCCTCTATGAGCAGATTCACGAACAGCTTGAGCATCACGACGCTTTTTCGATTGAGCATCGAGTCGAGGAAGTGCTTTTTGGGCTTGGCTTTACACCAGCCGATCTGGACCGTGCGGCGTCGACCTTTTCGGGTGGTCAGCAGTCGCGGATTATGCTGGCCAAGTTATTGCTTGAGAATCCGGATGTCATGCTTTTGGACGAACCCTCAAACCATCTTGACCTGGAGACTGTCGAGTGGCTGGAGTCCTTCCTTGCCCGACAGGCTGTGGCCATGATTGTGGTGAGCCACGACCGGGCCTTTCTCGACAGGGTAGTCAACACAACCTGGGAGCTGCACCGGAGCCGGATGACGTCGTATCCCGGCAATTTCAGCAAATATTGGAAGATGCGTCAGGAACGCATGGATCAGCTCGAAAAGCAGTATGAGCGGCAGCAGGAATACATACAGGAAACAGAAGTCTTTATTCGCCGCAACATGGCTGGCCAGAAGACAAAACAAGCCCAGGACCGCCAAAAGAAACTGGCCCGCCTGGAGCGGATCGAGAAGATGTCGGAGATTGTCGGGCCAATCATGGGCTTTGAAGAGGTGGCCCGGTCCGGCGATGTGGTGGTCGATGCAACGAATGTCTCTAAATCGTTTGATACCCCTCTTTTCAAAGGCTTTACGGGAACAATTCAGCGCGGCCAGTGTGTCGGTGTGATTGGCCCGAATGGTGCGGGCAAATCGACTCTGGTCAAGATCATGATCGGTCGGCTCGCTCCCGATGGTGGTACGATTCGGCTGGGCCACAATGTCCGGGTGGGCTATTACGACCAAGGCCTGACCAGCCTGCCGCCTGACACGACCCTGATGAAGGCCGTCTGGCCGGAAGACGATTTGAGTTGGGTGGAAAACGATGTGCGCGACCTGATGGCCCGGTTTGGGCTCACCGGCGACATGGCCTTCCAAAAGGTCGGCGCCTTGTCAGGTGGCGAAAAAGGCAAGGCCGCACTCGCCCGATTGTGCGCCACATCCGCCAACATGCTGGTCCTGGATGAGCCGACAAACCATTTGGACATATGGAGTTGTGAGTCGCTTGAGCGATCGATCAAAGAGTACGAAGGCACGGTCATCGTGGTCAGCCACGACCGCTACTTCCTGAATCAGGTGGCCGACCGCCTGATTGTGGTGGCCAATGGTTCCGCCAAGTTTTTTGAAGGAAATTATGACTCTTGGGAATCGGCCCAGGCCTCGGTCAAATCCAGGCAGATGGAACAAGCCTCCAAATCGGCCTCTGCCGCCAAGCCAAACGAGCCCGCCCGCCCCTCGACGGGTCAGCTTCCTAAAAAGAAGCGTAAGTACCCCTTCCGCAAAACGTCAGACCTGGAAGTCGACATCGCCAGTGCCGAGTCGGACAAAGCCAGCCTGGAAGCTCAGTTGGCTGACCCGAGCACCTATCGGGACGAATCCAAAGCCCGCCAGGTTCGAGAAAAGTTTGCGGCCCTTGACACCAAACTGACGATGCTTTACGAGCATTGGGAAGAAGCCATGGAATATAATTCCTGATCGCCTGATTTCCTACAACCCTATAAGGGCTCAGAGATTCCATGCCCGATCCAGTCAAAGTTCTGGCCACCATTCGACAAGCGGCCCGTATCTTTCGAGAAGCTCCCGGCCGCACAGGCTCAGAAATACTTCTCACCGATGCCGAAGATGTGATCGTGGTGGGCGACCTGCATGGCAATGTGCCAGCCTTGGTCAAAGTGCTTGAATATGCCAGGCTTGACGAGCATAAAAAGCGGCATCTTGTGCTTCAGGAATTGATCCACGGGCCCCGCATGTATGCCAACGACGGTGGCGACAAATCCCATCAGCTTGTCGATTTGGTCTGTGCCCTCAAGTGCCAGTATGCCCGCCGGGTGCATGTGATTCTGGGCAACCACGAACTCTCGGAAATCACCGGTCGGGCCATCGCCAAACACGGGACACCACTCAATGCCCTTTACCATATCGGCGTCAGAACCGCATTTGGAGACGCCTCCCAGGAAATTTGCGAAGCTTATCGAGAGCTGTTTCTAACCTACCCGCTCGCTGTCCGGACCGAGAATCGGGTCATGATGGTCCACTCCGCGCCCGAATCGCACTGGCTTGACCAGTTCCAGCCGGAAATCTTGCAATCGACACACTGGACAGACCAAGACATGGCTCGTGGAGGCTCCGTTTATGGCCTTACCTGGGGCCGCGATAACCAACAAGCCACCATCGACCGCTTTCTCCAGATGGTCGACACCGACTGGCTGATCACCGGCCATCAGCCTTGCGACGATGGCTTCATGATCCCAAACAATAACCAGATCATTATCGACGGTACCGACCCCCTCCCAACCTTTCTTCACTTCTCTGCGACAACACCCAACAATATGGAAATACTCAAGGCCGGCATCAATGTGCTCCGAATCGGCCTCTAGAAAATCCGTTCCGCAAGTCTAGGGATCATCCAGATCTTGTTGTGATCAATTGACGTATCCTATTATCTGGCTTAGGGCTTCGTCTTATTTAGATCACTCGTCTCAGCCGCTTGAGGCTTGGGATTTTCTACGACCACGGGCAGGGTGAACCGAAACCGTGAGCCTATGCCTTCGCGGCTCTCCACTCCGACTTCCCCACCAAGACTGCTTACAATATGTTTCACAATGGCCAGCCCAAGCCCCGTTCCGCCCAGGTCGCGGCTCCGCGCTTTATCCACTCGATAAAACCGCTCAAAAATCCGGCTCAAATCTGACCTGGGAATGCCCATCCCCGTGTCGGTCACAAAAATCTCAAGCCACTCATTGGAATAAAGGCCCGCATGAACCTCAACGCGACCACCCGCAGGCGTGTATTTCACCGCGTTGTCAATCAGATTGTCCAATATCTGACGGATCGCCTCATCTGCGGCAAGCACCTTCAACTGATCCGGCAACTTGTGAAGCTCAAGCTCAAGCCCGACATTTTTCATGACCGCCTTGTCCCGATAGCTTGCTACTCGCGCCCTAAGCAACGGCTCAATGACCATCGGTGAATGGCGAAACAGCTCCTGGCCCGACTCAAGCCGCGAAAGCGATAACATGTCAGAGACCAAATTGGTCAACCGATCCGCCTGCTCCTCTATCCGCTGAACAAACTCGCGGCTGTGATCCTGATCTGTAAGTGCCCAATCCAAGAGACTTTCTGAGTAAAGCTTGATCGATGCCAAAGGTGTCTTCAACTCGTGCGATGCATTCGTGACAAAATCCTGACGCATGCGCTCCAGACGCCTTAATTCTGTCACGTCCTGCACCACAAAAACGGCCCCGGAAGCCATCGGTTTGGAGACCGGCCTCTCCCCCTCCAAAGATCTCAAAATCGGAGCGATCCTTACAGCGATCAGGCGAGTGACTGTTCGGCCCAGCGAGTCGCGCGTCGATAACGGAAACTGAGCCTCAATCGCCTTGCACTGATCCACAGAATCAGACGCAATCTGAAGCAGTTTCGGGTTGCGAATCACTTCCGGCAACAGTCGGCCAAGGCTCGAAGCCTCAATTCCCAACAAAGGCTGGGCCGCCGGATTCGCCAAAATCACACGCAGACGCGAATCGACCGCCACCACCCCCTCTGTCATCGATTCAAGTACAATCCGCAACTGCTTCACCTGTCGCCGTGTATCCGCATTCTGGTCTCTCAGGATCAAAAGCTGATCGTCAATCACCACCGCAATGGGATCGGCATCACGCAACCGCCGACGACGAATTGTACGCAACGGCTGATCTGTAAATAAGTTCTCAAGGTTCGATCGAACAATCGCACCAAGCTCTAACACCTCTCGCACCCTATGCTTATGAATCAGATGCCACAGCAGGGCCACAATCAGCGAACCCGCTGCGAACCCAATCGTCAAACCCCACATCAATGAGCTGATTTCTAGATTCATCACGCATTTAACCCATGATTGCGCATTTTTTATTCTGGTTCAGTATCCGAAACAACAGATTGATCAGCAATCAGACCAATGAATCATACCAGATTTGCACTCGGACATGCTTTTGAATTTTCAAAAAAACAGCTATGAAACAACTTCTTAACACATAGAATCTCATGAAATCTCAAACTCAAAGTAAAATCCTCAAAGTGATAAACGGATCAGAATGAATTTTCTGTTATTATAAGTTGTTCAATAACATTTGGATCTAAAACAATAAATCCCTCGCTTGACCATCCCCTTCCTAGATTATAATGCAGGATCATTGCCTCGAGCCGGTCCTGAGTCAACCCATTTTCGTGATCTTCACTATTTACAAAAATGGATGAGGGCAAACAGTCTTCAGAAGGTAGCCAGCCTTCTCTCTGATTAAAAGATTTACGCAAGTTGACAATCCATTTTGCAGATGCAATCAGAGACTCCCTGGAATGCGCCAGGCCTGTCACGGCACATAGCATATCGGCAGCCTCTTCGTAAAAGTCTGTAAAAACTCCACGAATAAACTTGCATAAGATCAAAGAGTCCATAATGGCTGCCTTGTCTTCCGTTTCAATAACAGAAGATGCAATTGCAGAGGCATCAGGAGAATGATCACGAAAATCAATTTCATAGGCGCCTGTCCTGTTATGATCCGCACCCCGACAACCGACCGCCATTCCAAGAGCCATCGCATGCAACTTGCGCGGATGATATCCCGGCATTTCCATGCCCTTGACCTGTTGAGCAAATGCAATACTTCCCTGCTCGATCTGTCGGGAAGCCCCCCGGCTACCAAGTCGAAGTAATTCACCGTAAATCCCAGGCATATCGCTCATCATTTCATGAATCAGTTGAATAACCGTATCGCCATGACCAAATTCAGGCTTGATTCGAATCAATGTATCATCCTGAATAAGATTTCGACTCGCACATTCCATCAAAAACGCAATTGTTCCGCCTGTCGAAATCGTGTCCAAGCCATAAAAGTCGCACAAAGAACTCGCTTCAAGCACTTGATGGGAATTAGAAACGCCACACAGTGGGCCTAATGCAAAAAGAGATTCATATTCCATTCGCACACCCTTCTGGGCTGCTCCCGACTTAGAATCCAAGGCATAAATATGCTCACACCCAATGGTACAGGCAGCACAAGAATTTCTTGTGATTTTACGTGCTGGAGCGAGGTCGTATTTGACAAGTTCCTGAGCCTCCTGAAACGATCCTTCCTGAAAATTACGCGTAGGGAGTGATTCAAACCGGTTAAAAACTAGCAGATTGGCAACCGTCCCAAGTTCACGATATTTGGCTGTTGCTGGCGAGAAGGAACGTTGCGAAAGAGATTTGGCAATCCGAATTGTGGCTTCAGGATCTGAAATTATGGTACGTTTGTCGCCTCTAACTGCAATCGCCTTAATGTTTTTAGAGCCCATCACAGCTCCGAGCCCACCCCTGCCAGCATGACGGCCATCGTGGCTTAATGTCGCAAAAGGGATTTGCATTTCACCGGCTTTTCCGATCGATAAGATTTGCCATTCGGTCCCTTGATCTGAACGAATGGAACTCTCCGTTTCCGAGGCGGATTGTCCCCAATAGGAATCTGCTGAAACAAGTCTGATGCTGACGTTATCCTGGCCTAGCGAGTCCATAAAAAGAATGCATGGCTTGTCCGATTTTCCTGTAATACAAATTGCATCAACGCCAAGTTTTTTCGCAGCGATTGCAAAATGAGAGGAACACATGGCATCGCAGATTCTATTTGTCAATGGGCTCTTGGCAATCACAGCAAACTTTGCAGACGTTGTCAAAGGTGTTCCAACCAACGGGCTCAGAGCGAAGATTAAAGCCGCCTGATTCCCCAAAGGGTCGTAACCCGATATGGTTTCTCGGGTGAGAATCCAAGCACCAAGACCCACCCCTCCAATGCAATCTGATATGACACCGATCGGAATCGGTGGAAAGTCGATAAACAGCGTGCTGAGATCAATTCTCAAGTATTTTCCGTGATATCCTGGAGTCATCCGCCTGCATCCACTGAGAGTAAAAGAATCTGATCATCAGGATTTAATATCGTAGACGGATCAGTAAGAAATTCAGTGGTTCCACGCATCAGTTTATAGGCTGGATGGAGAGAATGATTGCATATGACGTGATGAATCAACTGCGGAAAGAGACGTGACAACTCTCTTATAAGCTCATCGACGGTTTCCGCTTCGACCACAAATGAATGAACACCGGTTCTTAATCGTGGAACACCATAGAATTCCATGTTGATTTTAGTAGCCTGAAAGTTGAAAGGGACAGGAAGGTTGGCGATCCGGAGAATCTCGCGATAATCCATCGGAGTATTGATATTTCTGAAGCTACCAAGATTAGGGTCCACAGCTCTGAGTTCCGTAGTGGAGATGATATTTGATTGAAGACTTTCCAAGAGAAAGAATGGCCTGTGACGATTTTCTGATAGCAATGTATTGATTTGATTAAGAACAGGTTGAACTCGATAAATCGAAGTGAGTGGGTAATGATACTTACCATCAAAAGGCATGACAATATCATTGGCATCCATTCTGGAGTAGAGAAACTCAATAAGTTCTGTCATGATCAAAGGGCTGTCGGTGGCCGTGATGAAAGCGGTTTTGCAAACCTTGGAAATCAGGGAAAGGCCGGATTGCATTCCCGTCAAAGGACCCTGATATGCGACTTGATCTTCAATAAGTTGCACTTTTGGTGGTAAAGGTGGCAGTTTTTGACCTGGTGATAAGACGACAACAATTTCTGATGCGATTGTAAGTGACTTATGGACCAGAAATTCGAGCATTGTCTGAGATCCGAATGGCAACAGGGCTTTTGGGAAACCCATCCGCCGACTTTCACCACCACAAAGTATGATAATTCCGAAATCTGGAATTAAAGGCATGAACCTGTCTCCGGATGGATTGCAAAACCCATTTCCTGAAGATGATGCTGGACTTGCAAGTCTTTTAATAGCCTAATGAAGGATTTTACAGTATTAGAGTCGTATCGGTTCTTGCCGATTGCAAAATCGTAACGCTCTTCTCGTACTGGTATAAATTCAAGGTTGTATTTTCGGGCGACCGGTTCGATCGTCATTCCCCAATCTGACCTGCCCTGAATGACGCTTGCAGCCACAGCATGATGTGAGCGGACTTCAACGGAATATCCAGGCGGTTTTTTGCCTTTGAGCCACTGGTCAATCAAAACCCGTGTACCACTGCCCCTGTTGCGAGAGACCATGCGGCATTCAGGTTGCGAAACTGCGATTGCAATTGCCGATTCTGGTGACTGATTCTGAAACCGCTTGTCGCCACACCGAAATACAATTCCCTGCATCCTTCCGTATCCCTTGATCAGGTTTAATCCCGATGGCAAGAATGGTGTGTTGTATTGATCGGTATGTGGGTCAAGCAAATGTGTCCCGGCAATGTCGCACTCACCTCTTGTTGCAGCGTCCAAACCGCCTTGAGAGCCAACCCAGAGAGTTTTTATCGAAATTCCCGTTCTGGCAAGCTGACTTAAAAGAAAGTCCAGACCAATGCAATGAGACCCTATGACAACAAGGTCGGATTGTTTTGTTTTTCGACCAATTCGTACGACCTCGACAGTTTCATTCGATTCAATATACTCCTGATGACGCGAAATCACAATAAAACCATCCGCACGGCTGAAAGTTGTGACTGATCCCGAGCCTTTACCCATAGGATAAGCCATCAATCCCTGAGGGCCTGGCATGAGTCCGACAAGAAGATATTCGGTTCGGCCTCGCTCGCTGTTAATGCGTGCGGACATGATTGCTTGAACTGTTTCAGAGGTTTTCTGTTTTAATCCCGCCAGTTCGCGAATGACAGGTGCTACAAACTCATGAAATGTAAATATGGCCGATGTCGGAAACCCCGGTAAAACTGCAATCGGTATTTTTCCAGATGCACCCAGGCAAATCGGCTTCCCCGGCTTCAGGGCGACTCCATGAACTACAATTCCCGGTTGCATTTCTTTCAGTGATTGATACGAAAGATCGCCATTGCCCTTGCTGGTCCCACCAGACAATAAAACCAGATCCGTTTGTGCTAACGCTTGCTGGATTGAATCTTTAAGTTGGTCATAATCGTCGGGAATGACTCCAAAGTCAATCGGTTCTCCACCATTTTCGCGGATGGAATCTGACAGCATCTGGAAATTGGCGTCGTAAACCTGTCCTGGCAATAAGGGATCGCCAGGCCTGACAATTTCATTTCCAGAGGATATGACACCAACTCTCGGTTTGCTATAAACAGGCACACGCGAACAGCCAATGGCAGACAGTAATCCTGTTTCACGAGCCGTCAGCAATGTGCCGGATATCAATGTCAATTCACCGCAAGCAATATCGGTGCCAGCATAACTGATATTGGAACCGGGGCTCACAGGCCGGCTTAAAAAGACTTGATTATCAATTATTTTTGTATGTTCGATCATGACGACGGCATCGGCGCCTCGTGGAATCATACCACCTGTTGCAATCAATGAGACAGTGCCTGGCATGATTTCTGTTTTGGGAACGATGCCAGGTGTGATTTCTTCTTTATTGATAACAAAAATTTTTGGAATTTCTTCCGAACAATGATAACTTTCTTCAGAGATGATGGAATATCCATCTACATTTGATCGGTCAAAACCCGGCACATCGACAGTTGAAACAATATCTTCTGCCAAAATGCGGCCTAGCGAATCTTGAATTGAGACCCATTCCTGTCGCGGTTCAAGAGGGCAAATCGCTGATCGCCACAGGCGTTCTGCCGTGTCTCGATCCACCACCTCAAGAAATTGGTTCTGTTCCTTGGCCATAATTTTATTCTACAGTATTTTACGGAATATCATAGCACCAAACATCTAGAAAAGTTCCTGACGGGTATCCTTCGTGATCAGCGGGAACAACCACAAAACCGTCGGCTCGGGTTGTGCCTGAAAGTATCGATGCCCCTCCAATTGACATGGGTTCAATTTGACCATCATTAAATCGGACACGAACATAATCGACTCGGCCCAAGGCCGATGTGATTTTCTGTGCAAGTTGCATTTTCATTAGAGGATAAGCCCAGGCAATGGGTCTGCCAGCGAGAATCCTCACAATTCTAGTGCCAAAAAAATCGTAGGCACACAGGCAACTCACCGGGTTGCCAGGAATGAGCAAAACAGGTTTTCCAGCGATAAGGCCCAGCCCTGTAGGGCTTGCCGGGCGGAGTGCCACTCCATGAGCCAGCAGTTGGCCGTCAAGGGCTACGATGGAGGGTGCGAAATCTTCAGGGCCGGTCGAACTTCCACCGTTAATGAAAATCGCCTGAATTTCTGGGTTGTTGGCAAGTTCCAGGATTGTATCTTGAAGAATCGCAAAATCGTCGCTGAGCGGGCCAATGATGAGCGGTAAGCCACCATCACGCTCTACGAGACTTGCCAGCATCGGCGAATTCATATCAGAAATTTTGTATCCGCTTGCAGTTTCAAAAGCTGGAACAACTTCATTACCAGTGATTATGATTGCAATTCGAGGCTGCTTGACGACGGATATCTGATCGATTCCCAGGCCACTGAGAATTCCAAGATCTTGGGGTCGCAGGACTCTGCCTGATGGGAATAATGCAAGATCGGGCTGAACATCTTCACCGACTTGGCCAATATGGCGTCCAGGAGTGACAGATTCGCGGACCTTAATGATATCATGAATCACTTCCGTATATTCAACAGGCACAATGGCATCAGCACCATCAGGGACTGGGGCACCTGTTGCAATTGCAACCGTTTCGCCAGGCTGAATCTTGCCAATAAAGCCCTGCCCCGGCCAAGACTGACCAATACAGGTGAATGTAGAGGGCGTGTAATGATCAGATCCATAAGTTTCATTTGCAATCAGGGCGAATCCGTCCATTGCGGCTCTGTCGAATGATGGGATGGGTCGATTGGATCGGATGGGATGGGCGAGTACGCGCCGGTGGCTATTAGTGGTCAGAATCGTTTCCGACCTAAATTGGATGACCGTTTCAGAGATTAGATTCTGGAATTGTTCCACAGTAATCCGGCTTCGAAAACCTCGCCCACGTGGGTCGTTGATTACAGGTTCGGGTTGCGATTGCATCATATTAATACAATTGAAGATTTGGTAAGTGTCGCCAGTAGGTCCCCGCCGGCGCGTTTGTCGCGATTCCCGTCTACAGCCTGGCCCAGGTTGTCGAAAAGTCCGGATGCAATCAGACGAATATTAGTAAGTACTGTCGGAACAAGTTTAGCAGAAGGCATGATGGTAATGGTTCGGGTGGCAGCGTTGTATTTGACAGAGCCAATTTTCAGCAGAATATCGTCCTTGGTGTAATACTTTTTGTCTTTCCCGGCAGAACTGATGAGTTTGTAATTGGCAATCTTGGTTGCTGAGGTCGCGTTGATTGCATCACTGAACGTAATATTGATTGAAGTGACTTGGCCAGTTTTGGTTTTAATGGCGACGATGGAAATAGGCTGAACGATTGGTGGAGGAGGTGGAGGAGGTAATGGATTTACTGTCACACTGATTGGGATTTGGGCCGATTGGTAAGGTGTTCCGTTATCTTTGACAACGACATTGAAATTAAGAGTACCAGCGGGGGCCTTGTTGGATATTGAAATAATACCCGTTGCGGGTTGCATTGTGATGTAATCCGGTACAGTGGATGAGAATTGATAAGTCAGGGTTTGCCAGGTATCAGTGTCGGTGGCCTTTGCCTGAAAGATCAGAGTTGTGCCTTGTGTGGTGCTTTGAGCGGCCAGAGGTGCAAAAACGGGGACTGCATTTGCAACAACAATAGAGGTTGAGGCGGATGCTGCCTGCCCGCCAGTGCTTTTCACCGAGATTGTAATTGCGAATGTGCCAAAGGAATCATAGGCCTTGGAACCGTTGACCAGAATTTTGCCATTGACCTTGGAAATCAGTCCGCTGGATGTTTTCCCATCACCCCAGGTAATTGTTGCATTAAGATCGGATGTGATTCCCAGTGGATTTGTATCTGTGATTTCAGCAAATGTGTTAATTATCAGGCCGGAACCAGGCGATGCAAGGGGGTTGGCAAATGCCACAGAGAGAGGGGCATCGGAGATGGTCGCAGTAGTTGTCCCAGAGATGGAGACGTTGTCGACCAGGTCCTTAATCGTAATTTTGATGGGATAAGTGCCAAATTTCTGATAGGCTCCTGTGCCTTTGACGACATAGGTTCCATCGCCATTGCCAAGTACGGTTCCATTCGCAATTCGACCATCGCCGTAGTCGATTGAGGCCTCATAGGACGAAGCGGCCTTAGCCTTTAATGGAGTGAAATTGGCAATCGTTGTGCCTGCAAGTGTCAGGCCTTCTTCTAGCGAGACTGCCTGGGTTGCAATGGTAAATGGGTCGCCAACCTTGACTTGGATTGCTTGCAAATCCCAGGGTGATGAAGTGCTACCGCGAGACGTTGCCCCGGTTTGCATGACTCCGACAAAAAATGTAAATGTCCCTTTATATCCGGTGTTGGGTGTGATTGTAATCACATTGCTATTGACTTTAAATGTGCCAGGCGGGGTTGGATCATAAAATTGGCCTGCAAATGTAAGAGGATCATTCTCGAAATCAAATCCATTCAGAGTCAGATCAATGGGGGCATTGGTATAAGTTACCTGATTGGAAATGAAGCCAAGAATCGGAGGGTCATTAGTCGTATCGGTAACGCTCGTGGCCGTGAATGTTTTCGTATCCGTGCCGCCATGGCCATCAGAAACCGTTACAGTGAAATGGGTTATTCCAACCCCGCTTGATTTCAGCTCAAGCACGGTGTCGGCGGTGTCAGTCACCATGGACATGCTGGTCATGATGACAGGTGTCAAGGGCTTGGAATTGGCGTCGACAGGCACTGCGCTGATGGCTTGCTGAACATCGAAGCCGCGCACCATTTGCCCAAAGATATTGTGATTGAAATCGAGGAAACGTTGTTGACCGCTGGTGATAAAGAATTGCGATCCGTTGGTATCTTTGCCTGAATTGGCCGAGGCGAGTTGGCCGTTGCCTGAGAAAATTGCATCTGGTGAAAATTCATCACTGAATTTGGTTGAACCGAGCAGGCTTCCGGTACCTGTGCCGAGCGGGTCGCCGCCCTGAATCATGAAATTCTGGATCACCCTATGGAATGTCAGGCCATTATAAAGACCTTGGGAGGCCAGATCTGAGATGTTTTTAACGGCCGTGGGGGCAATGTCGTCAAATAACTGGAAGGTCATATCGCCAAAATTGGCGACCGACATTTTCAGAAACGGGTGATTATTGCGCACTGAGGCTGTGACAATCCCGTTGTCGGATGTGACCGTGTAAGTCAGGGGGTTGCCGTCGGCATCGGTGGCTGTCAATGGGAGCATGTAGGTTTTGGTTGCGGGCACCGGCACATTTGGTATGGCGTCAAGTACGGGAGCGGCAAGCAACTGGCGATCTTCAAGCGAGCCCCACGAAAAGGGGAATCGATGGTTCTTCCTGGATGTAGATCTGATTGGTGATCGCATTGCCCCTACTCCGTTGCTTCGTTTGTCCAGAGAAACCCAAGGCCATACAACGTAACGTCTCATCATTATCCAGCACATACCTCACAAAAGCAAGCACACATGGTTGCATACTGATTTAGAGGAACACGTATCAGAGCGGGATTTCACGCTTGATACGCACCCATTCCAGGATTTGTTCGGCATCATCCTCCAAAAAAAAATCCTGAACTCGCCTGCCCCATGACCAACCGCCCACACTTGATTGGCTCAGAGATTGATCGAACGTTCCGGTCAAACCGCCCTCTGGATAACTCAATCGAGGTTTATCCTTACTCAAAATATCGACTTATGAGCGATTGATCTTCGGGTTGATCTGCTCCTGATCCGATTTTCTCTACAAAAAAGCCCTACAAACCATGCAATCGGCGAAGCTTCAGCCTACTACTACAGTTGAATTCCCCCCCCTAGGCAACGTGTCCTCGGAAACGATAGTGGTAGAATCTGGCCATGGCTTGGTCTCTGCGACGCCATATCGACCAGGTCCATGCGATTTCAAACTGTTACTACAATTGTCGAAAAAATATTATTCAAGATTCGATTGATTTCTGGCAGTGTGAACAGTATCAACTCCAGAAATTTCATTTTTTTTTGAGAGCCATGTGTCATTCCTTCCACCACGCTCTTTGGCTTACTGGCTTACATGGATCGAACCACCTCCAAAAAGCCATATGAGAACATGCACAAAGTCATGCGACGATACCAGCCCGTCCAAAGCCGCACTTCGTATTGATCCAAGCCGACTTGCTGTTTTGCCTGTTCGAACGCCGAGTGATTTCTGGCTGCCCGTACCACTTCTTCAAGCTTTGTTGACGGAGTGTAATGACAAATATTATAAGCGATTTCGTCCGAAATTTCAATCGATCTCCTGAGAGGCAACGCTTTCTGGAAACCACTTTTTGTAAGGTTCTGAAATGCAATTAAAGTCCAGATGGAATTTATTGACCTGCTGAAAATGATGCCTGGCCAGCTCGCAATATTTGTAATGGCAATGGAAATTCTGTTTTTTGGTTTATGCTCGAAAATTATTGTTTAAACAACTTGTCGTGAAAATTCCGGTGAATGGCATTTGATCGTGCCCCCTTGCACTGTGCACAAAAAAGCCTGGCCAGGTTTGGGTGCCTGGTCAGGTCATATTTGTCACCACAGTCTCTGAATGATTAAAATCGACAATCTTCTTTTTCTCCAGGACTCTTCAATCCATTGGAAGAACAGGAAGAATTCAATTTCATCAAGATTTACTATTGATCAAGGCACGAATTGCAGAGAGCAGGTTAGTACCCTGAGGGGTGCCCCATCCGGTTGTCATATCAAATCCAGTGGTGGCTGAATAACCAAGATATGTCGGCAGATAGACACCATAGGTTTGGCCTGGATATTCTGGGAAATACAAGTTGCTGTTGATATTGTTTCCCTGAGTAATATCATGAAAGGCATTGGCCGTAGCCGGATTCGAGCCGATCTGATAAATCACAGGGTTAAACCAGCCCATCTTTACACCTGTATTTTGCTGAATCAAGCCTGTGAGTGCCGCCCAGAGCGGTGTTGCCGCACTGGTTCCTCCCACGGTGAACTTGCTGAACTGCCCGGTCTGCGTATTTGCCATCCAGACAAAATAACCCGTCGCTGGGTCGGAATTGCCTGAAACATCGGGCATAGCTCTGCCTGTACCGCTGTAGGTGTTAAAGACGCCTGGCGGGTTCACAGAAGTGGGTGTAATGCCAGCTTTTGTCTGATAAAACGGGGTCGGGCTCAACCCGCTCACTCCACCACCTGTGACTCCTCCACTGACTCCATTGGAGCTACTGTAGAAACCATCCACAATTGCGGACTCATTCCACGTGACTTCCCCAGCCCATGCACCGTTTTCTATTTGAAGAGTCGTACCACCCACAGACATTGCATATGGGCTGGTTGACGGGTAATTGACGTAAGCATAGCCATTGCCTACAAAATCATCTACACCAGCATCGCCCGATGCCGCAAAGAAGGTGATTCCCATGGCTGTTCCATCCAAAATGGCTTGATCCTGAGCCCTTACATACATTTCTGAAAGATCAATATCGGGCCCACCCCAGCTCATGGTGAGTATGGTCGGTTGATTGACCGTATCGAAGCAGGCATTCTTGATCAGATCCATTAAGTTTTCATTATTGTTATTTTCAAAATACATCGTGATGTTCGCGGCCGGGAGAATGCTGGCCAAAACCTCAATGTCAAGCATTACCTCAACTTGCGGATCATTTTCAGTTGTGCCCTGATAGGTTGATGTCCCGACCACATTGATCTTCGGTCTCTCGCTGATTCCCTGCGCAGCCAAATAGGCTTCGACAGTGGCCTGATCAGCCGCTCCAAATGACCCGCCCAGCTCAAGTATCCCAATGGATATTCCCTGACCCGGCAACTGGCTTGATGGTGCGGTTGGGAAGTCGTAAGCCGCTGCAATTTGTGGAGAATAATAGCCAGGGCTCGATGGAACCACTGGCGGTAGTGGTGTTGGTGGCGGTGCTGGCTGGGTTTTAATTCCAAATAGCGAATCAACTATGGCAGCAATTCGCTGAGGAACATAAAGCGAACCGGTGTAACTTTGAAAACTCTTTAAGCCCAGATTGTTATAGTAAACGATATTCGCACCTGTAGCAGTTCGCAATTGCCCGACAGTCGTATTGAATTCAAAAGTCCGTTTTGCCTGACTTGTGGCGGTCACTGTGAAGCCATAATCCTTGGCAAACGACTGCAAAGCCGCCAGGTCCTGCGCCGATGTGCCATACTGCTGGGCAAATTGATCCTGCGTCAGGTAAGTGCGCTGCCCAATTGGTGCAGAGGCCAACTGCTCAAGAGCCGTCTGCCCGCCACTGGCCGGATTGTAACGTGTCACAATTTCCACCGAAACAGGCGTTTCGAGCATGACAGCAATGTTCGATTGAGACTGCGGGACCGATCCCGGCGTGACATTGGATAAGAGACCCGTGCCCTGAACCACAGGCTGAACACTGCCTGAAATCGGAATGAGCACTTGATCATAGGTGTACTGAGTCGCCAGGACACGCTGACCAAAGCCGTCTGTTGCCGTTGCCTGAAGCATGATGGGGCCATTCGGGGCATTCAAAGCCGTCGCAAGGCTATGAATTACACCAAGGGCATCAGGGGCCAATGTCACCGTATTGCTTGATGTGTCCAAGCTTTTCAGTGTGACAATTACTCCGGCATTGGGATTGGTCTCTCCGGAAATCATCCGATAAAGATTATCCGAGCCGGCTTGCGGAACCAGCTCCTGACTCAACTTGAGCGAGACTGGCCGCAATGATGTGGACGCACCATAATTGGAATACGCCAGATTCCAGTCCGCCTGATTGATCATTCCATTCGCATTGATATCGCAAACCGAGACGTAATTCGGAGAGGAAGACTTCGTGCCAAACAGGGAACGAATTTGCGAGAGATCGCCCTTCGTCACGGAATACGAGCCGTCAACATCGCCCGCAAGAGAGATGTTCACCTGATAAATTTCTGCAGTCTGCTGGGCTTGCGACTGATTCAGATTCAGTGTAAATACCCCCGGCTGAAGTTTCGCAAGGCGTGCCCCTGATTGCCCAATCGACACCTGGCTCGCGACCAGTGGCCCATTCACTGCACCTACCAGGGGCTTGACTCCCTGCAGTGGTGCCACCTTCTCGCCAACCGCCCCAACACTATCAAACCTGAGCACGACCGGCCTGTTGGGTATGGAAAAATCCAACCGGTTGATCTGAATCTCACCTGCCGAAAATTTTCCCGATGATGCGTTGCCATTGCCCTGAACAATCGCAAACGGCTCAATCCCAGGTGCCGTTGAAAGAACTTGCCTGCATTCCAGCGACTCCACTCCAATCAATCGGCGAATTTGCCGATCACGCTTTTTCGCTGAAGCGAATCCACCAAAAAATCGGAATCGGCATGAGACGCTGTTGATTATGCTGGCTTTCATCGGACGGACCCTCTTGAAATTGAGTTTATCTGAGCCTTAGGCCCGTAGTTCATATATATGGTTGAATTCCGGTCGTGTTCTTCGAAATAGCACGACTGAATCTAAACTTTTAGCATACCACCCATACGCTCCGCAATAGCCAGATTGCCCAAATTACGCTTTTTGGAAATGAGCATCTAAAATTGACCCACCCTGAGGCAAAATGAGCATCTAAAATTGACCCACCCCCAGCCGCCTTCTGTAAACTGAACTCTTCCACTCGGAGAGTTCGCTTCATGGAGGGCAAGGACGTGCTTACGGTGGACGATTACGGTGCCATTCGACGGGCCAGACGGGCCAGGCGGGACGGCAAATCCATTCGCCAGATCGCCCGTGAATTTGATCACTCGCGCAACACAATTCGGAAAATACTCAATCAGGCAGAGCCTAACCCTCTGCCACAAAAGCGGGTCCGGAAAGCTTCTCTGCTCGGACCGTTTCTGCCTGTGATCCAGCAGATTCTCAAAGATGACGAGTCTGCTCCTCCTAAACAGAGGCATACGGCGGCCCAGATTTTCCGGCGACTCTGCCAGGAACATCAATACAAAGGCAGCTATTCCCAGATCCAACGCTATGTGCAGAC
>CAMBEP010000035.1 GCA_945865635.1 Candidatus Kuenenia stuttgartensis
GCCACCACCGGCTTTGGCATGGCAAACCCCCATGTTGCAGCCCGCCTTGGTCATGATCGGCACAACATCGTTCGAAAAGCTTACAGGGCCATCAACCGCTCTTGATAGCTGTGGGAAAAGAATCGCAAGGATAAAGCTAAGTGCATAAATAATAGTGTGTTGAGTCGACATTGGCCGCCGATAGGTGCGATTTTGTAATGGCATTTCGAATCGGCTCCGGACGGAAAGCTGTGACTAGGGCAGGAGAGATCGGCAGAGGAGGTGGGGGAGCCCCTGTGAATTAAGTTTAACACCTGTGGAGACAATAACCAATAGCTGTTTAAAAATGGATCACATGAATACTTGTTCGGAACCGCTCGGAACGGCGCGGGTTATCAGCTCAAAATGTTCTTTAACAATCTGCAATAAAAATGGTTAGGATGTTTAGTGCTACCGTGCGGTAGTCACGTCTGCGTGAGAAAAGCCGGTCTTGAATCTTTCTTTACGTTGGTTTGGATCCCAAGTGTTTGGTTTTTAAGGCTTTTCGCCTAGATTACGTGATTGATTCAATCGGACTTTTAAGTTTTAGGATCCATCCCAAAAAAATGGCACTTGGCAACGACTGATCCTGAAATGGCCACACGTCTTGGACTATGACACGCGATTCACCCATGATAATGGAAAAAATAGAATGGCCATGGTCGGACGACTCCCAGTTTGAAAAAAAGAAACCAATCGTGGCCATGACTTCTGGTCAAAGGATGACTACCTACGGGCCTGATTCACAAAATGAATCAGGTCCCGAGCGAGTTTCGGTCGTTGGACTGGATGGCCTTTTTTATTGGATTCAGAGCTATCAAACCCTATGTAAATGGTCATAAAAGCGTTTGAAACAGGCCAGCTCAGGCGACATTTTTCTTGACCTTGCGTGGCTTTTGGGCCTACAATTACGGATTGAAATTGATGTGCCGCAATGAGAATTCTGAGAGAGCCGAATGAGCCGACGATTTGTCAATGAGCTGAATAATGGCGATAACGTGGACGACGTCTTTCTGGTCGTTCAAAAGCAGACGCGAGCCAATCGTCAGGGCAATCCCTACTTGTTTTTAGAGCTTCGTGACCGGACCGGCTCGATCGATGCCCGGCTCTGGAACATTCCGGAAAACTCGGCACTTGGCTTCAATGAAGGCGACTATGTTCACGTACGTGGCAAGGTGCAGGTCTTCCAAGGTGCCTTGCAGATGATTATGACCTATCTGGAGCCCCACAACGGTGCGGGCATTGAAGCGGCCGACTTTATTCCGCAGTCGCATGTCAATCCAGTGCTCTTGCTCAAGCAGCTTCGCGAAATTCTTTACAAGATCAACAATGTGCACCTGAAGGCGCTTTGTGATGCGATTTTGATGGACGAAGAGTTGATCTCGAAATTGATGTCCGCCCCGGCAGGCATTAAAAACCATCACGCTTATCACGGTGGCCTGTTAGAGCATGTGGTGACCCTGATTATGGTCTCCCACCGGATTTTGCCGTTTTATCCGATCGTGGATTCCGATCTTTTGGTCGTTGGTATTTTGCTCCACGATTTGGGCAAGGTGGATGAACTCGCGTACGACCGGACCTATTCCTACACGGACGAGGGCCAGTTGATCGGGCACCTGGTGATGGGTGTCGAGATGCTCACGGCCAAAATCAAGGAAGCGGAAAAGCTGACCGACGAACCATTTCCAACCGAACTGGCCTTGCGGCTCAAGCACATGATCGTGAGCCATCATGGTACCCTTGAATTTGGTTCCCCGAAAGTGCCAATGACCCCGGAAGCCTTGTTCTTGCATCATATTGATAACCTGGACGCCAAGCTTCACGCCATTACCAAAGAGCTTGAAGACCACCCACATCGCGATAGTACTTGGACACCATACCAAAACAGCCTGAATCGACGGCTTTTCAAGGGTGCTGGTGCTGAGGCTTTAGGGAATTCCATGGTAAATTCAGACGAGTGACAAGTCTGGTTGACTTTGATGGCCTTCACTCGACTTTCTCAGAGATGATTTCAATCGGTGGCTGATTTTGTGAAATCGGCCACGGTTGTTCGCGAACGTTTCTCGAAATTATTCGCCGGGAGGCGTGATCGAATATGTCGGAATTTGAAGAATCTGAAGAACTTGCAGACGAACCCACAATTCTCCCCATGGACTTGGATTTGGGGCCGGATCAAAGCCAATCCACAGCACCCAGAAACCATGCCAAGGTGCTTGAGCCTGACATGGCTGAAATCTGGCCTCTGATTCGCCAGGTTCTAACGGATCACAGAGGCCAAAGTCTTACAGTTAAGGCACTTGCCAGACGTCTGAATTTCGACTCGATTCAGAGTATTACGCTCAGGCGAGCAGTAAAGAAACTGCTCAAGTCGGGCAAGATCGTGATGGCGGGTGGAAAAACCCTGGCCTTGCCGACCAAATTGGCGAGCAAAGAGCCAATTCGGATTCTGAAACGTCCGGAGGGCGAAGCCACTCGTCCTGAAAATCTGATCAGAGGCATTTTCAAGCGACACCCGCGCGGATTTGGCTTTCTCAGGCCGATGGATAAGCTTGGTGCAGGTTCGAAGCAGTTTGATCTTTTTGTCGCACCTGGCGATACGGCTGATGCGGCCACTGGCGATGAAGTGCTCGTCAAGCGCGTCAAAAGCACAAAATCTAAAGGGGCGGGCGAGGCCAGAATTGTCGAAATTCTGAAGCGATCTGCCGGCAAGTTTGTAGGCACTTATTATGAAGAGCGTGGAGTCGGCTGGGTGCGGATCGACGGCACACAGTTTCCCGAGCCACTTGAACTAGGCGACCCAGGGGCAAAACGTGTCAGGCCCGAAGATAAGGTTGCCGTTGAAATCACGCGATATCCGACCATGGATCGCCGAGGGGCTGCCGTCATTGTGGCCGTGCTTGGTCAGCACGGCAAAAAGGGCGTTGAAACACAGATGATTCTGCACGCCTATGAGCTCGATCCGGAGTTCTCACTCGAAGTTCAGGCTGAGGCAAGGGCACATGCCCGACTCTTTGAAGCCATGCTCGCCGAGAATAAATTCCCCAACAGGACAAACTTTCGCGATGATCTGATTGTCACGATCGACCCAGCCAAAGCTCGCGATTTTGACGATGCCATCAGCCTGCATCAATACGAAAACGGCCATTGGCGGCTGCGTGTTCACATTGCAGATGTCTCGGCCTTTGTCGAAACCGACAGCATTCTCGACACGGAAGCACGACGACGCGGCAATTCCGTCTATCTGCCAGACCTGGTCGTACCAATGCTGCCCGAGATCATTTCCAACAGTCTTGCAAGTCTTCAGGCTGGTGAGCCAAGGCTGGCGGTCACGGTTGAGATCCACTTCTCTTCAGAAGGAATTGTGACCAGTTCGGAAGTGCATCGGTCCGTGATACTTGTCCGCCAGCGATTTAGTTATGAGCAGGCTTTTGTGGTCATGATGACTCCGCCCGATCAGCCGGTTGCCGATCAGGTTGTTGCCGATGATGTTCGGCGGCTCCTTGAACGGATGCACCGGCTGGCCATGATCTTGCGGGAGCGTCGGTTTCATCGTGGAGCGCTCGAGCTCAATCTGCCGGAAATTCAGTTGACGCTTGATGACGATGGCCGGGCCAAGGGCGCGCAGCTTGTCGTCAATGACGTGAGCCATCAAGTCATTGAAGAATTCATGCTCGCGGCCAACGAAGCAGTGGCCCGCCAGATCACCCAGGCCGAAGTGCCGTTCCTGAGACGTGCCCACCCTGATCCAGATCCCATAAAGCTCAAAGACCTTGCCGCATTCGCAGAAGAGGTCGGTTTTCATGTGGCTGACCCCGAAAGCCGCTTCGAGCTTCAGAAGTTGCTGAAAGAAACCGCCGGCAAGCCTGAACAACATGCCATTCACTATGGGCTTTTGAGAAGCCTCAAGCAAGCGACTTACACGCCTGAGGAAATCGGCCACTATGCCTTGGCCAGTAAGGACTATTGCCACTTCACAAGCCCTATCCGAAGGTATCCCGATCTGGTCTCTCATCGTCAGATTCTGGACCTGATCCGGGGCAGGAAACCATTCTCCGATTTTGACGAACTGGCGGCCATTGGCGAGGAATGCACCCGTACGGAACGCAAAGCCGCTTCGGCTGAGCGTGAGCTGATCAAACTCAAAATCCTGCTCCACTTACAGGATCATGTCGGTGAGGTGTTTGAATCCATCATCACCGGCGTGGAAGATTATGGCTTCTACTCGCAATTGGTCGAGTGGCCGATCGATGGGTTGGTACGCCTCGAAAATCTTGGTTCGGATTCGCTCTGGTATTATGAAGAGGCCAGCCGCTCGATTATTGCGAAGCGGGGTGGTCAAAAATATCGACTTGGGGATCGAACCAAGGTGCGGATTGCGGATATCGATATTGAACGCAGGGAGCTCTTCTTGATTCCTGCAGAACTTCCTTGGAATCCGATGGTTCCGTTCGTTCGACGGGCAATCGCACCGCCCATGGGCGGCGGTCGTCCAGGCCCAAGGAGACCGGAGGACCAGGATCAGCCGAAACGCAAGTTCGACGGTGGTCGATCCAAATCCCAGCCGCCAAAGATGAACTCCCAAGGCCGCATCAAGGGCGGCAAGAAGTCGAAAAAGAAGAGATAAGTCTGAAAAAAATGGCTCGTACGGCTGACCTGAAGAGGATGCCGTAAGAGCCTTTTTTAATTTACTTTCATAGACCAATGGTCGATCAGCCTCTGAGCCCAATCGAGACGTATTTTGTTTCGAGATAGCTTTCGAGGCCTTCGATACCCAGTTCGCGGCCGAGCCCCGATTCTTTCATCCCACCAAACGGGCATTGAGGGGTGGCTGGAACTGGGTCGTTGATCCCAATGATACCAGCCTCAAGGCCTTCGGCCATTCGGGTTGCGGTTGTCAGGTCGTTTGTAAAAACATAGGCAGCAAGGCCATAAGGTGTGTTATTGGCGGCTGCGATGACTTCCTCAAGGCTGCCAAAGCTCAGCAGTGGCATGACAGGAGCAAACGGCTCTTCGTTGAGGATGCGCATGGACTTATCAACATTCGCCAAAACTGTCGGCTCATAATAGAAGCCACGATCGAACTTGGACGACCGGCAGCCTCCAATCAATACGGACGCCCCATGGCTCTTGGCATCGTCCACCAATTCCTGGGCTTTTGAGAGAGCCTTGGCCTCAAACATGGGCCCGACCTGGGTGCCTGGTTCCAAACCATTTCCCATTTTGAGGTTGCGGGCGATTTCAACGGCAGTTTCCGTGAATTCCCTGGCGATCTTTTCGTGGATGAAAAATCGCGATGGGCTGATACAGACCTGGCCATTATTGCGGAACTTTCCAAGCACAGCGGCTTGTGCCACCTGAGCAACATCAGCATCGGGAAAGACGATCAAAGGGGCGTGGCCGCCCAGTTCCATACTCATGCGTTTCACGTGGTCGGCGGACCGGCGGATCAACTCCTTGCCGACCTCGGTTGAGCCTGTAAAACTGATCTTGCGAACGGCTTGATGCTCAAAAAGTGCGTCTGCAAATTCCCGACTCGAACCAATGTAAAGGTTGGCAACACCTGCTGGAAGTCCCGCGGCCTCAAGACATTCAAACAGGCCAATGAGTGAAAGCGGGGTTTGGTCAGCCGGCCGGCTCACCACGGTGCAACCCACGGCCAGGGCAGGGGCGATCTTGCGGCTCGCCAAAGCCATTGGGAAGTTCCAGGGCGTAATGGTCCCTACCACACCCACTGGGTGCGAGATCGCCATGTGTCGTTTGTTCATGACAGAATTGGGAATGATTCTGCCGTAGGATCGCTTGGCTTCCTCGGCGAACCATTCAAACGTGTCGGCCGTCTGCATGACCTCCGCACGGGCTTCCGGCACTGGCTTGCCCTGTTCCATGGTCATGGTACGGGCCAGCGAGTCTGCCCGCTCGCGAATGATCTCAGCCGTCTTCTTCAGAATCTTGGCCCGATCATAAGCCGTCAGGGCCCTCCATGAAGGGAATGTCTTAACCGCTTGAGCAACAGCAAGATCCGCATCTGCACGCCGGCCATGTGACACCGTTGCCAGCACAGATTCATCGGCTGGATTGATCACGTCCAGGTGCCCACCACCAATGGCTTCAACCCATTGTCCACCAATGAATAAGCGTCGTTGAACCGGGGTCGTTACGGTGTTGTCGGTTGCAGTCGCGGACATCGTTTGCTTGCTCCAGAAGGATCGGATTTGATTGTGAGAATGGATCATACCAGAATGATCAAGAAACCGGGCGATCTGTTAGTGGTCTGACCTTCACATTGCGGAAGGCGACCGGGCCATGATCGCCTTGCAAAAAGATTGGCCCCTGCGCCACTTCAGGCAAAACATAAGCATGGCCTGTCGGGCTTGGAACTGTCAGATTCCGGTGCACTTCTTGACCATTGATGAGCACTTTTTCGAATTTCGCAGAAGCAATTTTCTTGCCATTGGCATCAAACTTCGGGGCACGAAACAGAATATGCATTGATTGCCATTGGCCTGGAGGGGCGGACGGATTCACTTTGGCAGGATAGCCTTTGTCAATATGGTGATACCTCGGCAAAAGTTCGGCTCTGGGATATACGCCACCCATGCCTGAAGCGTCGAATTTTTCTTTTGCAACCCCATGCGAATCATAGATCTGGATCTCATAGAGGCCCTGGAGTTTGATCCCGGAATTGGAGCCTTTGGGAACATTGAAATCGAGCATCACTTCCAGATCGCCAAACGCCTGATGACTCACCAAATTATTTGTTCGACCGCTCGGCCCATTCACCCAAATGCCTGTTTTCTCGGTTGTTTCCGTCCATTTCAGTTGATTCGGTCGGGCCGCATCCAAGGTCACCGATGCCGCCTGCTTCCAATAGCCACGCGGTTTGATGAATGCTTCGAGGCCGTTGGATGTGCCGCCGATCAAATCGATCCAGCCTTCGTCGGCGGCCTGGGTTTTGATGACCAGCGAACCGGAACAGCACGACAAGCAGGCGAGTTTGGCGAAATCTCTTCGATGCATGGGTTTTACGATCCGTATCAAGGGGGGGGGATGCCGGAGCAATACTGGGGGCGTGTTACATAGGATTGTCGCTTGAAAGCCGCTCCTTCACAAGAGCCACAAAATTGGGAATGCGGGGCCCCTCCAAAATCATTGGAATTTCTGACCTGAAGAATCTGGATAAAGTGGATGATCGGATCATGCGGATCATGACATGTGCAAATTCGATCCACGATTTGCCAAAATACGACTTGCCTTTCCGTCTGGACAGTTGGTATTGCAACGATTATGACTGCGTTAGCGATATTTTATCCTGTTTACGAACCTTACAATCAATTCAAACGGCACTCTTTTTTTGATAGAATCAAAACGCCCAGATTTTCTACAGGATATATTTCCCCTAGTCCGATCTTATTCACTAATAGGAGTGATCGAATATGTCAGAAGCAACGACTGCAACCAATTCCGACCCATTGGCGGGTGTGGCCCAGGCCATGGCCAATGCGGTTGAGGCCGCTCGATCAGGTGTGACGGATGCTGCTGAATCTGCTCGTGGTGCGGTTCCGCGTGTGAGCATGTTCCTTTCACGAATGGCTTACACCACCAGTTATGCCGTAAGCTATGGCGTGGTCTTCCCGACAGTTTTCGTTGGCCAGTTCATTCCTAAGAACAATGCTCTGGTACACGGCTTGGTGGATGGTTCGCATGCTGCTCGCGATGCGGTTTCGAGCATGCGGGACAAGTCGCTCGTCAAGTGACTTGTTGAAGGTCAGAGGTAATCGCCGCGGATTCGGCGATTACAGGTTTTATGGGAATCGATTTGAACAAAGTCGGTTCCGGCCTCGAATAACAAATGGCAAGTCATAGGATCAGTTCCCAGATTTTGCCGAATGTGGGAGGGCGAAGGAATGCCTGTTACACGTTCCGAAGCGATGTTCTTTGCAGGTGGTCTGGCAGCAGGTGTTGCTGCTGTGGCTGCGTATCCTTGGTTGAAGCGTCATTTGGAGCCGATTTTGGATCAATCCAAAGCGGGTTCAGGTGAATCTGGTTCGGAGTTGGGTCGGAAGTTGGCTGAGACAGTGGACCAGTTCCTTCAGAGTGCTCCGAATGTTGCAGAAGCCGGTGCATCCGGTTTGGCGGCAGGAGTGAGTGCTGCTCGAAGAATGGCCGAAGCGGTCAAAAAAGCCGCATCGGATATTCCGGTTCCAGCCAGCACAAATTCGACACAAGCCGCCTGAATGGTTGACGGCCAAACCGTGAACTGAATCGGGGGGTAAATCGTTCTGAATCAAGCGTTCTCTTCCAGGAAGTCAGGATGGATCAAGGCTTACAAGGCCTTAGGGTTCATCCGGGTGACGGTGAAAAAGCGATCCGACCCGAACGCTTGATCACTTGAGCTTGTAGAGCAGGGGAGAGCGGCTGGTTCTGACTGAAACCCTTTAGGATTCGAATTGATCAAGATGGACATTCAAGTTCGGTACCCGTCCTCCGGACGTATTGACGTTTACAGCGATGCATTGTTTGGTGATTTGTCTGGAACTCTTGCCCGCCAATTCGTTGAGCGAGTGATGAGAGCTCAGGAAGTGACCGGACTGATAGTTCGGGGGCGGGACCTGAGGGGCCGCAATGCCCGTGCCGAGATCAGTTACAACACCAAAATACACACGGCCGAACAGGTCCTGCAGCAGGTCATTGCCCAGTTGGCTTGCCCTGAACCCGCTCAGGAGCCGGTTACAGCCAGCCACACAAACGGTCACGAAGCGAAGCCTGAACGAGTATCAGTACCGAAGCAGTCCAAGAATGGTAAGGCCAAATCCGTGGGTGGGTCTGAATCCCTCCATGCCTCCGCTTCCGCCACAGCTTTGGAAGAACCGCCGGCGATCAAGCCGATCCCCACTTCCATCAAACGCGATCATTTGCCGCCTCAGAAATTTCAGGGTCCAACACCAGCCCAACCCGAGTGGCTCGACCGCCTCTGGCCTCATGAATTTCCTCATTTCAACAAGCTTGAATTGGCCAAGCCGGATGAGAAAAAAACTGAGCGCCATCATATTCTTTCTTTTAATAAGCAGGGAGAACTGGTCACGGCCTGGACCATTTTGATGGATCAGCCGGGCAAGTTGAAGCTCCGGAATTCTGCGCTTTACCGGCGTAAGGAAGTCTGTCAGGTCATTGAGCGCGAGTTGATGAGCGTATTGGGAGTCGATAATTATAAGACAAACTCAATGACATCAACGCTTTCGCTTACCTATAACCCACGCCAGATCAAGCGTGAGCAAATTCTCGAATTGCTGGATCATGCGATTGTTCAGGCCGAAGTCCCAGCCCGTCTGGATAAGTGGGACCTGGAATTGCCCATCGCAACAGGTTCGATCTTTCTTGCCGCTGTCGCTCAATTTTCGGTCCCCGCTTTGCTGCCGATTGCGGCCATGGTTTTTGCATACAGTTCGATAACTACATTCAAAGAAGCGTACGTCACACTTTTTGAGGAAAAACGCCTTGGCGTGGATGTGCTTGATGCGATTGTGATCGTTGGCTGCATGTTGACCATGTCGATCTTCCCGGGTGCCGTGATTTGCTGGTGCCTCTCGTTTGGCAGACTGCTTGTGAAAAAGACTCAGGACGATTCCAAAAAGCTGCTCATGAACGCCTTCGGCAAGCAGCCCCGATTCGTCTGGTTGCTGAAGGACGGGGTTGAAGTGCAAGTGGCACTTGAAAAGCTCAAGGCCGGCGATATCGTTGTGGTCAATACGGGCGAAACCGTTCCAGTCGATGGCATTGTGCATGCCGGAATTTCGATGATTGACCAGCATGCCTTGACGGGGGAATCCACACCCGCAGAAAAAGGCCCTGGCGATCGGGTCTTTGCGTCGACCGTTTTGGTGGCCGGTAAAATCGAAATTGCAGTTGAAAACTCAGGCACTGAAACGGCTTCGGCTAAGATTGGCAAAATTCTCAACGACACAGCCGGCTACAAACTGACCTCCCAAAATAAAGGCGAGGCTCTTGCCGACAAAGCCGTTGTGCCCACTCTGGCGATTGGTGCCACGGCATTGGCCACAATGGGACCAGCGGGTGCCATCGCGGTTTTGAATGCCGACTTTGGTACCGGAATCCGAATGGCCGCGCCGCTGGCCCTTCTGTCGAATCTTGCCGTTGCGGCCCAGAAGGGTATCTTGATCAAAGATGGCCGGGCCCTTGAACAGATGAACGAAGTGGATACTTTCCTGTTTGACAAGACGGGTACCCTGACACGCGAACGGCCGGAAGTCGGACGGATTTTCTCTACGGATGGCTATTCGATTGAGCAGATCATGACTTGGGCAGCGGCTGCTGAAAATCGGTTCTCACACCCGATTGCCAAGGCCATTTTGCACAAGTTTGAAGAGATGAATCTGACCATGCCGACTGTGGACGACTCCCAATACACCATGGGTTTTGGGATTACGGTCAAGATTGATGGCAAAACGATTCGTGTCGGCAGCCCTCGATTCATGACCATGGAAAACATTCCGATCCCCGACGACATGAAAGTCGCCCAAGACTCGGCTCACGAGGACGGTAATACCATGGTCATGGTGGGTGTCGACGACCACCTGGGCGGAGCAATCGAGCTTCAGGCCGCGATCCGGCCAGAGGTGATTGAGATCATCGCAGGGTTGAGGAAACGTGGAATCAAGCACTTGGCGATCATTTCGGGCGACCACGAGACCCCAACCCGCAAATTGGCCGAATCTTTGGGCATGGACCGCTATTTTGCACAGGTTTTGCCACAGGATAAGGCCGATTATGTCGAAAAACTCCAGAAGGAAGGTCGCAAGGTCTGTTTTGTCGGCGATGGTATCAACGATTCCATCGCTCTCAAAAAAGCCAATGTCTCCATTTCTTTGCGAGGTGCCAGCACTATCGCCACCGACACAGCCACAATTGTGTTCATGGAAGAAGGGCTCACCAAGCTTTTGGATGTTCGGGACATCGCCCGAAGTCTGGATCATAACATCAAGCGAAGCTGGACGATGATCATCATTCCCAATGCTTTGTGCATCGTCGGTGCATTCACTTTGGGCTTTGGTGTCATGACCAGCGTACTGATGAATAACGTGACAGCAATTGCAGCACTGGCAAATGGAATGGCACCGCTGCGACAGCTCAAGCACATTCGAGCTGAGCAAGAACTTGAGCGTGAAATGAGGCTCATTCATGGCTTCGAAAGAAAAACTTTATGAGCGGCCACTCAAGAGGGTCTTGGACGACCAGCTCAAGGCAGAGATTCTTCAACTGTTCGAATCTCGCCGAAGTATGCTTCCTTCAGGGGTAGATATGAGCTGGCACCAAAAGGAGCCGGTTCTGGCCCTTCGCGGACCCATGGGAGTGGCCTTTTATGTCCACTTCCTTGAGGTTCAGGCAATGATGGTAGTCTATGCGGAACTCGGGTTTGCAGCCAGAATGATGGTGACTGACACGCACCGGGCCCAAGCCCGACAGATGATTCATGAAGTTGCTGAGGAACTGGCCCTGTGATTCGTCAGATCGCCATTTCATGGTCTTAAATGAATCGCAAGGCTCGGGAATCGGAAGATCATTCGGATGTATTCTTTTTAGGCCATCATGTCCACGGTCCCCAATAACACAAACTCCCGAGGGAACGAATCTGAGGTGATGACGGACGTCTCCACCAAAGGGCACCTCTCGTTCTCAAAATTGGCTAACGGCCAAAGCCCGGTGATCTCTAAAATCGCCTGGTCAGGCCCAGCCCTGGAAATCCATTCCGAGCATCTCTTTAGCCTTGCTTCAGGTTTGGAATCTGAAAATCGCAGAGGTTTGAAAAGCTTGATCGAACGACTCTTCCGGTCGCCGGCAGTCAGGCTTTGTGATATCCAGCGGGCGACCCAAAAGCTGACCATCCGACTCTCAGATGGCTTCCTGACAACTCCACTTGTTCTGAATCAGATCACACAGGCTCTGTCAGATCTTCGCAATGAATCGGCTGAAGATGACCACCCAGTCGCAATTTGGGACGAGGCGCCCGCAGGCTCGTTTCGGGTGGAACGACAGGGCCAACTCCTGACCACATGGCAGATCCTTGATGATTCTGGAACCAAAATCGTACTCAGACAACCGGCACTTGTAGAGAGTCCGGAACTGGCAGGCCGGACTCAATCTCTGCTCGAAAACTTTGCCGAGATCAGCAAGTTTACAATCGATCAAAAGCAGGGCTTGCTCGCCATATCAGCCATCCCGGGGCAGTCCCTGAATCTTTCGAAGCTGGTTCATTCCCTTGAACAGCTCAGTTCAAAATCCGCGTCAATTGGTCTCTACTCGCCTTATCCCAAGGCCGATCTGCGCATTCCAGGCTTCGCTTTGCTCTTGGCCATCACAGCCCAGTGGTTTTATCCAGTGGTCTGGCCCTTGCCAGCCGTTCTGATCGTTTATCTAAACTGGCTTATGATTCTGCGAAGTTTCAAAGATTTGGGGCAGGGCTTTCTTGGCTTGCCCCTGCTGGCCACACTGATTGTTTTGGGAACTCTTGCAGGCGGAGCCTTCACTGCGTCAGCCTTGATGACCGTTCTTGCAAGACACTGGCAAAATCAGTATGGCCAGATGCTCTCCAAGGCTCGTCGCGAATGGCTTGGCCAATTCAACCTGCCAACAAATTCCGCAACGGTCCTGAAACCCAATGGTTCACAAAGAGAATTGCCAGTCTGTAAAATTCAGGCTGGTGACATGCTTGAACTATACGCCCCCACAATGATTCCAGCCGACGGCCAATGGCTTGACGGCGATGGCATGATCGAAGCCCCCTTCGGCTTGCCAAACCATCCCACCAGCAATCGTCTCTATGCCGGAGGCTTGCTGAAAACCGGTCGGGTTCGCATGAAAGTGCATAAAATCGGCGCTGAGACCTGGCTTGCCCGCTTGCAGTCCGAAGTCATTCAAACTTCGGGTACGGATCGTGGGGAAACAGCCTTGAATATTCATGGACAAAAGTTTGCCGAAAAAACTGTCTTGCCGACCCTCGCACTGGCTGGTCTGGGCTTGGCCACAGGCGACATTGGAACAGCCGTTGCCGTGATGCGCCCTGATTATTCCACCGGTGTCGGCTTCGGCGAAGGTCTTGATCAGTTGCGGCTTGCGGGCGATGCGCTTCATGAAGGATTCCTGATCCGCAATGCCTCAGCCGTTTTGAATGCCCGACAGATTCAGATCTGGGTGATTGAATCAGAAGCCGGCTCGGTTTTGAATTTTGAACCCTTGGCACCAGGACAAATTCTTGCCGAGATTGTGAGCCCAACCCGAATTGACTTGGTCAATCAGGGGCAGAGACTGACCTTGCAAGGCTTTCCGCCGATGGTCAACGATGACGATAGGGTTCGACTGTTTCAACTGCTGCGTGATCGTGGCTTGAACGGAATTGGCTGGCTGGGAGATGCGTCACTCTATCCCAACACAGCCAAAGCCGCGGAACTCTCGCTTTCGACAAGTTCGGAATTGGTTCGAGATCTTAATCCAGCGAGTGCTTTGAGTCTTTCAGACGTACATCAACCAAATTGGAACCGACTTTTTGAAATTGTGGCGGAACAGGCCAAAGAGCAGCAAAGTATTCGGCGAATGGCCTTGGTTCCAAATGCTGTGGCTGTGGCGGGTGCCTTTACGATGGGGTTCACGAGTCTTGCGTCTGTCTTGTTGACCAACGCCGGGATTTGGTCCATTCAGCTCAGAACCCGCTATAAGTCTCGAACACAAAGGAGTTATCAACGTGTCTCAACTGCCCCGAATCATGGATCCAGAACCACCGGCTGATCAGAGCCATTCCCAACGCCTGGAGCAACTTCCAAATGAGATCGGCTTTCTCATGATCGGAATCGGCTTCGTAGGTCTCATCTTTCCAGGGCCTTTTGGAACTCCCTTGATGATTGCAGGCGGTTTATCTCTTTGGCCGGCAACATTTCGGCCAGCAGATCGATGGATGGCTCGCAAGTTTCCGAATTCCCATGCCAGCGGCGCTCGTTGGCTCGAACGATTCATGGACGATCTTGATCGGCGATATCCTGAAAAGGCCCAGGCAACTTCTGGGAATCATGAGAGTATTCACCCATGAAAGAGATTCCAAAACCTCTGTCAGAAACTCCGGAATTTCAGGTCGATAAATTGCCACCAGAAGTGGCCACGATTTTGATCATGATTGGAATTCTTGGCATACCACTCCCGGGCCCTGGCATACCGTTTATTCTGGCCGGTGGCCTGGCCCTCTGGCCGCGCACTTTCAAGCCGATGGAGAGGCGATTCCTCAATGAATTCCCAGAAGCACATCATTCCGTCTTTAAAATCCTCGAACGGTTTGAAGGTGACATGAACTGCCGATATCCAGAACGAGCTTCTGGATCGGCGAAAGATATTGATCCAAGCGTTGAAAAATGACTTGAATGATTCGATCAGGATCATCCTTTTAGGATGACATGTTCGCCATACGATCTCTAGTAAGGTTCTAAAACTGGGTTGGACATATTCCGCAGTTTCTGGAATATTTATAAATTATGGATTGCAAACGGATTCGCTCTGAATCAAAAATACGATAGACGCCAGTCCAGTTGCGGATTTACCACTTGATCAGAACATTGATAGATCATTACGAGGGCTTTTGCAGATCATGCATGCTTACCAACTGATTCACTGGGCTTTGATCACACTTTCGATCAGCTTCGTGAAATTTGACTTTGCACCGAGTCTCGAGTTTCTGATTTCACTGGTCGGGATCTTCTTGATCGCCGAGAAATTAAAAGCGGCCACAGAAGATCTCTCGGTGCACCTCGGAGAGCAGTTTGGCGGAATCCTGCTTGGATTGATGGGTAATCTGCCAGAAATTGTCATATCCCTCTTTGCTCTTTCCAAGGGCTTGACACCCATCGTGAAAGCTTCCCTGACAGGCTCCATCATTGGCAATCTGCTGGTTGGCCTGGGATGCGCAATTCTTGCAGGAAGCTCAAAATTCAAAATCGTCAAGTTCAATATCCGTGCTGTCCGAATCCATTCATCGATGGTCATGCTTGCGACTTGCGGTTTATTGATTCCGGCAATCTTTCATCTCACAAGTCGTAAAGCCGTCAATTCAATCTCGATCAGTATCTCATGGGTCCTGCTCATGATCTACCTCCTGAGCCTGATCTTCAGCCTTGTCACGCACAAGGGTTTTTACAAAACTTTCGAAGATTCTGGATCGCAACTACCTCTGGAAAACACCGAATCTGATGAGCAAGAACGCCCCAGGGTCTCGATCGGCTCTGCTCTTGGCCGCTTGGTTTTTAATGCTCTGTTGATTGCAGTGGTCAGCGAAGTGCTCACCGGTTCACTTGAGCCCCTCTCCAAGCAGTTTGGATTCTCAGAGGTTTTTACAGGTGTGATTCTACTCTCGCTGGGCGGCAATATTGGCGAATACCTCAATGCCATTTCCTTCGCCCGTAAAGGCAAGATGGATATCGCCATTCAGGCCACAATGGGTTCGGCCACACAAGTGGCTTTGCTTGTTGCACCCGTTTTGGTCCTCCTGAGCGGCATCCTTGGCGATCGCATGGATTTAAACTTTACAAGCTATGAAGTTGCATCCGTATTAATGGCTGTCAGTATTACACGTGCCTTTACTTACGATGGTGAATCGCACTGGTTCGAAGGCGTCATGATCCTGAGCGTTTATGTGATACTGGGCTTTGGCTTTTATTACATCAGTGTCTGATTCATGCAACGAATCCAGGGAAATGGGTCGCATCAAGCGGCCCATTTCTTGTTTCTCAGTTAGCCTAAATTGCCAGGCTTTGAAATTTATTTTTTTTCGTCAGGATCACCAATCGGGCATTTCCTCCGAGATCTTTGCGAATGCCTTTGAAATCCCATTCGGCACTCCGGGCATATTCTGCCTGGACCGTTGCGGCCTGATCATGTCCGACTTCGATGAGAATTGTACCCTCAGGCCCAATTCTGAAAGCCGCCTGCCTGAGTAATTCCCGCACCAGTTCAAGTCCGTCGGGGCCGCCATTGAGCGCCTCGAGTGGCTCAAAGTTACGAACCGCCGAGTCCAGTCCTGCAATCTCAGACGTCGCAATATAAGGCGGGTTTGAAACGATAAATCCTGGCCTTTCCTCGGCGGTCAATGGTTCCAGCAAGCTTCCCTGACGTCGTTCAATCCGCTCCGAAAATCCATGTCTTGCAATATTCCGACCTGCGACTGCCAAAGCGCTTGCACTTTTGTCGATTGCAATAAAGCGGGCCGATGGGTGATGTTTCGTGCAAGCCACAGCAACGCACCCACTGCCTGTGCCGACGTCGACACACAACGGAGAATCAATCTCTTTGGCCAACTCAAGAAAGGTCATCACCAAAAGTTCCGTGTCCGGGCGCGGTATCAGCACATCGCGGCTGACTTCAAAATCAAGGGAATAAAATTCCTTGTGACCAACCAGATAAGCCACCGGTTCGCCGGCGGCACGCTTCTTCACCAGCTCACGGAATAATGTCCGACCCAAACCGCCCACTTCTTCGTTAATATTCATATAGAGCTTGACACGCTGCCAGTCAAGCGCGTTGGCAAGCAAAATCTCGGACTCCAGCCTCGGGCTTTCCGAGCCGTGCCGGGTCAGGAATTCTGTCGTCCAGCGCAGCAGCCGGCCCACTGTCCAGACTTCGTCCTCGGCTTGACCTGGTGCTGTCATAGCTCACCGCCGAACTGCTCGCGGCGGTCATGATCGATCAAGTGGGTTGTCAGGGGGTCCATGTCCCCCAAAATGATCCGGTCGAGATTGTAAAGGGTCAAGCCTATGCGGTGGTCGGTCATCCGGTTCTGGGGGAAGTTGTAGGTGCGGATCCGCTCGGAGCGATCCCCAGAGCCAATCAGGCCTCGTCTGGCTTCCGCACGTTCTGCGTCTACTTTTGTACGTAATTGATCGTAAATCCGGCTTCGCAGGATTCGCATCGCTTTGGCTTTGTTTTTGTGCTGGCTGCGCTCGTCGCGACAGTTGACCACCACTCCCGATGGCAAGTGTGTGATTCGAACACCCGACTCAGTCTTGTTCTGGTGCTGACCACCCGGGCCACCCGCTCGCATCGTGTCGACCTGAAGGTCTTCCGTACGAATCTCTACCTCGACCTCTTCCGGTTCGGGCAAGACCGCAACCGTCGCTGCCGATGTGTGAATCCGGCCCTGAGTTTCTGTGCTCGGAACCCGCTGAACCCGGTGGCCACCACTCTCAAACTGGAGGTGACGCAACGCACCTTCGCCCGTAACACTGAACGACGCTTCGCGAAATCCGCCCAACTCCGTGGTCTCAATCTCAAGCGTTTCGAACTTCCAGCCCTTGTTTTCGCAGTATCGGCGATACATCTCAAACAAATCACGCACAAAAAGAGCCGCCTCGTCGCCACCTGTGCCAGCCCGAATCTCCAGGATCAGTGCCCCATTACGATCCGCACCAATCTGGGCATCGTAAACCAGATTTTTGATCGTCGCGATCGCATCTTCCTGGCGAACTTTCAGCGTCTCGATTTCTTGTTCCGCATATTCCCGTAACTCAGCATCGGTCTCGACGGCTGCCACGGCCTCGGCTTCCGCTATTCGACTATTGATTTCGAGGTATCGACCATAAGGCACCGCAAGTCGGGCCAGTGCGCCACGCTCACGTGCTATGGCCGTGATCTTTGCAGGATCCGAGGCGTTGATTGGGTCCGCCAGGGCTGCATCAAGTTCATGGAATCGCCGAAAATCGGCTTGAAGCCGATCCAGAATCGTTGCAGGCTCTTTTGCAGTTTCCCGAGTGGCCAAGCTCTTTTTCCGTAAAGAATAAGGTCATTCACAAAGCCATGAGAAGCGGCGAATCAATCAGGTTGGTTGAGTCTTCAAAATAAATCAAAAACAGGCCGCTATTGTAAAAGCAGCCCGTTTAAGTGATCAATTCCTGATCGCCTGAGATTCTGTAAACCTCGGGCGATTTTGAAACCAGATTCATTCGCTGGCAGGTGCTGTGCCGCCAGCAGCGGCCTCTTCAGCCTTCTTCTTCTTCGAACCGTAATTGTTCCCAAATCGCTTGTTGAAGCGGTCAATACGCCCAGCAGCATCCAGAAAACGGTTTCCAGCGCCAGTGTAAAACGGGTGACTGGCTGAGGATACGTCTAAAACATACAGCGGATATTCGTTCCCGTCTTCCCATGTCGTCTTCTGGTTGGTTCGAACCGTGGACTTGGTCAGGAAGCGGAAGCCGCATGACGTGTCGGAAAACACGACGTCGCGGTAGTTCGGATGGATGCCTTTTTTCATGGTTCTGCCAGATCTTTAGAGTTTGTTCGCTTCAGGCGACGCGGAGGCCACAGCGCCCCTCAGCATCATCCGGCTCTAGTTCTTCGCCGCTCTGATTGAAGTCAGCAATTATATCGTCAGATTGATCCGAATGCCAGCCCTTTTTGTTGCCTGGAAGACGTTTTTTCAATTCAAGTCGCCAACCTGCTCCCGGATCGACTCTTCCAATCAAGTTCCCCAAAAAACGCTACCCGCCTTCAATTCAGGCGGGTGCTGATATGTAAAACGCGATTCTCTCAAATCGAAAAATGGCTGGATTGCTATCAAGCCAGATTTACTTTGATTTCGCAGACGACTTGGGAACTTTCTTAAACTCAGGCATCGGCTTGCCAGCAACGATGGCTTCAATCGTGGCTTCCACCTGGGCATAGGTGAACTGGTTGTCAGGATCCTCCATCGTAAACCGACGGACCTCCTTACCACTTGAGTCAAATAGAAATACGGACGGAATCGCCGATATCGCCAGCTTGTCAAAAGCCACGTCCTGGGCTTCGTTAAGAATCAAATTCTTGAAAACTGCTTTCTTCGAGATCAAAAACTCTGTCGCCTCTTTCACCGCTTTTCCATCCGAAAGGTCGTCCATCGACAAAGAAATCACCTGAAGACCCTTGGATCCATACTTTTCATGCATCTCCACAACATGCGGAAAATTCTCCTTGCAGGGGGCACACCAGGTGGCCCAGGCATCCACAAGGGTGTATTTTTTGCCTTCCGCAGGCACGACATGCTTTAAATATTCCGCCCAGTTCGCCGGAACCAGCGTAATACCCTCAGTGGATGGCTTTGTCGAAGTAACCGCCCGACCTGCTCCGAGGTCCTTCGGCACAACGGCCGCAGGTTTGACCTGCTCCACTATAGGCGAGACCGGTTGCGATTCGGTCGGGGGCGTCTTGATTTGTTCTGCCTGTTTGGCAGCCGCATCCGTTTGATTCAAGTTCGACATCGTCGGAGGTGTCGTTTCAGAACCGCAGCCGTTGGTGGAAATGGCAAAAATTCCAAAGACTAGTGAAAGCTTTATACTGCTGGTGTTAAATGTCATATCGGTCAAGCCTTTCCAAAATTCTTCCAAATGTGGTTGTGAATCGTCAGGTAGTCAGCCGGTTCCGATAATTATGGAGAAACAGTCGCTCCCCTACGAGATGACGTGAGGAACGACTGCTCTTTAATTTCAAACCTGTGTGGCCATGCAGATGATCCATGAATCATCCGCACTGATATCATCTGCTCTTGTAAGCAATACCACAGCCACGGGCGCGAGTTTCTTTGGTTTCAGGGCTTTCGCCCTTCAAGGCAGCATCAATGGCAGCTTGGACATAATTCTTGTCGGCAGCAGATTCATTGTTGTTGTTGTCCAAAGCACCGGCGTAAACCAGTTCGCGGTCCTTGTTCAGAACAAAGAAGTGAGGTGTGGCAATGGCACCATAGGCCTTGCCGCTTGTGCCTTCGCCGTCAAAGCCGTAAGCGAAGTTATAGCCTTTTTCCTTGATCTTGGCAGCGATCATCTTGATGTCGTCTTGCTTGCCATAGCTGGATTCCGGGTCGGTACAGCAAATGGCAATCAGCTCGACTGACTTGTTCTTGTTTTTGTTCACAAGGTCGATGATGCGGTCTTCGTAGGCCACAACGGCTGGGCAGTGGTTGGCCAGGAAGGTAACGACAACGACGTCCTTCTTGAGGTCGCCCAGGTTAAGCGTCGTCGCTTCACCCTTGGCATTGATCGCTGGGATACCTGAGAAAACGGGAGCCTTGTCGCCAACTTTGACTTTGTCGGCAGCGAAGGCAGGGAAGGCCATGGCCAAAACGGCCAAGCTCAAAATCATCTTACGCATGGAAGGTCGCTCCTAAGGATTTGTCAACCTTAACAGATATGGATGTGACAAACCTGGTGAGAAAGATCGAACCGGTACCGACTCACGAAAGTCAGTAACATCAGAAATAGCCGCACGACACTTAGACCTGGAAGATGCCAGAATTCAGAGCATGAACACAACAGTCAATCAGGTGCATGCCGCTGAATCCCTGCAACCGCCAGCCTTAATTCATGCCGCCCTATCAACCAAAACGGCACGACTCGTAAGTCGATCCATCTTTTATTGATTAGCGTATAGCCTTCAACATAATTAGCGACAGCGACAACGTCAAGGCCCCTGAATTTGTGGAGAAACTGCGATAAAACACCCTAAGCCTATAAATGATTGGGTATTGTGAATCAAAATGACTGTTTGACAATATTTGAGAATTTTCGGTTATTCATGATTTGGCATGGGCAATTTTCACAATTCAGACACCGAAAGATTCGCTATTTGGTTTTTTGGGGGATAGATTAAAGCTGAGACGAATTCGAATTGACCAACTTGCTGACAGAAACCACCCCGATTTTCCGGGCGGTTCCAAGAACCACTTTGAAGAGACATCCTGATATGAATTCTAAACACAAGCTCACTGGGCTGATCGCCGCTCCTCATACGCCGATGACTCAATCAGGCGAAGTCAATCTCGACAGGATTGAACAACAGGCCGAACTGCTTGCTAATGAAGGTGTTGCAGGCGTCTTTATCGGCGGCACTACGGGCGAATGCCATAGCCTCTCGGTGGATGAACGACTCAGATTGGCCGAAAGATGGTCGGAAGTCATTGATGGATCAAGTCTTAAACTGGTTGTTCATGTCGGTTGCCAAAGCCTGGTGGATTCCCGCGAGCTTGCAAAGCAGGCAGCGAATCTTGAAAAAGTCGTGGCGATCGGCTCCATGGCCCCGAGCTTTTTCAAGCCTCCCCGAGCCACTGAAGTGGCTGCATGGATAGCAGATGTCGCTTCTTTTGCCCCTGACTGCCCATTTTATTACTATGACATCCCCAGCATGACCGGTTTGCAGCTCCCCATGGTCGAGATTTTGCAGCGATCCAAGGACTCGATCCCCAGCTTCGCAGGCCTCAAGCTCTCAAACCCGGACATGCCCGTTCTGGTTGAGTGCCTCGCCTTTGCAGAGGGTGGCCTCGACGTCCTCTTCGGCTGTGACGAAGCCTTCCTCTTCGGCTATGCCGCAGGCGTCAAAGGCGCAGTCGGATCAAGCTACAATATCGCTGCTCCGCTCTATCTCAAAATCATGGATTCGTTTGATCATGGCGATCATCGTTCGGCCCGTCAAGCGCAGACAACAAGCGTGGCCATGGTCCGACTCCTGGCAAGCCACGGCTATCTGCCGGCTTCCAAATACGTGATGACCTTAAAAGGCGTCGATTGCGGCCCTGTCAGGCTGCCTCTGCGCAACCTCGATGAATCCGCCAAGCGGGCCATTGCGGAAGGCATGGAAAAGCTTGGCCTCATCAAGTCTGGCGTTGCGGTTCATTAAAGCCGCGTGAGCCATTCACGCAACAATGTCCAAGTCTTGGTCAACAGTTCTCCCGGCGAAATTCCGCTTGGGTTCCAGGCGGAATTATTTCAACAGGATCGCACCATTCATTGCCTTTTTAAGACTTGTTCGAAGTCTTTGTTCAGCTTGTTGTTGCGTATTCCAGCCAGTCAGACTGACGTCGCGATTCGCAAACAGCAAAATCTTCATCCAATCTTTACTTGACGGTGCCGTGTCCGAATGGTTTACTGGAATAGGAATTGAGAGAGACATAAACAGGGAAGCTTCTTGGCCCAGATAGTGCTCATTGTTCCTGACGATTTACTGGGCGGACCATACAATCTGAGGAACTGCAGTTCGGCCTCATACTAGTCCTTCATTCTTCCCAGCAGCTTGGCTTGGCAAATTTGTCAGACTCAAGTTGCACCCAAGGAGTTCTCATGGTCTCTTCGTTTCATACCCATGACGCCATGCATCGGCTTCTAAGGGTGGCCGTTGGGCTACCAAAGAATTCTGATAGTCATGCGTCCCAGCCTGATATCGTTTTGCAGAAACGCACAACGAATCATCGGGGGGAATCGGGGGCTTCGCAGCCCAACACCGATTCCAAGGAGCAAAACCGGTTGCGGTGATTCACCTGAATCAGGTCTTTAGTTCCTCAACTGCAGAAAAAAACAAAACGCTTCATCGAGCCATCGATGAAGCGTTTTGTTTTTAGATTTTTACGATTAGGAAAATTAGGTCCGATACGGGCTCATACTGTGAAGTTGTGTTGATCAGGCAAGTCCGAGAGGTTTTCATCACCATGCAGGTCGGGTTGATTAGTGGGCTGGTTTTTTAAGGCTCGGATTCGACGCCATTGATGCTTAGATGACATATTTGAATTGAGTGATTTGCACCTCGATTGAACCAAAGATTTTACGATTCAGAATGAGCACACCATGTTTCAGCCGCTTCGCGTATTGGCTTTGTGTGGGTTGGTTGGGATTTTTTGCTCCGCAATTGGGCTCAGAGCTCAAGAGCAGGTCGTCATTGAGCGTTTGGATGATCTGGCCAGATGCACACCCAGCCAACTCGACGCCTTGTTTTTATTTGGCAAGGTTTCTGCCATTCCGACTGGCAGGATGCGAGGTCTGCCCTTGGTGAATGCTGGCAAGCGGGGGGCGATCTTGTTTTCTCATGGTGGTCGCATGGCGTGGTCGGGCAAGCGGATCGATGCGGATGGCCAAGGGGCGGTTAATTATTTTTTTGGTGTTCCGTCGGTCAGGGCGAATATTCGTATCGAGCCGAGCTTGCGGGACGGCCAGCCCGCCATTGTGCTGGATTACTCACAAAGCTCGTGGGTGTATCGGAATGTCCGAGACGAAATCCGCGAAGTGTCACCGGGCCTTTTTCTAGGCTATGTGGACGATTCGCGAACCTCAGAACCCATTGCCACACGATGGTTTGCTTTGGAATTCGTGAAGTAATCCGAATTTATGATTCGATAAATCTATTTTTATGAAAAATACTGGCGGTTTCATCTTGCTTTCTGATCATGCGAGTCGTAGAAAGGATTATGACGCGATCTGTAAAGTGGAAATGGGCGCATGCCTTGGCTGGGAATTGCGATCGCATGAGATGACTTCGATCCAGGACATTTGACAGGTTTATTGTAATTCAGAGGATAGACAATGAACCGAATCGGGATGGTGGCCGTATAAGAATGTGTTAGTGGCGAAGGGTTGTCTGATCGAATCCAAAAGGTGGAATGCCAGGCCTTCGCCTTCCAGTCGATTTGATGCTTTGAGAGCTGGGACATAATCATGAATTTCGAGATCCACGCCGACCATGTGATATTGGATCAGGTGCACAGGGACTACATTGAAAAGCATGTGCATCTTGCGTCGAATAATCACGATCATTCGATAGGTCGTATGACAGTTCATCTGGTGGACGTCAACAAGTCCAAGGGTGGGGCAAAGGATGTCACGTGCAAGATCGTTGCACACTTGAACAATCCGCATGCCGAACTGGTGGCTGAAGGTCGGGATCATGACCCAATGGCTGCATTCAATGCGGCGAATCACAAGTATGGAGCCTTGCTGGCGAAGCGGCTTGAAAAGAACCACAATCACCACCCGGATCACCAGTATCACCACCACAACAATCCGGAATTGTAATTGGTTGCGTGATGCTTTTTTGGTTCATGAAAGTGGTCTGGAGCATAACAAATCGCTTCGGAAATCATTTTCGTTTGACATGGTCTAAATTTATAATGACAATGACGCCTGACGTGAATTATCACGTCAGGCTTTGCTTTTAGGGCTTCGCCTGTCATCTATTTCAGTCGATTAAGAGTAGAACCTTTTGTGAGGCTCGAATTAACCATGGGTGTGTTTCAGGTTTACGTAGACAAAAATGGCGAATTTTGCTGGCGTATGCTTACCTTGAATGGCGAAGTGATCGCTTTTAAAGATGGCTACAAAACCAAAGATTCTTGCCTCTATGGTATTGAATCCGTGCGTAGGATGGCCCAAAAAGCCACAACTGACGACCAGACGTATATTTCAAGATAAACCCGTAAAAACCCGTAAAAGCGCGGTTTTTCAATAGAAATCGCGCCTTTGTAGGAGCTTTATCCGAGGTTTTGGCCGATCATGGCTCATGATTCGGTCGATGGCTGGATTTTAGGAAACATTGGCAAGGGTTTGCCTGCTTCCAGGGCCGCTGTGACCCGATAATCGGGTCTGCCTGAGGGCGGGTTCGCAATCTGTTGGAAATCAAGCGAGTCCCATGATCCTGAATCCTCGAAGTTGAACGATCGATAAAAAGTCTCTGCTGTGCCAGGCAGAAAAGGCTTCAGCAGGATTCCCGTCACGCGAATCGCATCCGCCAAATTCGCAAGCACCTGCTTACAGGCTTCGCGATCCGTTTTGATCAGCTTAAAGGGTTCTGTGTTCTGGATGTAGCGATTGGCCCGATCCAAGATCTGCGACCAGATGGTCTGCAAGGCTTGGCTATATTCGAATCTCGAAACCAGATCGTCAAGCTCGTTGGCAAGCTCTCCAAGATCCAGACCACTTTTCCAATCCGTAGGATTGATTGTCGAGGATCCCTCAAGATTGCCTTCAAAATAACGCACACACATAGATATGGTGCGGCTGTAAAGATTGCCAAGATTGTTGGCCAGATCCGAGTTGTAGAGCTCGACAAATCGTTCTTCGCTGAAGTTGCCGTCACTTCCGAACACACATTCCTTGAGAAAGTAATAGCGGAACGGGTCGGTTCCAAATGTCTGATAAACAGTCATCGGGTCGATGGCTGTTCCAGCCGATTTTGAAATCTTCTCGCCTTTATTATAGACAAAGCCATGTGCATAAACGGATTTTGGCAAGGGCAGGCCGGCCGCCATCAGCATCGCAGGCCAAAGCGCACAATGAAATCGAGTAATGTCTTTGCCAATCACGTGCACATCGGCTGGCCAGTACTTCAGATAAAGCGTTTCATCGTCCGACCCATAACCAATCGCTGTGATGTAATTCAGCAGAGCATCAAACCAGACATAAATCGTCTGATCCTCATCAAATGGGACAGGTATTCCCCAGACAAAACCTTTACGGCTGATGGATACATCCTGAAGGCCCGATTCCACCAGGTTCACGATCTCATTCAGGCGGCTATCCGGCTTGATGAATTCTGGATGCGTCCGGTAATGCTCCAGCAAGCGATCTGCAAAGTCTGAGAGGCGAAAGAAATAGTTCTCCTCCTCGACTTGCTTTAATTCTTGCGACTGATGGTTTGGACATCGGCCCGCAATCAGTTCCTTTTCGGTCTTGAAAGACTCGCAGCCATTGCAATAAAGGCCGGTATAGGTCTTCTTGAAAATATGCCCGGCATCATACACAGCCTGGATGAATTTTCGGCTGCCAATATGATGGCGAGACTGGCTGGTCTGGATAAAATCCGTGTTAGAGACATTCAAAGCCGTCCATACCTCTTGGAACTGGCGGGCCATGTCGTCCACATATGGCTTTGGCTCCAGCCCCAATTCGGTCGCTCTCTGAATGACTTTGATTGTGTTTTCATCGTTGCCCATCAGGAAATGGACATCCCGGCCCTTCATGCGTTGAAATCTGGCCTGGGCATCGGCACCGATCTTTTCGAAGGCTGTGCCAATATGGGGGCGACTATTGGGGTAGTCGATGGCTGTTGTGATATAAAACGGATCTTGGGATGAGGCCATGCCACGGGTGTCCTTACTACGGGAAACGACAAAACCGGAGCCATCACGACTCCGGTAAGTCCGCTTATGTATGGGATTGTACCCAATGAAACGATGGAAAGAAAATCCTGACTCTGGCTGATCGTGCGGATATTGACCGATTTCTCATCAAATCTGATCAGATTTTATCGTTTTCCGACTCGCCCAGTAAGCGATCCCGATCATCGACAGACCGATCAAAACGCTGGATGGCTCAGGAATTATAATTTGAGGGTTCAGAGGGCTTGCCGGAGGGACCACTGTAGGGCCTTTCAAAGCGCTCGATATGCTCAAGGGGCTGGGCGTATTCTTGAAATACGTCTCCCAATCCATCATCTGGGCGATCGTTCCGTGATTCGCGTCAAATCGAGCCGCATTGATCGTTCGGCGACTCCACAAGTCATTGATGAATGGTGTGTTGGGCAGAAATCCAGAACTTGAGGCCGGCTTCATCTGCCTGGAATACCGCATGGAACTTTTAAAAGCCTCCCAGACTTGCTGTAAATTCACTGGCCCATTCGCCAGACTCGCGGAATTGATCGCCCCGTGGCCGATATGATGCTGCGCCCAGAGCTGATGATTGCGGGCCTGGTGCTGCGCAAGCCAGGACTGTCTCAGGCTTGCACTTGCGATCATATTCGTGTGATGGATCGGTGAAGCCTGGGTTCGCGAACCGAAAAGCGGAATGAGGGCGATTGTGAAAATCAATGTCGAGATTGGTCGATAACGCCGTTTCATTTCCGGATACCTCTGTAAACCCGTTTCGCAAATCAGGTTCAAGATCAACCTGACGAGCTTGTTGCCTGAGGCCTGAAAGTCGAAAATCCAAATCGACCTCAACCTGATTAGGAGTACAGAGGTTTTATCGACCTTAAGAAGTGGACGAATTGAGGGTTTTTTGCAAGTCATACCGAATAATGCAGCGATGAGCCTTGAAACGATCCAAACGATACTGAGGCGCAGGTTTTTTGGTCGGCCATAGGTAAGATTTTCAAAGCAAATTCGCGACTGTTCCGCCAATCACGTCGAAAAAAAATCCCCTCGTCTTCGAGAATCGATTAAAATTACGAACCTTCCAAGAATTCCCGTCCCGTCGAGTCATTTCCTGAGGCCTGAGACGATGACTGCTGAACAGATCGCCGATATTCTGGACGAAATGGGTACCCTGCTTGAAATTCGAGGCGAAAACCCCTTCCGATGCAGGTCTTATCACAACGCAGCCGCATCGCTCAAAACCGTCACTGGTAATTTGGCGACCATGGTGGCCGATGGGACCCTGAGAGAAATCTCTGGGATCGGCGCATCGATGATGACCAAAATTGCCCAGCTCGCAACCAGTGGCCAATGCCCTGAATACGAAGCCCTCAAGGTGGAACTCCCGACCGGTTTGTTGGACTTGATGCGTGTGCCGGGTCTCGGTGCCAAGAAAATTAAACTTTTGCGAGAGACACTTTCGATTAGCAGTGTGGCCGACCTGAGAAAGGCTGCTACAGCGGGTCAAATTGCTGATATCAAAGGCTTTGGAGCAAAAACCCAGGCCAAGATTCTTCAAGGGCTTGATTTTCTTGATACGGCTGGGACCCGGATGCTCCAGAATACGGCCCGCAAGATCGTTGCACCCATACTCAAGGCCGTTTCGGAACATCCTGACGTGATTCGCAGCAGCCTCTGCGGCAGCCTTCGGCGCTCTGCTGAGACCATCGGTGACCTCGATATTCTGGTTTCGACAGATCGCCCCATTGAATTTCTTGCCGATATGGCCGCTCGCCCTGAAGTTGTTTCGGTGATCGCTCATGGGGAGACAAAATTGAGTGTCAGGCTCTCGCAAGGCGCCCAGTGTGACATCAGGGCGGTGACAGACCCGCAGTTTCCATTTGCCCTGAATTATTTTACAGGCTCCAAATCGCATAATATCGCCATGCGTAAGCGGGCCATTGCAAGAGGTTTAAAGCTCAGCGAATACGGGCTTGATCATGAAGATGGCACACCCACGGTATGTCATGATGAAGCTGATATTTACAAGGTATTGGGCTTGGCATTCATACCGCCCGAGCTCAGAGAGGATACAGGCGAGTTTCTGCTGGCTGAGTCGGGTTCGATACCGAAACTGGTGGAAGTCTCTGATCTGACGGGCTGCTTTCACAACCACACGGACTGGAGCGATGGCGATCATAGCCTGGAGCAAATGGGAGACGCTTCAATGAAAAAGGGCTGGGCCTATCTGGGCATTTCGGACCACAGCCGGGCAGCGGCTTATGCGGGTGGATTGTCGATCGAGAAAGTCCAGCAGCAATGGGCACGGATAGATCGGCTGAACCTCTCTTACGAAGGCAAGTTCAGGATTTTTAAAGGTATTGAGTGCGATATTCTGGTTGATGGTTCGATGGACTATCCGGATGAAGTTCTTGCGGGGTTCGACTTCGTTGTTGCAAGCATACATTCCGGGTTTGGGCTTGATCTGGAAGCCCAGACCCAGCGCTTGATCAAAGCGGCCGAAAACCGCTATGTGACAATGTTGGGGCACCCCACGGGCCGATTGTTGCTGGCAAGGCCAGGTTATCCTGTCGATTTGGACGCCGTCATTCTTGCCTGTGCTCGCACCCAAACGATGATCGAAATCAACGCAAGCCCTTACCGCCTGGACTTGGACTCCACATTCTGCCGTCTTGCGGCACAGCGTGGAGTCATGATCTCGATCAATCCTGACGCACACGCTGTAAATGGTTTGAATGACGTGAATTATGGCGTAGGTGTGGCGCGTCGGGCAGGGCTCTCAGCGAATCAGGTTCTGAACACGTTTTGCATTCAGGACGTTTCCAAGATGCTCCTCAGGAAGCAGTCGCCGGAATGAATTGGTGGACGAATTACCAATCCTAACTCATTCCATAAAAATGGTTTAAAGCGTGAGGCCGAGATCTGGGCACTTGAGAGTTTTTTTGAAACTCCTCTATACTCTCTAAGCGAGATAGTTCCGGATAGAACCAGAGCTGGGTGGTTTTTGGTGATGTCGGATTCGTGGTCCGTAAATTCTTCGAAAACAAGAGGCTCTACATGAGTTTGACCAAGCCACGACCGGATTATCCAAAATGGTTTTCGGTCGAAATCGCCAATCGCATGCTGCCCCTGGTGCGTGCCATTGCGACGGATATCTCTGAGCAACAAGAGCTTGTGGACACGCTGGCCCAAAGGTTGAAGCGTTTGACAGGCGAAAAGAAGCCGTCCAAGCGCACAGATGCCGATTACACGGACGAGATCAAGGAATTTCGTCGTGAGCTGGAGCTTGAGCGGGCGAAGCTGATGGGTTTCAAGCACGAGGCGAGCCGATTGGGCATCATTGCACGCGAACCCGCCGGCCACTTTGACTTCCCAACCCTGATCGACGGACACAATGCCGAGCTTTGCTGGATTCTTGGCGAGCCGGAAGTGCTTTACTGGCATCATGTTGACGAGCCCATAAGTGCCCGCAAGCCACTTGTGGCCGAAGCGGGAACCAACACCGAAAATGGTGCTTCCGAGCATCGTTGGTCGAGTGACAATCAATAGGTTGGGTTGTTCGTGATCGAGCCGAAAGATTTTTGGAGTTGTTCATCATGGGACTTGTTGTAACGATTGACGGGCCAGCCGGTGCTGGTAAATCGACAGCAGCCCGCGAGCTTGCCAGCCGTTTGGGCTGGTCTGTGCTCGATACTGGTGCCATGTATAGGGTTGTGACACTGGCGGCCCTTGAGGCAGGCCTTGACATGACCGACTCCGAAGCGCTTGGCGCTTTGGCTGGCTCGATTCAAGTCAGGCTGGATGGGAATCTGGTCTGGCTTGGCGATCGCGATGTGTGCAAATTGATCCGTGAACCTGAAATCACTCGGGCAAGCCGCTATGCGGCGAATGCTCCAGAAGTGCGTAAGGTGTTGTTGGGATGGCAACGTAAAGCCTCTGAAAATCAGAACCTTGTCACAGAGGGCCGGGATCAGGGCACAATCGTTTTTCCCGATGCCCTGGTTAAGTTTTACCTTGATGCCACAGATTTGGAACGGGCTGAGCGTCGTTATCGCGAATTGATCCAAAAAGGGCATGAGATTCACTTGGAACAGGTCCTTGAAGATCAGCAGGAACGCGATGCCCGAGACTCGGCCCGTGAGATTGCCCCGATGAGGCCATCGGATGACGGAGTCCGGATTGAGTCGACCGGGAAATCGCTTGAGGAAGTTCTCAACGAGATGCTTGGTCATATCCGCAAAAGTCTTCTTGAGAGGGGCTTAAGTGAAACTTTTCACACCTTCTGAAAACCAGAAAAAATGGTTCTTTCGACATTGGTACCAACTTGTGCGGACCCTTTGCCTGGTCTTGCTCGCAATCATTTGCGGGGTCCGGGCCACTGGTCGCAAGCGGGTGCCTGAAACCGGCAGTTGCCTGCTCATGGCGAACCATGCAAGCTATTACGACGTCATTTTGCTCGGCATCGCCCAGCCCAGGAAGGTTGATTTCATGGCCAGGTCTGGGCTGTTTATCTCTATACTTGGTTTGATGATACGTAGTATGGGTGCATTTGCGATCCAGCGTGAGGGTGGTGGAGCAAGCGGCATTAAAGAGACGTTCAAACGGCTCAAACAGGGGGCAATGGTCGGCCTGTTTCCCGAGGGTACCCGCACAACCGACGGCCGCATGAACCCACTGAAGCCCGGCATTTCAAATATTGCCAGAAAGTCTGGATGTCAAGTTCTTTGTGTTGGCATTGCCGGCTCGTTTGAGGCCTGGCCCAGGTCACAGCCTTGGCCTGGCAGTCACCAGTTTCATCTGCATTACAGTGAATTGCTCCGGCCTGCGGATCTGGCGGAAATGACGGAAGAGCAAGCCATGGCCTGTCTGGACTCCCGCTTGCAATCGGCCCGACTCGTATCCGAAGCGGCTTTGAAGCGATTAAGGCATTACTCCATGTTTTGATGACTCCCCAAACGGGTCTATTTTTATAATCATCCACCAATTGGATCGATTAAGTTGTTATGTTAACCCAATATCATAGGATCGTTTTGCCTTTTAGGGATGATTGCACTCGGGCCTGATGAATCAGGAAAACTTCCATGGAATACATCTGTGCCCATCTCTGTATCAATGGATAATCTGCCTTGATGGAATGCTTGCAAAAGTCTTGCACCGCAGCAAATGGTATCCACGAAATGGTCGTCATTGCCTTGTCAATCAGGAACAGGTCCCATGTCTGATTCAGTCATCAAAAGTCTGCCACCTTTACCGCTCAAGCCGACCGAGACTTGCTGGATCTGTCAGTCGACAAAATTGGTTGAGATTTGGCAGGATGTGATTGATCTCAAGTGGTCGCCATATGTTGCGCCTTACAATCATTCGACACATCCCGCTTGTAAACTGGCTCGGTGCAGCTCCTGTGGTTTTGGCCAGCCGGCTTCTGTTCCTGATATTGAAGACTATTATGGGCGAATGTATCACCGCGAATGGACCCCTGAAAGTTTGGAAAACGACTTTCAGGCAACCTACCGCGATGTGATTTATGGCGACATTCTCAAGCGGCTCGCGCGATTGCTCCGTAAGCCGCGCCGCACTTTACTGGATATTGGTGCACACACGGGCCGATTTGCCTGGCTGGCCTATGAGAATGGTTGGGCGGCCGAGGGGTTGGAAATCAATCCGGTGACCGCGGAATTTGCCAGACGCCGAACGGGGCTGGCCATCCATACCCAGCGGGCTGAGGAACTTGCAAAGCATGGCAAGCGATATAAGGCCGTTACTTTGAACGATGTTCTGGAACATTTGCCAGAACCGATGTCGATCCTTCGATCTGTCACGGAAGTGATGGAGCCGGGTGGAATTCTCGCGATCAAGGTCCCTCACGGGCCGATGCAGCGTCTGAAGGAAGGCTTTCGGCGCCGCATTCTGGGATGTGATCCCATGGCGGATCGCGCTGGTGTCATGAGCAACTTTGTCCACGTGAATCATTTCTCGGTAAATTCCATGCGATTGGCCCTCGAAACGGTCGGCCTGGAAGTGGTTTCGATTCGGTCAGGCCGTTGTGAAACGATTCCGTGGAAGCAGTCGGGGGTGGCGCGTGGTCTGACGGTTCGAGCGATCGACCGGATGGCACAAATCCTGCCGGGCTCGGTGCATACTCCGATGGGAATGAATTTGCAGGTGTTTGCGACAAAACGGTAAGAAAACCTCCAAAAACCTTGAATTCCAAGGTTTACGGCTAACCGATTTATCGGACATACGCTATCATGATTCGCAGGATCTTGTGTCAATAGAAATCATTCCTTTGACGTCGATGCGAAAAAGGCGAAGGACCGCATGAAGGATTCACTGGTCTGGTGGCTCATTGCATTTGAAACCTGGATGGTCGTCGTCTGGCTGTTTCGGCATCTGGCAATCACATTTATTTTTTGGCGCACACCGAAACTTACCCTGAATTCCAGCCTCTACGAATTTGCGAGCCAACCAACTGGGCCCAAAATCTCTGTGCTGATGCCGTGTAAGGATGAAGAACAGAATGTGGCACAGTGTGCCCGCGACATACTCGCCCAGTCCTATCAGAACATCGAACTGATCTTGATTGACGACCGCTCCACGGACCGCACCGGAGCCGAAGCCGACTTGATCCAGGCTTCTGATGGTCGAGTCAAGGTGATTCATCTGGTGGATCGACCGCACGGATGGACAGGCAAGACTTATGCCTTAAAGTGCGGCATGCAGGAGGCTACTGGCGATTGGTTGCTCTTTGTCGATGCCGATACAAGGCACCATCCCGACTGCCTGTCGATCGTTTTCAGATGGGCAAAGGATCGACAGGCTTCCATGGTCAGTCTTCTGCCTCAAATGCGCTGCGATACATTTTGGGAACGCGTCAATCAGCCTTTGTGCGGCATTGTACTAATGCGATCGTTTCCCATTGAGCTGGTCAATACCGACTGGTCATCAATGGCGTTTGCAAATGGCCAGTACATCCTCATCGAGCGATCGGTGTATGAATCCGCAGGCGGCCACGAAGCGGTCAGGGGCAAATTTGTCGAAGACATCTTTCTGGCCAAAGCGGTCAAACAAGGCTCAAAAAAACGGGTCCTGACAGCCAGCGCACCCGAAATCTGTTCCACCCGGATGTATACCGACCTGAAATCGCAAGTGCAAGGCTGGGCCAGAATCTACTACGATGCCTGGAATCGAAATGTATGGACAGCGATTTGGAAGATCCTGGAACCATTGATCTTCACGCAGCCCGCTTTTATCCTGCCATTTATCGCCCTTGCCCTGATCGTCAGCGGAACCGGTGGCGAACAGGCATGGCAACTGTTATGGTTGTCGCTGACTCATAACCTTCTGATGTTTACAGTGATCGCGCGTGTTTATCATTTTAATCGTGGCCGCTGGTACGACGCCCTTCATTACCCCCTTTCAGGCCTGATCTCTGATTGGATTTATCTGGTCGTGATTCGCATGTGCCTGACAGGCAGAGTCACTTGGAGAGGAACAACTTATGAAACCAAAATGGCCTCGGGCGGCAGCTCAATCAACGAACACACAGAATCATTGGCCGCGGCAGGGCGAAATCGTTCGGGCTGAGTCTGCCTTTTCAAATCCCGATTGGGTGCCCATAATAAGGTCGCTGGTTTGCACGATGACGGATTGAAAGTGAATCAAACAAAGCCAGTCTGGAGCTTTGCAACCATGGCCGAACAGTTGAAAACGAAGCAGAAGCTGAGAATACTCAAAACCGGCCATGGCGACCTTTGCCTGGCTCAGTGGGAATTGACAGACTCAGAATCCGTGACACTCGCCCGCTCCCTTTTCGAAGAAAACTTCACATCAGGGCGACTGGCATTCCGGATTGATGGGCCAGGGCGGACCACATTGATCAAGAGTTTTGATGAGGCGGCTCCCGAAATTTTGATCGTCCCAACGATCCAAGGCGGCGGTTTTTATTGACTCGCCCAAGATTTAACGATTCCCGGAGCCTGATTCTCCCATGATTCGTACTGGATACCTACGCTGGGAGATCGACGCTCAGGATCAACGCACAAAAGAAGATGCCTATGCCCGGCAAGTGATTCTCACCGCCAGGCCGACCTATCGTCACTTGACCATCAAACACAAAATTGCAGGCGACCTGGCCGACCGGTTTGCTCGTGGCGAAATTTCTTATGCGGAGTATCAGGAGTCGCTTGAAGAAGGCGAGCATCTGACTGAGGCGGAGAGAGCCAGAAAACCGCCCCCGGACACGAAGCTCACGATTGAAAACGTTGGCCCGCATCTCTTTCGATATAGTGAAGCGGACCGCGTGAAGATGATCCGTTACTGGATGGATAAACTCCATCGAGAGATCAACACATTCGCTCACGAAGTGGTTCGATCTGCCGCAAAACACCCGACCCTGGTCGCCAGAACTCCTGCGCTGAGAGCCGGCTACGCACATCTCGTGGCGCACGAAACCATGCGTGTGATCGAGGGACGCAGCCAACCTGCGGAAACTCAGGAGACCGAGCCGATGCTGATCGACCTTTCGGTGCAGGCCGAAGGCATTCCCGAACTCGTAGCGGCCGAACTGGTTCGCGATGTGGTCACGAAAGAAGAATTCAACGAATTTTGTGTGTACGACCGGATCAGTGTGACCCACGGCGAACAGATTTACCGCATACCGCGCAAGAGCCACGGGCTGATTGAAGTCTGGAACCCCAAGAGCAGACAGCAGATGTGTCGGCTTTGCGTTGTTTTCGAAGATCCCGGAATGCCGCCTTCGGACGAAGTCGTGATGAAATATCTGCTCGCAAAACATCAGCCAGAGATGATCTGGAAAATCGGGGTCCGGTTCCCGCCCACATCCGCACAATTCGATGCCCCACCGCCAAAACGCTGGAGGAATTGATCGGCCGTTTTTTTTGATTTCCAATCAGGCCAGGTTTGGATCAAGCTTTAAAGTGATCCAGCGATTTTTCGAGATTTATCTGGTTGAAAGTCTCTATTCAACATCATCCGAAAATGGGTTCTGTTTCTGGCAAAATCTGCCGATAAAAGTTTAAGAATTGGCGGAATTGGTTTTGCATGTTGAATAGGGAGACTCCTGAAATGTGGATCCGAAATTGCGGGCTCGTCGTGGGCCTGTTCCTCAATGGCTTAAATGCTGCACAAGCCACAGATTTTCTGCTTTACAACGCGTCCGCCGGAACTTTGCCTGAAAGCCAAAGCTGGCTGTTTTATGCTCAGGATGCAATCGGCGGCGGCACAGTTTCTAAAAGCCTGGTCGCCAGTGGTACCAGACTGGCAACCAACGATTCCGGGCGCGGCGGCTGGTCCAACACCATTCCGGTTTTGAATGTTTTCAAAAATAACAATTTTCCAAGCCTTGATCCCAGTGCAGGTTTTTCTTTGGATTGGTCCATGCAGGTCATCTCCGAATCGCATGTTTCAACAGATCGGGCCGGCACCAGCGTGATCCTCTTGGGGGCGGATAACAAGGGGATCGAAATTGGTTTCTGGACAGATCAGGTCTGGGCCCAGTCTGCCAGTCCATTATTCAAACATGCGGAATCCGCCAATTTTGACACCCGCGCTGCTGCCGTCGATTACCATCTCGAAATTCAAGGCGCAAATTATCTGCTTTACGCCAACAACAGTCTGATCCTTAACGGGGAGACACACACTTATGCTGCCTTTGGGTCAGCGCCTTATACACTTTCGAACTACTTTTTCATCGGCGACAACACCACAAGTGCCGGTGCGACCACCCAGTTCGGGTCGATCCACTTGATCACACCCGTGCCTGAAGCTTCAAGCATCAGCCTCAGCCTGGTCGGCATCATGGCCCTGGTCTTTGCATGTCGCAGGCAAGTGCTTCCGAACCGTTTTTCTTGCCAATGAGATTGAACCGGCCTATTGGGTGATTCCATCGGGAAAGTCTCCGCAAGCGATTTGGCCAGACCAGTCCCTATCCATAAAAAAAGCCCCTGAATTGTATCAGGGGCTTTTTTAAATCATCTTTTTTGTGCGAGTGAATCAGGCCCAACCGCGAGGCTTTGTTTTCAATCCACCCAAGGCTGCGTTCGGTGGATAGGCCACCTTCACAGGCACTTGTTGCGTATTTGGCACTTGCAATACATAGCTGGCGGGTGCTATGTACGGAACCGATGGGAAAAGGGCCGCCGCCGTGTTTGTGATGTTCGATGGGGCGACAAAGCCTGGTTTGGCAGTCACATAGTGAATACCAAGCAGCCTTGGTGAACGATCATAACCGGCATTGTCGCTGATCTGAGTGTATTTGTGCTCAGGATCAATGATATAGCCAATGTAATAGCTGCCGGTTGTTGGCAAAGTGACCTTGCCGGTTGTTACCGTGGTCTGGTTGCTTGCAAGCGAGAGATTGTTGATCGCTCCGGAAGGCAGGTTTTGGATTCCGCCCGCCAGGGGTCTCTGGTTGAGCCCCTGAAGGTCAGAGAGCGTTATGGTCGCCAGGATCACGCTTTGAGGCGTATTCGGATGGTAATCCTTGTCAGAGGATGCCACCAGGATCACTTGAAGATCGCCAGCCGTCGCATTTTGAGTGCTGATATTGGCAGCACCAATATTGGCAAGCTTGATTTCAGGCAGGAAAACCTGTCCTGGAACGAGCGTCTTGGGCGTGTTGGAGCCTCGGAATTGCAATTCAGGCAGAGAAGGCAGCACCTTCACTGGAACCGAATAGGAGCCCTGATAGGGGTAGGGGCCCGGCAGCCGGATCTGGTTGGAAACGTTTGGCACGAAAACAAGCTTGAACTGTCCACCAGCCGCCGGAAAACCAGCAGGCGGAGTGGCAGGCATGTTGATGGTGAACTGAGCGTTTGTGCCGGCCCCATACACACTATTCTGTGTGATGGTGTTCAGTGGAACCGTTTCCAGCAGCGATTTCACGGCATGTGGTCCATTACCTTTGGTCAGATAAATGCTGACTGTGGTGTTGGCATCGGCCATGCTGCTGGCATAAGGAAATTGAGCCATGGGCTCGGGAATGCTGCTCGCACCTCGATTAAACGCTTGTAGCTGAACAGTATAAGGCTGGCCCCAGGAGGCCACGGGTGACACATAATTGCCCACCGAAACGTTGGGCAGTGAGAAGCCCATCGCCGATGCGGCCATGACTTCGCGTTGTTCAAGCAGTTCAGGCCCTAAAATTTCAGGACGGAACTTGCGATTACTGCGTTTAAGATCGAACGAAGCCACTGTGACCTCCGTAGGGTCGTTCGCGATCTTTGGCCTCCTGCCGCACGATCGAAAGATTTCGAGCTGGCGGGCCCCTCCAAGATTGGCCCCGCCTGTATCCATGCCCATGGATCGACAAACCATTAGCAACGTTTTTGCTAACAGATATCAATATTCACCTTTCCTATCGAATCCCTGAGACCCATCTCTATAAAATCAGAATAAGTTTTTTCAGGCGACTTGAGCAATCTTGACCAATAACTCGAATCTGCCGAATAAGACCAGCTTCATCATTCAATGGATTAAGCACATTGAGCGGATTATTCAGGTCGGGTTCCACCATTTCCACCTCCGGGCTGACATTCATCAAACCCAATTGATAAACTGATGGAGGGTCGCTTGAAGAATCCATCGAAATCACCTGGAGCCACCATTGCCATGACATCCCGACGACTTTTTTTCAAAAACTCCCTTGCTCTGGGGCTCACGCACAACGTACTGGGCAAGCCTTTCGATTCCGAGCCTGTGGATTATGCTGCCAAAGCTCGTGAAATCCATAAAACGGCGATCCTTTTTGACGGCCACAATGATCTCCCCTGGCAATTGCGAGAGCAGGGCCAGATCGACTTTCAAAAGGTTGATCTCGCAACCAAGCAAAGCCTGCCTTACCAGACCGACATACCCCGCATGCGGCAGGGCGGCCTCAATGCCCAGTTCTGGTCTGTCTACATTCCTGGCAAGCACCCTAACCCGCTTCGAACGGTGCTTGAGCAGATCGACATCGTGCACAGAATGATTCAAAGATATCCAAACGACTTCGAGCAGGCCTTCACAGCCGCCGATGTCCGCCGAATTGCAAAGTCAGGCAAGTGTGCCAGCATGATTGGCGTCGAAGGTGGTGTCGCGATTGAAAATGATCTCTCCATGCTCCGAATTCTTTATTCGCTTGGCACCCGCTACATGACCCTGACCCATAATCAGACCTTAGACTGGGCCGATGCCGCTACCGACAAACCCAAAAACGACGGCCTCAGCCCATTTGGAGTGCGCGTGGTCAAAGAGATGAACCGGCTTGGCATGCTCGTGGACATTTCTCACGTCAGCGTATCAACCATGTCCGATGTCCTGGATTCAAGCAAGGCTCCGGTCATCGCCAGCCACTCCAGCGCATTTGCCCTCTGCCCACATCCGCGCAATATCAACGACGACATCCTCCGCCGTCTTCGCACCAATGGAGGCTTGGTCATGATCAACTTCTTCTCCAGCTTCATCGTGCCCGGCGCCGCTGCGAAAGTGGCTGCCAAGCAGGCAGATATCCAGAAAACGACCAACGATAAAACCGAGGTCAAAAAGCAGCTTGAGGCTTGGTTGGCCACCCAGCCAGAACTCTTCGGGACAATTCATACCGTTGTGGAACACATCGAACATGTGGCCCGAGTGGCAGGCGTTGACCACGTCGGCCTGGGATCCGACTTCGACGGCATCAACCGCTGGCCCAAGGGGCTCGACTCCGTAGCCGATTTCCCAAAAATCACTGAAGAATTGCTCAGAAGAGGCCATTCCGAAACAAATGTCCGCAAAATTCTTGGCGAAAATGCACTCCGGGTGCTGGCACAGGCCGAAAAAGTGGCCCGGCAAATGCAATCGGAAATCAAGCCTGAAATTGATCCGCCCGTGACGGTGGACACAGATCATTGATAAGAGATATCCTGAACTGGTCAGGTATTCTGAAGAAAGAGTCGACGACCATGACGAATATTGAGAATCGAATCACGATTGAACCAGAAAAATGTGGCGGTCGGCCCTGTATTCGAGGAATGCGAATCAGGGTGACCGATGTCCTGGACCTATTGGCTTCAGGACTTTCAAAAGAAGAGATTGTTGAAGAAATGCCTGACCTTGATCTGGACGACGTGATCGCTTGCCTGAAATACGCCAGTCTCCGCCTTTCACATCCGGTGCTAGTCGCTTGAGAATTTGGATCGATGCGCAGCTTTCCCCATTACTATCGAAATTCATTAAATCGAACTTCGATGTAGACTGTTTCCATGTACGTGATTTGGGGTTTCGTGATTCAAGCGACCAAGAAATCTTCATGGCTGCTAGAGCTAATGATGTGATTGTGATGACTAAAGACTCTGACTTCCAAGATTTATTGATTCGCTATGGACCGCCTCCAAAGATCATTTGGATTACAACTGGGAACTCATCTAATCAGCAGATGAGACTTATATTGAGTGCCACATTGAAAAACGCTTTTAAAATACTCGCCAACGGTGAAGATCTTGTTGAAATAACTATTCCCGCTTAATACGTCATAAATAATCCCCTTTGATGTCTAAACACAATCTCAGAAACTGAAAGTCTCGAACAATAACTCCATGAAAAACCCATTCACCTCCATCATCGGGATTGCATTTCTCACCCTGCTTTCTCCAACGAATCAAGCTCAGGAAAAACCTCCCGAGATCGAAATCAAACTGGCGAAATCCGCCGATGAATTCCTGATCCTACCCCTGAAAATCTATCGCCTGAAAGCCGCCGATGTGCCTGATGTCGACTCCCGTCAACTCACAGACCCTGACATCCATCGTATTTTAATCAAAGTCAACACAGTCTGGGCGGCGGCTGGAATTTATTGGAAACTGGAATCCATTGAAAATGTCAACGCCGAGAATCTCAGCCGATTGAAACTGCTGGGCCTGGCAGATGCCCCCGACACGCAAAAGAAGCCCCATCTGGCCTTTCGCGACGTCATTCCGGAATCCACCCGCAAAGATTATCCCGGTTATCAGGTCTATTACATTCACGATTTTGATGTAAATGGCGTGTATTTTGGCCGCCGCGAGGCGATGGTCAAAGAGACGGCTGCATTAAGGCCAGTCGAAGGTGGGATCGACGAACCTATCCCTCGCGTAACAAGCCACGAACTCGGCCATGGACTGGGCCTCCCACACAGGCAGGATCGACTCAACCTGATGGCCTCTGGTACGACCGGCACACTTCTCAACACAGCTGAAATTGCAATTGCCCGTGAACTCGCTGCGAAAAACCCAGCCTGCATGAAATACAACGAATTGCAAAAGAAAATGTCGCTTGAAACAAACCCTTCGAAGAAAAAAACCGCTCTGGATGCCCTGAAAGCGATTGAAACTATTGGAAATAAATCAATCCATCCTGTTCGATCTTCCATGGATGCAGAAATTATTTCACCAGGCGAGACCAAATGAGCGTAAATGCCTCTGAACCTTGGGATTTGATCGTGATTGGGGCAGGAGCCGCCGGCCTCTTCGCCGCCATGACCGCCGCTGAACGTGGCCTGAGAGTGCTTCTGCTCGAAAAGAACCGCCGCCCGGGCGTGAAAATCCTTATGTCAGGCGGTACGCGCTGCAACCTCACAAACGCACGCGGCCTCAGATCCCTTGATCGCATTTCCGGGCCCATCGACCCAGCCATATCGCCAGCCATCTGCCAGGGTGTTCGCGCCATTCAAGCCGCTTTTACTCCTGAAGCGGCCCGATTTCTGGCCCCTTCGCTCAAGGCTTTTGATGTCGATTCCACCATTGGCTGGTTTGAATCCGCAGGCTTGCCCACAAAAATTGAAGAAAATGGCAAGATCTTTCCGTTCTCGGACCGCGCCGCAGATGTGCTTGCCGTTCTTGAAACAGCCAACAAGCGCGCTGGTGCAGAAATTGCAAACCATCAGGCTGTGACAAAAATTGCATTTCACGACTCTACCAATACATTCGAAATACAGACCAATACGCATTCCCACCATGCTCAAAAAGTGGTTCTCTGTACCGGTGGCAAAAGCTTTCCCGGCTGCGGCACCAGCGGCGATGGATATGCCATGGCCGCAGCCTTCGGGCATACCATTGTCGAAACCAGGCCAGCTCTTGTCCCTATCGTGGCCACAGCCGATTGGGTGCGCGACTTAAAAGGCCTTACCCTGCCTGATGTTCTGGTCAAAGTGGTCAGCCCCGACGGCCAGATGACCGATCAGCGGCGTGAATCCGTTCTATTCGCCCATTTTGGTCTGACCGGCCCGGCCATTCTCGATATCAGTCGAGGCTTGGCCCGTGTCGGGGCTCTCAAAGGCTGGTATTTGCAATTCGACCTCGTACCTGATCTGAAGCCAGAGCAACTCGATCAGGATTTCATCACCCGTAGCCGCCAGGGCCGGGTCTCGGTGGGCCGACTCCTGCCGGAATCACTTCCCAACAGGGTCAAGGATCACGTTCTGGAAGTCTGTGGAATCAGCACCGTCGCCATTGCAGCCGAATTGCCCAAAGAGAAACGTAAAACTCTGATCGCCACATTAAAAGGCCTCAACCTGCCCATTCAAGGCACTCTCGGATTCGAAAAAGCCGAAGTCACTTCAGGCGGAGTTGCATTAAGCGAAGTCGACCCAAAAACACTTCAGAGCAAGCTCAGGCCTGGCCTTTTTCTCATCGGCGAGGTGCTCGATATCGACGGCCGAATCGGCGGATACAATTTTCAGGCCGCCTGGAGTATGGGCCGACTGGTCGGGCAGGTGGTCTGAATTGGCCTCCAAAAAAAACGGGATTTCAGCAAATCGTTGCCTTTTCGGTTATGCTTATGGCCGTTGGCCGAATCAACCGGCTTTTGTCAGAACTAATCATCAATCAGAATGGACAATGAGATGATCGCAACGATATCAAAGCTTAAATATGGCCTGATCCTCGTTCTCTTTGCAAATGTTTCCTCGGCCTCGGCCCAGGAAGGTGTCGAGCCTATGGATCAAGCGGCATGGAAACTCGCGAAAGAACTGACCACAGCCGGTGCCAAACTCTTCGAAAAAGGCGACAGTTCGGCCTTGGCATCTCAATATCTGGACGACGGCGAGATTGTCGAAACCGCGGTCGAGCCCTTTGGCAATCCCGTCGTTAAAATCTACCGAGGTATGGAAAATATTAAAAAGCTTTACGCTCTGGCACCACAGATCAGTCATATGTCGCCCGTCAACGAAGTGCGATACGCCCGATTTATCACCCCTGAGACTCTTTACATGACAGGCGATTTCCTGATCACAGATCAAGCAAAAACCAGCCGGTTCGGATTTTCACAAGTCAGGCGCAAGACTGGCGATCGCTGGAAAATTGTCAGCCTGGAATTGATCGTTCGTAAATGAACCCAGGCCCGGTTCCGTTGCGGAATGCGGGCCTCTCCACTGCGATTCACGAAATCATTCCCAGACGACATGCTCAATGAGGGTGGTGATGGCCATGCTCATGGCCATGGTCGTGGCCAGAATGTCGGTGTTGGTCTGGTGAATGTGTCTGATCATGCGAATGATCATGGGGATGGCTATGATCGTGGTTGTGTGCAGGACCATGATCATGCGTGTGCTCATGTGCCGGGTTTGTGGCAGAAGCTTTTTGCTCTGCCGCTTGCTCGGTTTCGGACCATTGCCAGTGGCCCGCCCGCCAGGCTTGTCTTGCAGCTTCCAGAACAGTCCGCAAGGTCTCTCCATGGGCTGTTGCCGCTTGCGCGCAGTCATCGTGTTCAGGCGAGAATCGTTTCGTATCGGTTTCAGATCGCCAAAAGGCTTTGCCCTTGATTGGGCCAAAATCGGTCTGCACCACGGCGGCCCTACGCGGCAGGATCGTCCTGTTCCACTGGCTCTGCCGCACTCCCAGAGTTTCGGTTTCGTTGAAGAGAATGGACTCCATTTGATGCACACGAATCGGGTCGCAGATCACGCTCAGCATTACGGCCGGCCGGCCCTTCTTCATATAAATCGGAGTCGAATAGACATCCAGCGCACCGGCTTCCAGAAGCAGCGTGGAAACATGCCCGATCAGCTCTCCAGTGGCATCGTCGAGATTGGTTTCAAGCACCGTGACCTGATCTGTCAGGCGTGATTCCACCAGGTCGCCCACAATCAATCGCAGCACGTTGGGCTGGCTTTTGAGGTCTTTCGTACCGGCACCGGTTCCAATCTGGGTGATGGTCATGGCGGGCAGGGGCCCGAACCGGCTCACGGTGGTGGCCAGAATGGCGGCCCCAGTGGGCGTGGTCAGTTCCATCTCCACCAAGCTGGCGGCCAGCGGAACGCCTTTGAGCAGAAACGCAGTGGCAGGGGCGGGCACGCTCATCCGGCCGTGGGCCACTTGAATAAAACCGGTACCAGTCGGCACAGGGCTGGCCAGAACTTCATCCACACCGAGCAGATCAAGTCCAACGGCGGCCCCCACGATATCAATGATGGAATCAATGGCCCCGACTTCATGGAAGTGGACTTTCTCGATCGGCACGCCGTGACTATCGGCTTCAGCCTCACCCAGCTTACGAAAAATACTCTTGGCCAGAGCCTTCTGGCGGTCGGTCAGAATCGAGCGGTCGATGATGGCATCTATGTGGTGCAAGTGGCGGTGGACATGCTCGTGGGGGGCATCCACATTGGCATAAGTGGCGCGCATGCCGCAGCGTTTGACGGTCTCAAACTTCACTCCACCGGCCAGGCCGAGGCTGGCAATGGCCTTGGAGATCGCTTCTCCACTCACGCCGGCGTCTACCAGAGCACCCAGAGTCATATCGCCTGAGATCCCACTGGCGCAGTCAAAATAGGCCACTCGCATCGTCTTATGCCCGCTTTCTTGCGTGTCCGAATCGGGAATCACACCCCTGAAGTTATCCATTCTCTAGGATTCAGGCAATGGGTTCAACCCTGAACCGTGAATTGTCAGTAACTGCGAGTGCTCATCATCCATTGGTAACCACAAATCCTTTCTCTCGAATTCCGTATAAAATCTGTGACCCACACACTCGTCAGAACGAAAAAAAATGTATTGAGCGCCCATCAACGATACACGTCATCAAACCATCGAGATTGAAAATGACCTCGCTCCAATTGGCAATGTGTCAGTTGTTATCGCGTAAAATATAACTCGTATTTGATTGATCTGCCTCGATAATGCAAATGATCGGCAATTGTCAAAAAAGACTGATGCAAGATATTAGAAATGGATCGATTCTTCCAAAGTGGTTCGCCTTGCCTTACGGATGAACTGGGCCAGTTCATCCGTAAGCATCTGTTCGAAACGCAATTCGTGGCTTGGCCTTTTACTTCAAGAGATTATACGCTTTTTTTTCATGAAAAAGTCGCGGGCATGTAAAAACTGGCAGAGTGGGCCTGGCCAGTAATGGGGGCACACCGGCCGGACGTATGCAATTTCTGTTTCAAACGCAGACGCTCAGTTGAGGAAGTCTTCAATTTGATGAAAATCTCAATTGACAATGAGAAATTTTACCGATTCCCAAGAGAAAAAGCAAAGAATGTTGGGCATGAGCCAGCATTATCTGGCTCTTTTGATACCGAGTTATGTGGATTGCAATAAAAAAGACTGTTCCGGTGTTTAACCTGGAACAGTCTCAGGAATTGAATCATGATTGATTGGCAATCAGCCTGCGATTTTCGATGAAGCATCAAATTCAGAAGGATCAAGAAATTGATCTTCATCAATATCGATAAGTTCGAAGAGATTGTCGATCCGATCCGGCCGGTCTTTCAATTCTGGTGCGAAGAGGATGATGCGACCTAGCTCGGTTCGGGAGATTTTTTTATTGCCGTTGGAATCGAGGAATCGAAACATCCGATCGCGGACCTGATCGTTCATGATGAGTTTTAAAAATAATCCAGATGATCCAGTCACTTTGGGAGCTGGAAGACTGGATGTCTCGTTTTCCTTGGAATCGGTAAAATAGACGAATCCAGCGACCAGCATTTCATCCGTACTGTCAGGGCCCCAGAGAATGGTCTTGGTGTGGTCGGGATTATCGATATTATTCGAACTGTTATCAAAAATTGCGGTGGTGTGGATACTTGATCCCTTGGGGACTTTGATCGGCTTTGCCAATTGATAATTCAATTGCCACTCAAAGTTCCAATTTGGAATAAAAAGCAGGGTTTCCGTGTGTAGATCAGGATAAACCAAATCGTACCTGATTGATTTGCCTCGATAGTGCATATGAGGCGCGATCGACAAAAGGCTGATGTCGAACGGTATAAATTGAGTGATGGTTTCCACATGATTTGCGTCGTTTGCTGGAATTTTAATACCCAAATTTACCATGGCATGCGGTGTTTCCAAATACTTCGGCTTGGATTTCATCACTTTGATGCCGACCATCAGTTGATCTGATGTTGCCTCGCCTTTTGGCGTATAGTGAATCTGAAAACGCAGACGAGAGCCTTTTCTGATCAGTTTGCCATACCCTTCTGGACTTTTCTCGAACGTATCACCGGGTCCATAGACGAACAGCAGTTCCGGTGCAAGATGCTTCTCAAAGTCTGCATCTGTTTTATAATCGGTCTTGGCATGTGTGTGCTTTGCAGGCAGTACATAAACCATGGCATGGTGGACAACTTCATGATCCGTTGGTTTGACTTCGATTGCATCAATCCATGTGTCTTCTTCAAGATTGGTCTGGATTGTCCGAACCTGATATTTAATTTTGCCCTGAGCTGGGATTTGAATGGGTTCTTCCAACTTGAAGATGTGATCGGGTTTGCCAATTTCCCAATCAACAACATTATAGTTATGCGTTACCGGAGCATCAGCTGCATTGCCCTCTGCCATGTCCTTTGAGGACAACCAGTTGATCAGGTCGCGTTTTTCTGGTGCGGAGAGGGATCGGTCGTTTGACCATCCGGGATGCCCCTTTGGTATATTCCTGTCTGCAAACCAGGGTGGCATTTCGTCATTTTTGACCATTAATCGAACCATCGACTTGTGATCCTTAAGTTGCTCGTACGTGTCCAGAGGAAAAGGCCCTAAGCCTCCCTGGTGATGGCATTCCAGGCAGTGCTGCTGAATAATTCTGGAGATTCGATTGTGGTATGTGATTTTATTGAAATTCAAGGTTATATTCGGCTTGGAATCGAGCAGGCATCCAGAAGGATCTGTAACGGCTTTAACAATTCTCTCGTTTCTTAGCATTTCCAAAATGGCATCACTCAGCCATTGTGCCTTGGGTTTCTCAATAATCCGGCTGGTCGTGAACTGGTCGTCCACGCCGCCCCTGTAACGGATGGTCATGGACGTGTCGATCAGAAACACTTCGGTCGTTGATCTGGCACCTATGGCTTTGGACAGAGAATCGTCTTTATCCCAGACATATGGCAGATCGGCAGGAAAGTTCGTCCGAAGTTTTTCAATGTCCGCCGGTTTGTCTGTCCCGTGCGGGTTGACAATCACCAGCTTCAGGCCCAGCCGGCGGATCTCTTTTTCAAGACGGGCCAGAGTGGGGCTATATTGCCGCGAGACCGGGCAGCTTGTACTATGAAATGCAATCACCAGGCCCTTGTTTTCCTTGGCCATGGCTCGCAAGTCAATGGCCTTGCCGGTGATATCCGTAAAACTCCCGGCAGGCAGCAGGCCGCCGACTTCCGCCGCTTCAGGCTTTGCCGTGGCTTCCGCAGCGTGAATCCCAGGCTGGCCTATGCCGCAAAAGAGCATAAGGCCTGCAAATAAATAGAATCGGAACGACTTGTTTTGAAAGATCGGCTGGGAATGACGGCTTCTTGGTTGCATTTTCAGGATCGCCTTGGGTTTCAATGGTCTTGAAGTTTATGTCAAAAGTCTGACTACGATTGGAGTCCGCTGAAAAAAGGCCAGGCCTTATTCCACCGGGCTTTGAATGAAGACATCCATCTGCTGGCCTGGGGAGAGGCCTTTTTCTTTGGCGTCAAGCGTGTAGATGACCTGCATGACGCGGGTGTCAATGCGCTGCGTGGTCGAGCCGGTCAGCACCTGCTTGGGCGAGACCAGCGGCTCGACCCTGACAAGTGTTAAATCAAGCCTTCGCCGGGCCTCGCCGCGCGGGGTGGCGATGGCTTTCATTTCAGGATTGAATCGATGAATCTCGGATTCGTCAATCTCAACCCGGACGTGAAGCTTGTCAATATTGCCAACAACCATCAGCGGCGTGGAGTTCAGCGCCGCCTGGGCAAATTCGCCCGCCCGCACATTGACCTGAAGGACCTGCCCGGTGATGGGGGCGTTGACACGGTAAAGGTCGAGCCGAACCTGCCGCGACTGAACCTCAACCCGGGCCTCTTCAATCTGCGACTTGAGCAGCACGATGGACGGGCCGTCGCCTGAGTCGGTCACGAGCAGCCGCAGCTCATCCCTGCTTTCATCATAACGGGCACGATAGTCGCTGAGCTTGGATTTGGCCTCCAAGAGCTTGTTTTTCGTGATGCTAAGCTCCTCGCGCGAGAGGCTTTTGCGGTCGAACAGCTTCTGGTCGCGGCCGACAATTTCGTCGACGATATTCAATTCCGCCTCGCCCGCTTTAACTTGTGCCTCTGCCGATTTGATCTTGTCACGTAGGGAATCGCCCTTGGCATAGGCCTCTTTGAGCCTGGCCTCGGCCACGGTCAGGGCCGCTTGTGCAGCCCTCAGGCTGGCTTGGGCCTCGCGGTCGTCCATCTGAAACAGCGGTTCGCCCTTGACCGCTTTCTGCCCTGGCTTGGCATAGACCTCTTTGACCACGCCTGAGACGTTTGTCCCAATGGCGATCAGCTCCGACTGCGGCTCAATCAGCCCGGCCGCGCCCAGGCTGTGCAGCGGCTGGGCGGTCTCCGTCTCGCCACCTGCCGATGCCCACGGGGCAGTCACCACCGCGCTGGCTGGGCCTGACTGGGCGGCGGGCTTGCGGCCGCTTCGGTTGACGTAGATGGCAAAGCCTACGCCGCAGAGGCCCAGAATCATGGTCAACTGGCCTAATAGCCGGGTTCCGGGTTTCATAAGTCAGGGCCCCTCCACGGGCAGAACGGGTTGGGCAGAATCGCCTGTGATGCGACCATCAGACATGGAGATGACACGGTCCGCATAGGAATAGATCCGCTGGTCGTGCGTGACCAGGATCACGCATCGGTCAGGCGCGGCCGCCAGATTCTTAAAAAGCTGCATGACGGACTGACCGCTCTCGGAATCAAGCGAGGCCGTGGGCTCATCGCAAATCACAATCTTCGGGTCGTGCACCAGCGCCCGGGCAATGGCCACGCGCTGCTGCTGGCCGCCTGAGAGCTGGGCCGGATATCGCTTCAAATGCGGCCCCAGGCCGAGCTGTTCGAGCAACCGTTTGGCCTTCTGGTGGCTGGTGCGCTGCGGCACGCCCTGAATGGTCAGGGGCAGGGCTGCGTTTTCCACAATGTCCAGCGTGCTCAGTAGATTGAACTGCTGAAAGACAAAGCCGATGGAGCTGGCCCTGAAGCTGGCCAGGGCATTGCTGCCCAGCGTTTCAATAGGCTGACCGAAAACGGAGATGGAGCCGCTGTCGGGCTTGAGCAGGCCCCCGATGATGGTAATGAGCGTGGTTTTGCCACAGCCGCTCGGGCCGATCAGGAATGTCGTTTCGCCGGCTTTGGCCTCAAAATTCAGGCCATGCAGCACCTGCACACGTGCCTGGCCGATTACGTTCGATTTATTATTGAGAGTGACTGGCCTGCACACCGCGATGGTCAGGTACCAAAACAAGGCTCGCTGATTCTCGATCAGATTGAAATGCAAATCCTCGACTTTGAACCCAGGACAGAATCGCACAAGATTCTACATTCACAAGTGATTGAGACATTTGAAGAAGTTGTTGAAAATCGTGCTGCTCGCATTCAGATCGTCAATAATGGATTGCCCGCGATTCTTTGGTTCATCATTATTTTTGGAGCATTGATTTCGATTACCACATCCTATTTATTTATCCATAACAACACGCGTCTGCACGTATTTCAGGTCGCCTCGCTATCCACCGCAATCGGGCTGGCCATTTTTGTCACCGCAGCTATGGATAACCCGTTCCGGGGCGATATCAGCGTCACGACCGAGAGTTATAACTCCGCTCTGGAATTCGCACGCGACCTGCAATTGCTCGATCGATAGGGAATCAGGTTGGGAATGTTGATCTCCTTCGGACACAGCTATAAATCCATGTCTCCTCTGGAGCCCAAAGAGAATGTTCACCCCTCGGGACCTATACCTAAAAGCGGCGAGCACATTCATGCCCACCGCTTTAATTTTAGCGATCAGAAATCGACCTGAATCAACCACGCACCAGTTGCTTGCGGCGGGCGCGGTAGGCGATAACCAACGTGGCAATGCCGGCCATGGCCCAGGTGGAAGGCTCTGGAACCGGAACCGTGTTTCCGAATGAGATCTGAAGAGACGGGTAACTACTGGAGTTGTTGAAGTATGTGGTGTTGTTGCGAAAAGTGTTCAATGCGGTGAAACCATTCGTCAGGGTGTAAAAGCCGTTGGTTGTGTTCTGAGCGTATCCGGTCGTTCTCCCGACACCAATATTATTCGACGGATTGTACATAATCAACGCATACGATGTGGAAGCACCCATGGCGTAATTGGTGATGTTCGGAATGTCCGCAGATGTCAGATTCAGCGTAAAGGCGGTCGAGTTGGTTGTCGGCATGGTAAAGCTCACGGTGTCCACGGCCAGCTCTGTCGATCCCGCCGCAGCGGAGTATGCCGTCGTATTGGTCGTATCACGCAGCGACAGTTTGAACGTCCCGGAACCGGTTGTCACAGTACTCGTGTTCAACTCGATGGTCACCCAGTCCATCTGAAGAGCGGGTGCCGAGCCCGTGGTAAAGGCCACGCCAAAGTTGTTCGTGTAAGCGGTACCCGATGGAAAGTTCGCGTTAGAGGTGCTTACGGCGGTCGGTGCGAACCAAGCCACATCCACACCAACGGCCGTGTTTATGGAAGCTGTCATTAGACTTATCAGCAATAATAAGCCACTTGATTTTGGGAAAAACATTGTCTAGAAATCTCCTGTGATAGGTTGCAAGCATTCGAATTGAGATAGAACTCAGACCTTCTTGTACGATTATCAGGATCTAAAGTCAAGCGATTCCAAAACGATTATCTTCACTTTATTTAGAATTGAGGAAACCGCCCATAATTTTCATGCAATCATAGATGTTCATATTCGATTTATGGTTCATCCGACTGAAGCGCGCAAACCCTTGAAATAAAATGGACATGCTGACCCTAATTAGAGTTGTGTAAAAGTCTCTATGTCAGGAGTTCAGCATGTCCACCAGTCTGTTGTATCACGGTTTCGGCATCATTGGCTATGAC
>CAMBEP010000036.1 GCA_945865635.1 Candidatus Kuenenia stuttgartensis
AGTTGAGGAGTGGGAGTCGATGTGGATTGGTGGGAGGCGGGTGTTTTTGTGTGTGTTTTATGTTCAATAAGAGCGACTGGGGTAGTGAAAATGGGAGGTTTTTTGGATAAGTGGAATGGCGGGGACGAAATATATGGACATTTCGCAAAAATAACGCTTCTCAAACGGCGATAAGAGGGCTATAGTAGTGGTTCTCAATTCAGGGCGTTTGGGAATCTGGCCTAACAGAGACCGAGTCAACTTGGAATCGACGAACGCCCGTTCGACATATCTATCTGGTGGCGTGATGATCATTGTTTTGAAGCCTGATTGTACAGAAGATCAAGTCCAGCATGTTCTTGATCGAATTCAAGAGCTTGGTTTTACGCCACACGTGAGCCGGGGTGTATCCAGAACGGTGATTGGCGTGATAGGTGATGAATCGAAGCTTCAGGCCCAGCCCTTGAAGGCGATTGAGGGAGTGGAGCAGGTGGTACCGATCTTGAAGCCATTCAAGCTTGCCAGCCGCGAGCTTCACCATGAAGATTCGATTATTGAGATCAAGGGGATCAAGATTGGCGGCGGGCATTTGGCGATGATTGCGGGCCCGTGTGCGATTGAAAGCGAAGAGCGGCTTTTTCGGATTGCGGGTTTGGTCAGGGACGCCGGGGCGAACATCTTGCGAGGCGGGGCATTCAAGCCTCGTACAAGTCCGTACAGCTTTCAGGGAATGGGCGAAGAAGGGCTCCAGATATTGCGTCGGGTGGGCGATCATTTTGGGATGCCGATTGTGACGGAGGTGATGGACCCACGTCAGGTGGATCTGGTGGTTCGTTATACGGACATGTTCCAGATTGGGGCCCGCAACATGCAGAATTTTGATCTTTTGAAAGAGGTTGGCAAGACGCGCATTCCAGTGCTTTTGAAGCGAGGGATGTCGGCGACGGTGAAGGACTTGCTGATGTCGGCCGAGTATGTATTGGCGCAGGGCAATCTGAAGGTGGTTTTGTGCGAGCGTGGGGTGCGTAGTTTTGAGGATTCGACCCGGAACATGATGGATATTTCGGCCGTACCGAACTGCAAGGGGCAGTCGCACTTGCCGATCATCGTGGACCCAAGTCACGCGACAGGCCGGCCGGATTTGATTCCGGCGATGGCCCTTGCGGGTGTGGCGGCTGGATCGGATGGGGTTCACATTGAGGTCCACGATTGTCCGGAAGAGGCGCTTTCTGATGGCCCTCAGGCCTTGTTGCCGAAGGCTTACGCGGAGCTTATGGTTCAAATCCGTGGGCTTGCGGAATTGATGAACAAAACGATTGATTCCTGTGAGGAGGTTGCAGTCTAAACCGATGCTGACACGTAAAATTTTCATAGCTGGCAACTGGAAGATGAATCCTGGGACATCCGAGCAGGCGAAGGCATTGGCCAAAGCGGTTCGGGAAGGAGTGGGTTCGGCATCCGAGGTCGAAGTGGCTCTGGGGGCTCCGGCGATATTTTTGAGTGCCGTGAGTGAGTCTTTGAACGATTCACCGATCGGGCTTGCAGGTCAGAACATGCATTGGGCGAAGGATGGGGCGTATACGGGCGAGACATCGGCGTCGATGTTGCTTGATTCAGGCTGCACGCATGTGATTTTGGGTCACAGCGAGCGACGTCATGGGATGGGCGAGACGGACGAGCAGGTGAACCGGAAGCTGAAGTCGGCATTGGAAGCGGGTTTGTATCCGATTGTGTGCATTGGCGAGACGCTTGAAGAGCGTGAATCGGATCGGACCGAGTCGGTGGTTGCCGGTCAGTTGACGGGTTCTCTGGCGGGACTCTCGCCTGAGGAGATGAACAAGGTGGTATTGGCCTATGAGCCAGTCTGGGCGATTGGGACAGGCCGAACGGCGACTCCTGGTCAGGCTCAGGACGTTCATGCTTTCATTCGCAGGACATTGGCGGCGAGATTTGGCGAGAAGACGGCCTTGATCGTCAAAATCCAATATGGTGGAAGTGTCAAGCCAGACAATGCCGAAGAGTTGCTTGGCTGTCCGGATATTGATGGGGCCTTGGTGGGTGGAGCCAGTTTGAAGGCTTCAGACTTCCTTGGGATCATTGAAGCGGGCCGCAAGGTTTCGGTGGCTCGCTGAGCCGCAAAACAGAGACAGGCTGAATTTTCGATGAGCCAGATTTGGAACGGCATGACCCTGCCCGGTCTGGCATCCTATTTCGAGGAGATGTATTGACGTGTTGGACGCTCTCGAGTTCGTGCTCAAAATTACGATGATCGTGACCAGTATCTTCATGATCGGACTTGTTCTGATTCAGCGTGGCAAAGGCGGCGGCCTGGCGGGTGCCTTTGGTGCCAGTGGTGGCTCAAGCGCATTCGGAACGAAGGCTGGCGACGTCTTCACACGCATTACAATCACCACCGGCGGAGTCTGGATATTGATGGCCATGCTTCTGGTTGTGGTTTCGAACAACAATCGTGGAGAAGGTGGATCAGCCTTCGGAAATGCTGCTGCGACGAAGGTTACGCCTGGGGAATCGCGTTCCAAGACGGTTGTGCCAAGGTCTGGCGAGGCGACCGAAGCGATCAACCCGGAGGCTGGCGTTTCTTCGGCGACGATTCCGATTTCGCCCCTGCCAGCGTCGGGCCCGGCCCCGAAGAGTGCAAACACGGCTCCGGAAGTGCCTGTCAAAGCGGCAGAACCCAAGAAATAATGAATTTCGATTGGCCAGTGAAGTCATTCGATTTGCGTCTGGCGTTCTGAACGATTTTTTGATTTCCTAAATGGATCATCAAGTCGGGACACTGTTCCGGCTTGTTTTTTCATGGTCATGAATGTCCACCAGCCTGGAGCCTTGTTTCGATCATGTTGAGCATGACAGGATTTGGGGAATTTCGTGTTCAGGATGAGCGCTGGAATGTGCTGGTCGAGATTCGTTCCGTGAATAATCGGCACCTGAAGCTGGTTGCCAAGATCAGCGAGCCGTATGCCAGTCTGGAAGCGGAACTTGAGCGACTGGTGCGGGAGAAGCTGCGTCGGGGGACGATTTATCTCTCTCTGCGGATTCATCCGAATCTCGTTTCTGATACGTATCGCTTGAATCTTGAGGCATTAAGGGCATATCGCAAGCAATTGACGACGCTTTGCGAGGAGTGGTCGACACCACCGCCAGAGGACTGGGCTCAACTGCTGGGTCTTCCGGGCGTGGTTAGTGATCCGGCTTACGAAACAGTCAATTTGAGTGAAGATTGGCCTGAGCTGGCCAAAGTGGTGAATCAGGCTCTGGAACGTCTGGGGGAATCGAGGGCTCGGGAAGGTCAGGCCATGGCGGCCGAGCTTTCTGGTTATTCGAAGCAGATTCGATTGGAGGTAGATCGGATTCGTGAACGATTGCCTTTGATGGTTGTGGAGTATGCGGATCGGCTTCATGACCGGGTTCAGTCGATTCTTGAGAAGCACGACATTGTTTTGAATTCTACAGATTTGATTCGCGAGCTGGCGATTTTTTCTGAACGGTCCAATGTGGCGGAAGAGATCACCCGATTGGTTGCTCACCTTGACCAGTTTGACGAGATTCTCACGTCTTCTCAAAGCGAAGGCCGGAAGCTGGAATTTGTGGTGCAGGAGATGGGCCGGGAGATCAATACGCTGGGGGCCAAATCGTTGGACGTGGCGGTGAGTCGATATTGTGTGGAGGTGAAATCGACATTGGAAAAGATTCGCGAGCTGATTTTGAATGTCGAATAATTGGCCTGGTCAGTCGACAAACCAGCAGGATTGGCTTTGTGTGGTGTTTCAAACGCTTGACTGGTGAGCCGGATCTGCTACACTACGTTGTTGCACGTTGATCAGGCGGAGCGTTTGTCGATTGGTGACGGGTCAGATTCAGGCGTGGGCCGCAACAACGTTTCAAAAAAACAAGGGTTTCAGGGCCAGGAATTTGAAGATATTTCGCGAGTTGGAAACGACTGGTACCCCTGCCTGTAAAGGTCGCCTGATGGTCATATCAGGGGCTTCCGGTTCAGGGAAGAGTACAGTAGTAAAACGACTTGCAGAAGATTTGCGAGTGTCGCCCTATGTTTCGATATCGGCCACAACGCGACCGGTTCGGGCGGGCGAGAAAGATGGTGAGGATTATTTTTTTCTGAGTCGCGAGGAGTTTCAGACGCTGCAGCGCGAGGGCAACCTGCTTGAATCTGCCGAGGTGCATGGCAATTTTTATGGTACGCCGGCGAAGCCTGTGCTGGAGCAAACCTTACAAGGGCGTCTGGTGATTCTGGAGATCGACGTTCAAGGTGCCCGACAAATCAAAGAGCGACTTCCGGATGCGGTTTTTGTTTTCATTCATGCGCCTGACATGGCCACTCTGGAATCGCGGCTGAGAGGTCGCGGGACGGACTCAGAAGACGTGATTCAGAAGCGACTTGAGAACGCCCGCCGGGAAATTGCGGAATCGCATTGGTACGACCATCAGATTGTCAATGACCATTTGGACCGGACCTTGGGCGAACTGATTGCCCTCTGGTCAGGTCTGATCACACAAGGAGCCTGACTACCATGATTGAAGAGCTGAAGGAAGACGCAATTGTCAATAAGGTCGGTGGCCGATTCAAGTTGGCCACTTTGATTCAAAAGCGTCTGATTGAGGTGAATCAGGGCGCCAGGCCTTATGTGGATCTGAAGACCAACGACAAACTTCAGATTGTGATTCAAGAGATCATGCAGGACAAGATTTTCCTGAACCCGTCCAACAATGTTCAGGCCGCCGAAGATTTTGAAGGCGATTATGGCCAGACTTACGACCTGACAACGTCCGACTGATTCCTGCCAGGAGAACCGTTGGAAATCAACGAGAAGGGCTGCTCCGCTCATTGGGGCGGCCCTTTTTTGGTTAGGCTGGATTGGATGAGGTTGGTGACATGTTGTCGCTTGGTCGGTATTGATTTCATTTTTTTTTTGCGATTGGATGGAGTACCAAATCCGTGAAGAATCCGCCTTTTGCATTTGGTCGATTTGGTTTATCCTGATATAAGGAACAGGATTCCGGGGCAAGGCGAATTCAGGCTTTTAAACAACGTGATCCAGCCATCCAATTCAGGTGAAAGACAGAGGATGTGGAATCGTCAAGGTATTTCCCGATATGGTTTTACGCTCGTTCTGGCATTTGCCGTGGCGTTTGTGGGGCTGTCGATTGTGGGCTACGACCCCGCCGACCCGCCGACCGAATCGGTATCCCCTTCGAATTCGATTTTGACGAATCCGTGCGGTCCTGTGGGTGCGGTGATTAGCCATCATGCGATGGAGATTCTGGGCTGGAGCGTCTGGATTCCGATTTTTGGGACGGCTTCGATCACGCTTTTGGTCTTTCGCAAGCGTCCGTTTGCGAGTTGGGGTTGGGGCATGTCGGGTCTTCCGCCTCTGATTCTGGCGGTGGCGGCAGGGTTGGCCCGGTGGATGCCCGGCCTGAAGCCGAGCACACCGATTGGGCCCGGCGGCTTTGTTGGATCGGCTGCAAGCCTTTATGCACAGATGCACTTAGGTAAGTTTGGAGTCAGTCTGGGCATCATTGCCATGGGGCTGATTGGGTTGAATCTGGCTTGGGAATTTTTGATACTTTGGCCAGTGGCCGAGATCAATAGCATGCTTCGCTGGCCATCGATGTTTTCCGGGATTCGGAATCGATTAAGGATCAGGAATCCGTTTTCTCGACCAGCTCAAGAGGGGCGTGCCACTTCAGCCCCGGTTGCACGAGCCGCAGCACCGGTAGGCCGGGCCCCTGTGGAGCGAGCGCCGGTCGCGGCCGGTGTGCCGAATTTTGCGACAGCGGCGCGGATGCGCTCATCCAGCCCGCAAGCCGCTCTGAGTGGGCCTGTGTTGCCAGCCGGGATGCCATCAGGCAATCTTCCGGCCGCTCAACAAAATCGGCCATCATCTGCTGTGTCAGCGTCGCCGCCCAAGAACTCGAATTACCTGCTTCCACCGTTTAGCATTCTTGAGCAGCCGGCCGCGGCAGTGCGTGAGAATGAGGATCGTCTTCAAGAGCGAGCTCAGGTGATCGAGCAGACGATCGAGGAATTTGGTCATCAGGTACGTGTGGTACAAATTGATACAGGGCCGGTGATTACGCAGTTTGAGATTGAGCTTGAGGCGGGCCTCAGGGTGAGCCGGATTGTTGGTTTGGCCGACGACCTGGCGCGAGCCCTGGCGGTTCCGAGTGTGCGGATCATCGCCCCGATCCCGAACAAAAGCACAGTGGGGATTGAGGTACCGAACGAGCGTAGGGGAGTTGTGAAGCTGACGGAGATCATCAGCAGCCTAGGCGAGCGGATGGATCGGATGAAAATTCCACTATTTCTTGGCAAGGATGTCAAGGGGTCCGCTTTGGCCTATGATCTGGCCGATATGCCGCACCTTTTGATTGCGGGTCGAACGGGGACGGGTAAGTCGGTGTGTCTCAATGCGATGATCATCTCGATTTTGATGACCAAGCGGCCGGACGAAGTGAAGCTTCTTCTGATCGACCCAAAGATGGTGGAGCTTTCGCAATTCAAACAGATACCGCACTTGATGCACCCGGTGGTGACGGACATGAAGAAGGCCGAGAGCATGCTGGCCTGGGCCTGCGAGAAGATGGATGAGCGATATGCCTTCCTGGCCCGTGTTGGTGTGCGTAACATTCAGACTTATAATATGTTGGGTGCAGAAGAGATTTATGCCAGGCTGCGGCCGGAAGATGAGGCGGAGCAAGCCCGGATTCCGATCTACATGCCTTATATTGTGATCATAGCTGACGAGATGGCAGATTTGATGATGACGGCTCCGAAAGAGGTGGAGAATCACATTGTGCGCATTGCCCAGAAGGCACGAGCCGTGGGTATGCACCTGATTCTGGCCACTCAGAAGCCGACTGTGGACGTGATCACAGGTTTGATCAAGGGGAACCTGCCGGCCCGGATCGCGTTTCAGGTGACCAGTCGCGGCGATAGCCGGGTGATTCTTGACGAGATGGGCGCAGATCGCCTTCTGGGCATGGGCGACATGCTGTTTTTGGTGCCGGGCACAAGCCATTTGGTCAGGAGTCAGGGGACATACGTTTCGGATGCGGAAGTGACGAATGTCTGCAATTATTTATCGCAATATCCTCAGGAGTTTTCCAAGGAGCTTGTCCAGCTCCAGATGAAGGGCGGCACAGCAGGCAAGAGCGGCGACGCCCTGAAGCAGCGAGACGAGCTCTATGAAGCGGCGATTGAGGTGGTGATTCGCGAGCAGCGTGGGAGTACGTCTCTACTTCAGAGGGCCATGGGCATCGGCTATGGGCGGGCTGCGCGACTGATTGATTACATGTATGAGGATGGGATTGTGGGTGAATATAAGTCGGGCTCAGCGCGTGAGGTGCTCTATAGCTGGGACGATTGGGAAGCGATGAAAGCAGGCGGCGGCGATGGGCCAACCGAGCTTTGAGAATGGATGCTGGAATTGAGAAAATGCGTGAGTTTGGATCGCCAGCCGATTGCCAGGGGATTTTCAGGGGGCGTATGATATGGCATGACGATTGCCATGCCAGAGGATTCCCCAAAAAAAAGCGAATGCGATGAATAAAATCAAGATCGTCAGGCTGATTTCTATTTTAGGCATGGGAATGTATGCACCAATGGAGGTTGAGGCGCAATCGTCGCAGAACCCTTCGCCGATGGTAGAACATGTGCGGGAGCATCCACGGCTGACGAAGACGAGCCCGGCAGGACGCCGCGAAAAGCTGAATCTTGGTCAGCTTTTTATTCCCGAAGCGGTGGTCATGGATCAATCCGGGTCTGCCTCACCACTTGTCATTGCATTTCATTGCGGCGACTGGATTCCGGAAATGGCAGTGGCTGGTCTATCAAAGCCATTGCCATGCATCAGCATGCAGCTTGGTTCAGGTTCAGGGCGTTATTCCAAGCCGTTTGTTGATGACCGTCAGCTCTTTGGGCGGATCGTGGGCGAGGCCGAAACAAAGCTTGGAAGGCCGGTTTCTAAGCTTCTGCTGGTAGGCTGGTCGGCCGGCTATGGTGCGATTCGGGAATTGATTTCCGATGTGGAATATGAGCCAAGGATTTCATCTGTTTTGCTGCTTGATGGATTGCATACAGGCTATGTGGGTGGGAAGCCAGGCCCATTGGAATCGAAGCTTGAGGAGGGGCCCCTGAAGCCATTTCTGGCCTTTGCCCGCAAGGCCATCAAAGGGGAAAAGCAGTTTCATTACCTGCACACGGAAATTTTTCCAGGCACATTTGCAAGCACCACGGAAACGGCCGACTGGCTGCTGGCTCAGCTTGCCCTGAAGCGCAAGGCGGTGCTCAGATGGGGGCCGATGCGGACCCAGCACTTGGCGGAAACGGTAGAGGGCCGTTTAAGAATCGACGCCTTTGCAGGCAATTCCGCGCCTGATCATGTGGATTTGCTTCACGGCTTGCCTTTGATTCTTCAGGATTTGGTCAATGCAAGATAGGTGAAAAACGCATTTGGACGTTGGTTTTAATCCTTATTCCGGTTATTTCGATTGTTTATTGGATTGAGCCAGGCTCTTGACCATGTGTGATCTTTGTCGTAGTCGATCAATTGAGAGGATGGATCTTTTAAGGTCACGAAAGTGGTCTTCGCATGACTATACCACGGAGTGGGAATCGAAATGAAAGTTTGTAAAAGCCGACGATTTACTCCAGATATGGGTGGTTCGGTTGATCGTCTTGAAGTTCGCGAGTTGCTTGCCACACTTCCTCAGGGAATTGTGATCAGCACCTTGGTGAATCATCTGGGCGGGCCTACGACGTTTGTATCAGATCATGAGTCACGGATTTTTGTGGGCGACCTTGATGGGATGATCAGGTCGATTTCGACGATTGATGGTCAGGTGACTAATTTGGGTAAACTTAATGCTGAGAATGTGGATTCGCGCGGGCTTTATGGGTTGGCCATGGATCCGAATTTTGCATCCAATCAGACGCTTTATGCATTTTATTACGCTCTAGACAGTTCTGGTGGTCGTGAGGTGCGTGTTTCGAAACTGATTCTTAACGAGAGTCTTGATCCCGCCATTGCGCCTTCATTAAAAGAGACTGTGCTGATGCGGATCAAGATTACCAATGCTCCGAAGATTCATCATGGCGGAGCGCTTGAGGTGGACAAAAATGGATACCTTTATTTTGCGATTGGCGATCTTGAGGAGCCCCGGAAGATTTCCAATCTGAATATGCCGAACGGTAAAGTCTTTCGCATTCGGACGGATGGAACAATTCCGACGGATAATCCGTTTTACAAACGCAGTAAGGGTCTTGGTCGGGCAGTTTGGGCTACGGGTGTGCGCGAGCCGATGAAATCGAGTTATGATGCCACGACTGACACCTACATGATTCACGATGTCGGCTGGTACCAGACCGAAGAGCTGAATGTCATTAAAAAAGGGGCCAATTACGGATGGCCTAATTTTGAAGGAAGGCATCAGGGTAAGATCAAAGGTGGCAATCCTTCGGGGATGACAATCCCATTTTATTCTTATCAGAATATGACTTCGCTGAGTCAAAAGTCGCTGCCATTGAGAGTGTCAAACAAAGTCAAGCCAGCCATTGCCTCAAACAATGACAAGGGCTGTGCTGTGATGGGCGGCGTTTATTACCGGCCAACGCATGTTCAGAATTCGGCGTTATCAAGCTATGTCGGCGATTATTTATTTGCGGATTTATGCTCGGGCTGGGTCAATGCCATCGATGATAAGACGAAGCAGGTCAGCCGCCTGGCAGATCAGGTGGATGGTCAGATTCTGGATATGGATTATGACAACAATGGACGCATCTTTTTGCTGATGCGGGGCGATGCACAAATTGACAACCAAATTAAAGTGATTGATGTACAGCAAAATGACCCACCCGGATTTTCCAATAGAGGCGGGAAGATGGTTGTTTCGGCGGGAGAAACCGTGATTTTGGATCCAGGCATTACGGGCTCGGGCCCAGTGACGTTTCAGTGGTATCGAAATGGCCAGCCAATTGAGGGGGCAACGGAATCGACATTGAAACTTGCGGATATGAATGAGCAGACGGACTCAGGGGAATATTATGTGGATGCGATGAATGCCTATGGCGAAACGGCCAGCAATCCCTGGACATTGCTGCTGACCAGTCGCAAGCGTCCGGACGTGAATCTGGTGGTTGGCAAGGATGGGGCGACGGTTAAGGCGGGTGACAAGATTGCATTTTCAGCGACAGCGACTGACGGATGGGATGGCGATTTGGGAACGGACCATTTTGTCTGGAATCTGGAACTCAGGCACAATACGCACAGCCACCCGATATTTACACTGAAAAATACGAAGGCATCAGAATTTGTGGTTGGCGATTATGCGTTTGAAACAGGCGCAGTGGCTCTTAAACTGACATTGACCGTGACCAATTCGATTGGTTTGACGACCACCATTGTGAAGCAGTGGCCGATCACGATGAAATAACGCCCAGAAGGCATGGAATCAGGGAAAAAAACAAAAAAAAACGGCAGCATGAAGCTGCCGATGTGAGTCGATGGCAATGAAATTGGCTGGAAACAATATTTAAAAGCGAAGTCTTGAATTTAAGGCTTGGGTGTGGTGGATGAGACAGGCTGATAGGCTTGCCAGAGAGCCTTGAAGTAGGTTAGGACTCGTTCTGGGTCGGGGCTTTCGGGGATTTCGGCCAGGGTGAATCCATTGTATTTGATGGCTTTCAAGAGGCGGAAAAGCTCGCGCCAGGGATATTTTTCGTCGGTCAGATCGTGGAGATGAACTTCGCGGATTTTGTTGGCGACGAGTGCAAAATTGCGCTGGATGGTGCCGTCGGGCTGGAGATCGGTGGGGTTGGAATTCCAGCAGACATAGACATTGGGGTGGTCGGCATAGCGGATGATTTTGGCGATATTCGGGAGTTCGGCGGTGACAGCACCATGGACTTCGAGTCGAATTTCGACGCCGAAATTTTCAGCATCTTCGCCGACCTGATGCAAGGCTTTGCCAATTTGTTCGAGAGTTTTTTCGACGATCAGGCCTGGCCCTTTGGGAATGCCGTTGGGCCGCACTTTGACGCCAGGCGCACCGATGTCGTGTGCCAGTCTGACATATTCTTTGGTGCCTTCGATATTTTTTTTGACCACAGAAGGGTCGTCGCTTTGATATTCGAAGGCGCTTCCCAGTCCGGCGATTTCCACAGGCGAATCTTCGAATCGCTTGCGCACGGCTTCGCGCTCGGCTTTGTTGAGGTTTACCTCAATTTTGTGAGCGTGTGAGGTGCGTAGTTCGACACCCTCATAGCCCAGTTTTTCGAGCGATTTCAAGATCCGGTCCAGATCCCAGTCCTTGGCGATATTGTAGGTGATGGTTCCGAGTCGGCTCATGGGAATGGGTTCTTTCCGTTGCAATTTGGCGTTGGGTTGTTCCGAAGCGACTTTTGATTGTGAAAAGCACCAGAATTGGCCTGCCAGAAGAGGTTGGCAAGGTTTGTGCTTGTGTGTGTCTGTGAGGTCAGGCCGAATTATACGGCTGTGATTGAGTTGAGGAAAGTCTCTGGATATTTTTTGGTTCACCAGCTGGGTGCATCCGATTAGAATTGGGCCTGGAGAGGCAAGACTAACCGGTTTAAGGGATGTGGATCCGAATGATTTTCAAGGCCTGGAACCTGATAATATCACACAAACCTATCAGGCCCTTCACCGATTCTTCACATTTGCACTATATGATCACAACCATGGTACACCCAGATTTCCGAAGATTCACCTGTTTGCTGGTTCTGGTGGCGACAATTTCTGTCTCTAGCCTGCCTTTATTGCGAGGTCAGGCGCAACAGTCTGCGGAGTCGATTGCCAAGCCGAGGGCAAGTCTTGAGCGGTTGCGAAAGTTGTCGGAGGTGGTTCCGGCGGAAAGATTGATCAAGGCGGGCGGTTTGCAGACGTATTATGTTCAGTCGGGTCAGGTTGGGCCTCAGATTTTGTTGTTGCATGGTTTTGGTTCGAGCACATTCACGTGGCGTAAGAATCTTGTTGAGCTTGGCAAAATCGGGCGTGTCACGGCCATTGACATCAAGGGATTTGGTCTGACGGAGAAGCCGAAAGATGGTCAGTACAATGAGTTTGCCTACGTCAAGCACGTTCTGGATACGATGGATGCGCTGGGGCTCCAGCGGCCATTGATCATAGGGAATTCGATGGGTGGGGCGGTGGCAGCGAGGCTGGCACTTGAGCATCCGGGCCGTTGTTCCGGGCTGATTTTGGTGGATGCGGCGAGGCCTTATACGCGGCTGGATTTCGCGGCATCGGGGGTGGATACGACAAAATTCAAGGGTCGTCCGTCGGTGCTTGCGACGGCCTTGGTGCGGACGATGATCAGCCGGGACCGGATCAAGGGGATGCTTGAGTCGGTTTACGAAGGTCACGAGCCGGTGACGGACGCGATGATTGATGCCTATTATATTCCGACGACGATTGAAGGAGCTCCTGAGGCGTTGATTTCGATGATCAACCCGCCGGCTGATCCGTCCAGGCCGATTCCATTGAAGGAGTTGAAGTGCCCTGTGACAATCGTTTGGGGCAAGGATGACAATGTGATTCCGGTTCGGGCTGGTGAGTCTCTGGCTCGCGAGATACCGGGCAGTGAGCTGGTGATCTGGGCGGGTGCCGGGCACTTGCCTCAGGAGGATAGGCCCGAGGAATTCCATCGACTCGTGCGGGACTTTGTAGGGAAGCACCTTGGTTTGCGTCCCGGGCAAAACTGAGAAACGACCGAAGGACGATTTCGGAATCAGGATTTGAAGCGAATCAACCCAACAGGAAGAACGATGATGATGAAGATGACGCAACGCATGACTTTAATTGGATTTGGTGCACTTTTTCTGGCAGGCTGTGGCGGCGGCGGTGGTGGTGGCGAAGGTGGTGGGAATTCGGCAGGGTCTTCGTCGGGTACTGGCGGTTCGTCAGGTGGGGGCGCGAAGACGATTGTGGTGGATGGTTCGAGCACGGTATTTCGGATTTCCAAAGCGGCCCAGGTTGGCTATGGCAAGGTGAATCCTGATATTGAGGTGGTGGTTGAGAGTCATGGCACAGGCGGCGGGTTTGGTCGTTATATGGAAGGCGAAGTGGATATTGTGGATGCCTCACGCGAGGCGAAGCCGGAAGAGACGGCCAAAGCCACTGGGAAATTGGCTTGGACACGGTATCTGGTGGGTCATGATGGGATTTCCGTGTTGGTGAATCCGAAGAATGATTTTGTGAGCGAGCTCAGTCTGGCCGATTTGAAGAAGCTTTGGGAGCCCGATTCCAAGATCAAGACCTGGAAGGATTTGAATCCTGCCTGGCCGGACCGGAAGATCACATTTTTTTCACCTGACAAGGATTCAGGCACGTTTGAATATTTCACGGAAGCCGTGAACAAGAAGGCGCGGTCGCAGAGGAGCGACATTCAGGCCTCGCCTGACGATAATACGCTGGTGCGTGGGGTTGCGGGCGATGCGGATTCGATTGGCTATTTTGGTTTTGCGTATTACTCGGCGAATGCCAGCAAGCTGAAGCTTGTGAAGATCAAAGGTGATAAGGGAGCAGTGGCACCATCGAAAGAGACGATTCTTTCGGGAGAGTATCCCGCTCTGGCCCGTCCGCTTTATTTGTATGTGAAGAACGATTCGTTGAAGCGTGCCGAAGTGAAAGCATTTTTGGGCTACTACCTGGAGAACGTGGTAACGCACTCAGAGAAGGCGGGTTATGTGGGTCCAACCGCCGATGAGATCAAAGCGAATTCGGGAGCATTTGCAGGAGAAGGTGCGGCACCCAAGGCCGCTCAATCGCCTGAGGCCCAACAGAAATCAGCCCAATGAATCGAGAGCCCATGGGTCGAGTTCAGTGGAAATCGCCTGGCCGGTTCCTGCATTGGCAGGAGCGGCTGGTGCATATGATTTTGGCGATTTTCGCCGTGATCACGATTTTGACCACCATAGGGATTCTAGTGGTTTTGGGGACAGAGACGTATCAATTTTTCATCAAGGCCGAGACCACGCCTTTTGAATTTCTGACAAGCCGAAAGCTTGAGCCCGAGGCCGACCCGCCCAAGTTCGGGATTGTTCCCTTGATTTGGGGGACTATGGTGGTCACATTTGGCTCATGTGTGATTGCGTTGCCGATAGGTCTGGCAAGCGCGATTTATCTGAGTGAATATGCGGGGAGCCTGACGCGCTCGATTCTCAAGCCAGCGCTTGAGATTCTGGCTGGGGTTCCGACGATTGTTTATGGATATCTGGCGTTGATGCTGGTGACACCGGCTCTGAGATATACATTGGAATTGGTGGGGATCAAGGTCGACACGTACAATGCGGCAAGTGCGGCGATTGTGGTGGGGATCATGATCATACCGATGGTTTCGTCGCTTTCTGAGGATGTGTTGAGGGCCGTTCCGCAGGGGCTGCGAGAGGCGGCTTATGGGCTGGGGGCGACCAAATTTGAGGTCTGCACACAGGTGGTTGTGCCTGCGGGGCTTTCAGGGATCATGGCGTCGTTTATCCTGGCATTTTCGCGAGCGATTGGCGAGACGATGGCGGTGGTTTTGGCGGCGGGCCAGTTGCCTCAGATTTCTGGTAATATTTTTACATCGGTGCAGACGATGACGGCTTACATCGTTTCCGTGACATCGGGCGATGCGCCTTTTGGGACAGCGGAACACCTGTCGCTTTATGCGGTGGGTTCGGTTCTGTTTTTGATCACACTCTGCCTGAACCTGTTTTCAGGCTGGATTCTGCGTCATTATCGCGAGGAATACTCATGAGTGTGAAGTCGTTGAACAAGCCTGCCAACTGGTCGAGCGCGGACCCGCATTTTCGGCCCAATCGCCGTCGTCGAGCGATCATGGACCCGTTGTTTCGGTGGGTCTGCTTTTTTGCGACGTTTCTTGGTGTGGTTTTTCTGGGGACAGTTCTGGGAGCGGTATTTCTGCGAGTTTTGTATCCTGCGGGAGCAGGAGCGAAGAGCGGGATCCCGCTTGGGGAACGATTCAGCGATGCCTGTGCACTGCTCAGGCGGCTGGTGGTGAACAAGCCTGGAATTGAAGCCTCTGAGGTGGGCTATCGGGTTGGCCTGGTGGGTTCGGCCTGGCTTCTTCTATTTGTGATTTTGATTGCCGTTCCCGTGGGAGTGGGTGCGGCGCTTTATCTTGAGGAATACACAGGCAAGAGCCGCTGGAAAACGCTTGTGCAGACAAACATAGCAAACCTGGCCGGTGTGCCTTCGATTGTGTATGGGCTGCTTGGCCTGACCCTGTTTCAGCGTGGTCTTGGGTTTAAGAGTCTGGCACTTGGGCCGTGCGTTCTGGCGGGATCTTTGACCCTTTCCCTGCTGATATTGCCGGTGATTGTGATTGCGACTCAGGAGGCGCTAAGGGCCGTTCCGCAATCGTTGCGATTGGCAGCACTGGCGCTTGGAGCGACACGTTGGCAGATGATTCGCGACCACCTATTGCCTACGGCGGCGCCGGGGATTTTGACGGGCACGATACTTGGGGTTTCGCGAGCGATTGGCGAAACGGCACCACTACTGATGGTCGGAGCGGCGGCGAGCCTTTTGAAGGTAACACGTGGCCCATTGGATCGTTATACAGCGTTGCCTGTAGAGATTTTCTATAATGCGAAGGAGCCTGACGAATCGTTTTCGACGGTGGCGGCCGGTGGCATTCTTCTGCTTCTGTGCCTATTACTGACGATGAACTTTTTCGCTATCTGGATTCGCCAGCGAACGAGCAAGCGGCCGGGGCTGGCCGGGTCCATGCGCACGAAGCGTGGTGGATGAATTGTTGGTGGCCTCTTCGACAGCAAACACTTCTCTCAATTCAGCGTATTGGTCAATTCCCATGGCATCTCCCGACTTGTCACCAGCCAATTCTGGCCCCCACTCCAATACGGTGCTCCGCACGGAGTCGCTTTCCGTATTCTATGGCGATTCCCAGGCTTTGAGCGATATCACCATAGCCATTCCTCAAAACCAGATCACAGCCTTGATTGGGCCGTCTGGCTGCGGCAAGAGCACGCTTTTGCGATGCTTCAACCGAATGAACGACCTGATTGCCGGCCTTCGGATCGAGGGCCAGATCTGGTTTCATGAGCATGACTTGATGGATTCGGCTGTGGATGTGGTGGCCGTGCGGCGGCGGATCGGCATGGTATTTCAGAAGCCAAATCCTTTTCCTAAGAGCATTTACAACAACATTGCCTGGGGTGCCAAAATCAATGGTTTTCTGGGTGACATGGATGAGTTGGTGGAGCGATGTCTTCGGCGAGCGGCGTTGTGGGACGAGGTGAAGGACAAGCTGGATAAGTCAGGCGAGCAGCTTTCCGGTGGTCAGCAGCAGAGGTTGTGCATTGCCCGGACCCTGGCGGTTGAGCCAGAGGTAATTTTGATGGACGAGCCGTGTTCTGCGCTGGATCCGATTTCGACAGCGGCGGTGGAAGACTTGATGGAGGACTTGAAGGCGGATTACACGATTGTGATTGTGACGCACAACATGCAGCAGGCGCGTCGGGTGAGCGACATGACGGCCTGCCTGATGCTTGATGCGAATGTTTCGCAAGGTCGGCGAGTGGGTGTGGTTGCGGAATTTAGCCCGACGGACAAGCTTTTCACGAATCCGACAGATCCTCGGACGGAGGCTTATATTACAGGCCGAATTGGTTGATGATCGGTTTTGGGAAAGGATCTTCACGAAAAATTTGCGAATTGCAAATCAAAACCGCGCACGGATTCCATTATGATATGATGAAGTGATGGTGAGAATTGTACATGAACGCCAAGGGGCTGGATCAGACAAATGTCAAAGCCTCGTATCCTGATCATTGAAGATGAGCGTCCACTGGTTGAGATTCTCCAGATCAACTTGGCGCGAGAGGGTTTTGAGACCACATCCGCTCGTGATGGGAATGAAGGGCAGAGGATGGCCCAGGTGAACATTCCAGACCTGATTTTATTGGACTTGATGCTTCCAGGGCGGAGCGGCCTGGACATATGTCGGGATTTGAAGTCATCAAACATTACGAAGCACATACCGATTATCATGATTACGGCGAAGGGTGAGGAGTCTGATCAATTGATTGGATTCGCGACAGGGGCCGACGATTATGTGACGAAGCCATTTTCCGTAAAAGTGTTGATTCAGCGGGTCAGGCGTGAGCTGAGGCGTAGGGAAGAAAATCTTGGCTACGAGAGCGACACACTGAGCCATCATGGGATTGTGGTCGACAGGGTTCGCCATCAGGTGACGGTCCACAACGAAGAAGTGATTCTGACACCGACCGAATTCAGGCTTTTGGAAGCGCTTCTCAAGCGTGTTGGCCGCGCCTATTCCCGCCATGAGCTGATGGACGCAGGCATGGGCGAGGACGCAGTGGTGCTTGAGCGGACGATCGACGTTCACATCAAAAGCCTTCGCAAGAAGCTTGGTGATCGGTCCATGCTGGTGGAAACCGTGCGCGGGATTGGGTATAGGCTTCGGGAATCGCTGCCCTCGGTGGATGAGGTTTGGGCAACGGATGAGGATGCCTGATTTTGGTCCTGGAAGTCAGTGGACGATGCCCGGACGAGTGTCAGGTTTTGGATTTTTGGCAGAAGGCCAGAATCATCCATCCGGCAATTTGCAAGGTACCGCCGATGGGTGTGATTGCGCCGAGCCATTTGGGCCCACCGGCCACGATTGCATATAAAGTTCCGCAGAAGATGAGGGTGCCGGCCCAGAGCAGCCGGATTGCAATCGCCGACGATTTTGGGACGCCCGAGATTGCGGCAAAATAGGCGGAAACGGCAATCAGACCGATGGCATGATACATCTGGTATCGCGCTGCAATTTCAAAAGTTTCGAGCAATTTGGGTTCGACACGCCCCTTGATTGCATGCGCGCCCATTGCGCCAGTGACAACGGCCAGGCCAGCCAGCAGGGCGCCGGTCCGGAAAATGGTTTTGGGTTGCATTTTTCAATTTGCTCCGGTTTCAGGATTGCAATTCAGGTTCAGGATAAATTCACGCAATTCAGCCGCGAGAAAGAGGCTTCCCGTGATGGCGACCAAGCCGTTTGGGCCAGCCATTTCGATGGCTTTGCGGAGCGATTCCTGAGGCTTTTCAAAGAGACCGTCGACCGACCTGCCCAAGCCTTGGACGGCATCGCGCGTGGTCTCAAGCGGGCAGGCTCGCGGATTATGCTCGTAGCGAGTGACCAGGATGTGGTCGAACTCGGGCATAATGGCTTTAAGCTGACCTGAAATGTCTTTTTCTCGTGTGGTTCCAAAGATCAGAACCGTTTTGCCAGTCATGGCAGGGAAATGTGATTTCAAGGTGTCGGCCAAGGCCTCAGCCGAAGCCACATTGTGGGCACCATCGATCACGAGCCAAGGCTCTTTGCCCAGAATTTCGACACGTGCAGGCATGGTCAGGCCCTGCCAGCCACGTTCGACCTGCGATTTGCTGACATTCAGGCCGAGTTGGCCAATGGCATCAAAAACCGTGAGGGCCAAGGCGGCATTTTCCGCCTGGTGATGCCCGAGGAATGGAACGCGAATCAGGCCCCAGTCTTGTGCGGGGGTTCGTAGATGAATGGAACTTGGTGACGGTTCGAAAATGGGGCGGGTGGGGGGAAATTCCTCAAACTGATAGTCGGTTTCGACCTGCCACAGACGGCTTTGTCGAAGCGTTGCCATGGCCTGGATTTCTCTGCGTGCCTGCGGGTCTGTCACACCACTGATGGTTGATACGCCGCGCTTGATGATTCCGGCCTTTTCCTTAGCAATCGCGGACGTCGTATTTCCGAGCTGGTTGGTATGATCCAATGAAATGGAGGTGATCACACTGACCAGTGGCCTCACAATATTGGTTGAGTCGAGCCGCCCACCCATCCCGACTTCCAGTACAACCGCATCGCAATTTTGTTCTGCAAAATGAATCAGCCCGACGGCTGTGGTGATCTCAAAAAAGGTCAGGGCCTCGGATTCGGGTCTTTGGTCATCCATCAGACGGGCAATTTCCTCGACCTGCTGGATCCGCCTGACCAGATCATTGCGATCAATCTTTTGGCCATCAATCACATAGCGTTCTTCGAGGCAATGCAGGTGTGGAGAGCAAAACAGGCCCGTCCTGTATCCGGCAGCCGATAGGCCGGCAGCAATCATCGAGGAGGTCGACCCCTTGCCCTTGGTTCCGGCGACGTGAATGAATTTGAGCCTTCGATGCGGGTCGCCAAGTCGGCGCATGAGTCGCCGCATTCGGCCCAGCATCAGCCCCTGCGACCCCTGAGGCAGTCCGACACGCTCATAATTGAGGCGCCGGTAAAGCGCATTGGTGGCCTCGCGGTAAGGGTCCGTTGGAAGGGTCATGCCTGATTCGTCTGCCTTACGGCTCGCTCGCACCCGGGATTAGTGCCTGATTTCCGCCGACTCGTTCCCATTTTTGGTCGGCAACACCTGCGTATCAAGACTATGCTTTCGGCCCATTTGTGTCCATGCCGGGCCGGTTCCATGGGCTTTTTTTTGAGTGTGTCTCAGGGGGCGACGGCCGGCTGGGTGTCGTGCCCGGGCGGGGGCGGGGCCTGATCCTCGGCTGCCAAGGCGGCAGGGAGCCGCTTGGGCTTCATTTCCCGATCCACACAAGCCACTGTCGAATGACCAATCGCCAGCAGGTCGATTCCGCGATAAAGTTCGTATCGATGCACAATCTTCACATGGGTTGTGCGTTCCACAATTGTACGAAGTGTCAGCACATCATCGTAAAATGCCGGACGACGATATTTGCAGCCCAGGTCTGACAATACAATCAAGCTGCCTTCGTCTTCCATGTCCTTATAAGAATAACCTTTGTGTCGCAGGAACTCGACTCGGCCCATTTCAAAATATACGAAATAATTGGCATGATGCAGCAGGCCCATCCTGTCCGTCTCGGCATATCGAACACGAATCTGCATATCGAAAAAGGGTTCTGAGGTGCTCATGGCCGGCGGTGGGATGTGTATGTACGGGGTGGTCATTTCAGTGCGGTTTCCGACGAGTTGGGTTGATGGGCCAGTCCTGTTGCATTTTCGGCTGGATGGCTGCGAATCACAAGGGGATATGGGTCATAGGGCCACTCTTCGCGGCTTGGCGACCGGGGCTGAAAATCGGCTTTAAGCCATGCCATGAACTGGGTTGGCGAATGTCGGATTTTATGGGAAATCAACCAGTTTTCGTATTGCTGGAACTGCCTGAGCGTCACAACGCCATCGCCAAGCCCCAAAAATAGATAACGCCATGAGAACGACCGCCCGGCGTCCTCCAGGGTCTGCCCTTCGCTCAGCAGGCGGGTCATCGCCGAAGCCAGCCCGGTGCGTTCCGATCCGTGAAAGCAATGGATCAGAAGTGGTCTTGGCGAATCTTTCAGGGCCTGGGCCAAGGCCTGGGCCTGGGCGCGGCTCATCCAGTCGCAGCTTGAAAGCGGCATGTCAATCTGGGTGGCCCCGCTGGCCAGTGTGGCGGCCCGCTCGTGGTCATACCAGGCATCGCCGGGATTCGGGCCACGAAGGTTCAGGACCGTTCGAATCCCGAGCCTGTGGATCGTCTCTGAGAGGGTTTCGGGCGTCATTTGATCGGATCGATAGACCGGTGCAGGGCCTGAAATCACCACCCCAAAATTGTCAACCGAGTGCCGCCATGCCCAAAAGCCCCCCACCAGAATCACGAACGCGGCGACGATGCCCCGGGCCATCCAGCGCGTCATACGCCGTAGGTTCATAACCAGTCTCCTTTTTCACATAAGCCGATTCGCCGAAGCGCTCTATCAGGGAAAGATCCTTGAGGTCGCCTGTCGGATCCGTCCATCGATATTCGCTGACCTCACGCCAGGCCCGCTTGGCCGACCATTTGCCATGCCGCATGCGCCAGGCGGTTTGGGCCTGTGTGGTCCTGTGGTGGCCTGCCACACAATGAAAGAGCAGGGGCTTTGGAAGGCTTTGTACCCAGTCGGCTGCTTCTGCCATCTGGGCCAGAGTCATATACGATCCCATGACCGGCAGCAAGACCCAGTCGACCGACGCAGATTTGGCCACTTGGGCATAACTCGTGTATTTCTCGTCCGTTGTGCCCATCACCGATAGGCTCAGGATGGACCGGATCCCGTAACTCTCTACCAGCCTGCCAATCGGCCAGGGCCTTTGCCAGGCGGCTCTATAGATTTGGCCTGGAATGACTTCCGCAAACCGCTTGAGAAATACGTCGTCCCAGAATTGGACCACGCCGGTCGATATGGCGGCAGCCGAAACCCCAATCCCAAGCGCCCTGCGGCGCGAAACCTGGTGCGAACGCCTAATGGGAACAGCCCCAGGAATCACGATCTGATCGAATTGGGCCGAGGGCCGCTGGCCCGTCTTGATTTTGACCATCATGGCCACAGATCTTCCTTGATCTCTTTTTTTTGAAGATTGCCTGATTCAAAATTATAATCAACAACCTGTTTTGAGCAAGCTTGATTTGATCACACGCGCTGCTCCTTTTTTTTTGAACGCCATTGCCCAAAAAAAATGCCGATGGACAACGCTGAGAAAAGGTTCGGGCAAATGGTCTTCGTAAAACGCCAGGCTGTAATGCAGATTCTGCGAATCTGAGGCCCCGATTCCCGGCCCGGTGAAATGAGATCACCGCCCGAGGCCGGAGCTGCTACACCGAGAGGTTGGGCGATGGCCCTTTAGGATTCTTTCTCCGGCTGATGAGGCACCTGAGAATGAGGTCATCCGGCAGCCCCTGGAATGAAGTTTGGCGACGAATTGTGTCGCAGAATTCTTTGGCGTCGTCCGGGTGCAAGAGCAACTCATCAACTGACCAGTTTTGATAGAGATGTGAGTGCAAGTCGTCGAGCTCATCCTGGAATTTGTCGATTGGTACAAAGCAGCCATTTGCCCTGAGACGAGCTGCAAGCGAAGGTTTTTTCTTGTGTATTAAGTCGAGGTTCTCAAAATAGCGTCGGTGTGTGCGGAGTAACTCATCTGCGCTGTGGGCCTCTAGCAAAACCACTTCGTGCTTGATCCCTTTGAGGTTGAGATCCAATTCGATTCCAAACCGAGTCTCCTGGGCCTCCCGTCGATGAGAAGCGTCGTAGTTTCGAAAAGTAACGATTTTGCCTTCACTTCGTTTGTATTCGATCAGGAAAATCATGGTTTCTGCCTCCCCAATTTGACCAATCTGTTATGAACCCGAGTCATCTTCTGGCGGATTTCGTTCGGTAGTTGCTCCAGAATTCTTTGTATTTCCTTGTCCTGTTCTTCAAACGGTTCCCATCTCCTTGCCAGCAATTCCATGACACGCATTTCTTCTTGATGCGCGAGATCATTAGGCTCTGTAAGTTCTGCTAAGTTTTTTTTGATTATGACAAAATCATTATATGTAAGCTGTGTATATTGCCTGGATTTCAAAAACTCGGAATTCCATTCCTCGTAAAGCGATACCAAATCGGAGATCGTTTGGAGAATGGTTCGCAACGACTGTGGGCCACCACCATATTTTATGTCTGGATCGATCAGATCAGAAGCTTTCTCCGAAACTTCAGCCCACGAGTGTTGAAGTGTCGTCCGGACCTGGACCTCAATCGGCTTGCCGGATATTTCCACGATGACATGTACAGCCCTGTAACCGTGGCTCGATTTCTGCCGGCGGTCGAACACAGTTGAATTTGGGAATGAATGCTTCAATTTCTCAGTAAACCGATCTTGATCCAGAATACTGATCACAACCATCCGACATCCGGCAATATCCTGCATTTGGCTCAGCCTAAGACTCTCACGGCCAAGTTTCTCAACAATCGAGGGAGTGGTCTTTGTCCGTCCGGTTAAGAACTCTCCATATTGATGAATCGTTTGGAGGACAAACTCGTAAGCCGCGCCAAACGACTGGCGGTAATTTTCGAGCAACCCAAGATCCACGTCGGTGTGAGGCCCGCCCTTGAGTCGGTCGCCAAGCCGGTCAATCTGAGTCTTGCTCATTGGTATTTTGCACATTTTCAGAGTGGATCACCTTGTCTCCGCTCCTGCCGTTATGCTCGAAATCTCATCCCAACGTGTCAATTCGGTGTTATCTTCTATTATTCTAACAGGCCTGTCAAGCAACATCAAGTATTGCTAGGACTCTTGACTAGTGATGTCGAAAAGAGTCAGGAGCTTTTCGTTACAGGTGATCTCGTTTATAACGCCTCAGTCATAATTCGTCTGACGGACTGCGTTTATGGGTTTATGGAAAAGCGGTGCATCAGCTGGAGCATGGTTGGTGAAGGCTGCACTTTGACGATAATCAGTGTAAGCGAATGATATGAAGGGGGTTGCAGTTGGTGGGTGGAGTGCACTCCTCCAGTTTTGGAATTTACAGGCCATCTTGATTTGCGTAGTACTACAGATGGACTTGTAATCTTTAACTAATACGGTATCCTTCCCTCCTGATCATAAGACGGCAAGGTCATGGACGATCTGGTGGCGGACGATTGGCACAACGAGTTCGACGCAATCTGAGAACGGGTATGCAAGCATATACCTCGGCTTGAGATGCGAGATCACGCCAAGTCTTTTCTGCGTGGCCTGGTCGGTGGCGCGCATCGCAAGAATTCCTGGAATCTTGCTGAATCCGCAGGCTATTCCCGCCCGGACAGTTTGCAACGACTGCTCGCACAGGCCAGTTGGGACTCCGACAAAGTTCGTGATGAGCTTAAGGTTTACATCGCCGAAAAGCTTGGCGAACCCAACGGTGTGGTGATTGTTGACGAAACGGGATTTCTCAAAAAAGGCGTAAAATCCGCCGGAGTCAACCGACAATATAGCGGCACCGCCGGTCGCGTTGAGAATTCTCAGATTGGTGTCTTTCTCGCATATTCTTCGACTCGCGGCTCGGCTTTGATCGATCGCGAACTTTATCTGCCCCAAGTCTGGATCGACGACAAAGATCGCCGTAAAGAAGCGAAAATACCTGAATCAAAAGAGTTTCTGACCAAGCCACAATTGGCGATATGTTAACGTAAAAGCAACATGTAAAAATTTACGAAGCCACAAATAAGTTTTTCATTATCTTTAAGATTTGTCTTGACAGGTCTTCATGGGGACTAATATACTAAAATATGTAATGGAGTGAAAAAACTTATAAGAGAGGGGTGAAGGATGTGAGGAAATTTTTGAATGTAGATAGCACTTTTTGGTGTTATCTTAGACCGATTATAAAATCTGTTTTTCAAGTAGTAGTTTTAACTGCAGCGACTCTTATATCGCTATCATTTCTATCGATAATGCGATTTGGTAGTCCTAAAGCTGGGAGAGCACAATGGAAAAGTAGAATGACCCCTTTTCCTTAGACCCCTTTTACTTCCCCGCGTTCTATCGAAGATTAATCCTGAGGCCCTTTGCCAGTTGATTTCCTGCCGTATCAGTCAAGGCCGACTTTCGGATCTGCAAGCTGTAACCACCCTTGGGCATGGGCTTTTTGTCAATGAAATCATAGGTTATGGTTGTTATTGGTGATGCTGGTTCGGGAATTGCATTCGGGTCATAAGAATAATGTTCAGAAATGGAGATCGGTTTGGTCTGGCCAGGCCTCATCAGGAGAAGGGTGCCGTCCGGCGGCGATTGCATTAGCCCGGATTCACCTGCATCGACCATCACTTTAAATTGCCGATTGGCATAGTTTAATTTCACACCTGTCAATTCTGGAGGCTTCGAATCTAAAAGTAGCGTCATCGGTGCCGGACTATCTGTATAAGCTGCATAAAAATCGTCAGAAAACGGCGACAATAGCGTCGGCACCTGTCCAGAGCCTGATTCTGTTGCCATGATCAAATACGACCCATCCTGCAATTTTGGCTTCGAACGAATGGCCCACTGGCCATTGATTCGGCTGGTCTTTGTATGGCCCAGAAAAATGCTGGTGGTGCCACCCACAGGCTGAGCATAAAGCGTAACGGTTGCTCCAGGATGTGCAATCCCAGCAAATCTTGGATGGGGTTGAATCGACGTGTTATCAAATCGTGGCCAATCGATCGAACTGCTGGTATAGCTGTAATTTGGCAGGCCGCGGGTCTCAAGTGCCCCTGTCAGATTATACAGGCCGCTGACTCTTTTAATCACCACTGGATCGTATGAACTCGCAAACCAAAGAGACCAGTTGTTGCCTTTGCCCATGGTTGTAAACGAGCCAGATCCCAGATCTGGAAAAACAGTGATGATTCCTGAAGGCGTGGTCCGGTTCAGGAAAGCCGGACCCCATCCCATGTCGGTTGAGCCTTTTGTCCACAAATTCCCATCCGGCCCCATGGTCAATCCATCATTCCCCATCGTTTCGATCGTCGATATCGCCCCGCCGGGGCGGATTCGGCCTATCCCGTTGACCGAATCATATTGATCGGGCTTTGAAGACTTGAATTCCTGAAAATAAACACTGCCGTCGGGCCCGACAGCAATCGAGTTGACATACGAATGAGTCTTATCCAAAAGCCTTTGTTCCACATGCCCGCCCGTTGTGATGGTGCCTATCGCATATCTCGACTCCGAGGCATTTGGCTTCTGATTTTCGGCTGTAAACCAGATTCGCCCATCGACACCTTTGGCGATTCCATTGATGGAAATTGCATTGGAGACATTGAAGATCTTGATTCGCCCCTCTGGCGTGATCCGGCCGATCTTTCCCGAATTTATGCCTGAGGTGTCCGCATTCGTTGCGTCGATGACAGAAAACCAGATGTTTCGGTCCGGGCCGACGATCAACGACTGAGCGGAACTCCCAGCGTGAAGTTGATACTCAGTGACCACTCCGTCATGGGTTAATCTGTCAATCGTAGAGATCGACGAACTGTCTGTAAAATAATCGGACGAACTTGTAAACCAGATGTTACCGTCAGGTGCGGCCACAATGGAATTGAATACGGAATTCTCGTTACCCGGAATTGGAAATTCCGTGAGCTGGCCAGTTGGGCTCAGCTCGCCAATTTTTGGGAACGACTGACTAGAGTCAGAATCCATAATCGTGATGGACTCCAGAAACCAGAGATGACCTGCCTTGTCAGATGTGAGTTTGCCAACATTTCGGTAACCGTTTTCAATCGGTTGCAATGGGAAATCAGAGACCGTCAGAGAGAGCAGGTTGCGCGATTCCAAAACGGAATCTTCGATGGTCAATTGAGGATTCAGGCCATTTCTGCGACCTTCAAAAGTGTTGATAAAAACTTGCTTGTATTTGGTAACGAATGCCTTAATCATGAAAAATTCTCCAGAACCAGAATATCAAGAATGATGATCGGAACGGCAGCCAAATCTAATATGTACTTTCCTACCTTTCAATGCAAAAGGCAAGTGGCGATATGTCAGATTTGACGATCCGGTCCCGCATATCCGTCATTGCCAGATTGGGGCTCATGCCAAAGGTTCCTGGAGAATGAGAAATTGGGGCTTCTCTATTTACAGGCTCCTCTCTTGCCCACTCGAATGAAACGGTTGAGCGACAAATTTGTCTTTTGGTTTGCAACCCGCTCGGGTGAAGAGTCGTCCGAAACTTTTCCATAGAATGTAAAACCGCCGAAAAGATGGCGTTTTTGGGGAATGAGTGGATTGGAGTGGGGCAAGCATGTTTCTTTTTTGCGGAAGGAGCAGAAAGGACGGACAAGATTAGGCCTATGACTTAAATTAAAGCCTCTAGCGATGGTTGATGATCGTTGGTCATGAAGATTGGACGATTCAATGGACTGGATTTGATGCAAAAAAACCACAAGCTTTTGTGTAATTTTATTAATAGGCTTCTTTATGTTCGGTAACAGGTTAATATGGCGACTCAAGAAATAGTGAACCAAACAGAACATCTGGAATCAACAAAAAAAAATGTGGTTGTGACGCAAGAATTCGAAGAGTGGTCGGGCGATGACGATGCCGAAGAGCTTTCTAAATTCTGGCGATTGCAAAAGATAGATGGAGCAATCGCAAAAAAAGCCGAGATGTTGGCCATTCTGTGATCGGGTCTATGTCGCAGACGAAACAAGTCAAATAAGTTGCAGAGTCGCAGCAAGGAACCAAGAGGATGATCATGAGCATGCCGAGATTTGAAATCATACAGCAGGAAATGGGCGGATGGGTTCGCGTATACCTTGGCAGGGGCGACCCGACGGGCGAAGTGGCCAAGCTTCTCTCTGAGAGCCTGACAGAATGGTTTTGCCAGAACCCGCACTTGCGGATGCGGATCGTTGTGCCGATCACGGAAGACGGCGATACAACAGAACTTCATGCCTGGTATGATCAGTTTCAATTTTCGGATTTCAGCCCGATGACAAAATCCGAGGTGGAAAAGAATGGGCTAATCAAAGGCGGAAGCGGATTTTCAAACGTGAACTGAAACCTGCTTGAGGAAATCAGGAAGTGGTAGAACAAGTCAGGGTGGTGATTGGATGTGTTGATGGATGATGTGATGGATGAACTCTCTGGTCTGACATTCATGTCATGCTGGTGCTGGTCAGGGGAACCGTTTTAGGGAGAAATTCATGGACTCCAAAAAAAAGAGCTAAAAATGAGGAGCAAGTGCAAGACGAAGCTTGGTGATTTTGTTAGAATAGATTTGGTGACAGAATAGTCAGAGCATGGAGGGGGGTAGGGTTGAGCCGATGAAAAGGAAGATTCCATCAAGGAAGTTTTCGAAGTCGAGCAAGTCCATTGCGTCGAGGCCGATGGCAAAACGGATTGAGAGAGAGCCGTCAGTGGTGCAGGAAGTCGATTCTTCTGGGCCTCCAATACTGGAAGGCACACGCGAGCAGCGACTGGACGCTTTGAAAGAACGGCTCAAGGATAAGCTGAAGAGCTTTCCAGGGGTGGATTAGGGTGTTTTTTTATTTGGGGAATGACCATGCTTGCAGACTAGGCGTGCTGGGGCTTGGCGTTTTTGTGATGAAATGAGAGGAGATTCCTGTTGAAAAACATAAAGGCAAGTGAAAATAAGTTTGAAATCATTGTAGCGTCGGTTTTTAATGGAAATTTTAGATTGAGATGGATAGATCAGGGCTGAATGCTGTGAAAGAAGGCTGAAGTTCTGTTTTATACTCTCCGCGACCATTAATGACACTTTTTGATCGCGACGATGCCGGATGCATCGCAGCCAGTAGCCGGTGGTTGAGGAGCGTTAGCGACGACACCACCGGACGAAGACGCGACATAAGGTCTTGCACCCCTGCCGGGGTGCCAGCAGCTTTTACCCCCATCTCATAACCGGAAGGTGTCGCTTCGCTCAACCACCGGCTACTTGCTTTGATGCCTCCGGCATCATTCTCATACGATGTGTCATGTGTGGCCGCGACAAATATATACTTTACGCAATGTCAAATGACACATTCAATCCGTCAAGCGAGGTCATTTTAACCTCGCTCGCTGGATGAAACAGGAAGTTCATGACCGCTCAAACGATTCGAAGTCTATTTTTCAGTTCATTTCCGGCTCGAGTGGGCCTGCCAGTTCGCTTGTGAAGAAAAGACGGCCCGGCTGGGTGGGCATGAATGTCGATGGGATCCACATGTCTGGCCCATATCTGAGGGTCATCCACAAGCTCATTCCCTGCCACTGCATGCCACGCCCAAACTGGCCTTCGGCTCCACCGATGATTTTGTCGGCACCGATAAACAAGGCGGGCCCAATGGTGTTTGCAAAGGCAGGCACGAGAGTGGTCCGGCTTTTGAAGCTTGTCAGGGCATTTTGTTCGATGGTCAGAGGGTGGAGCCGGGCTCCGATCCGGTGAGTCTGTGCCTTCCAGGCATTTTCAGACTCAAACTCGGCTGCAAAGTGTGGTTCCCAGAAGGCGATATGGCAAACGCGTCCGATCCCGAAAATGACGACATGCTGCGCCCCTTTGGCACGCAGATCACCAATTTTTTCGGCATAGTGGGGAAGACTTTCGGTGGTCGCAAAATGACGCTGCTTTTCCGGGACGGTCAGGTCTCCGAGCGGTCCGTAGAAGGCTTGCTCCATGGCATTTTGGAAGGCGCCCGGGTGGCTGGCCGGTAGGGTGTTGCCATTGGCGTCAGACCATTCGTCCATGTTGAAGCCATGAATGTGGTCGCACTTGACCCCCCATTCCTTGAGGAAGAAGACGGCCCAGCGATACATTCCCATGGGGCCGACCGGCAGGATCATGGAGAGTTGCTGACCCTCCACTCTGGCGGACCGGATGGTGTTGGCAATTTCGTGGCCCATTTTTACGTCGAAGTCATCGATGGTGGCACATTCGACCAGCTCGAACCGGTCGTTCCACCAAGGCCGACGCTCGTGGATGGCACTTGCGGTATGGGAGCAGCAGGCGTCGATTTTTGCCAGATCCCAGCCAGCCGGGAAAAAGCCTTCCATCATGGAGCCACTCAAAGTTGTCAGTAAGTTCATCGGTCAATAGCTCCTTGGAATGAGGATTTAGGAATGAGTCGCCTGGAAGGTGCCGCTGGGGATCCAACCGCCAGAGGGGACGTTGGCTGATGCAAACGTCCTTGTGGTGAAAGTATGGATATAAAACGGACGGATGCCATCTTGATGTACGTTAATCTATCGGAGAAGTCGTGGTTTGTCCATTCTATCGGTCAAGGCCGATGAAAGCCATCAAACGGAGTTGTCGTCGAAACCAGGGCTGGAGGGGATTTGAAGCAGGTCGGGGAGAGAAAACCGAAAGGCGGCCGATTAGAGGATGGCTGAGGCGAGCAAGCGGCTCAGGTTTGGAATCGTGAGGTTGGTAATTTAAGTGGGCAAATGACGGGAAGGTCATGGTTTGGAAGATTCAGGCAGAGAAGGTTGGGCTGTGGGTTGGAGTTGGTCTTGTGTTTTTTTTCACAAATAATTTTGAAGAGGGCTTGATAGGCTATGGACAGGATGGGCGTAGGTGGATAGGATAATCAAGGAATCTTGATCGTGACCCAAACCGTCAGACTCTGGAAAATCAGAAAAAACCGCAAGGAATTCTGAAATTCAAAAAACCGAAGGCTTGCCTGAACATCTGTAAGAGCAGGTTATCAAGGTGTTTTGGCGAGTGGGTAAATCAAGATTCGCACGGTATCATATTTGCTGGTTGAGTGAATAATCACTTGGCGATCGACAGAAATGATCTGGGATCGCACCTTGGTCCGATGTGGAAAGACTCATCCATGGCTGATCGACCGAACGTGAAAGACATCCTGGCCAAGGCGAGAGCAGCACAGGCATCATCGGAGGGGGAGCAACCGGCTCCTGCACCGGTGGCAGAGCCGGTTCCTGTGGCATCGCCTGTTGCGGCCGTACCATCTGGGCGACCACTGACACTTAAAGAGAAGCTTGCCGCAGCGAAAGCGACAGCGGCATCGGCTGCTCCATCTGCTCCGGCAAGTGCTGCTGTGCCTGCGGCGGCAGCGGTAGTGGCCCCGGCGGCTTCAGCGGGACCGGCTGTGAAAGTGCCGACACCAGCGGAGCTTGGTCGTCCACTGACGTTGAAAGAAAAGCTGGCGGCCGCAAAGGCGACGGCTGGTGGGGCATCGGCTGCACCTGCGGCCGCAGCGGCAGCGGTTTCGACGGCAAAACCGGCAGCAGCGGCGCGTGTTTTGCCGCCTCTTGCGGAGATGAGCGATCCGAAGGACCTGGTCGAAGCCCTTCGGCAGACAGCGTCGAAACCCGTGGCGGGCAAAGCGGCGGTAGCGGCACGACCGGCCGTGAAAAAAGAAAATCTGAACCTGCCACCACGACCAAACAAAAATGCGGCGATCGCAGCGCTTCAGGGCACACGTCGCCGATTCATGATTGGAACCATTCCAGCCGTGGCGTGGGTGATTCTGGCCTGGACGACTTTCAGCGTGGCCTTGGTCGCTTTTTCAGCGATGCTTGGGCGTTTTTTCTTTCCTAACGTACTGGCAGAGCCACCCAGTACGATCAAAGTCGGGCCATCGAGTCAATTCGAGGCTGGTGAGGTGAATGAGCGCTGGAAGGCGGAATGGGGCTTTTGGGTTGTCAGGTCCGTATACAATGGCCAAGATATGCTTTACGCCCTGTCGACAGTCTGTACGCACCTTGGTTGCCCACCCAACTGGCTGGTAAGCGAACAGAAATTCAAATGTCCTTGTCACGGATCGGGATTCTATGTCTCGGGCGTGAACTTTGAGGGGCCGGCACCACGACCGTTGGAGAGATTCAAGCTCTCCGTTGGTGAGGATGGTCAAATCGTGGTGGACAAGGCCCAGAAATATCAGGAAGAGCTTGGTCAGTGGAACGATCCTGACAGCTTCATTCCTGTCTGATTCGGTTCAGGCCACAGCTTGGGTGTCGTCAAGGCATAGGGTTGTGGTGGTTCAAAAAGATGTGAGTTTACCAGACATCGTGCTTTTGTAGGGAACATTCAGAAACAGCCATGTCCATAGCCGACAAAATCACGGACAATCAGATTTGGAAGAGTGTATTCCGCCACCCGATGCCGACAGACCGTCGTAACCGGGTGGTGGTGATGCTGACCAACTTTTTTCTCCACCTGCACCCTGTCAGTGTGCGTCGTCAGGGGATCGCTCTGAGCTACACTTGGTGCATGGGCGGAACGACCTTTTTTCTCTTCCTTGTGGAAGTGGTGACAGGCGTTCTGTTGATGTTCTATTACCGGCCAACGCTGGAACACGCCTACAACGACATTCTGAATCTTCGGGATGTGACGACACTGGGCCTGATGCGTGAGCTTCATCGCTGGGGGGCACATGCCATGGTGATAGCCGTCTGGCTTCACATGTATCGTGTGTTTCTGACAGGGAGTTACAAACCGCCTCGGGAATTCAACTGGGTGGTGGGCACGTTGCTGCTTGTGATGACGCTTCTGCTGTCGTTCACAGGCTATCTTCTGCCATGGGATCAGCTTGCGATCTGGGCAATCACGGTGGGTTCGAACATGGCCCGGGCCACGCCTGGAGTTGGTGTTGAGGGGCCGGGGGCGAGTCTTCTGGTGCTCAACGGGGTGCCGTTGGTGACGAGTTTCTCGGACGCCAAGTTTGCACTTCTCTCAGGACGATCCGTGGGTGAGATGACGCTCAACCGGTTTTATGTCCTGCACTGCGTAGCGATTCCGCTGGCGGTAAGTCTGCTCATCATGATCCACTTCTGGCGAGTTCGCAAAGATGGTGGAATTAGCGGCCCGATGTGATTCATTGGGTCATCGACCATTCGAGCCAGGCACGGCGATGTGATCCCGCGTGTCTGGCGACAGGTCGCTTCAAAGGATTTGTCGGTCAGGGACTTTCTTCACGATTGGGTTTGTGGCGATGAATCATCATCCCGACTTGACTCCCGGCGTAATGGCCGCTCTCTCATGGTTCTATCTTTTCAGCTCGATTCTCAATGCCTGTGCCTCAGCTTACATCAGCTATGGGGAACTGGTTTCTGAGGGTGCCAGCCGGGATGATCTTGGTCCCAAGACAATCTCGATGCCTGCCTGGCTAAGGACGTCAACGTGGGTCTTCTACGGATTTGGCGGTCTCTTTCTTCTGATCAACATACAGATTGCCTATTGGCTGCTGGCCGCAGGCACCGTCTTACTTGCGATCTTTTCCACAGCTGACGCAGCTCTTTTTGCAGAGCATGAGTCACATGACACAGGTCTAAAGGCGAGTCTGAACCGGCACCAGCCAGCGATTGGGATTGGTGGGCCACTGAGCCGACCGATCATTTCAGCCATTTGGTCGTTTGTGGCCATGATCTTTGCGGCGATGGGCATGACTTATGCTCTGGGTGCAGAATATGCAATGCCCCAGTTGTTTCGGAATGCAATTGATAATGCCTCTGGCGCGACAAGTTTCTTTACGATATCAACCCTTGCATTCATTGCAATGATTGTCTATCGGAAGCTTGTTGCGAATGGCATACTGGCGTGGGCTGCCTTGAATTTCTCATTCCTGTTCTTTGGTCTTTCACTGACAGATTACGACTTCCGGGATATTGTGACCAAGCCGGACAACGTTCCGATCATTGGTCTGATCTATCTGGTTGCGTATTTTACGTGGATTGGTCTGAGGCGGGCTGTGATTAATGATGCACGCATGGCCAAGGGGCTTCCAAATCTTGAAGAATTGGGATCAGAAAAGACATTGACCTGGCCGGATCTGGTTTACACGGAACTGATTGCGGTGGTGATTGGAACGGTCTTCCTGATTGTCTGGTCCATTCTGCTTCAAGCCCCGCTTGAGCAGCCAGCCAGTTCGACGCAGGCTCCGAATCCTTCTAAGGCTCCTTGGTATTTCTTGGGCCTTCAGGAAATGCTGGTCTATTTCGATCCCTGGATGGCCGGAGTGGTCCTGCCTACCTTCATCGTCATTGGAATGATGGCGATGCCATACATTGACACAAATAAGGCTGGCAACGGATATTATACGATTCGTCAGCGAATGTTTGCCTATTCCACGTTTCAGTATGGCTTCCTGGTATTGTGGGTCGTTCTGATACTTCTGGGGACGTTCCTGAGAGGTCCGAACTGGAACTTCTTTGGGCCTTATGAGTATTGGGATCTGCACAAGCTGGAGCCCTTGAACAACGTAAACCTCTCTGATATTTTCTGGATTCAGTGGTTGCGTCAGAGTCGTCCTTCGGCAATTTTGATTCGTGAGGCGCCCGGAATTTTTCTGACGATGGGCTATTTTGCGGTTCTACCAGGGCTGATGTATGCGGTCTTCTTCAAGAAATATGTCATGGAGTCAGGCTTCATCCGTTATTCGGTATTGGCCATGCTCCTTCTATTCATGGCGAGCTTGCCGATCAAGATGGTGCTTCGCTGGACGATCAATTTGAAGTATATCGTGGCCATTCCAGAGTACTTCTTCAACATCTGATTCAGTTGACTTGCGGTAAGATGCGGTCAGATTTCGGTTTGACCGTGGTGTGTCTTTTCGGTTGGTGAGGCTTCAGGAATGACCGAAAGCCTCGCTTGTGAGCCGGTGAATGTGATCCAGAGTGGTTACATTCTTGTGAAGCTCCGGTTTGCCGTTCTGCACATTTTGAGCCCAACGTAAAAGGATTCAATTCGACCATGCCTGCCACAGAAGAAACGTATCGTAAGACATCCACTCTGCATGTGGTTTTCGCCGTGACAAGCATTGCCTTTCTGGGCTCGACGGTCTGGATGATCGCAGCCGATCACTTCCGGCCCTGGAAGACTATCCAGAGAGAATTTCACCGGGTTGAGACAGATAAACTGGTAAAGCTTGAAAAAGCGAAGCAACTGGATCTGATTGCCAAACATTCCAATGAGTTGGTTGCAGTGAATCAAAAAATCGCTCAGGCGAATGCGACAGCCAATCAGAATGGTCCGGCGATTTATGCCAAGCAGACGGAAATCAAGAGTATTGAAGGTCAGTTTGCGGACCTTGACACCAAGAAGCGGTTTCAGAAGGCTGAGCTTGACAGTCTCCGTTCGCTTTATGATGGAATGATAGACCGGGGCGATGATGCGGCAGCCAAGCGCTACATTCAATCGACGATTGTTCCTGCCGAAAAGAAGCTTAATGGATTCACAGTAGCCTATCAGTCAAAATCCGCTGAGCTGGAAGCGTCCAAGAAGGGTCTCAAAGCTCTTGAGGGTAATGTTGACCTCCTTGTCAAGGAAAAAGATCGTCTTGAGCTCGAAGTGAATCGAGCGAAGCGGGTTGTTTCTGAAAAGGACAAGGTTTACGGTGAAGGATCGCTTGCGAACAAACTCGCTGCGGAAATTCGCGGTCTCCCGGGGTTGGATTTGGCGGCCCCACCAGAGCGGATCCAGCAGATCAGCCTTCCCGAGTTGACCATCAACTACAACTTCAAGGAAGTTCCAAGATACGACCGATGCACGACGTGTCACCAAGCGATGGACAAGTTGGGTTATGCCCATGGTGACCCTGAGAATAAGGATCTGAAGCCCGAGTTTCAATCCCACCCGCAATTGACAAGCGGAGCGACAGCGATTGATCCCAAGGGGAATGTGGTCAATGCTGGCCTTTATATGGATGCCAATGGTCCACACCCGATCAACAAGTTTGGTTGCACTGTGTGTCATGGCGGTCAGGGTTCAGGGACAGACTTTACCTATTCTTCCCATGAACCATCGGACCTTTATGAGAAGCATGAGTGGGAAGAAAAGCACAACTGGAAGGAAATGCACCACTGGGATTTCCCGATGTTGCCGACCCGTTTCATGGAAAGCTCTTGTGTGAAATGTCATACGCAAGTGACAGATATTCCGCAGGCTTCAAAGCTTCAAGCGGGTTATAACCGGATTACGAAGTTTGGGTGTACTGGTTGTCACCAGATTGGCGGTGACGGGGCGACGGGTCCTGATATGACGGACAACCGTCCCGTTGGCCCGAACTTAAAGCACATTGCGGCCAAAGTTCCCAAGGATTGGACAGCCAAGTGGATTAAGGCGCCTCACACATTCCGCCCTGACACCCGGATGCCAGCCTTTTACGGCTTGACGAACAATTCTGCGAAGTCAGATCAGCCCAAGAATCACGCAGAAATTCATGCCATTACGGCCTTTCTCTATTCCAAGAGTTCAAAGCCTGAGGGTTTCCAGGAGATCAAGACGGCAGGAAATGCAGAAGCGGGCAAGAATTTGTTCATGCAAAAGGGCTGTGTGGCCTGCCATGCCCATAAAGAGTTTCCTTCAGAGAAATTCCCAAAGCCAGTCCAGCAATACGTTGCGGCTGACTATGGCCCGAATCTTTCGAACGTTTCGGCGAAGTTTCCTGATCCCAAGATGGGTGAAGGCTGGCTGGCCAACTGGATTCTTGCGCCTGAGAAGTATCATCCAAACACTTTGATGCCGAATCTTCAGCTTTCTCTGGAAGATTCAACCAACATCGCTGCCTGGCTTCTTACGGTGAAGTCAGATGTGCCGAAGACGTTTGAGGAATTGCCACCGGTGAATGATCCGGAGGTAAGCAAGGCTCTTGACGAGTTGGTCTCTTTGTACAAGCGTAAGGGTGGAGTGACCTTGACCGACTTGCCGTTGACGGTCGGGAAGATGTCCACGGATGAGAAACTGGTCTTTCTTGGTGAGAAATCGGTGAGTCGGCTTGGGTGTTTTGGGTGCCATTCGATCAGTGGTTATGAGAATGCCAAGCCGATTGGTACACCGCTGAACAATTGGGGTTCCAAGAGCCCGACGAAACTTGATTTTGCTCACATCACGGAGTATCTGGTGGATCAGGTTGATGATCACGGCAAGCGTGATGGGACCGATGAATACTTCAGTGAAAAGCTGACAGAGCACACCCGGATGGGCTTTCTCTATCAGAAGCTTCATCGTCCAAGGAGCTACGACTACAAGAAGACGAACGAAAATCTGAAGGATTGGGACGATCGTTTGCGGATGCCTCAATTCACCTGGTCCAATGATGACAAAGCGGTTGAAGAGGTGATGACACTGGTTCTTGGTTTGGTTGAGGATAAGATCAGCTCGAAATTCCTGCCGAAATATTCTCCCCAGAAGATTGCAATGGCACAGGGTCGGAAGTTGATCGACCGTTACAACTGCAAAGGTTGTCACGTCCTTGAGATGCCAAAATATACGATTGCTGCAGGGACGAAGTTATCGGACGCACTTCCCGATCTTGAGACCAATGTGACTGTGAGTTATGGTGCGAGGGCCTCTGATTACAAGCATTTGATCAAGGATCCGAAACTTGGGTTTGATGCAGAGAAGCAGCCCACAGTGAATCCAGACGCCAAGGCTGAATCGGATGTCACGATTGAAGGCATGATGCTGTTTGACAGTACATTGCCTGCGGACGAGCCCCAGACGATTCAGGTCTGGCAACCTGTGACCATAGCCGGGCACACGTTTCAGGTGGGCGACAACATTGCCATGAAGCTTGACAAGGTCAAGCAATTGCCTGCCGATGGTGGGGACTTTGCCTGGGTCTTTACGGCCTGGAATCATGCAGAGAATGGGATTGAATATTTGAGCCAGTGGAATCGTATGCCTCCTCCTTTGTTGCGAGAGGGTCAGAAAGTACAGACGCCCTGGCTGACTTCATTCTTGAAGGATCCTTACCCGATTCGTCCGGCGACGAATCTGCGGATGCCGAAGTTCCATTACAATCCAAAGCGTTCCGAGACGGCAGAACTGGCAAACTATTTTGCGGCCAAGGATGGGACGGAGTTTCCCTATCAGTTGATTCCCCAACGCGATCAGGCCTATCTGGCCAATCAGGAAAAAGCTCATGCCAACTACCTTACCGGTGGCTGGAACATGATGACCAAGGGGGCATGCATTCAGTGCCACCAGGTGGGCAAGAACATGCCTGCTGCGGGTGCCAACAATGTGAATGGTCCGAATTTGAGGCAGGTCAACAATCGCTTCCGCCCGGATTATCTTGAGCAGTGGATTGCCAAACCGACTCGGATTTTGCCTTACACGGCGATGCCTCAGAACATTCTTCCGATTGGTCCTGATGCGCCGGGTTCGCCGAAGAGTCTTTTGGGCAAGTCTGCCGAACAGGTCACGGCCTTGCGTGATGCCCTTCTGAATTACTCTACTGCCATTGAGCAATCGATGATTGCCGAAAGCGGTCCGATTACGGCTCCACCGGCTGCTCAGCCGGTCGCGAAACCTGCTGCCGGTGGTGAGTGATTTTCGGAAAAAAAATGAGAATGCTTACTCAGGGCACGGCTTGTTGCCATAGAGTGGGAACTGGTCGTGCCTTTTCTGTTCTGGGTCGTGTTGACAGAAACCGACGGAGGATCCTTGATCTTCCACAACCTGACGAGAGTCTAAATTGCCATGAAGTCCTATCTGCTTTCCGGTATTGTGATTGGTTCGTTCCTCTTGAGCGGCTGCGGGGGACCATCGCCTCTTGATAACGCTGTGGTCGTTCCTGATCCATCGGTTGACATGGCTCGTATCCAAAGTTCAGGCAAGTCTGCCGACAAGGCGGCGCCGGTGGCTTCGACTGAAGCTGCCATGCCTCCTGCTGCTGCGGTTCCGGCTGCTGCTGCGTCGGCTCCGGCTGCTGTGCCTACGGTTTCTGATGGATTTGGTACGCTCAAGGGGAAAGTGGTTCTTGAGGGTGGCAAGCCGACTCTGAAACTGCTTGTGACCAAGGGCGACGCCGGTGTGAAGGATCCGACTGTATGTGCTGTTTCGAATGTTGTGAATGAAGCCATTGAGGTGGATGATGCTTCCAAGGGCGTCAAAAACGTGCTGGTTTACATTCCGAAGCCGACCTCGGTAAATCCTGAGGCCGTGAAGGCTCTCATGTCGGCCAAAATTGTTTTTGACCAGAAGAATTGTGTTTTCAAGCCGCACGTTTTGGGGCTGATGAAGGGACAGACGCTGGATATTACTTCCAGCGATTCTGTTGGTCATAATGTCAACGCGAAGATGCGGACCAATGGGGCGTCCAACAATCTGCTTTCACCCGGCGCGAAGTCCACCTTTGTGCCCAAGGCATCCGAAGGCCGTCCATCGGAAGTCACATGCGACATCCACCCTTGGATGAAGGCATACTGGTTGATTCTGGACAATCCCTATTTTGCCATTACCGACAGCAAGGGTGAATTTGAGATCAAAATGGTACCGGCTGGGACTCAAAAAGTGGTTGTCTGGCAAGAAGCGGTTCAATACCTGACACCTCCTGTCGGTATGGATGTTTTGATTGCCAAGGATGCTGTGACCCAGCAAGACTTCAAAGTTGACGCGACAAAAATCAAGATCAACTGATCCGCTTTTTGATCCCTTAAATCCTATTTTAAGCCTGCCAGCCATGCATTTGGTTGGTTGGCCTTTTTTATTTTTGAGGCTTTTTTGTTACAATTTTACGATTTCAGTCCTGATTTTATCTTGGTTGCAGCCCAGCTTATCGGCCAAAGCTGAAGGCCTGCTTCCTGTGAACCCTCATAAGACGTCTTTTATGAACGAAATCGCAGAATAATATTGACGTGGAATGACATTTAAAACGATCTCTCGTCTACGGATTCCGTATGAATTTTTGTCTTGCACAATTTTGTCTTCGATTAATTTGACAAATCCAGCCATTTTTCAAAAAATGGGGCTTGAGTCGTCTCTTTCATTAATTACAATAAGTTGGAGCAACGACGAATGGTTTCCGGTGGCTTCGTCGGTCGGTCGCATATTTCCGCGTTCCGTCACAATCAGGAAACACCGGCACTTTCTGGAGCATCAGCCCATCCCATGATCATTGCATACGCTCAGCGTGCGTCGATTGCCGCTCTTGTTTTTGGATTTGTCGCGGCCTCAGCTTCGGCCCAGACCGGTTCGATCAAAGGCAAGATCGTTCTCGACGGTGCTGCCCCTAAGCTGGCCCCAGTTGTGGTCAAAGGTGATTCCGCCGCCAAGGATGCCGCCGTTTGTGCCACTGTCGAAGTGCCCAACGAAGGCTTGGTCACGGACGGTGTGAATGTGGCCAATGTGGTTGTTTATCTGAACAGCCCGACGGCCAAAAACCCGGCTCTTGAAGCCGAGATTCTGAAGAAGTCCAAAGAGATCGAAGTCGACCAGACCAAGTGCGTATTCGTGCCCCATGTTTCTGTGATGCATTCGAAGCAGACACTGGTTTTTAAGTCGAGCGATTCCGTCAACCATAATGTCCGTTATTCGGCATTTACCAATCCTCCGTTCAACCAGATTCTGGCATCCAATGCCAAAACGGCGTCTCTGAAGCTCGTTCCCGAACGCCGTCCATTGCCACTGGCTTGCGACATTCATCCTTGGATGAAGGGCTATCTCATGGTTTTCAACCACCCATTCTTTGTCGTCACTGGCGCGGATGGAACCTTTGAAATCAAGGGGATTCCTGCCGGCAGTCATAAGGTCGTCGCCTGGCAGGAATCCGCCGGCTATGTCACAACCGGCGCCGCTGCTGGTCAGGCTGTCGAAGTCAAGGCAGACGAAGCCACCGATCTCGGTGAAATTAAAGTGCCTGTTGCCAAGCTTAAGATCCAGAAGTAAATCGATTCGTCCCAATCAAACTTACAAAAGCCTCGAAACATTTCGTTTCGGGGCTTTTTCATCATTCTTTGAAAACTAAAACATCAAATGCGAAACCTTGGACGAATCCTTCAATCGGTCGGCCTTCTGATCCTCCCATTTGCTATCGCCTCAGAGCTTGTTGGCCAGGTTGCGCTCGGTAGAAGCATGCTGATTGCGCTTGGCGGCATGGTTTTATTTCAAATTGGAATGGCGCTTCAAAAAACGACTGAGGGTGGTTGATCGACCAACAATCGCCCGACTCGGTCGAAGGTGATCATGTACGTTTCAAGCCGATTGCCATTTGATGAGACCATTTTTCAATCAGATCATTTTGACGGCTCTTTTTCGGTGGTTCCGCTGGCCCTCATGATTCGGCCGTCGAGTCGGCCGACTTCCTGCCAGACGTGCTCCGCGAGCCGCTCGACCCGGTCCCGGACATCAGTCATGTCGCTGCCCTTGAGTGCCGACAATCTGGTTTCCAGAAGGCTTGAAATGCGTGCCAACTGCTCTTGGCTGGATCGCTCCGCAAAGGCCCTTGCCTGATTCAGACTTTCGTTCGTAAGCTTTTGGGCCTGAACCAGATCGAGATCAACCTTGGCCAGCTTTCGGCTGACCACTTCAATCGCATCGGCCTGTGTCTGATGGGCTTGGGACTGGCTTTCCTGCGTCTTTGCCAAGAGGTTCATCCGGTCTTGGTCGGCCTTGGATTCTGACATCAGAATCTCAATCTTTTGGGCCAAATGATCGCCCCTGGCGGCCATCGATCGGCGGATCGACTCGCCTTGGTCAATCAGGTCACGCTGCACTTTTGTCGTTTTGGTAAGCTCAATCACTCTGGCCTGAGCCATTGCGAGTTGGGTTTCCAGCGTCAAAATCTGAGATTCGGCGGTTTTGATGGATTGATCTGTTTTTGATTGCAGATCGTGCGGGCCCATCCCAGGCGTAGCCCATAAGATCCAAGCTCCGGCGATGCCCATAAGCAACGAGCCTGCCAGGCTCTTGATTTTCTGGAGTTTCTTGACTTGTCGCCGGCTTTGTCGGCCAGGTTGCGGGTCATCGAATAAAAATCGGGCCGAGTGTTCGTCCATGCCCGCCCATTGCTCTGATCCAAGGCGCTGCGTAAAGACCTTTGAAGGTCGGCCTGGATGGCCTTTTTTTTGGTTTTCGTCTGCATGGCTGTCCATGTCGATCACTTCTGCCAAAAAAGGCTTTCCGCCAAATTCTCTGGACATGGCCTGAACCCTTCCGTGGGTCTATCTGAACCCATCTGAAAAAAACATCCCCATCATGCGGTCGTCCTGCCCCCATATGCTCAAATAATCGGACATTCTGGGCGCCTCGCCACACTTGCCAGTCGGCTGAGTTGGGCTGGAATTGACCGGTTCTGAACAGTTCTAATGGTTTTAACGATCATACCACTTTGATAGGTAGGCTTTAGGACTGACTGATGGATGCAGGAGCGTGTGGGCCTGGCGATTTTTTTTTGGGGGTGGGTGGGGGGTGGAATTGGGTTTCAGTCGTTGTTTTGGCGATGGCTTGGCTGGTGCCGATGCTTGTTTTGGGCGTGTTGGGGCACTGCGTTGTTTGAGCTGGTTGCGGGGCGTGCGGAATCGACTGGTGCAGGGCCGTGGGTCACGGGTGGCATGGGCGGGCCGCCGATGGGTGCTGGGGCAGGTCGGTTAACCTTCACCTTGAGTTCGCGGTTTCCGAATCTTGAGATGATATAGGTGCCACTTCTGGGAGAGACTTCGATATCGATCAGAGCCTTGTTGTCGGCATCTTCCAGCAGGTTGTTAAAGCTTCGATAGCCATAATAGGACTCGTCAAACGACGGTTTCTTGCGCTTCATGGTGTCTTTGATGAGCGAAGCATAGAGGACATCCTGATTTTCCCTGACCAAGGCATTACAGGCATCGATCAGTAGGGTGAAGGCTTCGCGTTTGCGTTCTGGGAGGTCGGCCTGAATGTTGGCCGTCATTTTTTGCTCGTCTTCTTCGATGCGTTCGAGGTCTTCATAATAGATGAATTCGTCGCAATTATCTCTGAGGAGTTCGCTGGTTGAGCCTTTCATTCCCATTCCGATGACATGCCGGCCATTTTCTTTTAATTTGCTGACCAATGGGGAAAAGTCACTATCGCCTGAGACGATCACAAAGGTGTCGATGTGGGGTTTGGACCAGGCCAGGTCCATGGCATCAACGACGAGCCGGATATCGGCCGAGTTCTTGCCGGTCTGGCTTCGCCGTGGGATTTCAATGAGCTCGATGGCCGATTCGTGAAATGTTGCTGTATAGGCTTGGTATCTGTTCCAGTCGGCATAAGCTTTCTTGACAATCAGCTTGCCTTTTTCAAGCAGTCGTTCGAGCACTTTCTGGATTTCGAAACGTGTCTTTTTTTGGTTGGAATAGCCTTGGGCCAAGTTTTCGAGGTCAATAAAAACGGCCAGATTGTGTTCGCGATTCGATGTATTTCCAGGCGAGATATTCATGAAGTCGGTTCCAGGTCATTCAGAATTCAGTCGATTGTGGTCATGATCCAACGATGGATTCTGTCAATCCGCAGGCAATCGGATACGGGCACATGCATGATTATACTTCAAGAATGGATCGGTTCCAAAGATCGTATCCTACGAAGAGTTTGATTTCAACGCCACAATCCGTCCAATGCGCTGAAGTTGGTCAGGCTTGTTTTGGTTGAGCCGTTGGCGATCCGTGCATGAGTATCCTGTTTTTTATGAAATATGGATTAAGACGCCTCGTTGATGATCGGATTTCATCAATCCCAGATACGCGAGTGCCTATTTCCATTGCCGTTAAGGATTGGCCTGTTGCAATTTAAATCGAGTCGTTTACCTTCCGATTCCTGATTGTTTTTAAAAAGCGGTTGCAGAGGGCTCTCTTTCTTTGTGGGGTTGGCAGGTATGTTCAACATTTCAAGGCGGAGTTTTTGAATCGAGTGATTTCGAGAATCTGGGTGCTTGCTTTTTACCAGGATTGGCGTATATTAGTGGGACGAGGGGCGATTAGCTCAGTTGGCTAGAGCACCAGCTCGACACGCTGGGGGTCATAGGTTCGAGCCCTATATCGCCCACTCCTTGTGGTTTTGAATCTGCGTAAGCCCTGGCTATTGGTCGGGGCTTTCGCATTGGTTTCGGATTCTTTTTCCGTCAGAAGCCGATAAGGGCCAAACCAATTGAGCTATATAGCGTTAGCCACAAATCAGTTTGAGCCTGTGATGGAGTTTTATGTGGAGCGGCTTGGGCTTCGCTTGATTGACCAGTTTGACCGACCGGGAGCCAGGGGGGCTCATATTGACCTTGGCTCGGGTTGCAGGCTGGAAATTATTGACGCACGAAGTCAGGCCCGCCCGATGACGCTTCATGAACGAGCCGACGACCGCGTGCACATTGTGATCGAGACGGTGGATATCTTGAGCGATAGCAAACGATTAGGTCTTCCTGAACCGAAGCCGACGAGTTGGGGGGCCCGAGTGGTCACCCTGCGGGATCCTGATGGAGTGAGTGTCTGGTTTTTGGAGTGGGAGAGGGCTGTGAGCCCTGACGAACTGTCATAAAAACCGTGCTCCCAGAGGTTTTTCCCTTGAGTAATGCGGACCCATTGCAGATAATAGACCATGAAAGTGTGTGATTGACACGCTTGCCCACGCCTGTGGAATCTCGCCTGGAGACAATCCTTTGAGACCCCCTAAGCTCTTTTTCTGCATCATGTTGGCTTTAAATGTGGGGCTTTTTGCAAGCCCCTATGCAGGGGCTTTGGAAGCGCCTTTGCAGGATGCTGCGGCCTTGAAAGAGTTTCGGAAGTCGGTCTTGCCGATTTTGAAATCCAAGTGCCTGAAGTGCCATGGTCTGGACGAGAAAATCAAAGGCGGTCTGAGGCTGACCAGTCGCGAGAATATTCTCAAGGGCGGCGATAGTGGGCCTGCGATTGATACGGACGACCTTCCGGGATCGGTTTTGCTTCAGGCGGTGCATTATGATGGCTTGGAGATGCCGCCATCGGGGAGGCTTCCGGAGAAGGAGGTCAGGGCCCTTGAGAGCTGGGTGAAGTCTGGTGCGCCTTGGCCGCAGGGTCTGGATCTGGCGAAGGTTACGATTGGCAAGATCACGGAGGAAGACCGTGCCTATTGGGCCTATCAGGCGCCCTTGAAGCTGAATCCCCCGAAGGTGTCGAAGTCTGACTGGGTCAAGTCGCCGATTGATGCCTTTATTTTGGCGGATCTTGAGTCGAGAAAATTGACACCTGCTCCCCAGGCGGACCGTCGGTCATTGATCCGTCGGCTTTATTTTGATCTGATAGGTTTGCCGCCGAAACCTGAAGAAGTGGAAGCTTTTGTGGCGGATAAGGACGCCTCGGCCTATGAGAAACTGATTGATCGGCTGATGGCCAGCGAGAGCTATGGCGAGCGATGGGGGCGGCATTGGCTGGATGTGGTACGGTTTGCCGAAACGAATGGATATGAGCGGGACGGGATCAAGCCTTATGCTTGGCGATATCGGGATTATGTGATTCGCAGCTTCAATTCTGACAAGCCTTTTGACACATTTGTACGTGAGCAGATTGCCGGCGACGAGCTGGCCAAAAAAACATGGAATGCGGATGCAGTGATAGCGGCAGGTTATTACCGGTTGGGGGTTTGGGACGACGAGCCGGCCGACCCTCTGCAAGCTCGTTATGACGAGCTTGACGATGTGGTGGCGACGACCGCCCAAACCTTTCTGGGCATGACGATGAACTGCGCCCGCTGCCACGACCATAAGATTGACCCGATTCCGCAGCGCGACTATTACCGCTTCCTCTCGTTTTTCTCCGACATGCCGCGTTATTCCAATGATCGTAATGTCAGATCATCAAACACGTTGACCGACATCAGCACGCTTGAGCAGAAGAAGGCCTACGAGGCACGTTTCAAGGCTGATGAGCAAGAGATTCAAGCCTTGACGCGGAAGATGGAGGTGATTGAAAATGCGGCGATCAAGACGATGCCGGCCGAGGAACAGAGGGCGGCAGAGGGGCTTGACCGGCCGCAGGTTGTAAAAAAGCTGAAAGAGTTTACAAGTGCAGAGGATTGGGCGACTTATCAGTCGTTGCGCAAGCTTCGTACGGATTTGGAACGCAAGCCTGATCCGCGCACGGAGCTGGCCATGTCGGTAAATAATGTGATGGTTCGACCTTCGGCGACGTTTATTTTGGCCAGGGGCAATCCGCATTCCCCCACAACGGAGGTGACGCCTGGTTTCCCCTCCGTGATTCATGAAGGGCAGCCGAAGCTGCCGGAACCCGACGAGAAGTCAAAAATCGCGGGCCGTAGAACGGCGCTTGCGGATTGGATTGTAAGCCCATCAAACCCATTGACGGCAAGGGTTTTCGTGAACCGATTGTGGCAGTACCATTTTGGTCGGGGGATTGTGGCGACGCCGAACGACTTTGGTCAGTTTGGAGATCGGCCATCGCATCCGGAGCTTCTCGACTGGCTGGCGAACGACTTTGTGGCTGGTGGCTGGAAGGTCAAGCGGATGCACAAGTTGATCTGCATGTCATCGGCCTATAAGATGTCGTGCAAGCCTGATTCGAGCGGGATGGAATTGGATCCATCGAACCAGTTTTTGTGGCGTTATCCGATTCGCCGACTGACAGCGGAAGAGCTTCGGGACAGCATGCTTGAAGTGTCGGGAATTCTGGATCGGCGGATGCATGGCGAGAGTGTCTATCCGAAGATTCCGAAAGAGGTTCTGGCAGGTCAGTCGATACCTGGAAACGGCTGGCCGGTTTCGAAGCCGGAGGATTCCAACCGACGGTCGATTTATGTGCATGTGAAGCGATCGCTTCGGCTTCCGATCCTTTCAATGTATGACCAGGCGGACACGGACACGAGTTGCCCAACCCGTTATGTCACCACGGTTCCGACGCAGGCCCTGAATCTTTTCAATGGCCGTTTCACGCAGGAGACGGCGTCGGCCTTTGCGGCCCGGCTTCTGAAGGAAGAGCCGACGGATGAAAAGGCGAGGGTGGTTCGGGCGATTCGACTAACGACGGGGCGAACACCTTCGAAGATTGAAATTCAGGCCGACCTCGACTTTGTTCATGGCTTGATCAAAGATCAGAATTTGTCGGCAGAGAAGGCCTGGATTCAATATGCCGTATTGCTTCTGAACACAAACGAGTTTGTCTATCTAGACTAATAATAAGGGGTTATGATCAAAATGCGAACCAATCAGGATGGATCAGCCCAGTTTTGCCGACGAACACGTCGGGAGATGCTTTGGGAGAGCGGAGCCGGTTTTGGCTCAGTGGCATTGACAGGTATGCTTTCCGGCGGTGGCTATTTTGATGGGAGTTTGGAAGCGGCCGATGGTTCGGGCCTTGCCAAGGCCGCCAACCCGATGGCACCGAAGCCGGCGCATCATCAGCCGAAAGCCAAGGCGGTGATCTTTCTGTTCATGTATGGCGGCCCAAGCCATATGGATACGTTTGATTACAAGCCGGCGTTATATCCGCTGGATGGCAAGACGATTGACGTGGAGACGTTTGGCCGGGGTGGCCGGAAGAAGGGCGGTCGGGTGGTGGGTCCGAAGTGGGCGTTCAAGCCTTATGGCGAGTCGGGCAAGATGGTTTCGGATTTATTCCCGAACCTTGGGACGTGTGTGGACGACATGGCCTTTGTGCATTCGATGTATGCCGAGAGCCCGATTCACGGCTCTGCGATGTTGATGATGAATTCGGGCAAGCTGCTTTCAGGCGCGCCGGCGATGGGGTCGTGGGTGAACTATGGTCTTGGTTCGGAAAACGAGAACATGCCTGGCTTTGTCGTGATGCTCGACAACAAGGGCGGTCCGATTTCGGGTGCCAAGAATTGGTCCAGCGGCTACATGCCGGCCGCATATCAGGGCACGGTGATCAAGGCGGATTCGAACCCGATTCTGGATCTGAAACCGGCCGAAGGTCTGACCGATCCGGTTCAAAGAGCGGTTCTCAAGCACTTGCGGGAGAAGAACATGGAGCATCTGTCCGAACGGTCGGACAACTCCGAGCTGGCTGCACGGATCGCAAGCTATGAGCTGGCCTACAAGATGCAGAGCACAGCGCCCGAGGCCGTTGATTTTGCCCAGGAATCCGCAGAAACCAAAGCGCTTTACGGGATGGACAACGAACGGACGGCCGACTTTGGTCGTAAATGCTTGCTAGCAAGAAGGTTGGTCGAGCGTGGAGTGAGGTTCATCCAGATTTATTCCGGCGGTGCCCATAACGACGACAATTGGGACGCCCACTCCGACATCATTAAGAACCACACTAAGCACGCAGGCGACACAGATAAGCCGATCTCGGGTCTGTTGAAGGATTTGAAGCGTCGCGGCCTGCTAGATTCGACGATCGTGGTGTGGGGCGGTGAATTTGGTCGTCAGCCGACGGCCGAATACGCTCAGGGGTCAGGCCGGGACCATAACAGCTATGGTTTTACGATGTGGCTAGCGGGCGGAGGCATCAAAGGCGGCGTTTCCGTAGGCACAACCGACGAGCTCGGTGCCGCCGCTGTGGACGACCGTTTCCACGTCAAGAATCTGCATGCTACAATTCTTGATCGAATGGGGCTTGATCCGAATCGGTTGTCGTATTTCTATGGCGGGCTTGACCAGCGTCTGGTGGGTGTGGAGCCTGTCAATCCGATCCGCAAGATCATGACCTGACCTGGAATTGGCTAGCGTTTCCCATTGAAAATGAGCTTCCTGGGCTTGCCATGTACGAGCATCGATCTCGTCCGATTCTGGAACGGTTTCTCTTCGCCAGGCGCATGGTTTCGCATGCCCTGGCGGCATTGCTTCTGCTAGTGGCTTCGTTGGGTATGGGGGTTGTGGCATATCACGAGCTGGGAGGCCTCAGCTGGGTCGATTCGCTCCTGAATGCTTCGATGATTTTGGGCGGAATGGGGCCCGTGGACCCGTTGCAGAATACGGCGGTGAAATTGTTTGCATCGTTTTATGCGCTTTTTTCAGGAATTGTCTTTCTGGTGGTTGTCGGAATCGTCATGGCCCCACTGGCGCACCGGACCTTGCATTTTCTGCACCTGGAAGAAGATGAATCCAGGGCACCTGAGGAAAGGCTGGATGAGCTTGTTTCCAAGCGTTGATCTGCAAAAGCCGGACCTATGGGAATGTATGGATCGATCCAGAAAGAATTGATGTGATATTGGAATGTCTTGCCAGGAAAGAGTTCAGAAAATAGCCGTTGCTTGAGTCAGGCGGACATTTTAAAAAAATGGGTAATCAACCATGGCAAAGCAGATTCAGAAGATCATCGTCTCGGTTAATCCGCCGGAGAAAATGCCAAACTCATTTCAGGCTCCCAGAATGAGGCTCACGGGGTTGGGCTGGTTTTTGGTTCTTAATGGTCTGCTAATTGTACTTTACACACCGAAGATGATCCTTGGTTTGATCTTGTTTTCGTCATCAGCCCTATGGTTTTCAAACGGATTTTTACGTATTTTAAAGTATGCCGTTTTTGAAAGGATCAACGGGCTCTTTATCAATTCTGAGTATAGTAAGATTCATTGTTATACTCTTCGCGGTCATAAACGACATGTTTTGATCGAAAAAGATACCGGAGGCATCAAAGCGTGCGGTTCAAAGTGTGTGAAGTCAGAGAGGTGCAAGTCTTCTTCAGATGAAAGGTCCATCGTCTGTAGCCAAAGGTAACTGCGTCGCCGCGAGGCGGGGTGGGGAGCAACCAGCGGCGAAACGTCAGTCCGTAACGCAAGTAAAC
>CAMBEP010000037.1 GCA_945865635.1 Candidatus Kuenenia stuttgartensis
CGGGAGGGTGTTGATTGAGCGTTTTTTTGGATATTTTTAGAGATGCAATCGGCAGGATTGGTAGGATTGGGAGAGTTTGACAGTTTTTTTATGATTAAAAATAGGGCGATGGGTTTTTCAAGTGTTGGCACGGTCCCCTGACCGGGCTCGCGCGATCAGGGGGCCAGGGGGCGGGGATTAATTCAGATTGGCAGGTTTTAATTGTTGTGCGCGCCCGATGAGGGCATCGGGCCGACAGTGGTTTGTGTTTTAAAGTGTAGGCACGGTCCCCTGACCGGGCTCGCGCGATCAGGGGGGCCATGGGGCGGAGATTAATTCAGATTGGCGGATTTTAATTGGTGTGCGCGCCCGATGAGGGCATCGGGCCGACAGGGTTTGTGTTTTCAAGTGTAGGCACGGTCCCCTGACCGGGCTCGCGCGATCAGGTGGCTCGTCTTTTTTTTGATTGATTCGAATCAGCCGGGCTTATGGGGCGTGCGCGGCCGATGAGGGCATCGGGCCTTCATTTTTGGGGTTTTGCGGATTTGACGGATGTGAAAAAAAACAAGGGTGGGCGGGGTTTTGCCGTTCCACCCTTGGGGGTTGTTGGATCAGGCGGTGCGGGCCTTGCGGCGGCGGGCCAGATCGGCCATTACGCCGGTGGCTCATGCCGGGCAGGACACAGGCGGATTTGATTTGTTTGGAAGACATCATTTGACAATACTCTGATTGATAGTGATCATAGGAACTTGCGGTTTGGTCGTGCGGATGAACATTCAGAATACAATCTGTATTCTGTACAATGGCTCGCCACCGCAACCACGTTCTCAATCAACGAGCAAGAAAACTGTCATGAGACGTTATGCCACTTGGATCGTTCTGTCGGCTCTGATCTTGATTGCAGGCGATTTTGTATCTTCTGCCAATCAGGAAGCGGTTAAAAAAGCCCCTTCTGCGACACTCGCAGAACGCCTTCCCGCCAAGATTCAAAAGATCCAGAAGGAACTTCCGGATTGGTTGCGTAAGACGGGCAACAAGCAAGCGGCCGAGCTCATGAAAACATTGCAGGAACAGATCCAGGCGAAGCAATTCGAGGACGCCGAGACGTCAGCCGATTCGCTCCTGAAAATCATGAGCCTGGAGCCATCGCCTGGCGGGGTGGATGCCGGCAAGAGGAAAACCGACAAGCCCCCGTCAGGCTCACAGGAAGAGACTGTCCGGCGGCTTACGGAAAAGGTGGAACGCGTGAAGGCCGGAGCCGAGAAATGGGCCGCTGATGGCCGCGATCCTGCCGAAATTATCATGACCATGCAAGAGAAATTTGAACCTCTAATGCAAGCCGGCAAAATTGCCGAAGCCGAGGCTGTGGTGGACGGCATTCTCAAGAAGCTCGGCATGGATTTAAAAGCACCGGTTGCTCCCTTGCCTGCCGACGAATCTTCGGCTGAAGAACTTATGGTGGCACGGGTTCTCAAGATTCAGAAGGAGCTTCCCGCCTGGGTCAAGAAAACAGGCCGTAAGGCAGAGATCGATGTACTGATGAAGACGTTGAAAAAGCAATTGGCGGATCGTAATTTCGCTGAAGCCGAGAAAACGTCCGATACGATTATGAACTTGATGGGTGTTTCAATCGCTTCCCAAGTTGTGGCAAGCCAATCATCAAATGCCAAGAGCCCGAGCCAGGCTGTTGAAACCAGCCCCAGGCATGCCCCAGACCCGTTCTCGGCATTTTTCCCACAGCAACTGGTTTTCCTGGCCAGTGATCGGATCGCATTGAAGCCAAAGCAGCGTGATGCCTTGCTGGCTCGATTCAAAGCGACACAACCGCGCCTGACGGAACTTAAGGCATTGCTGGAAACCGAAGCGGCCCAGTTGGCCGGTATTGCATCCCGGGAACGAGTGGATGCAGACGCCGTCCTGGCGAGGTTTGATAAATTCCTGGATCTCGAGCGCGAATCGAAACAGCTTCAAGCGCGTCAGGGGGTGGCCATTCTCAAGGAGTTGACACCCGAGCAGCACACGACTCTGCGAGAATTGGCAGGGAATCGCGATGCGGTGGCCAATTTGGAAAAAGAATTCAAGAGCCGAATCACTGCCAAGATTGAGCGAGTCACCCGAGGTGCAAAGCAATGGGCGCAAAGTGGCCGTGACCCATCGCCCATTGCCGAGGCAATGCAAGCCAGGGTCAGACCACTCATGGAATCCGGCAGGGTATTCGAAGCCGATGCCGAGATTGATCGCGTCCTGGAACAGCTTAAAGAGGAGCCGAAATGACTCGTTCCAATCGGTATATAACGCGCCGGGAGATGCTCTCTCGTGGCGGCATGGGGATTGGCTCTCTGGCTTTGGCCGGTGTGGCTCTGGATGCGTTTGGCGGAGAGTCGGGGTCCACAGGGGTCCAGATCGACTCGCCTCTGACACTTCGGCAGCCCCACCATGCCCCGAGGGCCAAGCGTGTGATTCAATTGTTCCTGAGCGGTGGTCCGTCGCATGTTGATACGTTCGACCGCAAGCCGGCTCTGGACAAATACCACGGCCAGCCGCTTCCTCAGAGCATGCATCTGATCACGGAGCGCCGAACGGGCACCGTGATGAGGTCGCCCTTTAAGTTTAGTCGCTATGGTCAAAGCGGAATTGAGGTGAGCGAGGTCTTTTCGCACATCGGCGAATGCATCGATGACATTTCCGTGGTTCGATCAATGCAAGCCGATGTTCCGAATCATATTCCGTCGATTTTATTGATGAATTGCGGCGATTCGCGACTAAGCCGGCCAAGCCTTGGTTCCTGGTCGGTTTATGGCCTGGGCAGTGAGAATCAGAATCTGCCCGGATTTGTCGCAATGCGTCCTGGCGGTTATCCGGGCAACGGCGGCGTTCAGAACTGGCAGTCCGCATTTCTCCCGGGCACTTTTCAAGGGACTTACATTGACACGCGGCACACGCAGATTGAGCGTCTGATCGAAAACACCATCAATCAGCGCATATCCCGCGACCAACAGGCTCGGGAACTGGCTTTGCTGCGAGAACTCAACGAGAGTCACCGCCGTCAGAGGGACCAGAACTCGCATGTTGAGGCGCGCATCGAATCGTTTGAACTCGCCGCTCGGATGCAACTTGAAGCGACCGAGGCATTCGACATCAGCAAAGAGCCGGACTCGATCCGCCGGATGTACGGCGAGGGTGTCGAGGCGCGTCAGATATTGATCGCCCGACGATTGGTCGAGCGTGGTGTACGCTTTGTGCAGGCCTGGGTTGGCAGCGATTGGGATCACCACCAGAATCTGGAACGAAATCTCAGTTCACTTGCAAAGCAATGCGATCAGGCGATCGGGGCATTGCTGAAGGATCTCAAACAGAGAGGCATGCTGGAAGATACGCTCGTCATCTGCGGCGGCGAGTTCGGACGCACCCCAACAGTCGAGGTCCCAATGGGCCTGCCCAATAACCTCTACGGCAACGGCCGCGACCACAATCATCATGGCTTTACCACCCTCTTGGCCGGTGGCGGGGTGAAGGGCGGTTATGTGCACGGCTCAACCGACGAATTTGGCTTTCAGGCGGTGGAACAGAAGGTGCACGTCCACGACCTTCATGCCACAATTCTGCACTTGCTCGGCTTTGATCACACCCGCCTGACGTATCGGCACGCCAGTCGCGATTTTCGACTCACCGATGTTTACGGCGAAGTCATTCATGATCTAATCGCTTGACCTTCCATGATTAATGACTGATTTCAGGAATTACGCTGAGGAGAACTCTGTGCTGCAAGCGACATTGAGAAGGCTGAGTGGAACATCCGTGCCAGGATGGATGGCAATGTGCCTGCTCACGTTTGCTCGACCTGTGCTCCAGGCCGAACCGCCCTCAGGCAAAGGCCCGGATCCCGCGGGCATCGCTTTTTTTGAGCGCAGGATTCGTCCTTTGATGGTGGAGAGGTGCTTTTCGTGCCACGGCCCTGAAAGCAGGAAAGCCAACGGAGGGCTCCGGCTCGAGACTGCCGAAGGGCTGCTCAAGGGCAGCGACTCAGGGCCGGTTGTCGTTCCCGGCGCACCTGAAAAAAGCCTTTTGATCCGTGCTGTGCATTCCGCGGATGAAGACGTTCGTATGCCGCCGACCGGCAAAAGGCTCACGGAAGCTCAGATCAAAGACCTTGAAACTTGGGTCAAGATGGGATCGCCGTTCCCGAAAACCGAGGTTAAGGAAAACCAGATCACGGCACGCGCACGCACTCACTGGGCCTTTCAGCCCGTGGCCGAGCCAGCGATTCCAAGCGTGAAACAGAAAAACTGGGTGCAATCGCCCGTCGATGCCTTCATTCTTGCCGCACTTGAGCAGGCCGGCCTGAAGCCTTCACCGAAAGCCGACAAGCATACTCTGATCCGGCGCTCCACCTACGACTTGACTGGCCTGCCGCCCACTCCCGAAGAGGTTGCCGCGTTTGAAGCCGACAAATCTCCCCAAGCCTTTGCAACGGTTGTCGATCGATTGCTTCGTTCGCCTCATTATGGTGAACGCTGGGGCCGGCATTGGCTGGATCTTGCCCGATTTGCAACGAGCGATGGCCCCTTTGCCTTCACCTATCGCGATTATGTCATTCGCGCCTTGAATGAAGACCTGCCCTACGACCAGTTTCTGATCCAGCAAATCGCCGCCGATCAGCTCGACCTTGGCCAGGAGAAATGGCGGCTTGCCGCACTTGGATTCCTGACGGGCGGGCGAAAATTCATGAACAATCACGACACGATTGACGACCGGATCGATGTCGTCACACGCGGCACCATGGCTCTATCCGTGAGCTGCGCCCGATGCCATGATCATAAGTACGACCCAATACCGACGCGGGATTATTACGGACTCCACGGCGTCTTCGCCAGTTGCGTCACACCCCCTGAGCTGCCTCTGCTCGGAATCGACCCCGACCCAGCCGATTTTGCAAAGTATTCCGTGGAGCATCAATCACGCCAGGCCAAGCTGGATGCTTTTATGCACGAGCAGGAAGCATTGGTTCTCAGGCAGCACCGCGAACAAACCGCCCAGTACCTGCTTCTGAGCCGTGAACCAAAGAAACTGGATCATCTGATCGAGGGCGAATTCGGCCTGAGCGATCGAAAGATTCTTCTCGTCGGCGCCAAGCGATGGATACGTGCCCTGGAAAAGATGAACCCCAAAAACGACCCGATCTTCGCGCCCTGGTTCGCGTTTGCTGCATTGCCAGTGGCCGGATTTACCGACCGCGCACGGCCCTTGTCAGCCGAAATTGCCAGCCATTCATTCCCCCATCCGCTGAACACCTGGGTGGCTCAAGCCTTTCAGGGCGAGCCGCCTAAATCCTTGAAAGACGTTGCGGATCGTTACGCAAAGCTCTTCCTTGACGCAGCGACGCAAACCCCCGATTCTCTACAAAAGCCCAGCCAGAACTTAAAACCCTCTGTTCCAAATACAAAATCCGATAGCGACCGCGATAAGCTCCTCCAGCTCTTCCAAAGCAAGGACGGCCCCGGCAACTTGCCCGCCGGGGAGATGCCCTCTCTCTTTACCACCTCGGCTCTGATGAGATTGGGCCCCCTTAAAGCGCAGGTCGACCAACTCGACGCCACCCACCCCGGCGCCCCTCTGCGAGCCATGTCGCTGGTAGACGACCCGCATCCGAAAAATAGCCGGGTTTTCATCCGTGGCGATCCCAACCGATTGGGCGAAGACGCGCCTCGACGCTTTCTGACACGCCTGACGCAAGGCCAGCCCCGACCACTATTCAAGCATGGCAGCGGGCGGCTTGAGCTCGCCCAGGCAATCGCCAGCCGGGAAAACCCGCTCACAGCCCGAGTCATGGTCAACCGCATCTGGCTCCACCATTTCGGATTCGGACTGGTCACAACTCCTGATGATTTCGGGCTTCGCTGCGACCCGCCCAGCAACCCCCTGCTTCTCGATCACCTCGCATCGTATTTCATGCACAAAGGCTGGTCCATCAAGGCAATGCACCGCCTTTTGATGCTCTCCGGCGTCTATCAGCAAACCAGCGACAGCCACGATCGCCATGAGACTCAGGACCCCGAAAACCGTCTCCTCTCAAAGTCCAACCGCCGTCGGCTCGACTTCGAAGCCACACGCGATACCCTCCTGTTCGTAACAGGCAAGCTTGATCGGTCCATCAGCGGGCGTCCGTTCGCCTTTCAGAGCGATAATCCCGCCAGTCGGTTCGTCTATTCCACTCGCCGCTCCGTTTACGGAATGATCGATCGAAGCAGCATGCCCTCATTGCTCGGCTACTTTGACTTCGCAAACCCCGATCTCTCCACCGCCCAGCGTGGCATCACCACTGTGCCTCAGCAAGCTCTCTTTTTCCTGAACGATCCATTCGTCATGCAACAGGCCTGCAGCCTGGCGGCCCGAGCCGACTTCCAGCTTTTTGAAACCACCCGGGAACGAATCCTTTACGTCTATCAACAACTCTTTCAGCGCGATCCCTCAGCCGCCGAAATCGAACTCGCCAACCGGTTCCTGGCCTCCGAAGAATCCTCCATTCCAAGCCCCGAGCCGTCCCCGTCCAATCCTGACACACCTGGCCCTGTGCGGCCACTCCAGCCTTGGCAACGCTTTGTGCACGTCTTGTTGATGTCCGATGAGCTAATGTTCGTAGACTGATCTCGAAAAAAAGGGCTTTTAGCGTCATGGCCGTCAATATTCAGGCACTGGCCCGGCAAATGCTGGCAGATTATGACGCCCGTAAGCCAGGCCTCTGCACCTCCGAACCGCTTCACATCACCATCGCGGAGTCATACGAACTTCAGTCAGCAATTGCCTTCCAGCGCGAACTTCGCGGTGAAACCATCATCGGCTACAAAGTCGGCTGCACAAGCCGCCAGATCCAGGCTCAGCTCGGCGTCAGTGAACCCATATTTGGCAGACTTTTTGCTCAAGAATCCCACCCAAGCGGCTCCTCTCTATCGGCTGCGGCCTTTGCCAATCTCGCTGTGGAAGGCGAGCTGGCCGTCCGCCTCGGTCGCAATCTCTCCGGCCCCTGCATCACCTTGGAAGACTGCCACGAAGCGATCAAGGCAACCTTCGCAGTCATCGAACTGCACCATTACGTCCTGCCCCCAGCCTGGCCCCGCCCTCAATGGCTCATCGCCAGCGGCGGACTCCATGCAGGATTCATCGAATCCAAGGCCGACACCCCTGACAACCCAATGGCTCAAAGCCTCACCCTGCGTGTCAATCACAACGTGGTCGGTACCGTGAACGACGAAACCGGGCTCGTCTCTCCCTCTCGCTCTCTTCTCTGGCTGGCCAGCCGGCTTCGGGATTTCGGACTACAGCTCAAAGCAGGTCAGCTAATTTTAACGGGTTCGCCCCTTCCGCTCTTTCCCGTCGGCCCCGGCGACCGTATACTGGTTGAGGCCCATCCGCTTAAAGCCTGTCATGTCAAAATCGCCCCCTAGTTTCATCAGCCACAAGAAAGAGAATTTCATGGCCTACGATGGCTCACTGGTCATGGAATATCTGACCCAGACACATCGCTCAGCGCTGCTTACCGACCGCGAAAAGCATTTGATCGGACTCGCCGTCACAATCACTCGAGGTTGCCAGGTCTGCACACGTGGCCGCTTGGAAAAAGCTCGAGCCGCAGGCCTGGATGATGCTTTCCTCAACGCGCTGGTCGATCTTGTCTCATCCGTCAACGCCGGAGTCGCCGCCGCCACCGCACGTGAGGCCTTCCGCATGGCCGATACCCCCCCAGCCGAATCATGCGGCACCCTCTGCGATCCAAATCCGCAAGGCCCTTCAAAATAGCTCAAACAGAAATGGCCAGGACCAACGACTTCGTCCGTATTTTCACCCCACGAGATGGACCACCTGAATTCCACCCACGAACCGAAGGCGGTCGACCCAAAGAACGCAGGGCTCGCAACTTCACTAGTAATTTAAATACCATTCAAAGCGTTTTTTTTTGTGACGTGAAATCATCAAGTATTAGGTCGAATGTACCCAGGATTTCCATCAGTGCAAATCGCCAAATACGATTCCATCGCTGATGCAATAACGCTAATACCATCTCTCTTGTTACACGGTCAGCCACTTCTAAGGTTAAACATTCTTGGTTTTATCGTCTCAATCGAGTCGGTTTGCTCGCTGACCTTGCCTCTAATCCCAGTATCAGCAATCGGTTCTTTGATCCTATAGTTGTCGCGGCCACACATGATACATCGTATCAGAATGATGCCGAAGGCATCAAAGCAAGTAGCCGGTGGTTGAGCGAAGCGACACCACCAGTTATGAGATGGGGGCATAAGCTGCTGGCACCCCGGCAGGGGTTCAAGACCTTATGTCGCGTCGTCGTCCGGTGGTGTCGTCGCTTGGGCTCCTCAACCACCGGCTACTGGCTCAAGATGCCTCCGGCATCGTTTTAATCAAAAAGTGCCATTCATGACCGCGAAGAGTATAAACTGTTTTCAAAATTCCCAAACCCAAAACCATTGCATTTAAACCACATCCATGATGACTCAAAAAAAAACGCTATGCAAATCTTTGCACAACCTAATCAAAAAATATGGTAGAATACCTATAAAGAAAATCACCATTTATGATCTAAAGGCTACCAATGCGTTCGTCAGTCCAGCCGCTCATGACCGACCCACCATTAACTCGCCGCCGCAAGGCCTGGCTTGTTTTCAAGGTGATTGAGCTTCGTCTGCGGTTCATTATGATTCTGGTCGTAACAGGCCTCGTTTTTGGTTATTGGGACGAAATCACCAACCGCTTTGAAAAATGGCAGAGGAACCGGTCTGGCCTCACACAATCAACCGTTGAATCCAGTGTTGAGTTCTATTGCCCTATGCACCCTTCGGTGGTGAGAGAGAAAACCGCCAATTGTCCTATCTGCGGAATGCCACTCTCACAACGGAAAAAAGGCCAGAAAACCGAGTTGCCGACTGGCGTTCTGGCCCGAGTCTCGCTCGCACCAAATCGTATCGCACAAGCAGGCATTCGCACGGAACCCGTCGCTTACCGCGCCCTGACAGAATCCATCACGACCGTAGGCCAAATTCAGTTCGATGAGCGCAGACTGGCACGCATCTCAAGCAAAGCCAAGGGCTTATCACGAGTTGAAAAGCTTTATGCCAATTTCACTGGCGATCGGGTCGAAGCCGGTAAACCACTCGCAGAGCTCTACAGCCCTGAAATCTATCAAGCCATTCGCGAACTACTAATGGCAAAACGAAACCTATCCGAACGGAGCCAATCGGCTTCATCTCGCTCAATCGGCCCCGACATCCTCGAAATCGGTCGTGAAAAGCTCGCCTTATGGGGCGTCACACCCGCTCAAATGGACGACATCCTGACCCACAACCGATCCGACTTCAAACTCCCGCTCCTCTCCCCCATTACAGGCATCGTCGTCCGGAAAAATGTCGTCGAAGGTCAATATGTCAATGAAGGCGATCCCCTTTTTGAGGTGGCCGATCTCCGCCATGTCTGGGTCACAGCCCAAGTTTTCGAGGATCAAATCAGTCGGGTTTTTGTTGGACAAAAAGTCCATGCCGTAATCGGCGCCGTGGCGGGCAAAACCTATGAAGGCACCGTGGCATTTATTGATCCTGCCCTGAATCCTGAAACTCGAACCGTTGCTGTTCGTTATGACTTGGCCAACCCTGCTGGCGATCTCAAGCCGGGCATGTATGCCACTGTGACCGTCAAAACTCCGGTCTCTGAAACCCCCTTGTTCCGCGAAAAACTCGCCCTCCAAAATCAGAAAAAACATGTGGTTGCAAAACCATCGCCCACCGTGGCCGACCAAAAGATTTGCCCTGTCACCAAAAAAGAACTCGGTTCCATGGGCCCGCCTATAAATTTAAGCCTCTCCGCCAATCAAAAAGTCTGGCTTTGCTGCAATTCGTGCGAGGAGAAGCTCAAATCCGACGCCTTGAAGTATCTGGGAACGCCCGAACCTGCGCCCACAGGCTATGTGCTGACCGTCCCCGAATCCTCGGTCATCGACACCGGTACTCGAAAAATTGTTTACATCGAAGCTGAGCCCGGAGTTTTTGAAGGCCGGGAGGTGACCCTTGGGCCCCGCTCAGGGGAATTTTTTCCAGTGCTTGATGGGATCGGCCCCGGCCAGCGAGTGGCCACCTCAGGCTCGTTTCTGATCGACGCCGAAACCCGATTAAACCCCGGCATATCTGGAACTTACTTTGGGTCCAGCCAACCGGACTCAACCAAGCCATGATCGAATCGATCATTGAATGGTCAATCCGAAACCGGCTCGTAGTCATCCTGACCTCAATCGCATTTGCAGCGATCGGCCTCAGGGCCTATCTCACCATGCCCGTGGATGCCATCCCCGACCTCTCTGAAAATCAGGTGATTGTCTTCACGGATTGGATGGGCCGAAGCCCCCAGGAGCTTGAGGACCAAGTCACCTACCCACTCTCCGTCAATCTCCAAGGCCTTGCCGGAGTCAAAGTCGTCCGCTCATCGAGCGAATTCAACTTCTCCATGATCAACGTCATCTTTGACGATTCTGTGGATTATTACTTCGCTCGCCAGAGGGTGGCAGAACGGCTCAATCTGGCCTCCACCTATCTGCCTCCAGCAGTCATTCCCTATCTCGCACCCGATGCCACTTCAGTCGGCCAGATCTTTTGGTATAACCTGGAAGGCGATGGCGTTGATCTCGGCGAACTCAGGGCAATCCAGGACTGGTATGTCCGCTATCAACTCAACAGCATTCCCGGCGTGGCCGAGGTCGCAGGCGTCGGCGGTGCACCTCGCGAATATCAGATTGATATCGACCCCAACAAACTCAGGGGCTACAAGATCAGCCTCGGCGAGGTCTACTCGGCCGTGGCTCAGTCCAATGCCTCAGTAGGTGGCCGGGTCGTGCATCAGGGCAATGCCGAATACTTGATCCGATCTATTGGATGGGTCAAGGGCCTGCGCGATGTCGAGACGATTGTTGTCGCCCAGAGGGGTGGTGTTCCCATCACCGTAGGCCAACTTGGCGTGGTCCAAATCGGTCCTGGATTTCGTCGAAGCGTACTCGAAAAAGACGGACGGGAAACTGTCGGCGGTGTTGTCCTCATGCGTTTTGGCGAAAATCCTCTGGAAGTCACCCGCCGGATCAAGGCAAAAATTGAATCGCTCCAGTCAGGCCTTCCCGATGGCGTGAGAATCGTGCCGTTTTATGACAGAACCCCATTGATTCAAAATGCCCTGGCCACCGTGACCGACACCGTGACCGAGGAGCTGGTCATCTGTTCCGTGATGATTCTTCTGGTCATGGGGCACTTGGGCGGAGCCATCATTGTGGCTGTCACCCTACCGCTTGCGGTGCTTTTCAGCTTTTTCATGATGCGTATTTTCGGAATCCCCTCAAATATCATGAGCCTGGCCGGAATTGCGATCTCGGTCGGAATTCTCGAAGATCAAGCCGTCGTTATGACCGAAAATGCCGCACACCACCTCACTCGCCATTATGGCCGAAACCGTGTGGTCGGCAATAATCTGGAGATCATCATTCCCGCCTGCCGAACGGTTGGCCGGCCAATTTTCTTTTCAGTCCTGATTACAATTCTTTCGTTTCTGCCTGTTTTTGCATTATCGGGTATCGAAGGCAAAATGTTTCACCCACTGGCCTGGACCAAAACCTTTGCTTTGATCGGGGTCGCAATTCTGGCCATTACTCTGGTCCCTGCCCTGATCCCTTTATTTTTAAGAGGACGCATCAAATCTGAAGATGATAGCTGGCTGGTGCGCACCATGACCGCAATTTTCAAACCCATGCTCGGCTGGCTGATGGACCGGCCTACACTTGTCTGCTGGCTCTTTGCTGTGATTCTCGGCTGTGGTTATCTGGCCTCCACACGGCTTGGCAGGGAATTCATGCCAACGCTCAATGAAGGCACCATTTTGGATATGCCAACCAGTGTCCCACGAATTTCTGTGGCCCAGGCTACGGACGACCTCAAGGCCCGAAATGCAATTTTAAGGTCGTTTCCAGAAGTCTCTGTTGTTGTCGGAAAATCAGGACGAGCCGAGACCGCCACCGACCCATCGCCGCTCGACATGATTGAAACCATCGTCAACCTGCACGACAAAACCCTATGGGCCAAGCGGCATATCCGCTACGAACAGATTCGTACACTCACCACTGCGGCTCATCAGGCGCTTGTGGACGCAGGAATTCTCAAAACCAAGGGCGACACCAACTTTATCAACGATGCCTCAATGCGGGTTTCCGAACGCCTGGAGACAGCTCTACGCGACCACGCCCATCTGCATCTCTCCCGATATCGGCCTGAGCTTGGTACAGCTCTTGTCAATGAGTCCCTCAAAGCCATGCTCGATGGATACCGCATCGACTCCGCCAAACTCAGCAAGCATCTGGACTCCTGGCAGCAGTTTCAGTCCCTCATGCAAAAGCAATATGCGGACCCGCTTGCCGTTGAGCCACAGGTCACGGACCTGATGAACATCTCGGACAAAGTTCGCTCCAGACTTTTGGAATGGAACCTGATCACTCAGGAATCCTCAACCTTTCTGGAAACCAAATCTTCCTTTGCAGTGCTCAAAGATCAATTCGACAGCCTTATCGGCCTTCCCGGCGAAGACTGGCTCCACCGGCTCACCCGCAAACTCTCCGCAACCCGCCATGACATGCTGAGGGCCGAAACCCGACGACTGAACAACAGTCTCTTCGATCTGGCCGTCAACATGGCCCCTGCCGCGTCCGTTGAAGCCGTCTCAGTCCTCGCCCGTGAACGCAACCTGATGGAATCAAAACTCCCGGAAATGGAAGTCTCCCGCTTATCCACTCCGCTTCAGAATGGTTTTAAGGCAGATTTATTGTTATGGCCCTTAACCAACGATGAACTCATCAAGGATATGGATTCCGTCCTGCAAACCCCCGGCTGGGGTAATATTTGGACCCAGCCGATCATCAATCGAATCAACATGCTTGCAACAGGGGTGCGCACGGATGTCGGCGTAAAGGTCTTTGGCTCAGACCTCGATCAAATCCAGAACATTTCCCAACAGGTTGCTGCCATTCTCAGAACCGTTCCAGGCGCTGTGGATGTGGTTCCTGATCAGGTTGTCGGCAAGGGCTATATTGAAATTGAAATTGATCGCGAAAAGGCCGCACGATTCGGAGCAAGTGTCGGCGATATTCAAAATGCCATCGAAGTTGCACTTGGCGGTGCGCCTGTCTCCATGACTGTCGAAGGCCGAAAACGCTTTCCAATCCGAATTCGCTATGCTCGCGATTATCGAGACAATATTGATGCCATCCGCGGCCTCTTGATTGCATCAAATTCCGGCCCAATGTCTGCAAGCCCCAATGCAAACATGGCCGCTCCGGCAATGGCTGGGCCACTAAATGCAACTGCCGAAAAATTGCAGGTCACATTGGGCCAGGTGGCCAATATCAAAGTGACAGAAGGCCCTTCAATGATTAAGAGCGAAAATGGGCTCTTGCGTTCCTACGTCCAGCTTAATGTTCGAGACCGCGACGTTGTCGGTTTTGTCGAAGACGCCCGCAGATCGGTGACCAACGGCCTGAAATTGCCGCAAGGCATGTTCCTGGAATGGTCAGGCGAATTTGAGCACCAGGTCAGGGCCCGCAAAACACTGAGGATTGTATTTCCTGCCGTCACCTCGATCATTGTCATCCTTTTATTCCTGACATACAAAGATTGGGCGGACGTCGGCCTGATCATGCTCTCTGTTCTTGGCGCCCTGGCTGGCGGGGCAATCTTTCAATGGCTCTTCGGGTTTCGATTCAGTGTCGCCGTCTGGGTGGGCTATATCGCCTGTTTCGGCATGGCGGTCGAAACCGGCATTGTCATGCTGGTCTATCTTCGTGAGGCGATTGCAGAACGCGGCGGCCTGGTACAAATTGGCTCTGTTGCCGAACTCAGGGAAGCTGTGCTCGAAGGCGCCATCCACAGGCTTAGACCAAAATTGCTCACCGAAGGCACCACCATTATCGCCATCGCACCCATGCTTTGGGCCGATGGTGTCGGCGCCGAAGTCATTCGGCCAATGGCCGCGCCGGTGCTGGGCGGCCTGCTTGTGGCCGACGAAGTGATCGACGTCTTCCTGCCGGTCCTCTATTTTGCTGTCCAGAAACGCCGATGGCGAAAACTGCATGGCCTCCCATTTTATACAGACGTTGATCATCTGGAACTGCCAGAAGAAAACGCTCTTGCAGCTCTCCCAACTCAGGATATCTGACCAAAATCGCTTTCGCTCAAATGCTTTTCGGGCCCAATTCGGTCCCGATTTGCCTATAATCAGGAAGTCTTGAGATAAAAGGCCCCTGAAGCGATTGGGTCAGAGCCATGGCGAAGGATCGAAAATCAGCGGAAAACAAAAACAACAAAAAAAAGCCTGAAACGGCTCCCGCACCGCTAACACCTATCGAACCCCTGACAGCCTCTGAACCTGAAACGCATGTGGGAGAGGAGTCGATCCCTGCGATGGTGGATGACAAAAATCCCCACCAGCCGGACGTCGAAAACCCTGGCCCCAAGGCCAAAATCCGAAAGTTTCCTGCCAAGCCCGGCGTCTATCTCATGAAAGACGTTCAGGGCCGGGTAGTGTACATTGGCAAAGCCAAAAACTTGCGGGCCCGGGCGGGAAGCTATTTCCAGAAAACCGCAGAAACCGACCCCAGAATTCGCGACTGGATCGGCGAGGTGGTTGATGTCGACTTCCTCGAGGCCGATTCCGAAGTCGACGCCCTGCTCATGGAAGCCCGCCTCGTCAAAGACATTCAGCCCAAGCATAACGCAGAACTTAAAGACGACAAGAGTTTCCCTTACCTTCAAATCACCACCAGCGACGACTTCCCAAGAGTCAACTTCACTCGCCAGCCAGCCGACAGAGGCGTCAAACTCTATGGCCCATTCCCACGCGCCAAAAGTCTGAGGGGGGCCATTCAGGTACTCCAGAAAATTTTCAAATTCCGCACCTGTGAACTCGAAATCCATGAAGACGACCCACGCTGGAGATGGTTCAGACCATGCCTGCTTGCTTCCATCGATCAATGCACAGCCCCTTGCAACCTGAGAATTGACAAAGCGGCTTATCGTAAAGATATTCGCCGCCTGATCATGTTTCTCGATGGTAAAAAAGGCGACCTCATCAAAGAAATGGCCGAGGAAATGCGCGAGGCCAGTCGCGAACTGAAATTCGAGCTTGCCGCCCGACTCCGCGACGAACTCAAGGCCATCGAATCGCTCGCCTTACGCGGCGACCTGCGTACGCACGCCCAGCCGGAAGTCTTTTACGTCGATCCACGCAAAGGCTTACGCGGCCTTAAAAAAGTCCTCGGCCTGGAGACGATCCCCCGACGCATCGACTGTGTCGATATCGCTCATCTCGGCGGATCAGAAACCGTTGGCTCACTTGTCACTTTTGTCGATGGCCTGCCTTTCAAGCCAGGATATAAACGTTACAAAATTCAGACCGTCAAGGGTGTCGATGATTTTGCGTCGATCAGGGAAGTGGTCAGCCGTCGCATTGAGGGCCTACAAAAACGCGATGAACCCCTGCCTGACATCTTCTTGATCGACGGCGGAAAAGGCCAACTCTCCTCGGCAATGTCTGTTTTTGAAGCGGCTGGAATCAAGCCGCCATGCCTCATCTCACTGGCCAAACGTGAAGAAGAAATCTATCGGGTCGGCCTAAGCGACCCCCTGGTGCTTTCCCGCCATTCTTTTGCTCTCAGATTATTACAATGCGCCCGCGACGAAGCCCATCGCTTCGCTCAGCATTATCACCACCTGCTCCGAAAAAAACGGGCCTTCGGTGATTGAATCCCTACTGTTTTGGCTTCTCTGACAATTCTTCAAGCACCAACTCCGTAAAAACCGGCCGATGATCAGACCCAAAATCAGGGGCAACAAAACACCTCTGCGGACTCCAGCCCCGAGAGATGTAAAACTTATCCAAGCGAAGCCAGGGCAGAACCGAAGGAAAACTGTAGCCATAGCCAATCCCAATTTCAGCAAAAACGTCGCGAAACCGTTTTTCTAAAGGTGCGCTGTAAATGGAATATGGCGGAACATTGAAATCGCCTCCAACGACCAATGGCTGGCTGTCGTTTTGATCCATCATGAGTGCGATCCGCTGAAGCTGACGCTCCTGCCACTTCAATGACTCATCCAGCTCGGCAATATCCCAGTGATCCACAAACTTATGAAACGGGCCTCTCAGAGAAGGCCCATGCGACGATCCTACCAGAAAGTCCATTCGGCCGCTTTTGACTCTGGCTATTGTCAGATGGCCTGCATAAAGCTTTTCGCCACTGACTTCGTCCGGCAATTCTTTCGATTCTGAAATAATTGGAAATCGGGAAAAAATGGTCCCATATTGATCAGCATACCAGCCTTTTTCTTCCGCCAATCGGGCTTGCAACTGCCATAGGTTCGTATCTTCCTGAACCAGTAGAATATGAATGTCTGCCGAATTCAGATAGGCCACAATCGCTTCCACATCAAACCCATTGGGCCCAATGTTGTAAGATAAAATCCGGACAACATTCGAATCGCTTGCAGGAGCCTGCTTAAACGCATTCCCAATCCCGCCCAGATTCACCCCCATCAAGGGGCCTGCCACAATCAGAAAGCCCAAAAGCTGTTCGATCAGGAGCCATCTCTTACGCTCCATCCAAGCCCAGGGTGTAATCACAAGCAGTGGCAAGGCAAAGGCCAACCTCGGCACAAGAATTACCAGAAATCGCAATGGCTCAATGGCAACCGGCCTGCGGGCAAGGCAAAGGGCGAGCAAAATGGCGGCCAGTGTGATATGCGTGAGCCCCTGCAGAATCAGCCGGCTACGGTGCCGAATTCGTTTCGGTACGAAAGTCTCAGGGCTTTTCTCATTCTTCAATCGCATCCGTCAATGCTTCCGGAATAGGGCCAGGTCACTTGACAGCCAGCATGCGTTCCAAAGCCAAACGGGCCCAGTGAATGGTATCGGCATCGACACTTATACGATTGATCACCCGCCCATACCGAAGCTCGTCAAGAACCCAGGCCAGGTGGGGCATGTCGATCCGATACATGGTCGCACACAAACAAACCATGGGCGACAGAAAGTCGATTTTCTTGTCGGGCATGGACGCAGCAATACGATTCACCATGTGGAGCTCAGTCCCCACAGCCCAGTGACTGCCCGAAGCCGCTTCGCGGAGAACTTTCAGGATCCCTTCCGTTGAACCGACCAAATCCGCTTTGTCCACCACTTCCATCCGGCATTCCGGGTGCACCAGAATTTTCACCTCCGGATCTCGAGCCCTGAAAACATCGATATGTTCTGGCAAAAACATCTGATGAACCGAGCAATGACCTTTCCAAAGTATGATCCTGGCCTTTGCAATGTCGGCTTCGGCGTTGCCACCAAGCTCTTCGTGCGGGTCCCACACAATCATCTCATCCAGCGGCATACCCATCGCCTTGGCCGTATTGCGGCCAAGGTGCTGGTCCGGAAAGAACAAAACCCGGCTTTTTTGAGCATAAGCCCATTCCAGAACAGACCTGGCATTGGAGCTCGTGCAGACAATCCCGCCATGCCGGCCACAGAATGCCTTCAGATCGGCTGTGGAATTCATGTAAGTGACTGGCACAATGTCGCTCGCCCCGACAATCCTGTCGAGATCCTCCCAAGCATTCTGGACACTGTCGCGGTCGGCCATATCGGCCATCGAACAACCCGCCGCAATGTCCGGAAGAATCACTTCAACTTCCGGGCTTGTCAGAATATCTGCCGTTTCCGCCATGAAGTGAACGCCGCAAAAGATGATATATTGGCAGCCTTTGACGCGTGCAGCTTCCTGGGCAAGTTTGAAACTATCGCCGGTGAAATCAGCGAACTGAATCACATCATCCGACTGATAATGATGGCCCAGAATCACCAGCTTGTCGCCAAGCTCTGCCTTGAATTGGCGAATCAATTGTGCAAGCTCCTCGCGACCCATCTGCTTGAATGCAGCCAGGGCGGGTGGCAAGAGTGGGCGTCGGTTGCTCAGTGTCGCGGTCATTTTTGGTCGTGATCCTTCCTCAGGCAGACGAAATCAGCTCGCCTGCCCATGATTGATTATACGCTTTCGAGGCAAAAATGTCGCGGATGACCAAAAAACCACAAACGCAGGGCTATTCGCCCTGCGCTAGTGGTTTTACAATTTCTCTCGCAGCCAACTGGCTCGAATCAAGCCAGATGCCTGCCCTTTCTCACTTTGACAGTCGCGACATGACTCACAACCTGATCAGGAATTTGAATAAAATTGCTGCTCGAACCCTGGCCAAGCCGGGCTCCCATGCTCGATGCCACCTTAAACACGGTCACTGGACGCTTGATTCCGAAATTCAGCCCCGCAACCGCACTATTGGCTGGCATGGTATAGTTGTTCTGGCCCGATGCCGGCACATTCACAGCCCATGTCGGATTGCTCGCAAGATCGGCCCTGATTTTCCAGGCACCGGCCGCCGCATTCTGGAACGTGTAATTCCCAGCCGAATTGGTCAATACATTCGGCTCTGAAGTGCTCGTTATGTTCAGGCTGAAACTCGTCAGCGAACCGACATCGCCATAAGCGTTGTCGCTCACTTCCAAAGTCCAGGTCCCATTGGCCGTCTCGCCATTGAAAGCGGCCAGCGAATCCACTGGCAAATATGTTCCTGTGTAAGACCTGAGACCATTGGGCAGGGATATATCCGCAGAATCACTGAAAATGGCATTGCTCAGGTTCTGGCCATTGCCGCCCTGCCGGCTGATCAGCCGAACACGGGTCGACGATGGTGAAATCAGGGTCACGATCAAATCGCCCACATGCGTATGCGGCAACTTTACGGAAACACTCATCCCATAAATCGGCAGGCTCACTCCTGATACCACAAGCGGTTTCGTGACCGTTTTCATATCCAATACGCGAACTGTCGAAACCACCGACTGCTTGCCAAAAATCGTCCCGTCAAACTTCCCATTGCCATTGACATCGTTATAAATCCGCACCTGGCCAATCCCAAGCGTCGTGTCCACATCGTAAACGTTGCCACTGATACTGCTGGCCTGAAGTGTCGTATCAATCACAATGTTTTTATTGAAACCCAGTGATCCAGTCGTTCCCGGTACAGGCAGAGTGTAATCAATGCGATTACTGGAACTGTCAACAATATTTCCGCCCAGGCTCGATATATTGTAATAGTCCAGGTCAGGCGTGTTCTGCCCGGCTCCGACGGTATACGTGTATGTCAGGTTTCGCGTGCCGCTACCCGATGTATATGTCGCAATTCCACCTGTGTTTAATAGCAGGATCGATACACCACTCACAGTCACAGGGCCTGAAAAGGAGAGGGTGATCGGTATGACCGAATTCAGCCCGTATCTGTAATTCGGCGCTGTCGATGTCACATTGTTGACACTCGTACTGCCACTCGTTGCCGATGGTGTAATGACAATATTTTTATTGGCACCCAGCGACCCCGCTGTTCCTGGTGCGGGCAGTGCGAGATTTGCATCGAGACCACTGGCTTTGTCCTTGATTGTTCCGCCCGATAATGCAATTGCGGTCGAAGAGCTGTAATCCAAATCCGCACTTTGATCCGTCTGGCCCACAATATAATAGAATGTCAGGCTCGAAGTGCCACTGCCAGACGCATAAATCGCCTTGCCACCTGAATTCAACGCCAAAGTCGGCGTGCCTGATACTGTCACTGCATCATTCAGAGCAACCGTAATCGGCACAACATCGCCATAGGTATACGTCCCATTGGGCAGCACGGAAGTGATGTTTGTCATGCGCGGAGGCACATAAATCTGACTGATCTGAGTGCCCCACAAGTTTGATGCCGCTGCATATTCCTGAGTGGTCCAGAAACTTGTTGCATTAATCGGGTCCAACTGCGTGGCACTATAATCACCCCATCGCTCACCAGAACCGCCAAACAGGTGATAATCGTTCGCATTGCCTGCTTTTAGCTGAATGTCCGTCGGATCCACCGTGATCGTCGTCGGGTTCGTGGGATTGATGCTGGCATATCTCGCATAAGAACCAAGGTTCCCGTCCGATGCGCCTGACCCCAACACCCCACTCGATCGCGTGTAGCCAATGAGAATGTCTCCAGCGGCATTGGCTGCGATCGAAGGCATCACGTAATCATAATTCGGGTTGTAAATTGTCGTCTCGGCAGCAACAGTTTTGGTCGATGCTTTCAGGACCGTCACGCGAATTGCATCTGTACTCGAAGCCGATGGATCAATCGCGTTACCGGTCGCGTCTACAGATAGACTCAGAACGGAATAAATCAAATCGCCCACCTGATAGACCATCGATCCAATCCGTCCGTCACCTCCATCAATTTGACGCGTTCCATCCGGCTGCCGGGCGTCATAGGGTGACGTCAACGTTTGAATATTGATCAAAGCCGTTGCTCCCAATGTCGCATTGGCCGCACTCGTACCACTGATCCCTGTAAAGTTGAGCTGGGTCCAATTATACGCATTCACCGCCAATACGCTCGCACTCGCCCCCGTGCCAATGGCCGCCGTATTCGTCACACCTTGCAAGGTAAAGCCCATATCAAAATTTGGCTGAACGAAAGTCGTACGATTCGCCAACGTGGGCGTATTGAGCAACAGATCCGATTTCGGGATCGTTGTCATGGTCACACTTGACAAATTCGGAGTAAAATCATTCGTGCCAATGTAAATTCCATTGGCATCCACTCCAAGTGTCGGATAATCGGCCAGCCCCGTTGCACTACCAAAATAACTCGCACCTTTCCAGCCGCCCGTCGGGTCATTCGTGTTCGACCGAGCCACCAAAACTTTGTTGCCACTGAAATTGATATTCATTTGCAATGCAAACCACCGATCACTCAAGGAATCGTAGATAATTCTTGGGTCGCCCAATCCTGGTGCATAATCAAAGTACGAAATACCAGTAACACCCTGCCAAAACGCTGTATCCGTCTTCGATACAAGATTTGCCCCCGTCGTCCGGTTATAAACATTAAACGAACCATTCAAAAATTGTGCGTAATGGTTCGGGCCAATCGAACCCATCGTATCAGGCGGTGCCACATTATTATTGCTGACGCCCGCAATATTCAGACCAATCAATGTCGCCGTCATCACCACCCTGCTCTCAAGCTCCATCTCCTCCTGAAAATTCGAAATAAGCCTCGTCCGATTCATCCTTCGGGGTTTCACTGCATTCTGGCTCAAGCCACTTCGATAGTATGAAATCGCGCTGGAAATACCATCGATAATTCGGTGTCTGATAGCCTGCATGCTCAACCCCTATTCCAAAGTCTAATCCTAAACGGAGTCATTGCGGCAACAATTCAGCTACTTCACCCCATTAATATCAAAGATTATAGATCAACCCACACCCGGATTGGAAGCAAACACAACAGAATTTACCAACCAATTCATCCTGCCCAGCCTAACCCTTGCGCAATATCATTAAAATCGTTGCAACCCTCACAGTCAGGCCTCTCCGAAAAGGCCTGACTGTGAGGGTTTTCAATCGTCTCCCAAAGCCAAATCAAGATCCGCTCAGCCCTTGATCTTCAGCACAATCTTGCCTGCCTGTTCGCCACTTTCCATGAGATCGTGAGCACTGCCGGCTTCGCTCAGATCAAAAACCCGATACACTTGCGGCCTGAGCCCCCGCTCAATATAAAATTTGAGCATCGCCCGGAATTCCGATCTATTTCCCATGGTCGTTCCGAGCAGGTTGACTTGCTTCCAGAACAAGCGTCGCACTTCCAGATTCGGGCACGTACCAGTGGTCTGTCCGTAATTGACAACCGATCCGCCCGGCCTCACGAGATCAATCAAGTCGTCGATCGTTTTTCCACCAGCGCTATCAATCGCAATATCTGGCCCCTCGCCGCCAATCATCTCACGAGCCGTCTTCACCCAGTCCGCCTGGCGATAGTTCACACCTCCCAAGGCTCCTGCACGTCGGGCATTCTCAAGCTTCGTATCGCTCGATGAACTCACATAAACCTTTCCACCGGCCGCAACCGCCATCTGCAAAGCCATTTGCGAAACACCGCCACCTATGCCTGTGATGAAGACCGATTGGCCAGCCTCAAACTGGCCACGCGTAAACAGGGCCCGATACGCTGTCAGGCCCGCCAGCGGCAAGGCCGCCGCGTCTTCTGCCTTCCAATCCGACGGGCAAGGCTCAAGCTGTGCCGAATCAACCACGATTTTCTCGGCGTAAGTGCCTTGATCAGGCAGGCCAAGAATCCGCCATGTTTTGTAATCTGGAACGTCCTTACGATCCCCCCAGGCCAAACTCGGGTTGATCCAGAACCGTTGGCCGATCAGCGAAACATCCACGCCTTCGCCAACCTGATCGACCGTCCCAACTCCATCGGAACCAAGAATCACCGGCAGCGTGATTCCAGCATAGAGGCCTCTCCGAATCCAGACATCCCGATGATTCAAGGCCGCCGCCTCAAGCTCGACCCTGACCTGCCCCGGGCCGGGTGCCGGGTCAGCGAAATCCTGATGGACCAACTGATCCGTCCCGCCCACAGCGCTGAGAACAATCGCTTTCATGACTCTGATCTCCCTATCGATCACGGAAAAGTCGACTCTGCCGGTTTTAATTCGATTCAGTCTCGGTTGACCGCAGAGCCAATCTGATCCGCCCAATCTACAGAATTGGAACGATACAAGCAACTTTCAGCCGCGATTTATACTCTTCGCGGCCATGAATGGCACTTTTTGATCGAGTCAATGCCGGAGGCATCTGGAGCCAGTAGCCGGTGGTTGAGGAGCCCAAGCGACGACACCACCGGACGACGACGCGACATAAGGTCTTGCACCCCTGCCGGGGTGCCAGCAGCTTTTACCCCCATCTCATGACCGGTGGTGTCGCTTCGCTCAACCACCGGCTACTGGCTGTGATGCCTCCGGCATCATTCTGATACGATGTATTATGTGTGGCCGCGACAACGATATCACAATCAAAAAAAAGAGCGGACGAATCCGCTCGCTGCCAAATCTCTTGAATGACCTTCAAAAAAGTCCATCCCAGGCAACCTTCACAATTCAACCGGTCCGCTGATTCAGAATCGGTATTGGGAATGCACTTTCAGAAACCGCTTGATTGCTTGCCAGTTTGCCCAGTTTAAGCTCGGCACGTCTGACCGAGACTTCCCTGGGTGCTTCAATCCCGACCCTGACCTGCCCACCATCGATCCGAACAATTGTAATCACGATATTATCACCAATGACCAACTTTTCCGATGTCCTGCGTGTGAGAACCAGCATGTTCACTACCTCCTTGATGCAGATGTACGTGGCTTTCGGCAAATCTCAAAAATGGTGCGACCAACATGTTTATCCGTTCAAAGTCATGCTCTTTGGTTCAAGATCACGACCCCTGCCGTGAGAACCCTAAGATAGTTTTCAGGAGGATGAGAACTCCCTCTACTCATGATTTTCAAACTATTTGATTCCACCAAACGTATCTCGTTAAGCTGTTTATGGATCCGTCTGTTTCTCCCAATTTTGCAAACCCTTCTTGCAGACCGATCGGCAGACTGAGAGAATGTTCCACAGAACTAAGCATCAAAAAAAGTCTGACCAGGCAGCCTTAAAACCCCTATCTTCGCGACAACCCTTCAAGGATCGAATCCCTCATGGCCATCAAACGTGCTCAGGTCGTCATTCTTGGTTCTGGCTGCGCTGGGCTCACAGCCGCGATCTATACAGCGCGTGCCAATCTCTCTCCCGTGGTGCTGGAAGGCCGCGAGGCAGGTGGTCAATTGATGTGGACCACCACCGTTGAAAATTTCCCCGGATTCCCTGAGGGTGTGCTGGGCCCTGATCTCATTGACAATATGCGAAAACAGGCCCAGAAGTTTGGCGCCGACACCCGTTTTGAACACGCCGACGAAGTCGACTTCAGCAAGCGTCCGTTTGTCATCCGCACGAGCGATGCCGAATATCATGCGGATTCCGTAATCATCGCCACCGGAGCCACGGCAAAAACACTTGGCTTGCCCAGCGAAATGCACTTTATGGGATCAGGTGTAAGCACTTGCGCCACATGCGACGGCGCGTTTTATAAGGGCAAAGTGGTGGCTTTGGTCGGTGGTGGCGATTCCGCTGCGGAAGAAGCCACTTTTCTGACCCGATTTGCCGACAAGGTCTATCTGATCCACCGCCGTGATCGCCTGAGAGCATCCAAGATCATGGCGGACAGACTCTTGGCGAATCCCAAAGTGATTCCTCTCTGGAACACAGCGGTTGAGGATGTGATCGGCTCTGAGGAGCCACATCGCCACGTGACCGGTATCCGCATAAAAAATCTTGATTCGGGAAATGTCTCCGAAATGGCCATCGACGGACTCTTTCTGGCAATCGGCCACAAACCCAACACAGAAGTTTTTGGCGAACAATTGGCCAAGACCGAAGGCGGCTTTTTACTGACCCGATCTGCCATGGCATGGAAGGGAACGGCCAGCGATCCAGCCTGGTCGGAAACTTATCCAAACTATGCCACATCAACAAGTTCCGAGGGTGTATTCGCATGCGGCGATGTAGTGGACACACACTATCGTCAGGCGATCACAGCGGCAGGCACCGGGTGTGCTTCCGCGCTTGATTGTGAGAAGTGGCTGGAGTCGCTTCACAAATCCTGAACGAAAAGCCTGAACTTGCGATAATTGTGTGTCTAACATATAGTAAATACATTCGACCGTGTCGGTCATCTCGCAGACGGGGTGGTTCCGAGCCAGGTCAATTCAAATTCGAGCGATAGAGAAATGCCGGAGCCTGAATCCCCCAAAGACCACAAAAAACCCGCCCCCCAGCGCAAGGTCAGCAGCGAGGGCAACAGCCAGAATGGCTCGTCGCCCACGCAGCCCTGGGTTTGGCTAATGTTCGTTGTCATTGCTGCGGCAGTGCTTTGGGCATTAAGGCCAGGTAACGAAGTCAAGGTCGACTATGGCTGGTTTCAAGAACAGGTTTCAGCCAACAACATCCAAGAGTTTTCGAACCAGTCCACCAAGGTTTATGGTCGGCTGCGTTCGAAGATTTCCTATAAGCCAAGCGGCGAAGCCAGCGTTCGTGAAGTGGATAAGTTTTATGTTTATCTGCCCAGCGAAGATCTGATCAAACCGATTGTGGACAAACTGGTTTTGCAGAGCAAACCACGCGACTCCAAAGGCGTCGAAATTGACAGCGAGCCACCGCCTGGCACCGGCCTGATGCTCTGGATCACGATCCTTTTGCCAAGCCTGCTCTTCATCGTTTTCATCTTCCTCATGATGCGCCGCGCCCGCGACCAATTCGATGGTGGAATTCTTGGCAACTTTATCAAAAGCCCTGCCAAGCGTCATGACAAGTCCAAGCAAAGAACCACCTTCGAAGAAGTGGCTGGCTTGGAAAACGCCAAATCCGAGCTTCAGGAAATTGTCGAATTCCTCAAAAGCCCTGAGCGATTCCAGCGTCTTGGTGGTCACATTCCCAAGGGCGTTCTCCTGATTGGATCTCCCGGCACCGGCAAAACCCTTCTGGCCAGAGCCGTTGCAGGCGAGGCAGGCGTGCCTTTCTTTTCGATCAGTGGCTCTGAGTTCATTCAGATGTTCGTGGGTGTGGGCGCATCGCGGGTCCGCGATATGTTCAAGACCGCCAAAGAAAGCAGTCCATGCATTCTCTTCATCGACGAAATTGACGCAGTCGGGCGCGTTCGTGGTGCAGGCATGGGCGGTGGTCACGATGAACGCGAACAGACCCTGAACCAGATCCTGACCGAAATGGACGGCTTTGCACCCAACGAAAGTGTGATCGTTCTGGCCGCTACCAACCGGCCCGATGTCCTCGACCCCGCCCTGCTCCGGCCCGGCCGATTCGATCGCCACGTGACTGTCGATCGCCCCAGCCGCAAGGGACGCCTTGAGATTCTGAAGGTTCACACCCGCAAGATTCCTTTGGCCGACGATGTCGATCTGGATACCGTCGCTCGTGGAACTGTCGGCATGTCGGGCGCGGATCTGGCCAACCTCGCCAACGAATCGGCTCTGATCGCAACCCGCGCCAATAAAGACAAAGTCACCATGTCTGACTTTGAACTCGCCCGCGATAAAGTTCTGATGGGCGCCAAGCGGGAAGAAATCATCACCGACCGCGAAAAGGAACTCACGGCTTATCACGAAGCTGGCCATGCACTTGTGGCTTGGATGTGTCCGCACGCGGACCCTGTCCACAAAGTCACGATCATTCCTCGGGGCCGCGCCTTGGGCGTGACTCAGTTCCTGCCCGCTGAAGAGCGCATGCTGGTCAGCCAGAATGAGATCTACGACGACCTGGCCGTGGCCTTCGGTGGCCGGGCAGCGGAGCGTGTCGTCTACAGCGACATGTCGGCTGGTGCCGCTGGCGACTTGAAGCAAGCCACTCGCATGGCCAGAATGATGGTCACCCAGTGGGGCATGAGCGACCGTGTCGGACCAATCTTCATCCGTGCCAACGAAGAAAACCCATTCCTCGGCCGGGAAATGTCGGAACCCCGCGACCATTCCGAGCATATGGCACAATTGATCGACGAGGAAGTGTCTCGTATTCTGCGCGAAGCCGATCTGCATGCCGTGGAACTCGTCCAGAAATATCGCGATAAACTCGACGCATTGGCCCAGGCCCTGCTGGACCGAGAAGAACTCTCGGAAGAGGAAATACGTGTCATTTTTGGCGATCGGGCCAACGATGTCCGCACCCCTCTGAAACTTCGTGCCAAGGCACCGGTCGAAAAAGCTCCGGAAGTCAATGTCGATGGGCACCCTGAAATCAGCGAGGCCGAAGCCACTGAAATCTCCATCGCTCCCTCCAGCGAAGGCCTCTGAGAAAATCGATGCTTGTCTGAATAAGGTGTTGCCTGACCCTTCAGCGCAACACCTTATTTCTATTTACCCCTCCCCACACACCTGAATTCGCCCCAAGGCATTCTCCCATGCCGACCTCCACTGCCGCAGAACAACCGACAAAGCCTCCTCAAGTCATTTGTGCCGGGGTGGTTGTGGCAGATCACCTTTGCCCCCCTCTCTCCCACATGCCGGCCTCTGGCGAATTGATCGCCGTCGACCGACTCGTGCTGGCCATTGGCGGCTGTGCGGCCAATGCGGCCATGAATCTCTCCAGGCTCGGTGTCAGAACCCGAGTGGTCTGCAAAGTCGGGCCCGATATGTTTGGGCTCTTTGTTTCCAATATTCTTGAAGCCGAAGGGCTCGACACCTCTGGCCTCAGAATCGACCCTGACAACGACACCAGTCAGACCCTGATCATCAATATCGAGGGGCAGGACCGGCGATTCATCCACACCTTTGGCGCCAATAAAACGCTTTCCGTGGCCGACCTCAAAGCCGCCATCGACGAGCAGAACCCGCCTGCCGTTTTCTATCTCGGTGGATACCTGATTCTGCCCGGACTCGATGCTCTGGAACTTGCCGAATTCCTAGCCTGGCTCGGCTCTCTGGGCGTGCATCGAGTGATTGATGTCGCAACGCCCGGGCCCGCCGATTATCTCCCCAGAATCAAGCCAATTCTCCCCCACGTCGACGCCTTCATGCCTAACGAAGACGAAGCCGCCCTGATTCTCGGACCCGGCACGCCAGAAGCCCACGCTGCCGCCTTTCACGCCATGGGTGCCAAGCGTGTCGTCATTACCAGAGGCGGAAAAGGGGCCATCGCCATCGGCCATGATGTGGCTCTTGAAATCGGCACCTACCCCGTAAAATATGTCGACGGGAGTGGCGGGGGAGATGCCTTCGATGCCGGTTATATCACCGGAATTGTCGATGGCGGATCCGTGCTCGAATGCCTCACACGTGCCGCGGCCCAAGGCGCAAGTTGCGTACGCGGAATCGGCACCACAGCCACAATTTTTAACAAGTCTCAGTCTGATGCCTTCATCGCCACCAATCAACTACCAATGAAGCCCTTGCACTGATTCCCCCCCCAGCAGCAGCAGCATAGCCCAGACCTTGCCGACAACATATCATTTCCTATAGGAAGATCATCAAGGCATTCTTGCCCTGGTTTGATCAAGAAACTCCCGTATTGGCCCACCATTTTATTCGATCAGAACCGAAAGGAAAAAGACCATGCCAGTCATCGGTGAAACCGCCCCTCCAATTTCCGCCCTGGATCAGTTGGGCAAGACGGTGAATCTGTCGGACTTTCTCGGCAAAACCGTTGTCCTCTATTTTTATCCGAAGGACGATACACCCGGCTGCACCAAGGAGGCCTGCGGATTTCGTGATGATTATGCCAGCTTCACCAACAAAGGCGTGGTTATCCTGGGCGTGAGCCCCGACGATACCGCCAAACACAAAAAATTTGTCGACAAATACAATCTTCCGTTCAGCTTATTGGCCGACCCTGAAAAAGTCATCTGCCAGGCCTATGGTGTCTGGAAAGAGAAGAGCATGTACGGGCGCACCTCCATGGGTGTTGAGCGAACCACCTTTGTGATCAGCCCCGAAGGCAAAATCGACAAGATTTTCGCCAAGGTCAAAGTCGAAGGCCACATTTCCAAAGTGCTTGATTCCGTCTGATCGACCCTATTTCAATAAAGATCTGTGGAAAGATATTTCAACCCACTGTCGCAGATCACAAACCCAATCGTTTTCCCCCTCTCGGTCGTCCTCAAAAGCTCCACTGCGGCTGCCAGATGCGCCCCGGTGGAGAATCCACCCATAATCCCCTCAAGCCTCGCCAGCATTCGGGCGAATTTTATCGAGTCTTCGTCCGTAACCGAAATGAAACCGTCTGCCAATGTCCGATCAAACAAAGGCAGTTTTTCGTCGGCTCTGGCATATCCAGCCCCTTGAATCTTATGCCCCTCCGGTGTATTCCTCAGATTTTGATCGACACACTTTAATACAGACGCCGCCTGTGGCTCCACCACATAACATCGGATAGCTGGCTTGCGTGATTTTAAATAGCGGGAAACGCCGGTAAATGTTCCAGCGGTACCAATGCAATCAACAAACACATCCATCTCACCTGATGACTGTTCCCACATCTCAGGGCCTGTGGTCTGCTCATGTGCCATGACATTGGCCACATTTGAAAATTGACCCGCCCGAAATGCATTTCGTTCCGTCGTAATTCGATCGGCCTCAGCTTCAACCAGCTTCAAATCATTGCCTGTGACCTGCCCTGATATGGAGTTCTCCAATTGATCAACCAGCACCACCTCAGCCCCCAAAGCCCTCATGTGTGCCGCTCTCTCGGGCGTATTTCCGCATGACATCACCGCCACAAACGGATGCCCAAGGGCCGCACAGACCAGCGCCAGGCCTGTCCCCGTATTGCCACTGGTCATTTCCACCACAGTCTGACCGGGTTGCAACTGGCCAAGACGCCTGGCCTCATGGACCATCCATAATGCAACCCTGTCTTTTTTAGAAAGCCCCGGATTGCTCAAATCGCACTTGACCAGCAACCGGCCTTCGAGTTGCAATTCCGATTTCAGACGATGCAGTTCCAGCATCGGCGTCTTGCCGATCAGATCAAGCACGGAATGAGCCAATACTGGCAGATCATGGTCGCTTTCAGGTTGCATTTCAGGCCTCAGGCATTGGGATGTCATCCGTCTCTTCGAGAAATTGGCCCAGGCAAATCACATAGCCATCAGAATCCGTGATTTCAAATTCCGTCATTCCATAAAACATGCATTCAAGACGTCTCGAAACAACATTTTTTGCTGCCAGAAAAGTATGAAGCTCCCGAAACGGAGTCTCTTCCAGACGGATATACAGGTCCCACTTATATTTTTCCGGACGATTTTCATAATCTGATTTCGTCGCTCTTACCATAATCTCATGGCGGCCCTTGCGGAGAATGGCAAATTGGAACGGCGGCAGCTCGGGAAATGGATCCGCCTCAAATCCAAGCATCTCATGATACCAGTTGATCGTCTCCATCACGCTCTTCACCTTCAAAACCGGCACAATCAGCGAAACGCCCATAATACAATTCTCGACTTGTTCCTTAGAGTGCATGAACCTGAAAAAAACAGGCGACCCCGAAGTGCCGCCTGCTTTTGATCAAAATCTGAATCATCGCCTCTGATTGAAAAAATCAATCAGCCCAGTGCAATCGTCACGGTCTTCTCTTCAAGATAGCTGTCCAGGCCCTTGGCTCCCAGTTCCCGGCCGATGCCCGATCGCTTGAATCCGCCAAAAGGTGCGGCCGCGTCAAAAACGTCGTAGCAGTTGACCCAAACTGTGCCCGCCCGAACCTCGTCGGCCACCCGGTGCGCCTTGGAGATATCCCGGGTCCACACGGCCGCTGCCAAGCCATATTCCGTCGCATTCGCGCGACGAATCACTTCATCGATATCCTTAAACTTCAGGACACTCAGCACTGGCCCAAAAATTTCGTCGGTTGCCACGGCCATGGTGTCCTCAACGTCGGCAAAAATCGTGGGCTTGATGAAATAACCCCTGTCGCCAAAACGCTCGCCACCCGCCACGCATTTGGCACCCTGATTCCGGCCACTGTCGATATAGGACATGATCTTGTCAAACTGGGCCTGATCCACCTGCGGGCCCTGCTCTGTAGCAGAATCAAACGGATCGCCAAGCCTGCGGGCCCTGGCCCTGTCTGCCAGCCGGCTGACAAATTCGTCATAGGCACCCTCCTGCACAAAAAGCCGGCTCCCAGCGCAGCAGCATTGGCCCTGGTTCAAATAAAGCCCCAGCATGGCTCCATCAATGGCGGCGTCCATATCCGCGTCGGCAAAAACGATGTTGGGGCTCTTGCCTCCAAGCTCGAATGTCAGACGCTTCAGCGATGGAGCCGCATTGGCCATGATCAGCTCGGCCGTTCGACCTTCACCTGTGAAGGCAATTTTGTCCACGCCCCGGTGCTTGACCAGCGCATCTCCAGCCGTTTCGCCCAAGCCCGGAACAATGTTGATCACTCCCTCCGGAAAGCCCGCTTCCATGGCCAGCTCGCCCATCTTCAGGGCCGTCAGCGGCGTCTGCTCCGCTGGCTTCAGCACCAAAGTGCAGCCGGCTGCCAAGGCAGGAGCCCACTTCCAGGCCACCATCAGCATCGGAAAATTCCAGGGAATGATCTGACCAGCCACACCCACTGGCTCGCGCTTGATGTAGCAAAGATTGTTGCCCCGAATCGGTACCACCGAGCCCTGTAGCTTGTCCGCCCAGCCCGCATAATATCGCAGGCAGTCGATCACCAAAGGCAGGTCGGCATTCAGGCTTTCATTCAATGGCTTGCCATTGTCAAGCGTCTCCAGTGCCGCAAGCTCTGCCTTGTCTCGCTCAATCAGATCCGCCAGCTTATACAACAATCGGCCCCGATCTCGTGCGTCCATCTTGCGCCACGACTTGCTCTCAAACGCCTTGCGGGCTGCCGCCACGGCCAGGTCGATGTCGTCCCGGTCGCCTTCCGCCACAAGGGCTATCAAATCTTCTGTGGCTGGGTTGTAAGTCGCAAATGTCCGCCCGCTCACGGCATCAACCCATTTGCCGCCAATCAGCATTTGGGTCTGAGCCGTCTTAATCACTGCCTCAGCGCGCTTATCCAATGTCGCAGCGACCATGATGCGTAATCCTTGCCTGTTTTTTTGTCAGTTGGTTCGTTCTGGAATATTGACATCTAGCACTGCTGCATGACTGCAACAGACGACATCTACTCGCATCGTATCGACACCGAACCCATCAAACAAGTACCACGCCACTCTTCTGGATCAATGCCTACAATCGCGAAGTGCACTGTCCTGACAAATCACCTCTTTAGACCCGCCCCGCTGGCGGTTCCGGAAAATCCCCAATCCACATCGACTCCTCAGCCGAAAACGGACTCCCTGAAATACGCCTCGATGGCTGCGGCAATGCCGCCAGTGCAGCCCTGGCTATCGCCAGATCATCCACCGTAGTCACTTTCAAATTCAGCGGCGAACCCGCAACAACCACACACGGCCGACCCATTTTTTCCAGCAACTGAACATCGTCCGTCACGTCCCACCCCTCGGCCGACCGACGGGCATGCGCCTCAGTCAGCCAGTCGCGACGAAACACCTGCGGAGTCTGGGCCTGATAAAGACCGGCTCGCGGCACTGTGCCCCTTACCTCCTGCGTCTCAGGGTCGACCTGCTTGAGCGTATCCACCACCGGAATCGCCAGCAAAGCGGCCCCAACTCTCGTCGCTTCTAAAAATACAGAGTCAACCCACGCACTTGCCAGACACGGCCGCGCCGCATCATGCACTGCGATGAAATCGCACGTCGGGTCGGCCAGCGCAACGGCCTTCGCGACTGTCTCAAAACGCTCCGCACCCCCCTCAATCACTGTCAAACCCAAAAATGCAATGTTTGCCGAATAACGACTCAAAAACTTCTCCCGATCCTCTGCCGCTATCGCGATGAGGATTTGCCCCACATCAGCCCGGTTCAGAAATGGCTCGACCGCTCTCAGCCAGATCGGACGACCTTCAAGCTCCTGAAAAATCTTCTTCTCCACGCTCGATCCAAATCGGGTCGACTGCCCGGCGGCTGGCAGAATTACGGCAAATCGCGGCATCTTCAAAGCATCCCTTCCAGCCTTTTTTGCAGATCAAAATCAGGCAAATGCGACAACCCTGACAGCTTGTTGCCTTTACCACAAGCTCACCATCAACGTATTCTGGACATCGCTGGCCACCCCCGTCAATTGTTCCTCACGCAACACACCTGGTCTCCTCAAATGTGGAGCGACTCATGGACTCCAATCCAACCCCGAATTGCCCGGGTGATCAATGTCTCTCAAACTGGCTCAAATGGGCCCATCAAACCACAAATAACAACCTGACCGAACCCCCGCCCAACGGCTCAAAACCATTTCAGGCCAAATTGTTTGAAGGAACCCTTTACGATGATGCAGCACCCAAAATTCGCAATGCCCATGAATTCCGGTCGGCTGTTGAGACTCTCGCCTATGCCGTCTTTCGGCTGGCCAGAAATCGCCTGACCCGCGCCGAGCGGCCTCGTCTCGAAAATCTGGTCGACAATGCCATCTTCAAAATGCTAAGGCATCTGCAACACGGCAACCCCGTGCTTGACCAAGCCGATATTGCCGAATTTGAACAATTGCAGAATCAAGTCTCCGAAGATCGACGCCTGGCCGATCGCCGAAAAGCCGCTGCACAAGGGATCAAGCACCGGCTCGAACAGCTTGAAAAGCTCACACCCGAAGAGTTTGAAGATTTTATCGGAGAAGTCTTTGAGGCATTGGACTTTCAAGTCGAGCGGGTTGGAGGCTCAGGCGATCAGGGAGCAGACCTGAAACTGACCCGCGGCCCGGCGCGAGCCGTGGTACAGTGCAAATTTTACAAAAAAAGCCTGATCGGCTCGCCGGAATTGCAGAAATTTCTCGGCACCATCCACCAGTCTGAAAGCCAAAAGGGTTATTTCGTCACCACCAGTTGTTTTAGCCTTTCAGCAGAAAAGTTTGCAGCCAATCAACCCATTGAACTCATTGATGGCCCAAGACTTGCAGAGCTTGTCCGGGAGCTCGTGGCCTTGGACAGATCGGCCAGGGATGAGGCAGAATCGACACTTTTTTGAGCCCCCGGAACATGCCTGTTGTGGGTTTCTCTCAACACCGGCAAGCGGTTGTTCTAAGATAATTTCAGATACAGCCTTGACCCTCACAAGAATCCCGTCTAGTTTAAATATATGCGAATCATTTTGTGGGAAATGATTTGCGATACGTCATGGAAGACGGGAACAGTGAGCGAAATGGAATCCATGTACGAGCCTCTGAAATCATTGACTTTGCCTCCCGGCCTTGACGACGTCACCGGCCTGGTTGAAATTGACATGTCTGCCATTGTGCAGGTCATGTCGGATCATGCCCAGCAGCAATACCTGCTGAGCCGTGTACAAGCCGATAAATTTCGGCGGCAGCTTTGGAACAGCCTCGCAGAGGTCCTGAACGACGCTGGCGGCCGGTTTGCTATCGAAAATAATTAATCGGAAATTCGCAAAACACTTAAAGCAAAGCAGAAAGGGCCGGCACATGGCACGCATTCTGATTGGCGTGACCGGCTCTGTTGCTGCAATCAAAACCACCGAACTGGTTGAAGCCCTCGGCGGTAAAGGCTACGAGCTGAGAATGGTCCTGACCAAAGCCGCCGATTACTTTGTCCCGGAATGGAATCCAGTCACGCCATCGGATAGAGTCGGCGTTTTTCGAGATTCCGACGAATGGCCCGACAAAGGCTGGAAACGTGGCGACGATGTCGTTCATATCAAGCTCCGCCACTGGGCCGACGCCATGGTCATCGCTCCTCTGGATGCTCACACACTTGCCAAATGGGCCAACGGAATGGCTGACAACCTCCTGACAAGCCTTATCAGAGCCTGGGATTATCAAAAACCGCTGATCGTCGCGCCCTCTATGAATACACTCATGTGGGAAAGCCCAATCACACGCAGGCATCTCGCCCAGATTTTATCCGACCGGCAAAACCATTACCCCCCAACTGGCTCCATACCTTCCATCGATCATCTACTGGCTGCCTATAAAAACTTCCATGAACCTATCCGCCTCGTTCCACCCATCATCAAAACACTCGCCTGTGGCGACACCGGTGCGGGTGCCATGGCGGAAATCGCGGCCATTGTCCAGGCTGTAACCGCTCTGGTCATGCCCAATCTTGCAATGGATTAATCCCGTTTTTTTAAAAAAAACCAAAAAAAACGCCAGGAGTGCCAATCCTCCTGACGCCTGGCTCGAACTTTTCTTTTTTTTCAATTCGCAATCAAATTGGCCATTGCACCTTATTCGCCTGCAACCGGCTTCTTGTCCGATGGGGCCTCTGACGGGTCCTGCACGGGCGTCATTGTCCAGTTCGCTGTCGATCCATCCTTGTAATTCGCCACCAGAGGCACCGGCTTGCCCTGATCATTGAAATCGCCCACACTCGCCTTGAAAACAACGCTGTTGGACTGCCCTATCGTCCACTCAATCGTCTTGGCCTTATCGTCATATCGGCCATGAATTTCCGTACTGGTATCGCTCAATAAATCAATGTGGTTGCCCTTCACCGCCCCATTGTGATCCGTCGCAAGCTGCACTGCCCGCGTCACTTCTGTCTGGCCTTTGGGCAATAGCGCAAAAACGCCGATCGGCATCCATTCGCCCGTATCGGCCTCTGCCTTATTGGCCCCTGCCTGATTGTTCCCTGATGTCGCTGGCGAACCCCCGGCTCCGCCCGTGCCCGTGGGAATGCCTCCTCCAACCCCGCCCACTCCACCAATTCCGCCATATCCCGGAACCCCCCACCAGGAATTCATTCTGCCCGGGCCGGCCATGGCGTAAATATTTGTGTTTCCATTGTTATAACGCCAGGCATTCGGATGGCCATTGTACCACCCATTGGAAAAGGCATGATCGCCATAACGATCCAAATTCGAATTATCCAAACCACGATTCCCATCGACACGGCCTGGATTGACTCGATTATTGACATCTCCACGGTTCAAATCATTACGATTCGAATTGGGCCGGGGCTCTGCTGGGCGATTGCCATCGTTTTTCGGGCCTTTGGCTCGAATCTGGTCAAGCGAATTCTGAAAACCATCGCCCGAATTGCTTCTGCCGGCAGAATTTCCGACGCCTGACTGGCCAATCCCGCCGCTCTGGCCAACACCTCCGGCTGGCTGCTGGCCAAAGCCGCCAGATGCCCTCAGGCCACCGGATGAGCCGCCCCGGCCCATCCCACCACCACCACTGCGACCACCCCTCTGGGCTTGGGCGTTCATGTGGAATGCCACAATAACCAACACAGCCATCGCCAATGAACTCTTCTGAAGGTATCGCATCAAACTTGTTCCTGTTGATTGAACCAATCCACGTTTCAGCGATTCAGCATGAAATGCGCCGAGACGGAAAAAAACATGAGCCCACACCCATAGACACAGCCGTCGTCCAGACCCCACGCATGAATGGCATATTCCATCTGACACACAAAATCGGCGGCCATTGCAAAAAAAGAGAGGGCCGATTCCTTGCAGGATTCGATCATTCCGAATCGGAGAATCCGCCCCTTTTCAAGGCTTGGCCCTGCCTCTGTCAAAAGAGCTCTTTGATCGGAGCTCCGCCTCCATCCACCAGTTTGGTCGGTCGACCATTCGGGGTCGTATATTGCGTGTCCAGATTCAGGCCCATCGCTTTCGACATCGTGGCCACAATGTCCATCACCTTCAAGGGCTTATCCGTAATATCCACCCCCTCTTTGTCGGTTGAGCCGACGGCCTGGCCGCCTTTGATCCCGCCCCCGGCCATGGCAATCGACCAGCTCCGCCCCCAGTGGTCGCGGCCTGCGTCCTGATTGATACGCGGAGTGCGGCCAAACTCGCCCATCCAAACCACCAGCGTATCCTCAAGAAGTCCCCGCGATGCAAGGTCTTCAATCAAGGTGCCCATGCCTTTGTCCAGGGCTGGATGGAGATTGTTCTGCAATGCATCAAAATTGCGGGCGTGGGTGTCCCAGCCGCCCAATTGCACCTCTACAAACGGCACGCCCTGCTCCACCAGCCGTCGGGCCAGCATGCAGCCTTTGCCAAAATTGTTGTCACCATAGGCCTCCTTAAGCTTGGCAGGCTCGTCGTCAAGCTTGAAAACCTTGGTCAATGGCGAATTCATCAGGCTTCGAGTCTTGTTGTAGACCGTCGCGTGATCCAGAGCCGACTGATCCTGCGACTTCTGAAACCGCCCTTCCACACCTCGCCACATCGCGTCTCGCTGCATCAGTCTCAATTGCGCCACCCTCTGGTCCAGCGGCGAGCCTCCACCCTTCAGGCTTTCAGGCAAATTCAGGTTTTCAATCGGGCCGCCCGGAGTCCCAATCACAAACGGAGCATGACTCATACCCAAAAATCCAGGCCCAAATCCGCCTCCATTGATTGCCACACAGGTCGGAAGTGCAAAATCGCCCATCTTCGACCCAATCTCATACGACAGAATCGAGCCAAATCCCGGGTGCTCAATCGTCGGCACAGGCAAATTGCCCGTGTGCATCAAATACGTCCCGCGCTCGTGGCTACCCTCCCGACTGTTAAGCGACCTCAGCACCGCTATATGCTTCATCTGCCGTGCAATCGTCGGCATGTAAGGGCCCACCATCACACCAGGTGCCGATGTCTCAATCGGCTGGAACGGGCCTCCATTCGACGTGCCCGGCTTCAGGTCCCATGTATCCAAATGGCTCGGTCCGCCCGACATCCACAACAAAATGCAACGCTTCTGGCCCTTCTTCAAGGCCGACGCATTGGCATGCATCGAATTGACAAGCATCGAACCCGGCCCGGCTATCGCTGCTGCTGCCAGATGCCGGAAATAGTGTCTGCGATTCATGTTCGGAAGGATCATCGGAATTACCTCTTTTTTTTTCGGACCAAGGCTCGCGTTTGCTTTTTTTTTTCAACCCACGCTGCGGGGCAATCAGTGATTCAGGATAAATTCGTTCGAGTTGAGCAAGGCCCAGGTCAGGTCCTCGCCCGCCATTCGCAGGGCCTGATAACCCGGTGTCTGCTTGATATTGGCCGGCTTCGCCGTCTGGCCCTGGGCCAGTGTCGCAAAAAGCCGGCTGAAGGCCGCTTCTGCCTCCTGACGCTCTTTCAAGGTCGGCTGACGTGTCAAAATCAGGCCATACAACGAATCCGTCAGTACGCCGATCGGCTGACGGCTCGCCATGGCCGTTTCCACCAGAGTCTGCATCCGCGAATCCGGCGTCTTGAAGCTGGCAATCACCTGATCCGTCATCGGCCCGTGCATCATCATCATCGCCTGAGGCATCGTCCCCTCAAATTCCGACGACTCGCCCCCCTCGTCGTTCGCAAAGTTCCGCACAAACTGACGTACCCAGTTATGCCTCTGTGCTATCCGCCTGCTGTCCGCATCCTTGCCTGAGCCAAGCCCGGCATCCACCTGGCTGAATGTCAATATCGACTCGTAAAGCTGCTCTGGAGACATCGGCTTCAGGGTCATCCGCGTGAACAGAGTCCCGCCCTGCTTCCGGTCCGCCGCCGGAACCTCCGACGACAATTGATACGGAAGGCTCGTCGCAACCGTCGTGATCAGCCACTTCAAATCAAAATTCTGCTTCACCAGCCCATCGGCCAGAAAGTCCAGAATCGACGGCAATATCGCTTCATTGTGCTCGCCAAAATCATCAACCGGATTCACATAACCCTTCCCCATGAAGTGCGCCCAGTATCGATTCACAATCGCCCGCGCCAATTGCCTGCGATCCTTCAAAATGATAAAATCCGCCAATGCCTGTCGCCGTGGCTTTGTCTCATAATTCTGCATCTCCGCACCACCAATATATAGCGGCGGCACACTCGCCCCCATCGCGTTCCTGCGCTCAAACATGCTCCAGGCCGTCGTCGGCTGATCCCGCACGATAAACCCTTCCGGACGATTGTTATCGCCCTTCTGCGTGTCGTCTCGCGGCAAATCCTCCCTCTCAAGACCCAGAAAAAAACTGTTGATCCCCCAAAAATCGTTCTGCTTCCAGACATTGTTCAAAAAATGGTCGTGGCACTGCGTGCATTGGATCTGCAACCCCAGAAATACTCGCGTCGTTTTGCCCGTCAATGCAGTCGCCGCATTTTCGTCCGCCAGCCTCGATCCGCCAAACCGGGCATGCGCCAGTATATAATTCACCGCACCATTCTCTTTGTTCGACCCCTCGCCCGCAATCAATTCGCGAACCATCTTGTCCCACGGCTGATTCTGCAATATCTGCTGCCTCAGCCAGGTCTCAAATGCAGGCCCGTTTACATCCCGACCACCCATCGGATTACGCCCAATCAACGCATTACGCAACAAAAGCGCAAAGTTTCGCGGATAATCCGGGTGCTCCAGCAACTGCTCCACCAGTCGGCGACGCCCCTTCCGGTCGCCCATACCCATCGCAAGTGCCGCCTTGGCTTCATCAAGCGATGGCACCCGACCAATCGTATCCAAATACACCCGCCGCACAAAAACCACATCCGACGCCAACTCCGATGGCCAAACACCTGCCTCCTTCCAGGCTTCCACAAACTGACGGTCCAAATCATTCAGTGGCTCCGCAAAAGCCACCGCCGAATTCTTCCCGCCCGAGACCTTCCCCTTCGATACCTTCGGCTCCACCGTTTTCACCTTCGCCGATTTCTCCGTCTTGGCTTTGTAGGCCTGACCATGCACCGGCAGACCCGACCAAGCCAACACCATCACCAAAGCCAACGCCTTGGCCAGCGACTCATATCGCGAATTCCTGCTCTTGAAAAGTCTCATGGTCGCTCCCCTCCCCCCCCCACTCAAACTCTCGTACCAAAGCCCGGGTTCACTACGCTTCCAAAACCGAAATGCCGTCGCGCTCAACACCTACCTATTCTACGACTTAAACAGAACAAGTGACACAACCAAATTGACCATTGACCTTTTTTTATTTCAGCCCAAGCCACTGATGAACCAACGCCCCCAATATCGCGCCCGCAATCGGCCCCGCGACCGGCACCCAGGCATACGACCAATCGCTTGTACCCTTACCAACTATCGGCAGAATCCAATGCGCAATCCTCGGCCCCAAATCCCGAGCAGGATTGATCGCATATCCCGTCGCCCCACCCAGCGAGACTCCAATCGCCCAAACCAGAAGCCCTACAAGCATCGGCGAAAAGCCTCTCTCCAAATCCGATCCTTTCTGAAAATTGGACTCCGAAAAAATCATCAAAAGCCCAAACATCAAAACAAAGGTACCTATCATTTCGCTCAGAAAATTGTCCAACGGCTTGCGAATCGCCGGCCCTGTCGCAAAAACTGCCAGTTTCGTGGCCGGGTCCGCAGTCTCCTCAAAGTGTGGCCGATACGCAACCCAGGCGATCACTGACCCAGATATCGCGCCCGCCATCTGCGCCAACAAATAACCCCCAACTTTTGACCAGGCAAAGCTCCCGACCACCGCCTGGGCAATCGTCACCGCCGGATTCAAATGCCCTCCACTCGCCGACTTCGAGGCATAAACACCCACCGTCACGGCAAACGCCCAACCCGCCGTTATCACGATCCAACCCGCTCCATGCCCCTTGGTTTTGCTGAGCAAAACATTCGACACCACGCCCTGACCAAGTACCACCAATAGAAATGTGCCCAGAAATTCCGCCATCAGTGCCGGGTCCATCATATCGAGTGCCTCACTTTGAAAGAGCCAGATTTTGAGCATTGGAGAAATCGGTCAAACCATTACAACATACAGGCCGGGCCGAGGTAAGCCTGTTCTGATTGCCAAGGCAAAATGCTTACGCGTCGTTTTCTGAATCGGACCCAACCCTAAGTTTCGCTCTCAACCGACCCGGCAAGAAAAAATCCAAAGGCAACTGACACTCCAGTTTCTGAATCTCCCAAACAATTCGACTTTTGGGAAGCCCAATTCGGAATCGTCCACGAAACATCATGAGGATTTGTTTCACTCGACTCTCGTCCTCGTTACAATCAGCCTTGTTGACCTGCCATCATCAAAACCAACACCTTCCCAAAAATCAGGAAACCACGCCCAGATGAGATTGCTCGCAACCCTTTCCGCCTTGCTCATGACGCTGCCTGCCCTGGCCCAGGAAAAGCCGGTCCCTAAAGGCGAAGTCACCAAATACAGCTTCGAAAATTCCAAAGTCTTCCCGGGCACCCATCGCGATTACTGGGTTTATGTGCCCAGGCAATACGACCCAGCCAAGCCTGCCTGCGTATTTGTCTGCCAGGACGGCGTTCAATACAACGCACCTGCTGTTTTTGACAAGCTCATCGCCAGTGGCGAAATCCCGGTCACAATTGGCGTTTTTGTCATGCACGGCCGCGTCAGGGCGCAGTCTGACAAAGCCCTTGACCGCTTCAACCGAAGCTTTGAATACGACGGCCTCGGCGACGGCTATGCCCGCTTTATTCTGGACGAACTTCTGCCCGATGTCGAAACCAAAACGACCACAGATGGCCGGGCCATCAAACTCTCCAAAAACGGCAACGACCGCGCCATCGCCGGTAATTCCTCAGGCGCCATCTGCGCCTTTACTGCCGCCTGGGAACGGCCCGATGCCTTCTCCCGCGTCTTTTCGGCCATCGGCACCTATGTCGGCCTGCGCGGGGGCAATGTTTATCCAACACTTGTCAGGAAGTATGAGCCCAAGCCGATCCGGGTCTTTCTTGAAGACGGCTCCAATGACCTGAACATCTATGGTGGAGACTGGTGGATGGCGAATCAGGAGCTGGAACGCTCGATGGTTTTCGCGGGGTATGAAGTCAAGCACTCCTGGGGCGACGGCGGCCACAATGGCAAGCACGCCGGCGAAGTCTTCCCCGAAGCCATCAAATGGCTCTGGAGCGGGTGGCCAGCACCGGTCAAGGCCGGCAAAGGCTCCAGCCAGATGCAAGAAATCCTGATCCCCGGCGAAGGCTGGGAATTGGTGGGCGAAGGCTACCAATTCACCGAAGGCCCGACCACCGATAAGGCTGGAACGGTTTATTTCAACGACATTCCAAAGGACACAACCTACAAGATCGGCGCCGATGGCAAGCCGGTGGTAATCAACAATGCCTCCAACAAGTCCAATGGCATGGGCTTTGGCCCGGATGGCCGCCGCTATGTCGTATCCACCGGCACAGAGCAGATTCTGGCCATTGATCCTGACAATAAAGCGACGGTGATTGCCGAAGGAATTCGGGGCAACGATCTCGTCGTCCTGAGCAACGGAAACGTTTATGTGACCAACCCATCCTCAAACAACGAGCCTGGCAAAGTCTGGCTGGTCAAGCCTAATGGCGATAAGCAGGTGGTGGACACAGGCCTGAACTTCCCCAACGGTGTCACGGCATCGCCCGACCAAAGCCTGCTTTATGTGGCCGAAGCCCGCAGCCACTGGGTTTGGTCCTATCAGATCCAGGCCGATGGTTCGCTGAAACACAAGCAGAAATACTATCACCTGCATATGCCCGACAACGCAGATGCCGCCGGTGCCGATGGCATTCGGGTGGATCGCGACGGCCGGCTTTATGTGACCACACGGCAGGGCATTCAGGTTTGCGATCAGGCGGGGCGGGTGAATTGCATTATCCCCACGCCTAATGGAAAATCATCAAACCTGACCTTCGGAGGCCCGGACTTGAATGTGATTTATGTCACAGCCGGCGAAAAGGTCTATAAGCGCAAGGTGAAGACAGTGGGTGCCAATGCCTGGCAGACACCGATCAAGCCCGCCACCCCAAGGCTTTGATTCACGACAGGCCATAAAACAAAAAAAGGTGTCAGGAACCAAATAAAAAAGGCTCCTGGCACCTTTATGAATTGGTAGATCGGTTTTATTTTTATAACATGTTTTAGGTGATTAAAAGTGCGATTTAACAGGTTTATTTTAGTTATACTCTTCGCGGTCATAAACGACATGTTTTGATCGAGAAAGATGCCAGAGGCATCAAAGCCTGTAGCCGGTGGTTGAGCGAAGCGACACCACCGGACTTGCATGCGAAATGAAAATGCTGGCACCCCGGCCGGGTTGCAAGAAGCGGTTGGTCGTCTCGCCGTCCGGTGGTGTCGTCGCTCGCGCTCCTCAACCACCGGCTACAGGCTTCAGATGCCTCCGGCATCCTTTGAATGCGCGTTGTCTATTTTATGGCCGCCCTGTGAATCATCACGCATTCCTCGTTGCACGTGCCCTACATGTGGAGGCATTTCCAGCCGTAGGGCACGTGCAACGTGCCGCGAGTTTTGGGGAGAAACCACGCCAGAAGAGGCCGAGACAACCGATTAATGTTGAATGACCCCTTTTGCTTCCCAGAAGAGGCCGAGACAACAGATTAATGTTGAATGACCCCTTTTGCTTCCATTGCTTCCAGGCGGCTTCAACTCCCTCAACACAACTAGCACTATTTTTCATCCGATTCGGATATCGCTTCGAGAATTCTGAGTCGTATCGATTCGCTCTCTTCGGCTTCCCAGATAATCTCGTAGATCCAATCACCTAGCAGCTCTTTGGAAATGCATCCTGCCGCGACATGATAACTGATATTCTCGGCCCGGTTAATAAAGGTTTTGGCACAGAAAGTGAAGCCGTTAATCAGTAACATCTGAGTACACAAATTAATCGCTAATCGTTTGTTGCCATCCAGAAAGACATGAAACTTGCAAACGCTAAAAAAAAGATGTGTCAACTTGTCTTCGATGGCCGGATAGTACTCGTCGTTTCTGATGTGCGCCAGCACGGAATCAAGCAGATCCAAGGCCCTCGCTCCATCTAACCCGCCTCCACTATATTCAAGGGTCATCTTGTGAGTTTGCTCAACTTCTTGAATCGTGATGTATCGCCAATCCATCATTCACGCTCCTTCAGACGTTTCATCACATCCTTGGCTTCTTCCAGCCGCGCGGCCAGTTCCTGGCTTTTCTCGCCTAAAAACCGCTCAAACTCGTCGCGCTGAAGCGGTGTTACATATTCTTTCAACTGAATGTGCAGGGCATCGCGAAATGCCAGGTCACGACTGGCCATTTTGTTCCGCACCCGCTCAATCAACGGTTTCAATAATGCCTGGGCCTCGAATTCCTTATAAATCTGATCCACTTCCCAGTAACTCAGTTTTCCGCCTTTCTCTGAGCTCTTGCGTTGAAGCACGTCGGCCAGGCCAAATTCAAACGAAGCGATCAAATCCAGGATTTCTGAATAAAAGGTGTCTCGCGGGTTGTCGGTTTGCTCCAGCCTCAACACCTTGCGATACTCTTTCGCTTTCTCCCGAAAAATACTCACGTAAATCTTGTCGGTATAAACAGCATATTTAAAATTCCCCATCTCGACACAGTCCCGCAGCGCGTCCGTAAACTGCTTGCGATAATTCTCCTCAACAAAGGCGGCGTGCAGAAAATCCTCGTCCCGCTGGTTGATGTACTTGGTGGCCCCGCCAGTACGCATGTTGATTGTGTCAATAACGATATCAAGAATCACTCTTCGCAGCAGGGCCGCCCGTTCTGATTCCCTCATCAGCATCGCAAGATTCAGAAATGCCCGGAAATCCAGAATGCCCAGCTGAGGTGTCCGGCTGATGTTCCCGAAATCTGCTTCGGGAACATCCATCTCCTGAATCGCTAACTTCAGTGACTTCAGCCTGTTACCTTTGAGAACCTCATAACCGTTTCGGGCCAGTTCATCAGCGTTCTGTTCCAGGTAATTCTCGACAGTTCGAAGCGAAACGTCGAAGAAGTAAGCCACCTGTTCTTTAAGAACAACAGTCTTGCCCTCAAATGCGATGCCCCGAACCCCTGCCGCCCGCTCAATTTCAGCCAGCGCATACGGGTTGTTCAGAATGTTCTGCCGCGCGATCGGCGAATCTGTCAGGTCTTTGCTCATCTGCTGAAAACTCCTCAATTTTCCTTGCCTCAGGCTTGAATGATTTCCCAGGGCAGGGCGAATTCCGCAAGCGGTGTGTCATGCGCCGCCCACACGTGTCGCAAGTCGGCCGAGTTGAATACTGCAACGGTGACGGCAGCCAAGTCCACCCAAGGTGCCATCACTACCACAACCCGCCGTTCGGCCAGCGTGATCGACAACAGAGCGTGCACGCCATATGAGCCATATATTTGCGGCTCGATCAGCGATGCCACGCCTTCAAACCCTTCACCCAGAAACCAATCACGCCCCGCCGTCTGCCTCATCGTCATGTTCGGCGTTCTGAACCTCGCCGCAGACCGACTCGAAAAGCTCAAAGTACCGCTCCGAGAATGCCTGAAGTGTTAACGCGAACGCCTTGCGGGTCACGTGCAGGGCCAGTATCTCCGCCGCACGGAGGCCTACCGCCTGAAACTCCGGAAAGACGTCCCTGGCGGTATCCAAATCGCCAGCGTTCCGCATCCCATAGTCAGCAGCCCAGAGCGAGTACACGAGACGCTCCCATTCCGAAAGGCAATCGAAGCCGTCTCTGGCTTTCTTCTGGATGACACGGTCGCCCGC
>CAMBEP010000038.1 GCA_945865635.1 Candidatus Kuenenia stuttgartensis
TTTTTTTCTGGAAAAAGTGACCGGTACGGATGGCTTGCGTTGATCCGACCATTGTGCCACAATCTGGGACGTTGTGAAGGGCTTGATGACTGCTTGGCGGTTTTCGGGCGGAACTTCATTCCAACACTATTGCGACGTTCTCCACACCAGTCCCAGCTTGAATTCATCCCCAAAATCTTTGGGAACGCCGCACACCTATTCTGGAGTAGCGACCATGTCCATATTGAATCGTCGGTCTACCTTAAAAGCTTTGGTGGCAGGCATTTTGTCAGCCAAAGCGATCTCTGTGCATGCTGCTGAAGAGGGTTTTCAGGCATTGTTCAACGGCAAAGACCTTGATGGCTGGGTTGTTCCGGAGAGCAAGGATTGCAGCTTCAGTGTCGAGAACGGGGCCATCGTGGGCCGCACGAATGGGAAGCTGAAGAAGAACGAATTTCTTTGCAGTCCGAAAGCTTACGGCGATTTCGTGCTGACGGCGAAGGTGAAGCTCCGCAATGGCAACAGTGGTATTCAGTTCCGCAGCGCCCGAGCAGATGACGGGGCGGTTGCGGGCCCTCAGGCCGACGTGGCGGATGGCTACTGGGGCCTGCTTTATGAAGAGCGTCGCCGAGGGATTCTGGAGCGATACCCGAAGGAAGAAGCCGAAAAGCTGATCAAGAAGGACGACTGGAACGATTTTCGGATTGAAGCCAAGGGCAAGCATGTCCTGATCTTCATCAATGGCACGAAGGTGATCGACCGCAAGGACGAGGCCTTTGAAGCCAAGGGGATCATTGCCCTGCAGGTGCACGTTGGGCCTGAGATGGAAGTCAGTTACAAAGCGATTGAGATCAAGGAGACCAACTGATCTCCAGAGCTGATGAAAAAAAAGGGAAGGGCGGAATGATCCGGCCCTTCCGTCTTTTTTTTGTGATTCAAGAATGGCTGTCAGTCGTCGCTGCTGGAGGATTCAACGTTCTTGGCTTTGATCATGGTTCTGGTCGTTCCCTGCTGGACGACCTGGCCTTTTTGGTTGACGACTGTCTTGGTCCAGGTGACAATCCCGCGCCGGCCTCTGGAGCGTGGCTCTAGTGCGACCACACTGTTTCTGACATGAATGGTGTCGCCGAAAAAGACGGGTTTGAGGAACTCCCAGTTCTCAATCGACAAAAAGGCCACGGTATTGGTCTTGGGGGCCTGGATTCCGAGTCCGCTGGCAATGGATAGAATCAGCAGGCCGTGAGCGATTGGCTGTCGGAAAGGGCCGTCGACCGAGTGAACGTGGTCCATATGGATCGGGTTGAAATCTCCCGAAACGCCTGCAAAAAGCGTGACCTCAGCCTGTGTGACAGTGCGAGCGGCCGACTCAAAAACGTCGCCGATCTGAAGTTCATCAAATCCGATCCATGAATCCGCGTATCGTTTTATGTTCTGGTCGCTCATCATTCCGCCTGATCGAATTATTGCCAATAAAATGGACAATCTGGGTGACAAGCCCAGAGTGCATTTATGGCGACTTGATTCCTGCGATACCTACCAACAAATCGATTTTGCCGGTAAGGACAAATTGCGTCAAGTGCATGTTTGTCGGGCCGGTCAAATTCGACGGGTAAGTCTAACCTATGCCAACTATACCTTCCAAACCCGGGTCTGAAGGAAAAGATTTCTGAATTCGTAAATGTCGCGCCCGATTCCTGCAAGATGCTTTTTTACTGGGATAAAAAATGATTGGCGCCCACTTGAGTGGAGTCGCTTTTGGGCGATCGGGGTTGTCGTTCATTAAAAAATTAAAAGAGACTCTTGACTCCAATTATTGGCTGGGTTATTTTATGATCACGAACTCTGAGGAACGGATTTTGAATTGTGCGGAACCTGTTTAAAGACCCATTGTCAGGTTTTGCATGATGGCTCCTACTCAAGATGATTGGGAGTTTTTAAGAAATGCCTGCAAACTGATCCCACGGATCGGGCGCATTTTGCGGCTGAAGGGAAATGGTCGGTCAATGGCCACGTTAAATGATCTTGACGAACCAGTTATGACAGAGGTTCTGCAACGGATTGAACAAGCCGCTTTCGGTAGGATTCGCGAATTGAAAGTCTGCTGCGAGCGCGGCCAGGTTGTGTTGAATGGCTACGCCCGCTGTTTTCACGATAAACAAAGGGCCCAAGAAGCGGCCTTGATGGCAACCAGCTCGGTTTCGCCGATTTCCAACAGGATCAAGGTCGTATTTTTATCTTCCTCTGAACGATAAAAAAACGATAAACGCCCTTGAATGAAGGCGGCCAAGTTCCATTGGCTTAGGTCATTTCAGGGTGGGTTCGCACCAATCCACCCAATCTCTGACTCCGCCACCTTCACCAAATTCGCCGCTTAAGATCAAAAGCCTGGCTTGGCTGAGTTTCAGGGTGATTCGTCGTGGCGGTTCGCCCGCCTTCATGGGCCCGCTTTCGTAGACTGGCTTGCCATCGACCAGGACAACGGCCTTGGCACGCCCCAGTGGGCCGGCCGATGAGTCGACTCCAACCCAGGCTGTGAATTGTGTCTCTGTACCTTCAAGCCGATAAGCCATCAGTGTACGGGCCTGAGTGCCGATGCCTCTATCATAGAAGCGGGCACCAAGTTTCAAGGGCCCGCCTTTTACGTTGGAGCCGAATTTGGGCAAGCTGGTTTTGCCGACATAGTCTACGGTCTGGATGGCGTCGGCCGGCTTTTTTTCAAGGTCGATCTGGCTGGGCTGAACGACTCGAAAACGGGTGATTTTGGAAGTCGGACATTTCCAGACGGCCCCCCATCGAGTGGTGAGCATGAGAACGCTTTCGGATTCGATCTCTTCAAGGGTCAGGGCGGTTGCTGAGAGTCTGGAGCCATCGTTGAGATGAACTTCCCAGAGTCTTGTGGTGGACTTGGGGTAAACCGAGGATTTCGGATCAATTCCGACTGCAATCAGGTCGGATCGCTTGAGCTTGGCGGCCTTGGTGGCTCCGGTGGGCTGAATCTGAAGCGTTTCGCCGTCAAGTTCCACCAGGGTTCCTGATAATTGGTCACCATTGCCCAAAACCACGAGATCGCCTGGTTTTGAAGCCCCTTGGCGAAGCCTGTGATAGAGCCTGAGAAATTCAGAGGCCTGCTTGGGGGCCTGAAATATGGCTCCAGACCAATAAGCGGCAGGCAAATTCAATACCCCCAGGGATGCAGATTGTACCGCCAGGCCTTTCTCCAGAAGTGCCACCGCTTCACCCCTCAATCGGTCGCCTTCCGGCAAAAGCAGCATGGAGCCGAGTGCAGGGTCTGTCACAGGGTCGACCGCGGAATCGCTGTTGCGGCGGATTTCTTCAACCTTGGACCAGTCGATTGTACGGATCTTTTGGTCCTCGGAGTCCCGCCAATCGAACCCTTCGGAATGGATTTTTGTAAACATTCCGCCTGTCACATGCCCTGACGAATCGCTGTAAAGCCATACACCAGATTGGGGAACAGCTTTTTTCTGAGGCGGGTCGTTGGCAGGCTTCTGAGCCAGGCTGATGGAGCTTGTCAGCAGGCAGATCAGGGCCAAAAAACGGATCCGTGGAAAACGCTGGCCGAAGACGATGCGGCAATGGGATATGAGGCGAATCACGAAAATCATCTCTGGAAAATGGGCAGGAAATTATTGGGCACTTGCAGGACGATTGCCGCCATGGCGGTCCCGTATTCGTTGCAGACATGGTCGGACCAGTAGCCTTGGGTCGTCTGCTTTGAGATCAGCTCATCGCGCACGGACGGATACCACTGGTTCCAGTCATCCCCGCCCCGCAGCCACATGGCCTGTGCGGCATAGTATTGACCGTAGAAATAATGGCTCGAACGCTGGCCTCCATTGCCGCCTCCAGCATTCTGGTTGGCACCTGGGCCATTTGGCATGAACTGCTTGAGGTATTTAATGCCCAAATCAATCTCTTTTGAGTCATAAATTCCGGCTGACTGAAGTGCGACCACCCCAGCGGCAGATCGAGGGAACTGGCTTGCTCCGCCCTGGGTCATGTAGCGAAAGCCGCCGTCCGGATTCTGGCACTCGCGAACATATTTGATGCATTTTTCGACCGTCTCCTTGGGCACAAAAATGCCGGCGTTTCTGGCGGCCCGCAAGGCATTGATCTGGCAGATGGTGACCGAAGTATCGGCATCTCGGGGCTGGGGCTGATATCGCCAGCCGCCTTCGGGGTTCTGGCAATCGACAATCAGGCGAACCGCCTTCTCGACTTTTTCGCGAATGTCGGCCCGGCGCGTCATACCATAACACTCAGCCAAAAAGAGAGTTGCAAACCCGTGGGAATACATCGGGCCATGGGTGGACTCGCCACGAACCGCGATAAATCCACCGGGTTGAACATTTTCCATGATGAAGCTCAGGGCTCGCTCAATGGGAGCCCCGTAAGGGCCTCGGCCCGGGGACGAGCCATTGGCCATAAAGGCAAGCCCGGCAAGGCTTGTGACGGCGAGATTGCCCCGATACGTGCCGGAGCCGAATGAGCCATCGGGGGCCTGCTGCTTGACGAGCCAGTCAAGGCCCGTGCGTACGGATCGCTCAACGGCCGGAGTGACCATCTCGGCAGCACCTTCGGGCACATCGCCACGCTTGCCGTCCTTGAATGTGCCGGCTTCCTTGTCAATCCTGGGAGTGTCAGCCGCAGCCGCTTTTGCAGGAGCTGGCTTGGCTGGGGGGGGATCCTGACCGAGCAGGCCGGCTGTGGCTGCGGCCAGAATCACGATGGAAAGCCCGCACTTTTTCAGGCCTGTCATGGCTTTGTGCTCCGTGCAACGCTTTTCTTGGAGACCGACATGTAGTAGCGCCGGACCAGCTCTTCTCTCGCCGGTAACGACTCTTCACGGAAGACATTGCGCATCACATCGCGAAGTTCGGGCGGCAGGTGGCCCCAGACATCCTTGCCATCGAGCCGGCTCTTGCCTGACGGCTTCTGGGGCGTTTGTGGGCCTACGCCTTTGGCCTGGGCTCCGGGTTGCTCGCCGGGCTCCTCATTCTGGGCCATTTCCTGACCTTGCTGCTGGCCCTTGCGGCGCTGTTTCTGTTGTTGCTGTTGTTGGGACATCTGACGCATTTGTTCGAGGAGCTGGTCCATTGAGTCGACGATCTGTTTCTGGCGATTGCGCGTCTCCTGGCCTGTATCAGGCTCGGAAAGTCGCTTCTGCACTTCGCGCATCTTCTCGACCAGTTGTTTCATCTTGGGGTTGGATGGCTCGCTTGCTTCGCCCCCTTCGCCAGCCTCGCCCTGACCCTTGCCGCCTTGCTGGTCAGGATTGTTGTTCTTACGCTTGCGACCGAGAATCTGTTCCAGACGCTGATCAAGCTCGGCATCAGGCTTCGTTTTCAATTGGCTCAGACCGCCGGCTGGCGGCTTCGGGAGCGTTGGTTTTGGCTGGTCCGCCGATGCCGATTTCCCCTTGGGCATCTCGCCGGGGCCTGCTGGCTTGGCCTCGCCTTTCGGAAGTGGCTTGTCGGAAGTGCCGCCACCGAGCTTTTTCAGAAGGTCGTCAAGGCCTTCATCGGCTTTGCCGAGCTCGCCCTTGGTCTCGGATTTCCCGGCCGCGGGTTTGTCGCCGGGGGTCGCTTTTTTCTCGACATCGCGTAGAAGTTTTTCGAGGGCGTCGTCCTGGGCGGATACCGCCGAAAACGAACCGACGGAAAAAGTCAGAATGAGACCTGAAAATAAGAGGCCCAGGCGATTCTTGAATACTGTTTTCATCGGGTTCAATTCTCCCCGTCGGATCGTTTGGGTTTGGAAAGGTCGCGAAGGAGGTCTGCAAGCCGGCCCTGTTCGGTCTTGAGCGAATCGAGGTCAGCCTTTTGCTCGCCCGTCAATTTCTGGCCGCCGGAAGCCATCTTGTCGTATTCGTTGGTCCGGTTGTTGATTTCAGTCTGAAGCCGCTTGAGCATCTTGAACTGGGCCGTGGTCGGGATGCCGTCGCCTTCCTGCTGCTGGCCCTGCTGCTGTTCGCCTTGCTGCTGTTGCTGCTGTTGTTGTTGCTGACCGTCCTTCGGCTTGTCGGGCTGAAGCGAGTCAATGAGTTGCTGGAGCCGCTCGGCGGCATTTTTTTCCGATTGCTGGGTCGGCTTGCCCGTGTCAAGCTGCTGAAGCGATTCGGACGCCTTGCCCATGGAATCGGCCGCTTTTTTCAGGATCAAGGAAAAGACGGGCACGCCATCGTCCATCCGCTCGGCCAGTTCCACCGTCTCCTGCTTCAGCGCATCTTCCACAAGGCCAAGATTTCGGACTCCGGCCTTTTGAGGCAGACTCAGAGAGCCTGTATCCGTTTTTTTCTTGTCATAACCAAGCGTTTCTTCAACCATCTTGCCCTGACGCTCGGCCAGCGACTTGATCAGGTCCGACATCTTCACAAACTGTTCCTGAGCCAGTTGCTCCTCTGCCTCCTGGCGTGCCTGGGCCAGTTCCTGTTCGGCCTCGTCCAAATTCTTCAGGGCTTCTTCCTGATTCTGCTCGGCGGCTTCGGCATCGTCGGCGTCCATCTTCTGCTGGGCCTGAGCCATCTTGCCTGCCGCCTTTTGACCAGCCTGGGCCGCCTGCGATGCCGATCGCATCCGCTGGAGCTTCTGGAGCTGACGCTTGGCTTCCTCCTGAAGTTGCTGTTCCTGGCGTGCCAGTTGTTGCAGCTCTGCCTTACGCTTCGCCGGGTCGGCCTGCTTGGCGGCCTCCTGCGTCTTGATCAGATTTTCGACCTGCGCCCGCTTCAGGTTCCGCATCTCTTCCTCGGCCTGCTTGAGTTGCTTGACAAGCCTGGAAAGTTCTTTTTCCTTGCGGTTCTGAATGTCGTCGGCAAGCTGTTTGACTTCCTTCAGGGCCTGTTCCTGACCCTGACGGGCCGCATTGTTCTGATTCTTCGCAATCTGCTCGGCCGCTTGATTCATCTTGCCAGATGTCCCCTTCTGGCGGCTGTTATCAGCAGCCTCCTGAAGCCCGGCCGCATCAATTGGGTCCTGTTGGGCCATTCGATTGGCCATCTCGCCAAGCCTTTGCTGAAGTTCTTGAAGCTGCTTGGCCAGTTCGTTCTGGCGGGCCGCCTGATTTTCAAGGCCCGCTTTTTGATCGGGGGGGAGATTCTCGGGGTTTTTGCCCATCAATTCCGGGTTGTTGGCGGCCTCTTCAATCGCCTTGTTGAGCTCTTCCTGATTCCCGGCAAGCTGCTTCGCCTCGTTGATAAGGCCCCTGACAGACTCCAGTTGGCTCATCTCTCCCAACATCTGCTGCAAGGCATCCGTAATCTGCTTCTGAGCATCCTGCGCCTGTGCCAAAGCCTGCTCAGGGGCCGCCTGAGGTCCAGATTCCGCTTGTGGTTCTCCAGCCTTGGCCTGTTCTCCAGCCTGCTTTGCCTGAGCGGCTTGCTGCCCACCAGCCTTGGCCTGTTCTCCAGCCTGCTTTGCCTGAGCGGCTTGCTGCCCGCCAGCCTTGGCCTGTTCTCCAGCCTGTTTTGCCTGAGCGGCTTGCTGCCCGCCAGCCTTGGCCTGCTCTCCAGCCTGTTTGGCTGCTTCTGCCTGCTTGGTCTGGGCGGTCTGTTGTCCGGCCTTTGTCGCTTCGGCGGCTTGTTTTGCGGGATCTGCTGACTTGGCCTGAGCCTGGGCGTTGCCTTGATTGGCGGCTTTGGGCTGAGCCTGGGCGCCGGGGCGATTTTCCGTTGGAGTTGGATTTTCCTGACGGTTGTCAAGGCCCCGGTTCGCCCGATTCAAAGCCTGTTCTGCCTGCGGCACAGGCCCCTCTTCAAGCTTGGCCAAAGCCTGCTTCAAACCCTTCATCTGGTCAGCGGCCTCAGGATTCTGAAGCTTCAGGTTGTCCAGATCCTGCATAAATCTGTCGACCTTGCGGGCAAGGCCGTCCGCCGGATTGTTAAGCCGATCGCCCACTTGCTTCTGCACTTGCTCGGCATTGGAAAGTTCTTGCTTTGATGCTTCGGGTAATTGATCCTTGGTCTGTGCCAGGGTTCGCCGGGCGTCGTCCACAGGGCGATTGGCCTGCTTTTGCATGGCCAGAACCCGCTCCGTTTCTTCGCGGATTTCGCGACGCTGATCCTCCATCTGGCGAGCGGCTTCCTGAGCGGAAATCACGCGCAGACGAATCTCTCGACTTTTTCCGATATTTGGGCCATTTGGAGTTTTAAAGTCATTGGCTTCAATGGATAAGGTAATCATGGCGCCGGGTGTGAGACCAAGCGGAGCAAGATCCCAGCGTTCAGAAATTTTGTTCTTTTTGACCATCGGCTGGCCGGGCACGGCGGTCCAGAGAGGTTTGACAAGCGTTTCGCCGGGGTCGCCCGATCCACTCGTCAAAGCATATTTCCTCGTGACCTGATGGATCCCGAAATCGTCTTCGAGATCGATCTTCAGCGGGACAACGGCCTGAGGCGTGATATCGCGGTCGGTTGCCGGGTCTTCCAGCACCACTCTCGGAGCGGTGTCAGGCACAACCTGCTGATCAAGACGGCCCTGATCCTTGGATGTAAAGCCCTCGGAATCCGTTAGATCGATCGATACACCCGTGCTCCTTGTGGCATGCCAGGAGACCGTGAAGCCCTGAAGAGTCGGGTCCATTTGGACCGTCGGTGGCTTTTGGGCGGAATCGGCAAATTTCAGATTGGCTGAGGCGAGAGTTTTCGAGGCTTTGGCCGAGATGGTGATCAGGCTCTCTTCAACCGTCCGGATCTGGGCGGACCCGGGGGCAAGCGTGATGGCTGGAAGAGCTGTGTAGTCAGGGGGTTGGACCACGATTTTCAGGTCCGACAGGCGTGGTGGTGTGACGGCCTCCACCGGCTTGGTTTCGGTCAGGTCGTCGCCGGCTCGGACTCGGACTTTGAACGACTGGGTGACCGATTCCAGACGCCCCCGAAATTCGCCACCCTCGACCACCCGCAGTGGCTCCAGCGCCTTTTCACCATCCGCAAATGTGAATTCAGCGACGGCTGAGGACGGGATCTTGTATCCCTCCTCTACCTTGACCACGAGCGACCAAGGCTCGCCCAGAGCGACCTTGGGAGAGGCTTCCAACCACTTCAACTGTGTGGCTTTGGGCCATTCCGGGCCGCTCAGGGGATTGAAAAGACGGGTCATGGCCAAGCGAGAGGATTGAGGGCCGAGAATGATGCTCAGGAGCGACAGGGCGGCTGCAATCCCAAGGAATTTCAGGCTCTGACGGGCTGGATGCGTGTCGATCGCCTGTGAGAAATCGATTTTTTCAACTTCGGCGTAAGCCTGTTCAATAACACGCTTTCGGAGTTCTGGCGAGGCATTGTCGGAAGTGGTGGCATCGGGCCTTAGCTCGAGAAATTCAACCGCCGAAGCCAGTCGGTCCTGAAGGCCAGGCCAGCGGTCCTCAATTTTCAGGGCAAGTGCCAGATCATCAAAATTGGTCAGCAATGGTTTTAGAAAGAATGTGCGCAAGGCCCATAGTAGTGCTGCGATGGTCCCGGCAAGTTCCAAAAATCGGAGCGGGCTCGCCAAATGGATCGACCAGTCGGCCCAGCCCTCTACCAAAAGCAGGCCCAGAACCAGAGCGGCCGCGCGGGCCAAGCCGTAAGTGGCAAGAAGGCGCCGGATTTGCCCACGCAGGGCAGATATGCGGATCAGCAGGTCGTCTTTCGTCATGACTTCTGTTTTCCTAGCTGCTGGGCGTCCGGTCAACGCGGATCAATCCATCCCAAATATGATCCAACACCCTGAATTCTATACCATTTCCAGCTTTCGTCTCAATAGCCATTCCGCTAATAATATTAGCAGGAATAATATCAAGACTGGCCAGCTATTCCATAGGGGAATCGGTGGATCTGTGTCGAGCGGGACCTTTGCCGGCAAGGGCAAGGTTGCGGCCAGAGTTTCGAGGCCTGCCGCCGTGAAAAATCGGCCTCCGCTAAGCTTAGCAGCCTGTGTCAGTTCATCGCGGTTCATGCTCGGCCTGGCGCGTTCGCTGGCAGGCGGTTCGATGATGAAGGTGACTGGTGCAATGGGTGGATCGAGCACCGGCGGTGGGAGCAGTCGGGCGGTGTAAGAGCCTTCGGACAGAGTGTTTAAAGCCGTCTGGAAGAGGTTGCTTGAGCCGGCTACTTTGGGTAGGTCCAAAATTCTTGGAGGCTGGCCGGATCGGGCCAGTTCGACCCTCACGGAATTGCCGGGAGGTGTCGCGGCTGGATTGACGAATCGGGTGCGAAGCTGAACCATGTCGCCGCGCTGATATCGCGCCCTGTCAGTCGCCAGCTCGGCTTGACGGTTGCCCAAAAGCTTGTTGCGGGCCATGAATCGCAGAAGCTGGATCCAATACCTTCCAAAATATTTGTCGCCGACCCGAAATCGCCATCGCCAGGTGTCGTCAAGGCCTTGATAAAAGACTTTACCGGAGCCAGCAAACTGGTAAACCAGCAAGGGCACAGGTCCGTCGCTGCCGATGGCCGTCGGGTGTTCTGCCAGGACCACAGCGGCCGGCTTCTTGCGAGGTGCGTCCAGATACCAGTAGAGCTCCTGAAGACCGTCCCAGATGGCCATGCTCGAGGTTTCATCATTGCCGAATCGGAAAATCGGGCTCGATCGGCCTTCCAGAGTCAGTCGGGGCCGAAATGCCGACAAGTCGCCTGCGGCTGCCCCGCGTGTCGGGTCGCGGGCGTCGGAAAGCTCAATCGGGAGTAAGTCCTGAATCGGCGTGCCTTTGAAGCCCAGAGGCGACGATTCCTGGCCAGCGATCTGGATCAGACCACCACCTTTGATCGTCACAAAGTCAACCAAATTCTTCATTTGTGTATTGGTCAGGAAATTGGGCGGAACATCGCCCAGCACAACAACATCATAGGCAAAGAGGTCGTCGCGATTGGTTGGGAAGAGGGAAACCGCAGCGTTGTCCTGATCGGCATATTCCGGGTCGCTTGAAAGCAAAAGTGCTGAGAGCTGAATGGTTTCATCACGCTCGAGAAAATTCTTCAAATAGCGATATTCATAGCGAGGCTGGCCATCCACGAGAAGAATTTTGAGTTTCTCCTTCTTCACGGAGACCTTACGCATGACCCGGTTGTCGGCGGTCGATTGCTCCCGATCCTTCGGCACAGACTCAATAATATAGGTGATTTCGCCGGTTTCCCGGGGGCGGTGGTCAAGCTCCGGAATGCGAATTGTGCGGCCGTCGGGCGGGGCTTTGATCGTCTTGGTCGTCAGAAGTCGGGGCTGGCCATTGGGGGTGGCCTGTTCGCTGAGCCTAAGTGTAAGTTCCTCGCCGGCAAAGCCTTGGCTGGTGAGACGGGCAGAGAAGGGGATCACGTCGTCGACAAACGCAACGTCGTCCACCTCCATGTCGGCCACTTCGATGTTCCTCGGCGGTTGCGGGTCGCCAAGGCCTACCAGATAGAGCGGAACATCGGCACGCCGGGCACCTTCAGCCGCTTTTAGAATTGTGTCGCCGTCGGTCGTCTGGCCGTCGGTCAGGAAGATCAGAGCCGTTGGAGGAATCCCGCGGAGCTCGGACAAAACCTGCTTGACCCCATCACCCAAGCGGCTTTCGGTCGAACTGGCCTCAAGCTTTGAGACCTGCTCCAGTGCGGAAGGGACCTGCTCCGGCTTGTCCACATCGGCGATCAGGCGGGTTGTGGCGCCCACGGCATAAAGCTTCAATCGGTGATTCTTCTGGAGACGTGTCAGCAGGGAACCACGGTCGCGACTGATCCATCGCTTGGGGATCTCAATCCGGGCCAGGTCTTTAAGGGCCGATCCGGATGCTCCCGTGATCGATTCCACCGCCGAAGCCACCTCTGGGTCGGTGTATTGATCGGCCATCGCCTGACTCGCGGAATCGTCGACCAGAATCGCCAGGTGCGGCAGCCCCGTGCGGTCAATGGCAAGCACCAGTTCGTTGACCGTGGCCAAGCCCAGGAGAAAGAGCAGGCACCGCAGGGCGGTCAGGAGTCGTCGGCCCCAGGCCGGTATCCCACGCTCCTTGCGGTAAAGCATGATGATCAGGCCTAGACCGAATGCAACCAGAGCGAATGTAATGACTTGCGACCAAGGCTGCTCGAACCTCAGCCGCGGGATGATACGCTCACCAGGGCCAGCAGGGGCGACTCCGAGTCGGGATATCAGGGCTTGGGTGAGTCGATCAAACATTTTTTATCGTTGGGTTTCGTGGTTCAATCCGAGACTTTAAGCGACGCAACTCAATTCCAGAAATCAGGTTGTGGAGACTCTCACAACACGTCGACCAATCCACCAGGCCATCAGCGTTTCCAGCAGAATCAAGGCCAGAACCGCGATCAGAAGTGGCCGGTGGATCTCGCCCCGACGGGCGACATCCTCAGCCGCTTTGGTCAGCTCTTCCGCTGACTTGATCACCACGGGATCAAAGCCTGGAACAGACTCTTTCAAGGCTGAGGCCTCAACCCGGGCTGGATCCGATTCCACTACCGGCACATTCACGGCAAATTTTTCCCGGCGCGACAACGGGGGCCCAATCTCGGCCTCGTAAAGACCGGAAACATCGGGCGGATCAATTCGTAGATAAGATGATTCGGAGTCAACCTTTAAGGCTAGCTCACGAGTCCCTTTATCGGGTGTTCGCAATGCGACGGTGGCCGTGCCGGCCGAAGCTGGATAGGCTTGCTCAATCGGCTCGCCTACAAGGGAATTCTTCTCGCCAGTGCGGCCTGATGCGGCCAGGAGGGCCATTTCGCCCATCACCACAGGATAGCTTGGGTGTAATGGCCAAGTCGTCCATTGTGAATCGGCGGATGTGGCGATCATGACCACACGACCTCGACCCTTGGAGACTTCAATCACGGCCGGGTCGCCAGAGTCGAACGCCAAAGCCACACGAGCCGTCGATTCCGGCGGGCGTATCAATTTGTGATACTGTAATGTGGCAACCTGTGTTAAACCTGATAAAACAGAGGGGTTTGCTCCCTCGTAGGCTGTCACAAGGGGGTGCCGGTAACCAAGCGGGTCGATCAGGAAGGCGCCTGTCTTTTTGACGGCATCGCCTATGCTCTGGCCAATCATCGCAGGCAAAAGGTCGCGTTCGGCAACGGCCAGCCGGCTGTTCCAGCCTTCAGGCGAAACGCGATCGCCTGTGAAGATGACCAACCCACCACCCTGACGCACATATTTGTCGAGCGCAGCCGCCTCAGGAATCGAAGGTTGCGAGACGTTGGCCATCATGATCACATCATATAGGCCAACCTCGACACTGTTCAGCCGGCTTTCAGGAATCACTTCCAGCGCAATGGGTGGCAGGCCTGTGTCCGAAGGTGCAGCAGTGGCTGAATTTGGGGTGGCTGGATCGGCGGCCTGAAGCGATTCGGCCGGCGATAGGGCCTGGGCCAGGTAATCGGTCTCCGCAGCGAAGGGCTCTGGCTTCAAGTCGCCGTCAACCAATAGGATACGAAGCTTTTCCTTCACCGGTACGACCAATCGGCGGCGATCGTCTGCCCCGAGCGGGTCATCGTCAATCACTGCCTCAAAAACGTGGTCGCCGGCGTCGCGGAAAATATACGTAAAATTGATCGTTACTGGCTCGCCCACGGGAAGGTCCACCGACTGCTCAGGACCCAGTTGGCCATCAACATACAGGCGAACACGGGCGGATGGCTTCGATTGGGTTGTGAAGTTTCGCACCTGAGCCCTGAGATTCACGGGAACGCCCATGGTCACAACCGGGCTGGTGATCGAGAGATTGATCACGGCCGTGTTGGGCTCGGACGAAGCCCCCAGGTCGATCAAAACCGGCCTGATCTTCGCTGCATTGAGTTTGTCCACCTCAAGCTTCAGGGCCGCTGAGTTGTCAGAACCGGGCCGGGCCCATGTGGCACGCTGCAAGTCGGTCAGGAAGAGGACTTCCTTGTTGGGCAGAGGCGATGATTCCAAAACCCGCCTGAGGCTTGCAAAAGTGGCTGTCAGGTCCGTTCCGCCCTGTGTGGCTTGAATCAGGTCAATTTCTCGACCCACCTGCTCCAGGTTGGGCGATGGCTCGCCCACAATGACCTTGGGCGGGTCGGCCATCAGGATGAGGCTCAGGACATCCCCACGGCGTGCCTCCTTGACAATCTGCCGGGCCAGGCTCTTGGCTCGCTCGAAGCGAGTCTGGTCTGTGAGCTTGCGGGTCATGGACATGGAGCCGTCAAGAACCAGAACCCTGTGCGACCTTTGGCCTGCAAATAGAGCAGGAGCAAGGCTTTCCAGGACCGGGCGAGACATTGCCAGAATCAGCAGGAGCACCAGAAGGGTGCGGATGGCCAGCAGGATCCACTGCTCCAGCTCAATGCGTCGCTTGTTTTTTCGCAGGGCCGCCAGAAGGAACCGCATGGCGGCCCACTGGGTCTGGCGATACTTGCGCTTGTTGAGCAGGTGGATCACGACCGGAATCGTGCCGGCGGCCATGCCCCAGAGCATCCACGGAGCCCCAAAGCCGAGTGCCAGCAATTGCGGCATGGCATCCGCATTGAGGCTCAGGAGTGGGTTCAGGAGGGCGTCGGTCATTGCGGAATCCGTCCGTTTCGGGCGTTTTGCTTTGGTTATCCGACCTTGCGGCCGCTTTGCCGGGCGCGGAGATAGGCAGAAATCGGAACGGCCAGGTTCTGGTCGGTCATAAGTGGCAGGTAGTCGATGTCGGCCACCCGGCAGCCGCGCTTGATGGCTTCAATGAAGTTCTGAATCTCAGCCTGATACGCCTGGCGGATGGTCAGGGGGTCGACCTGAACGTCGCCAAGGCCTTCCAGACCCTTGAATTCGGTCGTCTGGCGAAACGGGAACGAAAGTTCCGCAGGGTCAAGCACATGCATCACCACAACGTCGTGCCGGCGATGGCGGAAATGCTTGAGACCGGCCACCACTCGGTCCGGGTCGTCAAACAGGTCTGAGAGGACCACAATCAGGCCGCGGCGCTTGGATCGCTCCGCCAGGTCGTGGAAGACCGTGGTCAGATTCGTCTTTTCCCGGCCCGGGGCCTGGTTCATCAGGTTGATGATCTCTTTGAGCTGGGAGGCCTGGCCCGAAGGCTTCAGGGCACGCACCACCCGACTGTCAAATGTGCTCAGGCCAACGGCATCCGACTGGTGAAGCACCAGATACGCCAGCGAAGCCGCCACCATTTTGGCATACATCAGCTTGGAAACATTCCCCTCAGAGGCATATTCCATGGACTGGCTGGTGTCCAGAAGGAGATATGTCAGAAGGTTCGTTTCCTCTTCGTAGAGCTTGAGATAGAGTTTGTCTGTCTTGGACCAGACCTTCCAGTCGACGTGGCGGATGTCGTCGCCCGGAGCATATTCGCGGTGCTCGGCAAACTCAACCGAGAAACCATGATAGGGGCTCTTGTGAAGGCCAGAGACATAGCCTTCAACTGCCCGCCGCGCAACCAGGTCCAGCCCCTGGAGTTTGGCCAGATTCTGCGGATCAAGGTAGTCGTTGGGCGTGATCACTTCGGTTTCTGAACCTTTCGGGCCATGACTCGCATCGAATCCTTTATTTTTTTCTGATTCCACAGGCAAGGCTAAAGCCAGCGAAATTCAGGGCCAATTCTCGACCCTGAATGCCGTGGGCTTAGCTCGCAGAAGCGGTTTTGAAGATCTTGGGGACTCCGTTGTCCGTAGAGCGACCGTCAACCGGTACGTTTTTGAGGACCCGGGCGATCACATCGTTGGATGTCATGCCTTCGGCTTCGGCATTGAAATTGGTCACAATCCGGTGCCTGAGCACGGGGGCGGCCACGGCCCTGACATCCTCCACCCCAACATAAACCCGACCCTGAAGCACGGCTCGCACACGGGCGGCCAGGATCAGGAACTGACTGGCACGCACACCGGCCCCCCAGGTGACATAATTTTTGAGGAACTCGTCGTTCGGGTTGGCCGCCGGACGTGTGGCCCTGGCCAGCCTGACGCCATAACTGTAGACGTGCTCCGCAACTGGCACCCGTCGGACGATCTTTTGAAGATCAAGAATCTCCGGCCCGCTCAGCACTTTGTTGATCGTCGGCTTGTCGGCTGAAGTCGTCAGGCGAACAATGGCGAGCTCCTCTTCCTCAGGCGGATAATCTACCAGAATATTCAGCATGAATCGGTCGAGCTGGGCTTCCGGCAGAGGGTATGTCCCTTCCTGCTCGATCGGGTTCTGGGTGGCCAGCACGAAAAATGGCTCAGGCAAAACGTGGCGGGTGCCGCCAACCGTCACCTGACGCTCCTGCATGGCTTCCAGCAGGGCCGCCTGGGTCTTGGGCGGAGTCCGGTTGATTTCGTCGGCCAGAACCAGGTTCGCAAAGAGAGGGCCGGGAAGGAACTTGAATGCCCGGGAGCCGGTCAGTTTGTCCTCCTGGAGGACCTCCGTGCCGGTAATGTCCGAGGGCATCAGGTCGGGCGTGAACTGGACCCGCCGGAAGGAGAGGTCAAGGGCCTCGGAGAGGGTCTGGATCATGAGCGTTTTGGCCAGACCCGGCACACCGATCAAGAGAGCGTGGCCCTTGGCAAATATCGAGATCAGGAGCTGCTCCAGAACGTCGTTCTGGCCGACAATGATCTTGCCCATCTCGGCGGTGAGCAGGTCGTAAGAGCTCTTGAGTCGCTCAACAGCGGCCAGATCACCATCCGGCAAGGGTTGCGTTTCGATGTCGCTCATTTCTTGTGATTCTTCCTTTTTCACCGAACCGGTTTTCGAAGAGGTCTGCCAGCCGCCAATTCATCAGAGAAAATTGATCCTAAAGACTTTCGTCAATCGACTCTATCAGTGTAAGCGGTTTTTTCCAAATTCAACGCCCGTTTTTTTTGCCAAACTCGCCAATTTCTACCATGGCCACTCGCGAACTTCGAGCCTGGCCCCAGAAGATCCGGCCCGAAAATTGGTCGGGAACCGCCCAGACCGCCTGATTTTCTGCCATCTGAGAGACAAATCGCTGCTTGATCCTGCCAGTCGACGGGTCCAGCAAAGCCACGGCGGGCGATCCCGAATTGGCTTGCGAAAGAATTCCGGTTGTGTCCGAAAAGTCGTCGTCCTGAACCAGCCCGCTCGCAATCCGACGGTTTCTGGATTCGTCCGGATAGACCCAGACCGAACCCTCTCCATCTACCTGAGCACCTTCCATGCCAACCGCTACAGCCCACGAAGTTCCAGGCCCAATCACCGTCGCCTTCCAGGCCAAAGAGCCATCCGTCAGGCTCAGGGCGCGTACCGAAACTCCCGGTACAGAAGTACTTTCCATCGATTCATTGATATACAGACGCTTTTCGTCAATCGCAATGTCGCGATCCTCCCGAGAATGGTCCGCGCTGCCCAGTGGCATCTGCCAGGAGACCTGCCCCGTGTTCGGGTCGAGCCGGGCCGCCGTTTCGCCATCGGCAATCACAACCAGTGTCTGGCCACTGCGAAAGTAGCGTGGTGTCCCATTATGAGGCTGCACCGGAGTAGCCTGCCAGGTCCAGACCCGCTGACCCTTGGCCAGATCTATCATCGCCACATTGAGCCGGTCAGGTGTCAGGATGACTCGGTCCGCATCCCATTGCATCGGCTCGCGGCTCCAGTCCGTGCCCGCTATGCCTGTGTCCATGGATCGCGTCATGGCACCTGATTCAGAGTCCAGAATCAATACGGTCGAGCCGTCCCGCATGATCACGTGGCGACCGACCATAAACGCCGACGGAACCCCCGGGCTTTCGGCCAGACGATGCCATAAGACCCGCCCGTCAAAGGGGTTGATTCGCCAACTGTCGCCAAGCTGGTTGTGTACCATCAGCCGGCCATCCCGCGCATGGATCGTCCACCAGCCTACCGGCTTTGAATCTGGATTGGATGTCTCGGGCTGCACTTTTTCCGCCTGTACCGTCTCGTTCGGATCGATCGCCTTTGGCTTGGCAAACGGGGAATTCTGGGAGTCCTCAATATCCCCCCGATTCAGGGCCACCCGCCAGTGAACCCCTCCGCCCGCAAGATTCAAGCCCGTCAGAACCGACCCGTCAAAGATCAGTCCCCGGCCCGAAACCACACCCGCCCATTGCGGCGTGCCAATTCCCGGCAGGGGATCGGGCGCAGCCGAACCGCTCATCGGATCCATCACCCTGGAGCTCCCATTCTTTGAGATTCCCAGGAGCAACGAATGGCTCCCTGGATCGCCCGCCCGACGAGCACTACCGGATTGATCCGTCACCACAAGCACCCTCTGGAAATCCTGATTGGACGATGACCATCGTGTGACGGGCCAGACGGGCTTTTTCCGTGGCTCCGTCGCACTCAAATCAAGCAGGCTTCGGATTCTGGCCTGAACCTCAGGCGCCGCCAAGGGCATCTCCTGAGCTTTCGACAGGGCCGCAAACCAAGCGGGATCGTTGGCTTTGATCAGACGTTCGGACCACTCCAGCCAGCCCTTGGCCGCCGCCGGGCCCGCCGAAAGGCCTGCGAGGAACTCCACGAATTCGCTGGTGAGCGGCTTTGTCAGCCTTGATTCCAGGTCGCCTCTCTCCCTGGCCCAGATCTCGGCTTTTTCGGGCTCCTTGAGTTTCGACCAGGCTGCCGACATCGCACGCCGGGCCTGTTCCGAAAGATTCACCTCGTATCGATTCTCGACCGACCATAGCCCATGATAAGAAATCGGGTCGCGAGCCACATCTGCAAGCTCTCCAAAGGCGCGGGCCGATTGGTTCGTCTCAATCAGAACGCCTGCCCTCAGCACAATCGCAGCCCTTTTTTTGACAGGGTCACTCGATTTATTCGACGCTTCGGTCAAAAGGGCCAGGGCCAGGGCCCGATCCTTGGTCTGGGCTGCCTGATTTGTGAGCAGCCTGTAGAGCCGATCCGTGATCAGTTTTTCGAGCGATTGGCCGTCCAGAGTGTCCGAAGGCTTGACCTTCTCTGTGGCCGCCCTGAGCGCATCAATCGCCATCTGGGTTTCATTCAGGCTTTCGGCCACAGTCGCCAGGCGATAGCGCGGGACGGCGGAATCAGGACTGGCAGCGATCAATTGCTGATAACGCCTGATCAGGCGAGTGTTTTGGGTAAATATGCTGAGATTGTCGGTCCCGGCCACGGCCAGAAAACCATCGCCTATAACCAGATTGCCACCGGATGTCTGAAATCGCTCGCGAAGCCTGATCGAACCGCGTTCTGACCTCAGGCCAGTCGTCTGGTCCAGAATGTGGATTTCGTTGGCCGTCGGCCAGTATAGATAATTGCCAGCCAGCAAGCCCCGTCCCGAGGCTTCATAGCCTGAGCCTGTGTCGGGCCAGGAGCGGACAATCTTGCCTGTGGACGCCTGGATTGTCCAAACCCGGTCGCCGGTGGCAAAGAGGTGCCCCTTGGAGACCCCCACCAGATGCACCACGTCCGGCAACGGGGCCGACTTCCAGCGCATCTCGCCCGTATTGGCATCCAGAGCAAACAGATGGGCGCTGTCCTCAGGTGCGACATAGATCATTCCGTCAGAAAAAATCACCGGGTTCAACTCGCGACGGCTTGTCGGGATGGACGACTGGACCGCCAATACCTCTCGCTTCGGATAGGCTGTAAGCCATTGCAGCGACCCGGTTTTTCGGTCCAGGCAGGCCACCCCTCCGGAATCGCTCTGGAAAAAGAGACGGTCGTCGGCCAGGGTCAGAAGGTGGTGCGCATGATTGGCCTGATAGCCCATCATGGCGGCCTGGAGGTCAAACGGGTTGGGGGCGTCAAACAGATACTGGACCCATTGCACCTCTCCCGTTTCTGCCGAGAGGGCCGCCACATAATTGGATGTCTGATGGCCTGGCACCGTGATCACAAAATAAACGCATGTGTCGTCGGCCACCGGAGTGCCCTCAATCGAGCCAAGGGCAGGGGCCTCAACACCATTGGGCTGGAGGAGCTTGATTTGTGTGCCCTGAACCCGCCAGAGGATCTGGCCCTTGTTTCGGGCGTCCAGAGCCACCAGAAACGCATTCGATGGCCCCACCCGGTTGCCAAAGTCCATGGTCACGCCCGTCTGGCCCATCCTGGCAAAAATGCGGCCATTTTTGGCCGTCAAAGTCATCCTCGCTGGCGCGCTGCTCATCAACTGGTTCGGACGTACGCCAGCCGACTCAAACTCCTGCCTCCAGAGAATTCCCACCGTGCCGTCAGGCTTGGCCGACTCGTTCAGATTGTAGGCCGTAATTCGGCGCTCTGTCCCTACGATGATCTGATCGCCCAGAATGATCGGATGATAGGCCAAAATTGGTGCTGGATTGTTGCGATTCGGGTTGGTCGGAATGCCTCTGGCCATGCCTCGCCCGCCACCAAACCCTCCAAATCCACCAAACCTGTTATTGGCCTGGGGATTGATTCTGCCCGGAGTGACAATCTCCAAAGGCATTCGCCATTGGCGGGCCCCGAGGCCGATGGCATCCTCCACCACACGGTTGCGGGACGGGGCGCCTGCAAATGTCGGCCAATCGGGATCAACCTCGAGCGTCTCCGTCAGTTTGTCGTCAGATATGGCTTTCGAGAGACTCGTCAGGAATAAGCCGGTTCTGCCTGCAAATAAGCCCTGGCTTGCCGGAAACTTGGCTGCAAAGGCTTTCATGAGGCTTTGCCTCTCGGCCTCTGTCAGATTTCCAATCCCATGCAGGGCCAGGATCAGTTTGGCCGTGACCAGCGCCGGGTCCGACGAAAGTGCGGGGTAAGCCGGCGGCATGCGCATCGAACCAGGTTCGGGCTGGGGCGCGTCGGGGCGGCCCACGAGCCGTTCATACCAACTGGCGGCTTCCCTGAATTCACCATTCTGAAACGCGATATCGCCGAGTCGTTCCATGGCTTTGTCGCCATAGGAACTGAGATAGAAATCAAACGCCAGTCGCTTCAAATCGGCTGCGGCCTGATTGGGCTCCGAATCGACCGCCGTGGCCTGATTCCAAAGCGTAGCCGCCTGCACATCCGCCTTTTGCCGGTAAGCGTCGCGCCCTTCCTTTGGCCATTGGGCGAGCAGGCAGAGGACATGCTCCCTGAGATTCACCCAGCGACGCGTTTCCTCAATAAACGGCATCTCCTGCCGATCCTTGTCGGCCATACGAATCGATTTTGCGCCGTAACTCTTTAATATGTCGCGATAAAGATCCGCCGCCTCCGACCACTGCCTGTCGCCTACATTGGCTGCGGCCGCACGCAACTGCGTCTCTGCCGCATCCGAATCGTCCGGATAAACGGAACTCGGAGGAGCCGCGCTCGAAGTCGCAACACCAATGCCCATCAGGCAGAACCACCAGACCAGACTTTGAAGCCAGGCTTTCATCGGCGGATTCCTCCATGCCAGAGATTCAGCAGAAGTTCGATGCAAAGAGACCGTGCAGATTGAATGATGAGGCCCAGAATACCAAATGTCTCTCAAAAACGCAAAACCGCTGCAAGTTTTATGCCCGAATCAGGATCCTTTTCTCACATCCTCGACCAGCCCAAACGGACCTGGCCATGCCATGCACCAACCCTCCTGGGCTCAGAGACCTTCATCAGGCCGATTCCGTGTGCGGTCGTTGAGTTTGTCGAAATTCTGGATCGTCGACTGGAAAATCATCAGACCCACAACAACGATCAGGATCAGCGTGACTGTTGCGGGCGGTATCATTTTTATCAAAGCATTATGAATCGGATTATTTGGATTGATTGGATCGTTAACCGAAAATTCTGAAACCATCGGTGCGATTGCAAAATATGTGGGGTGAAATATCTCGGATGTCATGATTCCGATGCAAATCGGCAGAATCATGGTTATGATGATCCAAGTCATGATCGACTTTGAGGACGCCGCCTGAAATGTTTTTGATGTCAAGCCAAATCGCATTCCCAGAATCAGGAAAAAAGCGAGCTCGATCGCTGAGATGAATAAGGTCAATAATAAAAAGACGGGATGGATTGCATCTGAAATCAAGCCCAGGACACAGGCAAGCAAGAGGAAAATCAGGGCAACCCGCTTATCCCAGATGGCTCCAAGTGCTTTGCTCACCAATATCTCGCTGGCATCGACAGGTGTCGACAATAATGTCAGCCAGGTGTCCGATTCCTTCTCGGCAATGATGCGCCCCGCAGTTGAGATCATAAACGAGAGCATGAAAGTCATATGCAGCAAGCCTGCAATACCGACAATCAACCCATTGAACTGGTTGCGCCTCATTCTTGTGGTTGAGCTGATCCCATATATGGAAAGCTCGTCTAATGCGAGATAAAACATTGTTATGACATAATAGCCGCCAATGATCAACAAAAGTGATGAGACAAATTGTTTCGATAATCGGCTGAAACGGCTTCCGATCCGGACCCGGCGCTCCTTGATCGCCAGTGGCGAAAAGACCAGTCTATGGAAAATGGATTCCCGATCCGACTTCCTGTAAATATCGCTCGCAGAATAGACCCCCAGAGCCGCACTCAAGCGGTTTGTGCGCTCTACGGTTTTATTTTCCAGACGCTGGCTCATGGGCCTTAACAATAATCCGGAAATAAATGTCAGGATCGGCCCCGATGCAATCATGACAAGAAAATATTCCGGACCGCTGATCAGGCCTGATGTGCCATTGACAGCCAAATGCATTGAGATCATCGGGTTGAAGACCGCCAGTGAGCGAATCGGTAGGAGCACCCATGGCGACGTCCCAAAATAGGGGTTTTTCACCAGACTCAGATAAACCAGATCGCCCAGCCCCGGACTGATCATGAGCAGAATCACAATCGACGTGGCCAGCCCAAAGGCATCGCGGGTTCTTGATGTCATGACCGACGCCAGCAGTCCAATTCCTGCATAAAGCCAGCCGTAGAGGAATAAGGCGATGAAAGTGATGCCGACCAGTTTGGGATCAAGGCCGCCCGCCAGGCCAAGAATCGCCCAGACTGGCATCACGACCAGAATCCAGGCCACAACCGTCGCCAGACGGCCACACATCTTGCCCATCACAATCGACCAGCCCGAGAGCGGGCTATTGATCAAGTCGTACCAGATCTTACGCTCGCGGTCCCCTGCAATCGCCCCCACGGTCAGAGCAGGACAAAGCAGCACGATTCCCAGCGACATGATAAAAATCGACGTCGAAAAGATCGATTGCACCCGCATGGAGATCTCTGCAGCCGTGCTTTGTACAGGAATCGAGCTGCCATAGGTGCCCTCAAAAAGCATCGACCACATATAAACCACCTGCAACGAAACAAAGCACGAAAGCATCATTCGGGAGACAAAAAAAAACGGCCTGCGGGCCTGCCGGACAACATCCCAGCCCGCGACAATCCAAACCTGAATGAAAAACTCAAAGAGATCCGGAATCGAGGATCTCAAGGCCGATCGGTAAATTCGATTTTTCAACTTCGTAGGCTTTCTCGAATTGGTTTTCGAAAACAATGACAAACCCTTTGGTAGCCTTATTCAGGCTAACATGTTCCTGAGGCCTTGGCGAGTCTTTGGAACGGGAAAATCCAAATGTTTTACTCAAAATCATCGCCATTGTGATTCTGCATAGATTGGAGAAACCCTGCTGTTTATAAGGAAATTCACCTCAAAACGTCGAACTTGAGCACGTTTTTTCCCGATCGGTGAACTCCAGGCAAGCTCCCGATTGGATTGTTCAAAAGGATTCATCAAACCAAGCGTCCAGTATTCCATGATTTGTTTCTCTCCAACCTTGAACACGCACCAAAAAGACCAAAAAATGAACAGCATAAGCCGCAAACGGAATCATTATGACTCGCGAATGAATACGTGCATGGAAGCTGCAATCAACCAACTTTATGCCGAACATGAAAACCTCATGCAGACCAACTCCCTGCTTGGCACTGGCATGCTGGTGGTGATTGCCAGCGCTGAGGATCTGGTTCATTCGCGCCGAGAATCCCTCCAGATCTCCAAGCAAAACGCGCTCGAAGCACATCGCAGAAATGAGGTGGACGCCCGCGAGGCCGCTGGAACGCTGGAACAGGCGATTTTGAAGGACCCCATAAGAACCTTGGCCCAGTCTCGCTCGACGATTCAGGGATGTCGGGATCTGATCGCACTCTGGACCGGCCTGGGATCCGTCCTGCTCAAGAAAGACGGCTGGAATGAAATGGAAATCAAACTCGCTTGCAGCCTGATTGGAGTCAACCACAAAGTTCGCTGCTCCAAGGATTGGACCCGTCTTGATCGCTGCATGACCGCCGACAAAGCCAGGCCCTATCAGGTTCTGGAATTGAATTTGCAGGAGCAGTTGCGGCAGTATGCCTCAGACTTTTCCAAACGCATGATTGAATTGTATCCCGAAATGGAAAGCCCTTATTCCGTTGGTCTCTGTATGATGGAAGAGTGGCGGCTGGGCCTCGAATACAGGCTTCAGGAGAATAAATATTATGACCTCAAGGCCTATGAATTCTGGCGGATCAATGAAGTTACAAGCCGGAAATATTGGTCCCAGACCCGAAATTTTGTCGCCTCCCAGATTCGTGGACTGAGGCGTCAGGCCGCAGCCGTTGCCAATCTCTCGGAAAAGGTGGCATGCCCGCCGGCGGCTCTGAAATTCACGGCTCAGGAGATGAAGGCCGCCGAGTGGTCGCGAAAAATGATTGTCAGCACCACGTCCAACTTCCAGAAGTCGATGGCCATGGCCAAAAGTATCGGGCTTTTGAACGACTCTGCACCGCCAAAACGAAAATCCAAAACCGACTCCCGGATCGGCTTTGAACTGGATCCCCAAACTTGTGCCTTTGATCAGCAAAATCAAGGCGAAACCGTGGTCGAGCTCTCGGTGGTCAGGGACGAGAAGCCTGTCAAGGCCCGCTCAATTCGCAAGAGCCGTAAACCAGTTGATCAAGATGTCTCCAGTTCGGATCTGAGAGCAACGGGAGTATTACGGAACTTTCTGGATGATCCGGAGCAGGACGCCCGTTCAAATCGCAGAAAAAACAAGTTCTTGCAGATCGCCCCTTACACAGCCGAAAACGCTCTCCCAGTGGCTCCGCCGCCGCTTGAAAACGCTTCGAACAAGGTCTCGGAGCAGGTCGATCCGCAAGCCCCTGAGGATCTGAATTCCTGCAACCGGCTTGCCGAAGTCAGCCAGAAAGGGCAGAATGTCGAAAACGACGAGAATTCTCTCAAGGGTCCGTCGCATGTCGATCCAAGCCATTCAGGCCAAAATTCCGGACCGGAAATTCAAGGACAATAGACGATGAAATCGAATCCTGTGAAGGCTGCTTTGAAAGCGGGCAAGCCCCAGATTGGGACATGGTTGAGCCTTGGTTCTGTAGCCGCCGCACGATTCCTGGCCAGGTCTGGCTTGCCTTGGCTGACGGTTGATGTGGAGCACACCCACACCGACATCAACACGGCCGCCATGATGTTCGGAGCAATCTCGGACGGCGGGACTGTCCCCCTGGCTCGCATTCCCGTCGCCGACCACACCTGGATCAAGCGCATGCTCGACTGCGGCAGCTATGGTGTGGTGGCCCCTATGGTGATGAATCCGGACGAGGCAGAACTCGTTGTCAGGGCCTGTAAATACCCGCCAGAAGGCAATCGCTCTGTGGGCGGTGGCTTTCATGCCCTGAATTTTGACGCCAAGGCCGATGATTATTACAATCGTGCCAATGATGAGATTCTTGTCGTGATCCAAACCGAACACATTGCAGCCGTAGAGATTGCCGACAAAATCTATAGCGTGCCCGGCATCGATGCGGTTTTTGTCGGCCCCAACGACCTGGCCGCCAGCATGAAAACGCCCGACGGCCAGTGGCCCAGCAAGGAACGCCAGGAAGAAGTCCTTCAAGAGATCCTGGCCGCTTGCAAACGCAATCACGTACCCGCCGGCCTGCACGTCTTCTCTGTTGAAGATGCCTTGCGCCGCGCCGCTGAAGGCTGGCAGTTTATTGCCGTCAACAGCGAGCTCCGGTTCATGCTTGAGGGTGCTCGCGAACTGGCGGAAAAAACCGGCGCGGCCTCCGCTCATGGAATGGCGAAATATTGATCCCCCGCACATGTGGGTGGGGATTGATTCTCGCAAAATCAAATTGTCGTTCTTAAAAATAGTGACCTCGGACCCGAGAAAAAAACGGCTTTGGCATCATGACATCACGTATTGATATTCACCTTCACACCAGCCGATACTCGCCCGATAGCAACATCACACCAGAGCAGATGATCATCGATGCCAAGGCCGCCGGCCTGACATCGCTGGCCATCACAGAGCACGACACGCTTTGGCCGCTCGATGAACTTGCGGAACTCAATGCCAGGCCCGATGCCAAGGGCCTGGTGATTCTAGGCGGCGTGGAGGTTTCCGCACGCGAGGGCCATTTCCTCTGCTTCGGCTTGAAAAGCCTCAAAAATATTGAGCCGGGAATTCTTCTCAAAGACCTTGTTTCGGAAGTCCGAGCCCAAAACGGAGCGATTGTGGCCGCCCACCCATTCCGTTGGGATCAAGATTTTCACTCAATTTTAGACGAGCATGGGCCCGTCTTTCAGGCCCTTGAGCTGGCCAGCAAAAATGTCGAGCCCGAATGCAGGGCCCAGGTGGAAAACGTCTTGAGGCAGCATCCCAAGCTCATGGCAACGGGTTCGAGCGATGCCCATCAGCCCGGCCAGATCGGCTGCTACTTCACAGAATTTGATGCACCCGTTACCACGATTTTTGAATTGATTGAAGCCCTCAAATCAGGCCGGGGCGTGGCACGTCACCACCCGAATAACCCAGTCTGGCAGCCCAGTGGGCCAATCCTCTGACCAATGGATTCAGGGCAAATTCATAGGACGGAGCACAGGGCCATTCTTCATGGCCGGCCCCAGCTCTGTCCAGATCACATTCGGCCACGGTGTCCGGATTAAAACCAGTTTTTTTGCCAGATCAACCTGATGATTTTCAATCGACTTGGCTTCTTCTGCCAACAGTTGGATCATGGTTCCGATTTTGATCTGGAACGGCCGGATTTCCGAATTCAACGGGGGCCTCGGAATTGCCATTCGTAACTCAGTCCTCAAGGGCACCCAGCCTTGCATGAGCGATTCTGAGCCGGTCTCTTGCACGAGCCGATCCGTCTTTTCGATGGCCGCCACCAACGCTTTCTGGTTGTCTCTGACCATTTTGTCAGAGACTTTCAAGAACAGGGTGCGATCCCATGGGAGTCTGAATCGGCCTTTTGTATTGATGACCTGAACTGCCTCCAACCCAAGTGCGGATCTCGTGATAAAGCGAGCCTGAGTCTCGCCGATCGAAATCCGGAGCGTCTCCAACTGCTTCACCTGCGGGTTGTAATGTTCAATCTTTGACTGCACCCGGGCCACCCAGACCTGGCCATAAACACAGGCCATGATTACGATTAAGCAGAGGCCAAGCACCGCTCGGCACCGTCCCGGCCGGTTTTCGTGCCAGGCGATCATGGTGTAGTGCAGCCTGCCAATCAAGGCGCCTGCCAGGGCCCCGCCGGCGTGGGCATAATTGTCGATCTGTGGGATCGTCAAACCAATCATCAAATTGAAGACCAGCAAGCCAATCATTTGATTGTAAAGGTATTTGCCCATTCGGCTTCGGGATCTCAGGCCGACCACTGCGATCAGGCCGATGAGGCCGAAAACGACGGTTGATCCGCCACCGCTGGTGATCATCAGGACTGCCGGATTGTTGGACCCGATCAGAGGTCGGGCCAAAGATGCCATCCCGTTGCCCAGAAAACCGATCAAAATCACAATCGCAATCAAAAGCTTCGGCCCATACCACTCTTCAATCAGTTGACCGAGCTGTATCATGCCAAACATGTTCAAGGCGATATGAATCAGCCCGAAGTGCACAAAAGTGGCCAGAATCGTTCGCCAGACTTGCCCGCACAGGATCTCGGCTGAATTCCAGGCTCCAAACATCTGCCCGGTCTGCTGGCTGATTGCACCGATGCCAAGCGGGCCAGCATCAGCCGATTTCTCAGGCGAGGGTGTCCACCCCTGCCACTGGGCCAATACCATCACCAGATAGACCACGACCCAGGAAGCCGCCAGAATGGAGGTTCCAGGATATTCTCGGATGGTCTCAAACCGCTTACTTTTCAGCACGTCAGGAGCAACTCACAAAAAGGGCTGGGGCAGGTCGGGATATGGTTCTACACAATGTATTATACCAACTTTTCCGGAATCCATGCCTACAGGCTTAAGTTTTATGGACCAATTTCAAAGCTTTCGGCGCCGGTGGGGCGGCTGAGAAGCTCTGCCACCGCAGACCTTGGTGTGCTTTGACCCATCAAAATCTTTTCAACCGCCGCCGTGATCGGCATGTCGATGCCAAGCTCCCGGGCTGCCTGCGCAACGCTGAAAGTGGTAAAAACCCCTTCAGCAACATTGGTTGTGGAGTTCTGGGCTTGTTCCAGGGTCAGCCCCTGCGCCATCTTCATCCCCAGAGCCCGATTCCGCCCATGGGGGCTGAAGCAGGTGGTCATCAGGTCGCCAATGCCGGCGAGCCCAAAAAAAGTTGTGGTTTTTGCACCTCGGGGCAACGCGAAGCGAGTCATCTCGACCAAGCCACGGGTCAGCATGGCGGCTTTGGCGTTGTCGCCAAACCCAAGCCCATCGCACAGGCCGGCGGCAAGGCCCATGATGTTTTTCAAGGCGCCTGCCAGTTCCACCCCAATCGAGTCCTCATTTCGATAAACCCTGAGAGATCCGGAATTAAAGATACAACAGGCCAGCTCGGCCAGCGCTTTGTCAGAACTGGCCACAACCATTGAAGTCGGTCGACCTTGGGCCAATTCTTCCGCATGGCTCGGGCCGCTCAGAACCGCAACCGGCCGCTCGCCCAAGATCTCAGTGACAATCTGGGTCGGCCTGGCCAGAGTCTGAAATTCCAAGCCCTTCACCAACGACAGGACCGGCTGGCAAGCAGGGATGTAAGAGGCTATGGGGCAGAGGGTTGAGCGCAGATAAGCAGTCGGTATGCCAGCCACGATCAGGTCTGATCCCGCCATCGCCTCTGCAATCGATCCCGTGATGCGAATCTCTCGCGGAATGGGTATGCCTGGTAGGTGCCTGTCGTTAACTCTTGATGCTGAAAGGTGTTGACAGTATTCTGGGTCGCGTCCCCAGATGGTCACCTGATTGTTTTGACGACTCAGGTGAATGGCAAGGGCGGTTGAAAAGCCGCCAGTGCCCAGGAAAGTGACTTGATAAGACATCGCTGTTTTGGACTCTCCAGAGTGTCCGGGCCAAACCGATTCGTGATAGCAACGGACTCCTCACTCTTTTACTATCCCTTAATCTGGAAGAAATGTGGCCCGGCAAGATTTTTTTTGGTTTTTTGCGGATGAAAAACGCCAGCCGACCCTTCCTCGACAGAGTTTATCCACCAATTCAGGAATGAGTTAAGGCAAAACAGGATTTGTTAAAGTCGTGAGGCCGATCTGCCGAAATTGATATGGCGACATTATCGAGTTTGGCATATAAGAGGCATGGCAACGTGCGAGATCTGCAACCCATCCGGTGGAACTGGTTGGTTTCAAGGCGGGATGCAATGATTGACGGGGTCCTGGGTGGGCGAAAGCCTGTTCAGCGTAAAGGTATGCCACGAAGGCAGCCTTGGTCGGTAATGGCAGGATGCCTGCATGATGATGGGCGGCCAGGGGTATCAATCCGATGCACCAGGCCGCAACTTGACGCACTCCAAGACTTACAGCCCCCCCATTTCAGGTCATCCGACGCCACGCCCGTACAGGCATCGCTCAGCCTAAGGATTTTTCCTCAGGTCGGCAGGCCTCAAGGCGTAATGTTTGCCCAAATCGGGAGCATGGTTGTGATGCCCATCCTTGGAATGTTTGCATTACTGATTGGTTCAGGGCTCTTGGCAGCTCAGCCGGCCGCAGGCCCTGAAAATCCATCCACGCGCCTCGTCCAGAAGTCCTACGGCGGAATTGCCTCGCCTGTGACAGAGGCCCTCTCGCTCGAATCCGATCAGCCCACGATCCTCGAATTCTCTGCCACCTGGTGCGGCCCATGCACCGAAATGAAGCCTCAGGTTGATGCACTCAAGGCCAAGAATTACCCGATCCGGGTTCTCGATGTCGATCGTGAACAAGACTTGGCTCACAGCTTTCGTGTCTCGTCCATACCGGCTTTCGTCTTTGTAAGCCCCGATGGGAAAGTCCTTGGCCGGTCGGAAGGCCTTCAGGACGCCTCCAAAATCGCCACCCAGTTCCGCCGTATCAAGGCCGACTGGCAATCCTCAAAAGCCAAGGCAGATAAATCAAGCCTGGCTGCAAACGATATCCCCGACAACGATACCTCCGATAAGGCTGCCCGGGAGACTCCAGAAAACGATGGAGACCCAGGCGAAACCGAGGATTCCCCAAGAGAAGCCGCACACCCCAAGCCTTGGCAGACGGTCGTAAGAATCGTCGTTCACGGCGGCGGTGTCATGGGATTCGGCTCGGGCACCATTATCGAATCCACCGATGAGCATTCCATCATCCTCACTTGTGCTCACATCTTTAAGCTGGAAAACGCCCGTAATCAAGCCAAACCAGGCGACTTTCCACGTCAGGTGACTGTCGATCTGTTTGATGGAAAACTGACAGGCCCGAATGGACAGACCGTGACCACATCTGTCAAGAATATCCCGGCCCGTGTCATCGATTACGACTTCCAGACCGATGTTGGCCTGATCGCCATCGCTCCGGGATACAAGCTCCCAGCCAGCCCCGTGGTGCCTGAAAAGTGGAAGCCATCGCCAAAAATGATGATGTTTACGGCCGGCTGTTCCGGCGGCAAAGATGCCACTGTCTGGAACACCGAAGTGGTCAATCCGGAATCAAAAATGCTTATCAACCGCCAGCCTTACGAAGCCATCGAGTGTCTCCACGAGCCCATTCAGGGCCGAAGCGGTGGCGGGCTTTATACCATGGATGGCTATGTGGCTGGTGTCTGCGATATGGCCGTGGTCGGTGGCAAGCGTGGGCTTTATGCCACGCCCAAGTCGATTCATTCACTATTGGCCCGAAATGATATGGGCCGAATGTATACTCGGCAGCTTCAGGACTTCGACAAAGGCCAGATGCTGGCCCGCTATGATGGCTCGTCTCGACGCCCGCCGCAGCGTTCTGTCAGGGCCCAGAGCGACGACGAAGTGACCATCCCGCCCCCCGGTATCCTCGGAGTGACCGACCCGAACTCCTCCGGCCTGCCACCCGTTGGTTCCATGGCCATGGTCGATGCCATGACAGAAACGCCACTGCGAACCATCCCTAATTCCGGAACTGCCTGGAATGGAGGAACCCGATTCCGCAAAATCGCTGATTCCGAATCCGCACAAAATGGCTTCACCATTCCGAAGGCCAAGGGTGCAAAGTCGACCTCCTCAGAACTTGCTGACTCCGACCTGGTGCCTGTCAATCAGCTTGCCTCCGCTGCGGGTTCCGATCCGTCGCCAGCCGATCAGGCGTCTGATACGACCAAATCCAGAATGAAAAAAGTTTCCCAGCCCGAGGTCTCGGTGGCCGATCAAAGCGATCCCGGGAAGCAGGAATCACGACCCTCAAACGCTTCCAGGCCGAAGGTCGATCGCCAGCCCCCACGTGTCAGGCTCATGCCGGTTCAGGGCCTCGAAAAATCAAATGAAGGCATCTGGCGCAGCAATGCACCCAGTTCGTCGATAGATTGAGCCCCAGCCTTCTTTAATTCGCTTTTGAGCAATCGCTCAAAACCGCCCCAGTCAGGAATTAAACTGGAATTAAAGAGGAAATTAAACCTCGATGATCAGCGGGTTGAATGATGATTTTTGAGGCCGGGTTTTACGTTTTCGGCCGATCCAATACCAGCTTGATGCAAAGCAGGGCACAGCGAATAATACCGACAGGGCTGAAACTCGCGAATTTCCGACCCACACCGCAATTGCGATTGCAATCAATCCCAAGATTGCCGGGAGATTGCTTGGATGCAACCACTCTGCCCTCGGGAATTCCGCTCTGGGCCGTCGCATTCGTCTCTGAATTCGCCAGACACCTAAAATCAGGCCCGTCGCTGTTCCCATGAGCACACCACCGCTAAGAATGAATAAATTTGACGCCGGTCGACTTCCAGAGGGGTTAAGCGGAGTCGGTTCCTCATTTTTTAAAAAACCGGCGCAGATCATTGTGAGCCCCCACAAGGCGAAAATGCTTGAAAACATGGAAATCGCCAATACCCTCTGACGTGATCGGGCCACAGACGATTGCCACCACGTTCCACCCATGGGTAGAACCAGCCGCCCCTCTTCGCTGAAAAGCTGCACTTTATTTGAGAGCTCGACAGTCACCCCACCGGCAACTTCCAGGCAGCCCCTGCACCAGCCAAACGCAAGTTTCCCATCAGGCAAACGCCCGACACAGGCTTTGGAGACGATTCGGTCGCACTCGCTGCATCGCACCGTGATCACCTCCAGATCTCAGATAACTCATGATCCAGCCATTCCACTTTTATATTCTATCCACTCCGATGGACTCTGGCGAGAATGCATGTGAAATTAATTCCGCACCTTAATAATTCCCGCCAAGCCCATGCTCCTTGATTTTGGCGTAGAGGCTCGACAACCCCAGCCCCAATCGTGCGGCCGCCCGTTTCCGGTCATCTCCTGAATCTGCCAAAACCCGCTTGAGGTGTGTCTTTTCGTATTCCCGAATCGCCTCTCGCAGGTCGTCAATCCATTCGGAAGATTGAATTTCCGTCGATCCGCCATTCCCGGTCTTAAAATCCAGAACCGAATCCTGAATCAAGCCCGGGAAATGAAATAATTCCGCTTCCGTTAAATGTAATCCATCGGCCAGAATCACGGCCCGCTCCAATAAATTGTCAAGCTCCCGCACATTCCCACGCCATTCCATAGCCATCAGCCGGTCGATTGCATCTGCATCGACGGAATCAATCCGCTTACCCATGCGCTGCGCGTGCTTCTGGATCAAAACCTCGACGATGTCAGGAATATCCTCGCGGCGGCTCCTCAGGCTTGGCATCGGAACATTGACAACATTGAGCCGATAATACAAATCCGCCCGAAATCTGCCGGCTTTGACTTCCTCATCAAGATTTTTGTTCGTTGCCGAAAGTATGCGAGCCTTCATGATGGATGGGCGATTGGCGCCGACCGGCAAAACCTCGCGGTTTTCAATCACTCGCAAGAGCTTGGACTGTAATGCAATTGGCAGTTCGCCAATTTCATCAAGAAAGACCGTGCCATCGGCTGCCGCCACAAAAAGGCCATCCCGATCGCGGTCGGCCCCTGTAAAGGCACCCTTGACATGCCCAAACAACTGGTTTTCCAGAAGTTCTGCGGGTATGGCAGCACAATTGATGGCCAGAAAAGGAGCCTCCGGAAAGTCGCCCTGATCGTGTAATGCCCTGGCCGCAAGCTCTTTGCCGGTACCCGATTCGCCAGTGATCAAGACATTCGCACGGGTCGGCCCAACTCGTGAGATCCAGCTTTTGAGCGATTGCATCACCGGGCTTGTGCCGACCAGTGACTCGATCCCCGATCTTGCATGCACCTTCTGATTCAGCTTGCGGCGTAAAGCCTGATTCTCGCGTTTGAGTGCTTGCCATTCGATCAGATGATCAAGCCGGGCGGTCAGGTCGTCAAATAAAATCGGTTTGATCAGATAGTCACGAGCCCCGGAATGAAATGCCTGGATGGCACTCTCCACCGTCGCATACGCCGTAATCATCAGCACGGCCAGCCCCGGACTGGCCTTGAGCATCGCTTCAAGCAGCTCCAATCCACTTTTGTCAGGAAGCTGGATATCGCAAATGACAATTTCAGGTTTGTGATGGTCAAGCTGGATCATGGCCTGGCGTGCATCAAATGCAACTTCAACGGGAAAGCCCTCGCCAGTCAGGAATTCTGACAGGGTCTCTGCCAGAATGCGTTCATCGTCAACAACCATGATTCTCGGTCGTTTGGAAATCGGTTTCAATTCAGACATGCAAAGACTTTCATTTTATGGGACCATTGCTCTATTCCGGATCAAAGGATCGACGGCCACGCCCGATATCTCCGCCTGCCTGAATTCGGAAACCACCGGAAATTCCAGATAAAACGTGGTTCCAGCACCTTCCGTGCTCTCGAAACGCATGGTTCCGCCCAGGTCTGCAACAATCTGATGGCACACATAAAGCCCCAGACCAGTTCCATTCGGCTTGGTTGTGAAATAGGGCTGAAACATTCGGCACTGATCCACCAGCCTGATCCCGCGGCCATTATCTGTGATCTTTAATTGCAATCGGGTAGACGATTGCATCTGGGCCTCGATCAGTATCAGCCCTTTCTCCATGGTGGCATCAATCGCATTGAAGACCAGGTTCAGGATAAGCTGCATGAGATGATCACGAATCGCCCTGATGGCTGGCAGATCACGCTCCACATGGTTCTGGATTTGTCGATGCCCCGTGCGTTGATAATATTTAAGGATCTCCAGGGCTTCGTCCACAACATCCGCGACGATGATCTGATTCACGACTTCCGTAGCAGGACGGCTGAATTTAACGAGCTCTCGTACTGTTCTTGAAATGCGCTGAAGCTGGCTGTCGATCAGGCCGAGTTTTTCCGACGTGTATTCGTCTTGATTCTTGCGACGCCTGAGAATCTGGATCAAAGAACTGATCGCGGCCATCGGGTTACCGATTTCATGCGCGATTCCCGCGGAAAGCAGACCAAAAGCTGCCATTTTCTCTTGGTGAATCACTCTTGCCTGTGCCAGACGCAATGCTGCCGATCGCTCCGAAACACGCGCTTCTAGCTCGTCTGATGAATTTCGTAATTCCTGATTCAATCGATCTGATTCGAAGATGGCCGACTTTAACAAACCTGCCAGAGCCGAGCTGGCCCAGGTGGCCCAGGCCATCATGACAACCGTCATGACGATTTCGGTTTTCTGGTTCTCGCCCGACAGGCCGACAGCCGCGGCCAATAGTCCCAAGCTGAAAGCATCAAAGCACCAAGAGGCCCAGGCCACTCTGGGCGAATAGCGAATGGCCACGCAGATCAGGCTCAGCAGATAATACCATCGGAATGGGCTGCCGACACCTGTGTCGTGATAGCATAGAAGGCCAATAAAAACGGCTTCCAGCAGAGAGACGACAAGTGGCAGACGCTTGAAAAAGACCTCGCCCATCAGGTGCCAGGCCGTATCAAGCGAGGCATAGCCCGCCCCAAGAGCCAGAAAAGCCCGCACGGCCGAGGGGTTGGCCAGGCCGCTTCGCGATTCCACCAACAGATACCCCATCACAATTCCAAACCATCGGATTCGGACAATAATCCGGCCCGCAGCCAATTCCCACCGGTTTGCTGGATTTGTAGCCGCAACACGGGCGGCCTGGGCAATGTGTTTCCAGAATTGTCGCAAGTTCGTGATCGACATTCGAGAGCCATTTCACAGGGGTTTACGTGACATTTCCGGATCAGGTCAGGATCTCGCGGGTTTTGCCGCTCCCGATATTTCGTTATTATAGCCACAAGAGACGAATTGGTGTGGCCTGATTCTCAGCAATTGTCGATTCCCTCTCCCCAATAACAGGCCAAAAGTTGACCGAGGAATTGCTCTTCACATGGACATTGCCAAGCCAGATCCTCAAAACCCGTCTGATTCCACTAAGTCGATCAGATTTGACCTGGCAAGACTCATTGCCGCCTTGGCCTTGGTCGCCTTCTCCATTCTGCTGGCTTTGGGTGCGACTCCGGCCCTGAATGCTCTGAGGGTGGTGCATGGCTGGGTGGCCCATCAGTTTTTTGAAGTTCCGCAATTGGCTGCATTAAGAGCCAGCTCGCAGCTCGCAATTCTGCGATATCAACTTATATTCTGGTCTCCCTCACTGGCTATCTGGCTGCTGGTGGGCCGGAAATGCAATCGGGAAGTGCGAACCCTTGGATACGTTCTCCTGATCGCCTGGGCCATTCGGGCCGGGGCCTGGGTTGTGGGCGGCAATCTGCCTTTGATTCCCGGCGATAGCAGCCATTATATTGAAACGGCCAATTCCGTATCCATGGGCCTGCCCTCATCAAAACATTATGTGGAAAGCTTTTTTCGCGATTATCCACCGATCCGTGCCGGTCGGCCTGTGCTCGACGACTGGGCCACACCGCTTTATGCGGACACTCTCGGCCTGCTCTACCGCTACACAGGCTATGGAATCGGGCCTGGGAAAGATTTGACAATCACATTTGGAATGGCCAAAGGCCTGAGCTTTCTCTTCAATTTATGGACACTTCCCTGCCTTTATCTTTTCACCCGCAGGTGCGTGAATGCCTCTGCCGCCTTGCCTGCAACAGCACTTGCTGCAATTTTACCGGTTCATGCAATTTATGCCGGAATGGAATTGCGGGAAAGCCTGGTGGGGCTCACAAGCCTGGTTGCAGTCTGGCTGGCTCATGAATTTCTACGTGCCCAAAAAATGCAATGGAAAATTGCATTTGCCATTCTTGCCGGCCTGGCCGGTGGCCTGGCCATCCTGTCGCGCAATACCGCAATGGCACTGGTCTTTTGTCTTGGCCTTTGGCTGATCTGGAAAGGTGGCCGTCGAAGCTTCGCCTACTTGCCAATCTGGGCCGGAATGGTCCTGATTGTAATCGCGCCATGGGCATGGCTCACATACAAAGAATATGGCAAGCCATTTTATAGCTATACCGAGCACTTTGCCCTGACCTTTAGTTGGTCGGTTCACCACTATGCAGCCGGTGTGCCCAATGCATCTACATTTTATCTTCAAAATCGTCCTGAACTGATTCGGGTTAAAATCAAGTCTGTGTTGATTCTTTTCGGCTATTCCACCATGATTTTATCCATGCCGGTCGCTTACGGGTTTTACAGGCGACTCAGAAGGCCCGTCGAATTGACCGGCAGAGCCACCGACCATCTGGCAATCATGCTCTTCCTGACCTTCGCCGCGGCCACCATCCAGCGCATCGCTGATGTCACACAGGTCGCCCAGTTGGGCCGATATTATATGCCTGTCTATTTGATCATGCTGCCCACAGCCGTGCGCGGGCTCATGGAATTGAAGTGGCCTGAGTTTAAATCCCCAGGGAATATAAAACTTGTGGCCGCCGCCAGTCTGATTGGCTGCCTCTGGGCTGACCCGACATGGGCTTATGATGCGAGCTGGTTTGTCAAGCCATTTCAATTGCATTGGTCCGGGCTGCTGGATGCTGGCCAGTTTATCGAGCAAAACCCCGATCAGGTGCCTGCCAATGCCCGCGTGATGAGCTGGTTTCCGTGGGAAATGCGCGTGACCAGTGATCGTATCACTGTTTTGATGCCGCGCAATTTTGATGCACGCCGGATTCGTGAAGTCATCGAGCAGTATGGCGTGACACATGTCGTCTGGGGCTCGTTTGAAACGCCCCAGCATGTCGACCCCGAATCGTTTGGCCCTTACCTGACGAGTCTCAAGACCAGCCTTGGCCTCTCCAGCTCAAATGAGATTTATCGAACGGCACGCGGGGCCGGCGGAATGTATCCTGTTTCGATTTATCGAATTGCAAGACCGTGATCCCGAAAATGCAATCAACGAACCTCAAACGTCTGATTTTCTGGTGCCTGCCCGTAATTTTACTGGTCTGGTGGAGGGGGCATACGTTTGGTCCGATTGTACTCGAAAAAACTGGCCTGCAATTCTGGCCAGTCGTGAAGGGCCGATCAGAGCCGCTGGACTGCGACGAATCTGCATACGGATACATGGGCAGGCGACAAATCGAGGGAAAGGCGCTTTATAAAGATCTGACCGAATATAAACCGCCGGTCGGCTATTGGTATTATGCCATTGGAGTCGGCATCGGGGGGCCATCGGAACTGACGATCAGGCTCATGATCCTGCCAGTCCTGATTGCAAACCTCTGCCTGATTGGTTCCATTCTCAAGTGCTCCGGCAACCCGGCTGGGGCATTTGCAGGAATGATGGTTTTTGTTCTGTTGTCAACAGATCCCTATGTCTATGCCAATGGATCCAACCTCGAACACTTGATGAATCTTGGCTTGACTGCAGCGATTTATGCGGTTTTACGAACTGAAAAGTCGGGGCAGGGTGGCCTCTGGCTCGTCATTTCGGGCGTTTTTCTGGGGCTTTCGGCAGCAGTCAAGCAGGTCTGTATTTTGGGCATGATCCCTTTGGTGATTCATGTTCTGGTAAAAAACGGGCCAATTGCAATCAAGGGTCGAAAGATTCTGCAACTGTCGGCTGGGTTTGCGATTCCGTGGTTGATTGCAGGTCTGATACTTGGCTTTCAGGGGGCACTTGCCGATGCATGGCAGGATGTGGTCCAGTACAGCCGAACCATGGCCGCAAATACTCCGCCGGATGCCAATGCCCCGCCCTGGTTTTACAGGTGGCTTACAGGCAATGCCGACCCACGCAATGGGCGCCTGCCGTGGCCGTTTGGCCGCACCGACTGGCTTGTCTGGTGGGGCACCGGCAGTTGGCCGATCGGGATTGCAACAGTTTTCAATCTCCTGATCAGCCTGAAATACCATCGAAATGCAATTGGATCGATTCGAACTCTGGTTGCTACCATGTGGCTGGCCTGCTGGGGCATGATCGTTTTGCCGGGATTGTATTGGCAGCATTATTATATGCTGCTGGGGCCGGGCGGGGCCTTGCTTGCCGGGTTTTTTATGAGTGGGTTGATGGATTCGTTGCAATCCGCTGGCCGATGGACCAAGAAAATCGGCCTTTCTCTGGCGTTGGGGCTCTATCTGCTGGCCATCAGCATGACATTTGCGATACAGGTCCACGATTATCTGATGGTTCCGGCAGAACAATTGACAATCAGATACAAGGGCGGAGCACAGTGGGTTTCATTAAGGCTTTTGAGTGAAGATATTGCAAGGCGGGTGGAAAGCTGGTCGCCGCGGCCTCGTCTGGAGATGTGGGGCTGGCAGAGCCCGATTTTGTATTATGCAAATCTGGATGCACCAAGCCCTTATTTCTTTACCGATCCGCTGATGAAAGTTTTGGCCTTGAAGGACGATGCTCTGATCAGGCAGAGGCTTGAGCGACTGACAGTCGACCTGGAGGCCTCCCGGCCGGAGCTTGTCTTTTGTGGCGATGCACCTTTTCCCAGGTTGAAAGCTTTGCTGGATAGGGATTATCTGGCATCGTCGATGGTTCCCAGTGCGCCGGACGGGCGAGGATTTTTTGTGCGAAGAGACCTTTACCAGAAGTTCCACAGCCCGGAATTCCAGAAAAATATTGTAAAATGAAAGAGCCGGCGCTAAAGGGTTTTGAATTTTCGCACTTGACCGGAATGGGAGTTTGATTAGGATTGTGAAATTGATTCAACTTGCGAGATGGTTTAAGACGATCGCGCGAGCCGTTGTCGAGGAGAGGATCTCCCCGGCCTGAATGACTTTTGCGGATACCAAGGGACGCAAGGAGGCGGCCTTGGACTCGCTCACAGAGCCGTTGGAAAATCGACCTGTACACCGGCCCGTCATGCCCGACGAGGTTCTCTTCTGGCTTGATCCCAAGCCGGGCGAGACCATGATCGATGGCACAGCCGGGGCCGCCGGCCATTGCGTTTTAATCGCACAAAAACTTGGCTCGCCCGGGCGCCTCATCGGCCTTGACCGCGACCAGAATATGCTGGATTTGGCCGAAAAAATCGGGGCCGGGGCGGGCGTGTCGCTGACACTTCGCCAGGGCTCTTATGCCGAAGCCGGAGACATTCTGGAGGATCTGGGGATTGACCAGGTGGATGGTTTTCTGGTCGATCTGGGGCTTTCCAGCGACCAGCTTGCCTGGTCGGACCGGGGCTTCAGTTTTCAGACCGATGGCCCTCTGGACATGCGTTTTGACACCTCGGGCGATCGGCCCACAGCCGCCGAGATTGTCAACGAATGGACGGAAGTCGAGCTCGCGGACATCATTTATCGATACGGCGAAGAGCGTCACAGCCGAAGGCTGGCCCGGGCGATTGTCGAGAAGCGTAAAACCGAGCCATTTGAAACAACTGGCCAGCTCGCTGCCCTGATGCGGCGGGCGATGCCTGGCCCGAGGGGTCGGATTGACCCTGCCACACGGGTTTTTCAGGCCTTGCGGATCGCTGTCAACGACGAACTCGGCGAGCTTCAGAGGCTTTTGGAGCAGGCTCAAAACTGGATCAGGCCAGGTGGCCGGTTCGTTCTGATCACATTTCATTCACTTGAAGACCGGATGGTCAAGCACGCCTTGCGTGATAACCCCCATTGGCAGGTTCTGACCAGGAAAGTGGTTATCGCCACGGACCAGGAACAGGCCATCAACCCACGATCTCGAAGTGCAAAGCTAAGGGCGGCCCTGCGATGTCCAATGACGACCGATGGAACGATCATGCCATGAATGACGACGATCAATATCAGGAACAGGATTCCTACCATCAAGCGGATTATGGGGCCTCTCAAGCCGCCCATCATGATGCCGCGATTGACGATCAGGGCCATCAGGAATATCAGGACGGCCATCAAGGGCCGGGAGATCTTGCCCCTCGCGAAAGCCGCAAGGAGCGGCGGCGACGGCTGGCCATGGAACAATTTGGTCAGCCGGAAGAAGAGTTCTTCGCACAGCCTGAGGTGGTCGCCCAAGAGGTTTCTCAGCCGCAGCCTCAGCCGCAGAACGAGCAAGACGTTGTGGAAAAGCCCAAGACATCGCGATTTGGCTTTCTGAAAAAAAAATCTGCCCGAACCAGTCAAGCGGCACAGGAGCCGGCTCAAGCCGTGGTTGAGGCCATTGCAGAGCCTGTCGCAGACGGTGCAAGCCAGCAGATCACACTGCCGATGAATGCAACGATCGATCCTGCCATGCTGGCAGAATATGGGCTTGATCCTAATACGCTTGTCTCCATGGGGCTTGATCCATCGACATTGCCTCAGTTTGACGAAGACTTTCTCAAGGAATTGGGAATCAACCCGAATATCGTGATTGATATTCTGAACCGTCAGGCAGCGGCTCTGGCGGTTGTGAGCAAAGGCGGATTTGATACGTCCATGGCGGCCTGGCGTCGTCGGGTTGCAATCGTGAAGCGATGGGCGCCAGCCGCTGCGGCCCTGACAGGCCTGAGTGCCACAGGTGCCATCTGGTTTATGGCCGGTGGCGAAGCTCCAAAAACGGTGCCAGTCGTTCAGGCGAATGCGGACGAGCACGCTGATTCCGCATCTATCGGTCAGGCGGATGTGGCCAAGCTCGATCAGGCGGCCAAGCCCGTGGGCGGCGGGGAGTCGTCCGAGCCCACAACGGCCGAAGCCTTGCCTCTGGCTGAAGCGGGTCCACCCACCGAGCCGATGGATGCACCTGGGGGCGGTGAAACTTTGCCGTCCGCCAGTCTTGCGGATGCTGCTCCCGTGGCGCCGATTGCCATCGCCGCCGCAGAGCCACCAGGCCTGCCACCGATGATTCCATCCGATGAAAAAAATAAAGATTCGGCACCAGCGGCATCGGGCCTGCCTGACCTGCCGGGAATGGGCGAGGCTCCGCCCCTGCCAAATGCAAATGTGCAAGGAACCGAAAAAATTGCGGATACCAAGCCGCCTGGCCTGGATTCGCCGACGGAACCCAAGGCTCATGAAAAAAACAGTCTCTTGCCCCCCATCGCAGGCCTTGGAGCAGCAGCCCTGGCGGCGGATGCCCTGGCGGCACCAAAATTGCCAGACGTTTCATCGATCGCAGAAAAACCGCTCGCTGGACTGGAATCGCCTGCGGATTTGCCTCCTTTGGGAAATCTCTCTGCAAATGCATCGCCGGGTCTCGACGTAAAGCCGCCTGAGCCTCCGAAATCTGTGGCGGATGCCGCTCCGGCAAAGCCTGAAATGAAAGGGCCACCCACTGCACCCGTAGTTGCACCACCCGCTGCGCCACCGGTTGCGGTCTCTGCTGGAATTGCAGCAGGGATAGGGGCAGGGCTGGGAGTTGCGAATATTGTGGCCAAAGAGGATGCGAAATCTGCCGTGGTAAAGCCTGGGGCAGAATTACCAGGATTGTCGGCGGAGATCGCTGCCAAGAATTCGACGGCGCCAGTGAAGGCTGGTGAGGCGGCCCCAGAATTGCCCAAGACCTTGGACGTTGCGAAAAATGCAGAGGCAACTGCGGCACCGAAACCGGTTGAATTGCCGAAATCGGGTCCGGAGAAGATTCTCAGCGAGAGCCCGGATCAAAAATCGATTGCAGATGTGATCAAGGCCAGGCCAGAGGCAGCCCAGGCAGCGGAATTGCCGCATGCGGGGCTCCCGGTGGCGAAGGCGGATTGGCCCACGATTCCGAACGGGCGTGGCCGAGTCTTGCGCTCAATCGCGGGCACTTCAAGCTCAGGTTCACAGTCCATGGCGACAGCGGGCCTGGCGGGTGCTGGCCTGGCAGCGGCGGGGATCGCAAGCCGGGCGGACCGGTCTTCGACTTCGGCATTTGACGTGTCGCAAAATTCTCCGAATACGGAAATTGCTCCGATTAAGCACACTGTGCAATCGGGCGAAAACTTCTGGACGATTTCACGCGATTATTATGGTTCCGGGCGATATTACAAAGCACTTTGGGCCGCGAACCGCAGCGAAGTGGCCAAGATTGATCAATTGCATGTGGGTGAGTCGATTCGAATTCCAGCGATGGAATATCTCGATAAATCTTTGATCGAAACGGTCGGAGTGGCCAAGGGCAAAACGTCTGCAAACCGCAGCACCGACGGCAATTCTGGAGAAGTGGCCCGCTCGCTCGATCGCGGTGCGGTGCGGACAGGCAATGAAATTGAATCAAAACCGACCGGGCAAGAGCCGACTGCAAGCAAGCCCAAAATCAGCAGAACTCCTGCGGAAGAGCAGCCTTCCAACGACAAAGAAATTATCTCCCAGCCGCTTGGCGATATGGCGGCCAAGGTGAATTATCCAAGGCATAGGGTTCAGCCGGGCGACACCTTGCGGACTATCGCCCGCGAACGGCTTGGAGATCAGCGGCGGGACAAAGAAATTGTGGCCCTCAACCCTGATATTCTTGAAAGCACCCGGACACCGCTCGTGCCTGGTCAGGTCTTGAAGCTACCAATCGGGAGTCAGAATGACTGAAATCGTGATTTTGAATTTCAGCCGGTAATTATGGACTCCGGTGGGTGGAGCTCCAAATGCAACGCAAATTTTAAAAGAGAAACTCGAGGCCTTTGTGAGCCATTTTCATTCCGTCTGGCAGGCGTTTGTGCGAAGATCTGGCTTGATCGGATCCGGTTTGGCGATTTTTGGCGGGATGATTACGATTGCAATTTCGGCTGACGCACCCATCACCGCATCAAGCGGGCCGGTTTATACGGCAACGGGCGAGCTGGTCGCCCCCAAGGGCTTTCGCACGTGGGTTTTTGCGGGTTCCGATCTGTCGCCGGTGTATCGTCGCGAATTGCCGGGCGGAGCGGCCCGTATAGAGCGGGAGGAGAAAATTCCCGGGAGCTTTCATAATATCTATATCAATCCCGAGGCCTATCGGACCTATCTGGCGACCAAAAAATTCCCTGATCGAACGATGTTGGTCATGGAGATTTTTTCCGCAGGAACAAAGGATGAAAAAGATTTTTTGACAGGCGGTAAATTTGAAGATCAGAGGAGCGGTTTTGAGGTGGCGGTGAAGGATAAGAACAGGCCTGGCGGCGGAGTGTCGTGGGCTTATTACAATTTTAAACTGGAAGGTAAATTGGGCCCCGTCAAGCCTGCGAAGGCAAACCCGGATTCCAAATGTTATGATTGTCATTTAAAGCATGCCGGCGATGACAATGTATGGGTCCAGTTTTATCCGGCTTTACGCGACCCGGAATAGTTTTTTCTGGGCTGGAGATTCCTGGTCTTGGCCTCTCAGTCTTGCGCCTAATAATCTAT
>CAMBEP010000039.1 GCA_945865635.1 Candidatus Kuenenia stuttgartensis
ACCCCCTGGTTTTGATCGAGCAGGATCATGTCATCCTCACCATGATGACTCAAGAGCAGTTTCAGACCGTCATGCACGATTTCGGTCGCAAACGCTGGCCCCGAAAGCCCAACCGATGGCTTGAAAGAATCAGGAAAGGCACTGGTCAATTGCCCTGAATCGAAACGGGATCGATCATTTGAGATTCGTAAGTTTTGGTAAGCTTGTTAAAGTGTACGGATTGTAACGTCGATAAGATGATTGGATTCAATCAAGTCCTCAATCTATACGACGGTAAAACCTGTGGGAGCAACCCATCATGCAAACCATGGCATGGACGAAAAAGCTTGTCTTGACGATTTTGCTCACATGGCCATGGCTGATGTGGTTGGTCGCCAAAAATAGCCCTGAGATGATCCTTAAAGGGGTCTCCAATGCGGGTTCGATCTGGATGCCGATCTTACTCGATCTCCTGATTTGCTTGGGTGGGCTTTATGCCATCCGAACCAGGCCCAGATTGACCAAAATGAATCAAAATGCCCATGCGTCAGCCGTTCGCGGTCCTCATTTCCGGCTCGCAGCCCAGCGTCAGCAATCCAAAACTCAGAGATGAGAATTTTCTCTCACTCTCACTGTTAAAGAGCATTTGTTTCAATCAGGGCACACCGAATCGCCAGAAGTTGTTTGAGCAGCGGTTCCAAATCCCTCAGATGTAACGCATTTGGCCCATCTGAAAGCGCCTTGTCAGGCTCCGGATGCACTTCCAGGAAAACGGCATCGCAACCCGCCGCAACCGCTGATCGGGCCAGAAACGGGACCATCTCTCGCTCGCCTGAAGTCACACCCTGACCAGCACTTGGCAGTTGTACAGAATGCGTGGCATCAAAAACCACTGGCGCACCCAACTGCTTCATCCAGGGGATGGCTCGCATGTCGTTGACAAGTCGGCCATAACCGAATGTCGTTCCACGTTCTGTGAGCATCACACCCAATCCACCGGCTGAATCAATCTTTGCCACCACATGGGCCATGTCCCAGGGGGCCATGAACTGACCTTTCTTGACATTCACCGGGCGGCCCGTCGCCGCACAAGCCTCCAAAAGATCCGTCTGACGCGCCAAAAACGCTGGAACTTGAAGCAAGTCCACAACCTTGGCAATCTGTTCCGCTTGATTCGCCTCATGCACATCTGTGGTCACTGGCAGGCCTGTCTCTGCCTTGATGGCCCGAAAAACGTCCAGACCAGCTTCAATACCAGGCCCCCGAAAACTCGATTTGGATGTCCGGTTGGCTTTGTCAAACGAAGCCTTGAATATCAATGGAACTCCTAGCTTATGCGTGATTTGAAGCAGTTCGCGAGCCAGAAATTCCGTCATCCCGCCAGGCTCCATCACACACGGGCCCGCAATCAGTGCAAGCGGTTGGCCAGTCCCCACCCGCACGTTACCCACCGACACAACCCTGGCTTGAACCAATGCTTTCGTCGGATGATCAGTAGACATCGTTTATGCTTTCCCGGAAAATCGCGTGATCCTTCCAAAACCCTCGCTCGATGCCCAGAATGTCAATCAATTCCACACAATCGTCAAGGTCGGAATCCTTGCCCCCCTAACCATCGCTCTCAGCCCAAACCAGAAATCAAGCCCTTTCCTCATTCTTAAAAGACGCATAACAGCCAGAGCAAACTATCTATATTGCCCAAGCTTATTTTTAGACTTGAATTCGCCAGAATTCCGAAAATACCCATAGCAACTTGTTTGCTTCTTTCCGGTTGGCGGGTATAATACTTGGTAAGTATGTCGAACGGTAGACCTTGTGAGGACAGGGAGCGATCACGGCCATGAGCACCGGTGGAAAAGTGTTGGTGGTGCTGGTCACCTTACTGACGATCGTATGGTTTGGGCTGATGTCCATGCTGGCACGCCTGAACACCAATTACGGAAACGCAGTGATTCAAGGTGAAACTGCCTTGACCGCTTTAGAACAGCAGGTCAAGGAATCATTTGAAAAACTCCGGGACATGGAAAACGAAGTGGAAAACTCCCACTTCGCCATAGACGACGACCGGACATTGTTAAGGCTTGAATACAACGATCAAGTCAAAGCCGTGGCGGAAACACAAGAGAGTCTCCTGAGACTTGAAGGCCTCTTCAACACGCTTTCCGCTGCACGTACGGAAACCGAAACCAATATCGCCAAACGTAAAAAAGAAGTTGCTGACGATCAGGTTAAACTGGTCAAAACTTCTGACGAAGTGGATGCCGCTAAACAGCTCAACTCCAACCTCCTGGTTGAGTTGAGTTCTCTACGCAAGTCGTTTCAGCAACTCAGCGAAGCCAATCGGTCTGTGGCGGCTCAATTGGCCAAATCCGAAAAACTGAGAGATGTCTCTCATGGTAGCCCGCTCGTCACGGGCCGTTGAGAGTCTTGTCTTTCACGCATCACATGGCACCCGGGGGCTTGCTCCCGGGTTAATTTTTTGGCTATTTTTGATTAGTACAATCCCTAAACACAATGGGTCTTGAAAATCTCTTCTAAAATTGGGCTTCCACGACCATGCCAAGCCTTGCCAATCCATCCATGTGGGCAGGAATCATTGCCAACCCTGCTGCTGGCCGAGGCCGCGGCAGGCAAAATGTCGAAAAATTGCAAGCGGCCTTCCATGCACGTGGAGTTCAGGTCGATTGTGCTTTGACACCTCAAGAGCGCCACCGGATCATCAAAGAAGCCTTGACCCTGCCCTTCGATCGCAAGTGGATCGTAGCCATTGGTGGCGATGGAACGGTTAATGCCCTCGTCAATGAATGTCCCGATATCGCCTTTTGTAACTTCGCCTCTGGAACGGAAAATCTCTTCGCCAGGGCCTTTCATACCCCAAATCAGCCAGAATTGCTTGTCGATTGGGTCATCAAAGCCAACACCCGACGCATGGATGTCGGAGAATTTCGCGAAATCGGTTCCGATCCGGCCACATCACGGCGATTTGCCCTCATGCTCGGCTTCGGGTTCGACGCCGCAGTCGTCAACCGTCACCACAGCCAGAGACTCTCACGAACCGGACTGGCTCGCCCCACATCACGCCTTGCCTATGTCGGGCCTCTGGCTTATGAAGCCTGGAATTACAAGTTCCCACCCGTCCGTTTTTCATGGACGAACGACGAAGGGAAATCCTGCGAACAAATAGGTTCTACAAGCATCATCTTCAATATGAATTGCTATGCGATTGGCCTCAAGTTTGTACCAGAATCCACTGCGTTTGACCACTATCTGGACACAATCGCCTTTGCCCGCTCAGGCTCTGTTCAAGCCGGCGTGTATATGGCCACAGTCGCCGCTGGCCTTCACCCAAGGCTCAGAAGTGTGTCAAAGGGCAGGATGCGCGAACTGAACGTCGAGGCACTGGAAGCCCCTGTCCCCGTACAAATGGACGGCGACCCCGCAGGCTGGATCCTTCCGGGCAAACCCTGGTCCATAAAGTGCCTTCCAGAATCGTGTCCGATCCTGATCCATCCAGACCGAACCAATAGAGAACCTGGAAGGTGATGAGGCTTTTTTTCTTGAATAACCAAGCTGGATTCGCGGCCCTGAGAGAAATGCATCTAGCCCAACCCTCAGTTGCATGAAATGCAGACAAAGTGCTTTGAGATGAGATTTTCTGATTGCGTAGCAGTCAATTGGAGCCCCATGATTCGCGATCGGATTTGCTACTTGTGGAACTTGAACGAAATGAACCTATATCTGATCCAATACTCATTCTCACTTCCGCTGCCATAGCGCTTTCTATTGCAGCTGCATACGCATGCATATCTAAATAAGCTTTATCCTTTCGCTTTCTTAGAAAAACCCCCAAGGCTTTGATTGCAATATCTAGAACGGCATCTCGACGATCGCTGTTTGGTTTTAGTGTCAGGTGTGTGATCGCATTGTTATAAATTCTCAGGAGTATGGATTCCCGATTCATCTCATGGGTATTAGGCGCAATGGCGTGGTATTCCTTGATCAGTTGATCAATATTCGCAACCTGCTGCAAGCGCCGGGCTAATGGGTTATAGATCTTCTTGTTGCTATCGCTTTTCCATTCTTCAAACTTGGAGAGATCTTCGGTACCCAGCGCAAAAATAATAGCTTTTCGGAAAATGTTTTGATAAATCACAGGGTCATGATTTTGATTATTCAATCGTATAATTTCGCTTGTGGCAGCGAGAACCCATCGATTCAAATCCTTTGCACTATTATACATCCAATTCTTTGGGATGGGCGCATAGCACCCGAGCCCACCAAATAGCAGGCCCTCCATGACAATACTTACACAGTTGAACTCTGTCGAAAATTTTGAAAAGCGTCTCTTCGTATCCCCAGGCTCCATTTTTAATTTGGTATTCCACCATCGCGCGATCATTTCTGCATCGACACCATATTCAAAACCTGAATTATCTAAAATAATTTCTTTAATAATAGTTGTTGATGGTTGGCCGCTACTGGTAATTTCTGTTTTTAGCGTCTCAATAGTATTAAATTCTGTGTATTTAGAAAGTGGTTTCCCACCGGTATCATGATATATGCCTTTAGCATTACGAGTATAATCAACACCTCTGTAACTAATTTTTTCGAAGCCGAGTTGTGGCATCGCTACACTGCCACCCACTGAATCCCAAGTCACATACTGTTTTCCAAACTGCTGAGTTTCCACCTCCATCCCTGCATGAGCTGCTCCCAGAAAGTGAGCTATTGTGGAATCCGGCCACCACGTATGTACGGACACAGCCATAATCGCTCCCCCCTTTAAGGTTGGTCTCTCGACTGGAGTACACACCAAAGAAGTGTACATTGTAAGAGTTTAATCTACCACGTCTGGTTCGCTGAAGTCAAGTGTCTGGGCTTATTTCAGGAACAGAATCCGATTTTGAAGCTTCTGGCTTCGTTCTTCATACCGTTTAATACTCTTCGCGACCATTAATGACACTTTTTGATCGCGACGATGCCGGAGGCATCGCAGCCAGTAGCCGGTGGTTGAGGAGCGTCAGCGACGACACCACCGGACGACAACGCGGCATAAGGTCTTGCACCCCTGCCGGGGTGCCAGCAGCTTTTACGCCCATCTCATAACCGGAAGGTGTCGCTTCGCTCAACCACCGGCTACTTGTTTTGATGCCTCCGGCATCATTCTGATACGATGTATCATGTGTGGCCGCGACAACTATAGGTGCTGTTTCAGGGCATGCAATGAGGATGAGAGAAAGTCTTGCCAGTTAAAAAGATCAGGAATCAATTCGAGTCCGGGTGTTCCGGGTTGCGATTCCGGTTAAACTCTTTGGGAGAATCTTGACGTTTTGAAAGGATGAGGCGTAAGATGGAGAAGTGCATGAGTGCATGCACTCATCAAATGAGAGAAACGAGATCCGTGGTATGATCACTGGTGTGTATCAGAGGCAAAAGGGTATGCATCGGGTGAGATTTAGGATCTTTTTCTTCTAAAAATCTTCTGGATCAGGTATGGGCGGATCCGGGACAGATTTTGCAGGTGATGAGTATCGAGTCAACGGGAAGAATTGAAGCGTTGTGTGACGGTGTGGCGTCTTGAGTTTGATTGTCGAGTAAGTCGGGCGCTTACCGCGATCTGTAACGGTTATGACGTTCAGATAAGAAGCGGTTGAGTCTTACGAGCTTGACAGAAGGGCTTGTCGGTTTCATTGTTGCCATGAAGCCACGTTCTTTTCGAGCGTTATCGAGCTACGGGGCGTAGTCAGATGGCGACAGGTTCGAAGAGTGCGGGACGGGCCAATTGATCCGAGAGTGGGATTGATCGACGAGCCACCCGCGATGCGACGTGTAAAACACAGATGACAATTAGCGACGAGGTCAAGAACCATGCGCATGGAACCAACGGGTGAGCAGCCTCAGGGTGATAACAGCTGGTCTCGGATCCGCGCACGGCAGCGCCGAGAGAGGGTACAGATGGGAACGTCGCAACGGTCCAGAAGGCGGGTGCGGCTGGAGTCACTCGAGCCGGAATCTCTCGAGCTGCGTCAGTTGCTGGCGGCACTGCCGGCCCCGCTCAAGCCGAGCGAATTGCAAAACCTTTATGATCCTGCAACCTTATCTTATCCATTTGCAGGTATTCAGAATGTTTACAGCCCGACGGTCACGGTAGGAACAACGGTTAGTGGTCAGAGAATGACCATCAATACCGGGGAAGCTTCGACGAATGTCAGCAGCCCAGTTTTGAGTGTTGATCCGCTTAATCCCGATCACCAGGTGGTGGTGGCCCAGCTTAACAACGTGCCCTTGTTTGGTTCGACAACAGCTCGTCCCGTGCGCACCATTGGATATGTGACCCAGAATGGTGGCCAGTCATGGTCTCAGTTGAGTCTTCCTGGGCCGCTTTCTGATCCGACCGTCACCACAGCACCGATTCCAAACCTTTATGTTCAGGATGTCTCGGTATCGTTTGACCGATCGGGCAACATCCACGTTGTGCAGTCTCAGACAAACAATCCGGTTGGTTATGGCAACGCCGGCTATTTGCAATATCGCAAGTATGACCCATCGGGAGCCATTCTTCTGGGTGGACCGTCTTCGTTTGCCTCGAATATCTATTCCTGGAATCGGACGATCACGACTCCGGTGGATCAGTCCTTGCAGCCGGCTTTTATCAAGCCTTTCATTGCGGTGGATTCAAATCCGTCCACCTTTACCGATCCCGTCACAGGCCAGACGCAAAACGATGCGAATTCTGGGAATGTCTACATAGGCTTTGTTGAACAGACTCCACCAGTTTCAGGGGCACCGATTCCTGCGCTTGTGATTCATGCGGTGGCTTCCCTTAATGGAGGGGCCTCATTCTTTAGCAGTCCGCTTTCCATTAACACTGTGGCGACGGTTGCGATAGTACAAACCCACGACGCCGCCACCCAGACCAGCATGCCACGGATTTCCATGGCCGTTGGGCCTGGTGGAAACACCAATCCGGGAGCAGTGACGTTTGTCTGGGACGACTATACCAGCGCGTCGGGTTCCACAACCAATCAGAGTTCGATTCGGGCGGCGACATTTGCTGCGAGCAATGTGGCTCAGGGCGGTCTATCGACGGTCAGGGCGGCACAGACCATTGCATTTTCCACTTTGGCTGGGGCCAATTCGGCAGGACAGTACCCGCTTGGAACCAATATCACGGCAGAAGGCATTGGTCCTGCTCCGTCGATCGCGATTGATTCCACTCTAGGCTCATTCAGTTCCAACAAGGGTCGTATTTACGTATCCTACACCAACCGCGATGCTTCCGCCGGTGTTGACAACGGTGTGGCTAATGGCAACCCGCTTGACAACACGGATATTTACATGATTTCGTACGATCCCGGCACGGGGTCATGGAGTACGAAGCCTTATCTGGTCAATAATGATTCAGGCGCTGCGGATGGTTATTCGGGTGCTCAGTATGTGCCGAGTCCGTTCGGCCGTGCCATTCGTGATGGTCAATCGGTGACGGCATACAATGGCCGGCCGCAGTTTCTTCCATCGGTGGCTGTGGACCAAACCACGGGTACAGTGGGCGTGAGTTATCTGGATGCACGTTATGATGCGTCCCGCTTACGCGTTGTCAACAGTGTCCAGACCTCTTTGGATGGTGGAAAAACCTTCTCGGCGGCGACCAATGCCAATCTTGAGAATGATCCCACCAACATTATCAATGGCGAAACCATTCTGGACATGCCAGTTCCAGATAATCAGTCGACCGCGAATCCGGTTCGTGATGGCACTTGGGGTTTTGGTGTCAGGTCCAGTCTCCAGATGTTTGCCGGACAGATTTTCCCGGCCTGGTCGTTCAATTACAATGCCGGCTACAATTTTGGTACAGGCAATACCTCGCTGATTCGTGGCAATATTGCTATTGGACGGATGTACACATCCGCCGGTCCGCGTGTCATTTCGAGCACCATGGGCGATGTGCGTAGCCTGCAAGCCGGGCCGAACTCGTTTAACAACACCTTTAACGCCGCTGGGGTTCAGCAGGTGGACGGGTTGACGTTTACATTTGATCGTCCGGTTCAGATTTCATCGGTAGACCCGACCGCAATCAATCTGATCTATATGGACGTCAATGGCAATAAAACGACCATTCCGGTGACATCGATTTCCGCCCTTAACGCACAGGGCACAAACAATGCCCTGGCGACCCAGTTCTTTGCCCAGTTCCCAGCCCAGAGCGGTGTTGGCACATACAGTTATGAAGTGGGCCCTGGCGATATTCGCGATGCCATCCGCACGGTCGATTCGGCGGGTGTTGTTATCAAGACTGGCAACCTGATGGATCAGGACAACATCCCTGACCGCATCATGGGCACAAGCACCAGCTATGCTGCGCCTGCGCCTCTGAATCCACTGAATCCTGGCTCGGCGCCTTATGACAATAGCACTCTGCCCCTGATCATCAGTGGCCCGCATGTGACTGGCCAAACGCTCGGCTATTTTAATCTGGCCGGGACGGCTGTGCCCTATGCTCCGACCTCAACAGGAGAGCTTCTGGCGGTCAATAGTGCTCCGAACATGATAGATCACATCGCCCAATTTATTGATGTGACATTTGACCGGAACATGAATCCCGCCACATTCACGCTTGCCGATGTCCTCGAGCTGCGTGGTCCGCAGGGTGTGATTACTCCTGATATCAAGAGCATTACACCTAACCCGAACGGCACGGATCCCGATCCGGCCTATCCGCGCACCTATCGCATTGAGTTCAAAAATCAGCGGGTATCCGGTCAATATTCCGTGGTGTTGGGGGCCAATATTGCCTCCAGTACTGGCGATTTGATGGATTCCAACCAGAATGCTGGCCTGTATGTCCTGAGGGGTGAAAACCCAAGCGGGCCGACAGTCACGCAGACCTATTCCACCACAACAGCGGTGCCCATTACAGCGGCGACTGTGGACGCGATCGACCCGACGATCATCACGCCGAGCGTCAGCAAGATCAAGCTGAGCGTGGCCGACTCATTCCTGATCAACACCTTTGCCACGGTGAAGATCAATGTGGACTTCCCGCGTGACCTTGACCTGACAGGCTATCTGGTGGCACCCAACGGCACCAGGACACAGCTTTTCACCAATGTGGGCCAGGCAGGAACGGGCAGGAACTTTACAGAAACCGTTTTTGATGATTCCGCCATCACACCGGTTCAAAACGGTGGTGCTCCGTTTTTTGGCCGGTTCAAGCCCATTCAGTCGATTCTAAACAACGTTCTGGGCCAGCAGGTTCAGGGCGACTGGTATCTTGAGATTGATAACAAAGGCCTGAACACAGGTACGATCAACTCTCTGACATTGAATGTTGGCGAACAGGTTCCGGGCACAGGCCTGGGCGAGACGGTTGCCGACCGTACGACTCTTGACTTCCGCATTTTCACGATGAACGTGGACAACTCCCTCTCAGCCGACCAGTGGGTTATGGTGGGTCCAGCGGGCATCAATAATGGCGTGAATCCTTCGGCGACTGTCAATCCACAATTGGGCGGTACGACATCCGACAGCGGGGCAGGGCGGATTTCGACGGTTGCCGTGGACCCAAGCGACCCGACGGGCAATACGGTTTTCATAGGTTCAGCCACAGGCGGTATCTTCAAGACGACGAACTTCCTGACCCAGGATATTCGCGGGCCGATTTGGCAGTCCCTGACGGGCTTTGGCCCGACCAACAGCCTGAACTCCGGTTCGATTGCGATCTTTGCCCGCAATGAGAGCCCGGAACAGTCGATTGTGATTGCAGGCACGGGTGATCCGGCATCGCTCAACCCGGTCAACTATGGCCAGACGACCACTCCGAACAGCTCCCCCGGTGTTGGCTTCCTGCGATCGATGGATGGCGGCAAGACATGGCTGGTGCTGGACAGTACAAAGAATTATGATTCCGCCGGCAAGTATCTGCCACTCAATAGCACTTTTCGCGACCACTTGTTTGTGGGTGCCACGGTTCAGAAAGTGATTGTGGATCCTCGCCCGACAACCACGGGCGAGACGATCATCTACGCGGCTGTGATCAGCAACACCGCAGCCGGTGCCAATGGCATCTGGCGCAGTATCGACACAGGCCGAAACTGGGTGCTCATGCGGGCAGGCAAGGCGACGGATATCACGCTTGATCCATCATCGGGCGTGGTCAATGCGATTTCCAACCCGACTGGCAACTTGCAGATTGCCTATGCTTCCTTCCAGGGTGAAGGGGTGTTTATCTCCAACAATCGCGGCCAGGTCTGGAATCTGATGACAGGCACAACGGGCAAGCCGTTGTGGCGTGACACAGTCAATGGGTCGCAGGTGGTGACAGTCTCCAGCACACCTTCGCCCAATGGCAATTTTGGGCGAATCCTGTTGGCCAAGCCAGCCACAACCGGCAATTCCACTCAGGACACCATGTATTCCGGCTGGCTTTATGCCGTTGTGGCCAATTCAGGCAATGCAGGTATCCAAGGTGTTTATGTCACCAAGGACTTCGGCCAGAACTGGACCCAGATACAGATTCGGACACTGCTACCGATTGGTGGTTTGGCAGAGCGATCCACGCCGACCAATAGTGTCGATGGCGGGGATTCGCAGTCGTACAATTTCGGATTTAATGAATCCGATTACGCCCTGTCGCTTACTGTTGATCCAACCAACCCGGATGTGATCTATCTGGGCGGATCGTTTGGCGGTATCAATTCCTCGGGCATCAGTGCCGTCAGCCCTGGTCAGCCGGAATCGATGATTCGTGTAGATATCTCACGGATCTCCGACGCCAACGCCTTCTTCATGAGCAATAACGGCAACGATGCGGGTGCCATTCAGCCAAACACCAAAAATGCCATTGGCCTGGACGACCCAACCAACGTTGGACCGACCCCTCCGCCGACCATCTACGGCATGTATGTGGACCCATACACGAACCTGTATCGTGATCCACTTCAGCCGCTGGTCACGAACTCTACGATCAATATCTATAACGCCTTGACGGTCGCCAATAACGGCACAGGTGCCCGCTGGGTACCGATGGGCAACAACCCTTCGGATATCGGACTGGGTGTTTCCCTGCTGGGTAATTCCGTCGCAACGTCGGCCGGCTCCAACTCGTATGGCGCAACGAGCCTGCAGCAGCTTGTGGCGATTGTTGACCCTCTGACAGGCCGCACCCGTGTGATCGCCGTGACCAACAACGGAATCTATTCCGGTGTGGACAAGGGCGACGGCACTCTGATCCGGTCCATTGGCAATGTCACGAACAATAGTTCCACTACCGGTAATCAGGCCATCCCGACAGGCAGCCGTAACGGCAATCTCCAAACGGCTGAGATTTATAGCATCACCACACAGCCTTCGGATATTGCCGCTCAGGTCTCAGGCGCCTTGTTCTATGCCCAAACCCAGCGCAATGGCTTCCCGTATTCGTCCGTAAATGTTCTCAATACGGGCGATGTCACCTGGAAAGTGCCCCTGAACCCGCTGACGGGCCTACCTGTTCAGCAGCTTGGAGGTGGCTCTGATGTTCAGGCCAACCCAACAGGCGGTGTGAACCCTGACGGCACGATTGATTCGGCGACGATGCTCTATCAATGGGACTGGCCATTTGACAGCCTCAATCAGCCAACCAACTTCTTCCAGGTGGGCACAGGCTATGGCAACGGCGTGGGTCGTACATTTGGCCTGTTCCAGACCAACCAGGGGAACTGGCCTGACGGTCAGTGGTCGACCGCCGATGGTGGAAAATTCGCCGTCAATCCGATCAATGGGCAGCAGTTGCTGATTGGATCGACAACCGGTCAAGTCTTCGCCACAAACAATGCGGGCCAATACTGGCTCCCAGTGGCCATTGCCTCGGCCGTTGGCAACAGCCGTTCCACGGCACTGGCTTTTGGTGCCCCTCAAACCAGCGACCCGACTGCCGACACAAACTTCTACCTGCTTGATGGAACTGCGGCTGGCAAGCTCTATGTCACCTTCACAGCCGGTGGTAATTCCAGCAATGTGGCTCAGGACTGGAGCGACCGGTCTGCCGGGCTCGATGGCTCTGCCATCCAGAAGATCATCCCCAACCCGGAACGCGGCAGCCGCGAGGCTTATGTCGTAACACAGAAGGGTGTGTTCTGGAAGGCCGACATGCAAACGACTACCCCTTGGGCCGATCTCACGGGTAATCTTTACACCCTCACATCCAACGCCTTTGGCCCGCTCGCATCGGCCGACCCGAATCAGCAGTTTAACCTGATGAACCGGGCGTCCAACCCCCTCACGGGACTGGTCATTGACTGGCGTTATGTCCTGCCTGACAATCCCTCCAGCACAACCGGCACAACCCACCCGATTCTCTATGTTGCGGGAACGGCTGGTGTCTATCGCTCGCTGGACAAAGGCTCGACCTGGACCCAGTTCCCGCCAATCTCTGACGGTGCCTCCTCAGATGGTGGTTACTTGCCCAACACCATCGTGACCGATCTGGATATGGTCATTGGCAATATTGACCCGTCCACAGGTCGTGCCAATATGGCCGCCCCGGTGATCGACCCGAATACAGGCCTGCCCACCACAGCCATCGGCCCGAATATCCTGGTGGCCTCCACCTATGGCCGTGGCGCTTATGCCATTCGTCTGGCTCCGATCATCTTTGATCCGTCTGTCCAGATCTCGGCCACGAATCCAAAGGTCAAGACAACCGGCATCAACCCGGACGGCACGGGTGGATCCGACTCCGGATTCATCAAAGACGCCCTCGGTCGACTCGTTGCGGATAACGCCGTTGCGGTTACCGACAAAGTCACGAACATCACCACACCAGTCTTCGAAGGTCTCTCCGAGCAGTCGGCCTTCGGTAATGTTGTGACGATCAATATCTATGACCTGACCAATTATCTGCCAAAAGACTATGCCGATGGCAATATTCCAAATGGTGCTCCACTCATCGGAACCACTGTTACGGATGCCTATGGCAAATTTGCGGTTCAGGTCAATGCCGGTTACTTCAAGAGCGACGGAACCACCGACGGCTTGAAGACCATGGGCCTTCAGGCTGTGAATCAGTCAAACACGATCGGCAATATCGTAACCCGCCAGTTCCGCCTTGATACCACCCCGGATTCGGCACCAAGCCAGCCGATTCTGGTGGATAACACGTCGCTGGACAACCCGCCGGACACCTTCACGACGTACACGCAGCCACGTATCCAGATCAACGGCAAGGAGATGATCTTCACGCCGGTTCCGGGTGTGCTTTCGCCTGTGTTGCCTGGTTTTGTGCGGCTCTATCGTGGCCCGGTGAACACGTCAAATTATAGCGTCAACGCCGTGGCCGCCAGTGCCGTCACACCGATCACAACCGATCTGAACAACCCCCGGAACTACACAGTCACCCTTCAGGACATGGGCACCGACCTTTCGCCGACGGGTCTGCCAGACGGCAATTACACTTACTATGCCGTCGAATTTGACACCGCCGGAAATCCTTCGGCAGTCAGCTCGTCCCTGACCATCACGGTTGATACCACGGTTCCTCTGCCACCTGTCCCGCTGACACTCGTCAACAACACGGATCAATATCCATCCAATGGCATGAGCGTGACCAACACTCCGCCTCCATCGATCACCATCGGTGGTATTGAACCAGTTCCGGGCGGCCATATTCAGGGCAATCGTGTTGATCTTTACCGCAACGGTGTTGTGGTCAATTCCACTCGCATCACCGGTCTGGGTACATCCGTCACTCTGGTTGATCCGAACTTCCTGACCCAAGGCGTCTATCTATACACCGCCAAGCAGGTCGATTTGGCTGGCAATATCAGCCCGTCAAGCTCCGTGCTCACGGTTGTGATCGACACCACGGCCCCGGTTGCCCCGGTGATCGCCGCCCTGGCCAACAACACGTCGAACGTGCCGAGCCTGCCCGGCACCAAGACACCGCCGCCTTCTCTGACGGTCTCCGGGATTGATCAGTTTGCCAGCACGCTTCAGGTCCCAACCGGGCAGAATGGAGCAACGGTTTATCTCTACCGTAACAACGTTCTGGTCAACACCGTTGCCATCGTGAGCCCGAACTCCACGGCCACCATCGCTGACCCAACAGTCGGCCTGGCGGACGGGACATATGTCTACACAACGTCTCAAATGGACGTTGCCGGCAACACTGGGCCTCTCTCCGCAGGCTTCTCGGTGATCATCGACACCACCGCACCAGCGGCCCCGTCGAGCCTGACTCTTGTCAGTGATACGGGTGTTCTTGGCGATAACATCACCAATAACAACAAGCCCACGTTCTCGGCCACAGCACTTGACCAGAAAGTCGGCACCACACCGATTCCAAACGGTTCCGCCGGCGGCCCTGTTCTGGTTCTCTATCGCAATGGCCTCGAAGTCAATCGCACCCAGCCGGTGACAAGCCCTGCCACATCATCGCAAATTCAGGACCCAGGCCCTGTTGCGGATGGCACCTATACCTACAGCGTTTCCCAGATCGACGCCACTGGCAACATGTCGCCGATTGGCACAGGCCTGGTGGTCACCATCGATACCTCGGTGCCCGCCCAGCCATCGGCACCGATCCTTTATCCTCTGGACGATTCCGGCGTTCCTGGCGACAACCTGACCAACGTCACACGTCCTCGACTTCAGGGCAGCACCAGCCCGAACTTCCTGGTTCGGTTCTATGAAGTCATCAATGGTGCTCAGGTTTATCTTGGGCAGCAGCGTGCCAATTCCTCGGGAAGCTATCTCTTCCAGGTGCCGAATACGCTTGCCAATGGCCCTCATGTCTTCAATGTCACGGTTGAGAACATCGCCGGATCGGTCTCTGTTCAAAGCCCCAATGTGACCATTACGATTGACACCCGTATACCCAACATCCCGCCGCCGACCATCAATCTCGACCCACGCGACGACAGCGGTCTAATCGGCGACAACACGACATCCGTCACCCGACCACGCTTCTACGGCAATGCCGAGCGGAATCAGTCGGTCAACCTGATGATCAAGGACACCTCCAACCCGTTTGCCAACTTTGTCGTCTATGCGACAACTGTGGCCAACTTCAATAACAACTACGCCCTTCAGGTTCCAGCCGGCAAGAATCTGGCCGACGGTGTCTATCTGGTCAAGGCAGAAGTCCGAACCATCGCAGGTAATATTGCGGATTCGAACATCCTGACCCTGACCATCGACACCAATGCACCGGCCGCTCCGCCTGCCCCGACCCTGAAGAATGGAGACGACAGCGGTATTGCCGGCGACTTTGTCACAGTCAACCGTCAGCCCACCTTTGTCAGCTCAGCCCCAATTCTGACATCGCCTGCCGGGACGTCTGTTCAGCTCCTGAACGACAAGGGCGCTGTCATCGGAACCGGCACACTCGATGCCAATGGCCAGTATGCCATTCAGCTTCCACAAGCCCTTTACAACGGCACCATTGGAATATCGGCCCGGTTGATTGATGCGGCAGGGAACAGAAGTGCTTCCTCACCATCCATTACCGTCACCATTATCGCCGTCGCAAATGACTTCAACGGCGACGGTCTGGCCGACTATCCGCTCTTTAATCGTGCCAATAACACCCTCTCGGTGCTCTATTCCAACAGCACCGATGCCAATCCTGTCTTCCAGACCGCGAATTTCACCATTCCTGCCTCTGGCAAGACCATCCCCGTCTCAGGCGATTTCGACGGCGACGGCAAGTCCGACCCTGCCGTCTACGACCAAACCACCGGCACCTTCTACATCCAGCGGTCAAGCTTCGGGCCGGAAACGCTCGTATTCCCGCTCACCGGTGGCAATGAACTCCCTTATCCAGCCGACTTCAATGGCGATGGCACCACCGATCCAGCCATCTACGACCCATTGACACAAACCTGGAGATATGTCACCAACGAATCCGTCGGTATTCAGAAGATGGTTTTTGGTGCCCCCAACGCCCAGCCTCTGCCCGCCGATTACACCGGCGACTTCAAGGCGGACTTCGGCGTGACCTATGTCACGGGTGACCAACGATACTTCATGTATCAGGATTCGACCACCTTCCAGACCGTCACGGTCGCTCTTGGCAATGCCACTTCGGTTCCAGTTGTCGCAGACTACAACCTCGACTTCAAAGCCGATCCTGCCGTGACCGAAGTCAATGCCGATAACCTGCTTCGCTGGACGATTGCCCAATCTGGCGGTAATGTCACGGCCATCTTCGGAACGGCCCTCGATATTCCCGTCCCAGGCGATTACAACGGCGACGGCAAGGCGGAAATCGCTGTCTATACACCAGTCACATCCGATGCAACTGGTAATATCACAGGCGGTGGAATCTGGTCCTACAATCAGTCGCCTACCGTTCCAAACGTCGTCAGTCGTAATTTCGGTATCGTCAGTGGTGTCGCAGTCAGCAGCCCTCTACAGTTCCGCTTGCCACCGGTTCCCGTCCCACCACCAACCGGTGGCGGCTCAGGCACTGGGTCAGGAACGGGAACAGGTTCAGGCTCAGGCTCAGGCTCAGGTTCTGGGTCAGGAACGGGAACAGGTTCAGGAACGGGAACTTCCACCCCACCTGCTGGCGGCGGCGGACCTTCCTCGGGCTCTTCAGGATCGGGCAGTGGTACAAGCGGAAATGTTGCTACAAACGGTTCTGGGTCAAACTCAGGAACCACCAGCAACATCACACCCAAAGTGGCCCCTTCCATCAAAAAGCCAGCCCCCAAGGCCAAGCCGACGCCCAAGCCCAAGCCCAAGCCAACACCAAAACCAAAGGCTGTTTCAGCTCCTAAAATGGCTGCCAAACCAGTCGCCAAGCCGGTCGCCAAGCCGGTCGTGAAGAAGTAACCACTTCTTTCATAACAGGTTAAAACACACTAAAGCGATTGCTTGACCAGGCCCTGAATTCCAAAGGGCTGGTCAAGGCCCAACAAAAACGCGAACCCCCGGCCTCTCAGAAAGCCCGCCCCAAATGGCTTTCTGTGTACCCCCGGGGGTTTTTTATGTTCATTACGAAAATCAACAGTTTCCGTATATCAACAAAATTCATAAAACAGCGTGTAAAAGACACACAAACCCTGTTTTGTATTGTGATCCATACCACTATTTATCAAAGGAGTTATGTCAACAAAAAAAACGCGTTTGCAATCCTGCCCAATATCATGCTGCAAGTGCCTTCAGCCCGCATCACCGATACGAACTTCCGTCAAAACAGAGAGATTTGTCATGCAAAGTCTACTTGAATGTCGCAGAACATCACCGTCAACCCTGTTCATGAAGCTCTCCATTTGACGCAATGCCATTATGCAATGTATGATATAGACGTTCATTTCGGTGTATTCCGGTTCGTGTTTGTCTATGACAGAACAAGCCGGTTAGGTAAGCAAAACAGCATGGGTAGTCTGCACGGATTGAACTCAACAGCTCATTGCACCCTTGACGAGGCTTTAGTTGTGTCGACCGCTTCCCAAAATGCGATTCCGCCTGTTGCCGACCTGGCAGAGGAAGTGGTTGTCAAACGACCTCGTCCTGATCGTCGGTTTGTCTCTGCAATGGTGGTCTCAGTCGTTTTACTTTGCATATCGTCCTTGATTCGTTACCAAATGGAATTGGCGGTCAACCAGCGGATTGCTGCCACCCGGTTCAGCCCCTTCCCATTATCCGAAATTCCCAACAATATTGGACCCTGGAAAGGTGTCGATGGCGAGCTCGACCCATTCATCGCCCGCAAAACCGGTAGCACCGATTACATCATGCGGCGTTACAGCAACCAGCAGACGGGCGCAGTTGTCGAACTACTGATGCTGTATGGACCTGCGGCAGAGATGGGCTATCACAAGCCCGATGCCTGTTATCCGAATGCCGGCTATAAGCTGGTGGGCGGTGGCGATCTCCGCCCTGTGACTTTTGGCAATGCCGAAGCCCCTCATTCCATTGGCTTCAAAAATCTCGTCTTTCAGCGTGGGGAAGGGGGCGGGGCGGATCGCCAGCAGGTCTATTACGTCTGGCGTTATAGCGATATCTATGCCCTTGATCTTGGCCAGCCAAGCAAATTTGGTCGTTTGCCGGGCATGTTCAAAATTCAGGTTGCCAGGGGGCTTGCACCCACCGAATCTGCGGATGGCCGGGCCAATCAGGCCAACCCGTGCGAGGACCTGCTTTCCAGACTTTTACCAGTCTTTGAATCGAAAGTGGCCTCTGGCTCGTCAAATCCGAAATCATCCAACAATACCGCCCAGGCCGCCAACTCTCTCTAACTCATTGATTCGTTCAGAGGTCGCATTTGTCGGCTGTACCTTGAATGATCGGTCTTAAAATACCCATGAACAATCATCAGAATCAAGCCATGAATCAATCCCTGTCACCACAACTGCCTGTCCATCAGCAGGGCTATGGCCAGGGGGCTGCTTTGTGGAACGCTCATCAGCATGACAGTCATGAGCCAGAGAATCAATCCAAAGGCATGAATCTCGCCACGGTCTGGCGATCGATTCGACGCTACTGGTGGCAGGCCGGTCTGCTTTGGGTGATCAGTAGCGGGGTATTGATGTTCCTGGCCTTTACCAGTGTCAAGCCGACATTTCTTTCGTTTGCCCTGCTGCGTGTTGAGCCACCCAGGGCCAGCATTCTCGGCCCATCAATGAACACATTGGGTATCGATCAGATCAAGCGCACGCACATGCAGTTGATCAAAGCGCCCGATGTCTTGTCGGACGCCGTTTCGGAATACCCCGAGATTGTCCAATTGCCCGAGCTTAAAAACAGTGCATCGCCCGAATATGTGATGGACAAAAAGATCAATGTCATCGACCGGGTCAATAGCGAGCTGATTGAAGTGCAGATGATGGGAACATCACCACAGAATGCGACCGATATTGTCAATGCCGTAGTCAGAAGCTATCTCAAACAGGCTGGCAGATGGGCGAACGAAACCACCACAGCCCAGATTGGCAAACTGACCCGCGAGCTGGAACGTCGAAACAAAGAAGTCGAAGACCTTCGCAACAACATCAAATTGCTTGGCTCAGAACTTGGTGCCGCAGACCCGGAATTGATCAAGGACCGCTCTCGGCTGACTCTCGAGGATTATACGCGGATGTCCCGCGATCTCAGCCAGTTGGAATTCGAACGAATCACGGCTGAAAGCCGGGTCGAACGCCTGCGGGGCGAGCTGGCCCAGCCGCCAGTCATTGCACAGCGTCAAAATCTTCAGGATGCCGTCTATCAGGCATTCTATGCAGACCGCGATGTCGCGGATCTTGCAGATGCCCTGGACGATGCAAAAGCCCGTCTTGATAAGCTGAATAAAGTCTCGCGTGGTCAGGATGTTTCGCACAGGGAAATGAATGATCGCATTACCGATCTCAAATCCAAAATCAAGGTGCTTTGGGAACGCCGCCGCTCAGCCCTTGAAAAACAGCTCGCCCAGGAGGGGGCAGGGCAGTCAACATCCACACTTGACCGCGAACTTCGCGATGCCGAAAATCAGTATCAGGACCTGATCGTCCGCGAACAGGCAATCCGCAAGAACATGCAGGAAAGCAAGCTGACACTCGAAAACGATGAATCCAAGGAATTACAACTCGCATTCCGGAGAACAGACCTTGCCCGGGCAGAGTCGACTCTCGACAGCGTTCAGCGTGCCCTCGAGCAATTGCAGTTCGAAAGCCAAGGCCAGACACAGATCAGCCTGATTCAGACAGCACGCCCAATCGGGCTCCCTTCCAACGACAAACGCTGGCGATTCATGGCCATGGCCCCGCTTGGAATGTTCCTTGCGGTGGCAAGTCTCTGCGTGCTTGTCGAAGTCCGGTCGGGACGGGTCTCAAATCCTGATGACCTCACAAACCGCTCCCGGCTGGAAGTGCTCGGCGTCGTCCCACCATTGCCCAACCCGCGTTCGGCCCGCAAGCTCATGGGCGGCATTGATGAAACTCGGCTCAGACGCCAACTGGTCGAATACATCCAATCCATCGATCACCTTCGTGTTGCCATCTCCGCAAGTCTCGGCTCCACTCACGAGCATCAGTCCATCCTGATCACAAGTGCCTTTGGTGGTGAAGGCAAAACCACCCTTTCCGCCCAGCTTGCTGGCCGCTGTGCCAATGCAGGCCTCTCCACCGTCGTGGTAGACGGCGACTTGCGCAACCCCACCCTGACACGCACCCTTGAAGCCACTGATATGCCTGGCCTGACCAATCTCCTCAAGGGGCAATCCAATATCAACAAATGCCTGGTACGCATCGGTGAAGGCGGCGGATTCCATCTCCTGCCAGCCGGAACCATTCATGGCGACCCGAGCCGAATCCTTGAAAGCGCAAAACTCGGCAAAATCATGGCCCATTTGCGAGAAAATTTTCAAGTGGTCATTGTCGACTCCGCACCCGTCCTTCCCGTTCCAGACGCACTCCTGTTTGGCCGATGGGTTCAGGGAATCGTCATCGCTGTGCGCTATGACACAAGCCGATTCCCCATGATCGAACGCGCTTACAAACGTCTCTCCACTTTGAAAGTCCCCGTCCTCGGCGCCGTTGTCAATGGTGTCAGAAATGCCTCGGCCACCTATGGCGGATATGGCTACGGTTATGGTTACGGCTACGGCGGGAGCTTTGGTGATGGAGCAGATGAAGATGTGGTCACGGATGCGGTCGATATCGACGTTGAAATCGTCGATTGACTGTTTAATTCAGAAAAAGACTCTACCGACGCAACTTGAATAATAAAGGTGGGTAATCCATGACCGCATTGGAATGGAACGAAAGTGAAATGCCTTCCCAATCCAGACAGGCCTATCCTGTCATTCTATCGGCCGTGGTGCTTTCACTTGCTTTTCTGGCCACATATTACCAGAGCCTTTCGTCGTTGGTGGCCAAGTGGAGCGATGATCCAAACTACTCTCATGGCTTCTTCGTTGTGCCAATTGCCCTTTATATCCTCTGGGAACGTCGTGAAAAACTTGACGCTTCCCGAATTCGCCCCCGATGGTTTCTGTTCCTCCCTTTAATCCTCATTCTGGCCACCAGAATTCCGCTTCATGAACGCAACCTCCCATGGGTCGAGGAAATGACCATCCCGGCCGTCGCAGGCGCCCTGGTTCTGGCCGTCGGCGGCTTTCATCTCTTCTTCTGGGCCTTGCCATCCATCCTGTTTCTAGGCTTCATGATCCCTCTGCCACCCGCTTTGAATGCCATCCTCTCTGGACCCCTTCAAAAGATCGCAACGGCCGGATCCATCTTCTTTCTCCAAATCACCGGCCTGCCTGCCATCAACGAAGGCAATGTCATCCTGGTGGGCGATGGCAAGCCCTTGGAAGTGGCCAGAGCCTGTAACGGACTCTCCATGCTCCTTTCCTTTGCCACTCTCATCACCGCCACCGCCATTCTCTGCAAGCGAACCATCACCGATAAAATCATTCTCATGGTTTCCATCATTCCGGTTGCAATTCTTGCCAATGTCTTCCGCATCGCAATGACGGCCTATTTCTTCCAAATGCCAGAATTCGTTGGCAAAATCTCCGGAATCCTCGGCTGGAAGCCAGATGACTTCACCCACGACGGCGCCGGCTATCTCATGATGCCGCTCGCTTTGCTCATGATCTTCATCGAGCTCAAAGCCCTTGACCTGATCCTGATCCCAGATGACATCTCTGAAAAAATCCTTCCACAGACAAAACCCAACGCCATTCCCGATCCACGTAAATTATCAACCAAAGTCCCAACCAATCCCAACGATTATCTCATGTCCGCCCTGGGCATGAAAGCCTCCAAGAAAACGGATCAAAAACCGTAATATTTACGTTGGATCCAATCACAACTTCTCCTGACATCATGATACGCACATCCAACCCACCCCACTACCTGATCGTAGCGGGCGACTTCGTGCGAACCGGCGGAATGGACCGCGCCAATCTGGCACTTGCCGATTATCTCGCGAATTCCTCCCAGCCCTGCATACGTGTTCATCTGGTCGCTCATTCGGCTGACCAATCCTTGATCAACCACCCCAACATCCTTTTTCACCAAGTTCCCAAACCACTCAAAAAACATGCCCTTGGCCAGCCCCTGCTGAACCTCTATGGCCGCTCAATTGCCTCCGGATACCAAGCTCAAGAACCCCTGAAAATGGTCGTCAATGGCGGGAACTGCCGATCAGATCACGTTTCCATCAACTGGGCCCATTACGTGCATGGAGCCTGGTCGCCAGTCACCATCCAAACCAAAAAAACAGACCTCGTCCGGAATATCAGGCAAAACCTATCGCATCTCGCCTCAATCCGTCATGAACGTATTGCCTATCAAAAAGCCCCCGTCATCATCGCAAATAGCCGACTGACAGCCGCCCAAATCTCCAACCTCTACCAAATTGACCCATCACGCATCCACGTCGTCTATTACGGAACCGATCCGTCACAGTTTAAACCGGTCACAGTTCAAGAACGCCAGCAGGCCCGGGCCAAATTAGGCCTAAACGACAATTTGCCCGTAATTACATTTGTCGGTGCCCTGGGCGATTTGCGTAAAGGGTTTGATATCCTCTTTGACGCCTGGCAAAAGCTCGACCAAAAACGGGGCTGGGACGCCCACCTGCTGGTCATCGGCTCCGGCTCACTAATTTTCTATTACAAATCCAGATGCGACACGGGAAGTAAACATCAAAGAATCCAGTTTCTCGGGTTCCGAAACGATGTCCACACAATTCTCGCCGCATCAAGCCTGCTGGTCAGCCCCACTCGCTATGAAGCCTATGGGCTGAATGTTCATGAGGCCCTTTGTCGCAATATTCCTGTTCTTGTGAGCAAGTCGGCAGGCGTTGCAGAACGGATTCCCACCCCAACTGAAGCCGACCCGGTCGATATGCGATTTGCCGATGGCATCTGCCCCGAACAACTTGCACTGAGACTAGAACACTGGCGAGATCATCAGCCACAATATGCCGAAAAAGCAGAGCAAGCCGGATCCATCCTCCGCCAGCACTCCTGGCCTGAGAGAATGGCGGAATGGATTTCATGCGATAGAGGCTCTTAGAATAGTGAAATTAATGTCGTGTAAGATTCCTATAATCATCGCAAGTGAACACAATAACAAACTCTAAATCAACAAAACTTGACAATAATCCGAAATGCTATGTTATATTTGTTCATCTCGCGTAAAGTAATGCACATACGGATGGCCTTGTTGCGGGAATTCAATCGACAGATTTAGGCGGCCGTCAGGTTCAGCGTCAGATCACCGTGAGCAAGCACATTTTGTTGAAGCCGGTTTTGTGGAGATTCCGAAGACATCATGACCAAGCCCTTGAGTGTGTTGCATCTGGGAAAATATTATCCGCCTGCTCCAGGTGGAATCGAATCGCTTGTCCGTGATCTTGCCGTAGGGCAGGTTGAGCACGGCGACCGCGTATCCGTCCATGTTTTTCATCACGAGAATCACCGCCAGCATACGATGGAAAATGATCGCGGTGTGGAAGTGGTGCGCCATGCACGTACCGCTGGCTTTGCCAAGCTCGATTACGCCTCAAGCCTGATCGAACAGATTCGCGAATCCACAGCCGATATCCTTCACCTTCACGTTCCCAACCCGTCCATGATCCTGGCCCTGCTCAAGGCCGGTCAAAAAGTGCTCGACCGTACACCAATCGTCGTAACCTATCACTCAGATATTGTCCGCCAGAAGCTCAGGGCCGCTTTCTTTCGTCCATTTGAAAATCAACTCTATCGCTCCGTGTCCGCCATTTGCCCCACCAGTCCCATGTATGCCAGCGGATCTACCTTTCTGCGCAAATACCGGCCACTCTTAAAACCAGTCCCACTTGGCCTCAATATTGACCGGTTCCTCTCGCCGCAAGAGTCTGATCTCATAAAAGCCAAAGAGCTTAGGGCAAGTGCAAGTGGTCCGGTCTGGCTGGCCTGCGGTCGTCTTGTCTATTACAAAGGCTTCTTGACTGCCATTCGAGCTCTGGCCAGAACCCGTTCTGGTGGTGAGCTTTGGATCATTGGCACAGGCCCTGATCTGGGAGTCCTCAAAAGTGAGGTCGACAAACTCAACCTGAATCATCGCGTAAAGTTTCTTGGTCAAGTGGCGTCTACCGTCCCGTATTATCACGCGGCCGATGCCTTCTGGCTCTCTTCCAATGCCCGCAGCGAAGCCTTTGGCCTGGTTCAGGTTGAGGCCATGGCCAGTGGATGCCCGGTGATAAATACCAATATCCCCTATAGCGGTGTCTCCTGGGTCAGTCATCATGAAATCACGGGCCTGACTGTACCTGTCGACGATTTCGAGTCGCTCGCCATGGCCGCTGACAGGCTTGCTGGCGACCTTGAATTGAGATCAAGGCTCGCCACCCAGGCACGCCGCAGGGCCATTGAGCAATTTGATATCCGGGTTATGGTTCGCCGCAATGCGAGTGTTTATGCCAATATCCTGAACGGTTCCTATTTAGGATCGGAACCTGTCATGGACTCTGTCGAGGTCATGGCCTCCGAAATCACGCCCCGGCTGGTAACTGTCACCCGTTGAACGGCTTTGAGCATCGATATCCATCATCCGCTTCGCGATTCTTCAAGTCATAATAAACCGATAGGGATCGATTTTAGAGCGTCCGATAATCAGCGTTATGGTATTCTTCGCGCGTTTCTGATTTGATCACGCGTCCAGCGGTCGGCTGCGTAAGTCAGGCCCGCCATGAGCCAAAACTGCTGCCCTGTGTTTGTGAGAAACGGCATCTGCCCAAAGCAGGTAAAAAACAGGCTGAAATTCAACGCAAAAACACCAGCCGCCCAGTGCCTGACCATCGGATCAGGACAAAATCGGGCAATGTTCAACGAATTTCTCAGAGCCGAAATGACGCTCCCAAAGCCAAGAATCAGCATCACAATACCACCATCGATCATCCATGCCGAAACCTGATTCTCACACCAAAGACCATCGCCATAAGACCTGTCTCCAAAATACGCATAGACCTGGCCATATCGGCCAAGACCCCCTCCCATTGGATAATCCCATATCTGCTGTGTAAGAGAATTCTCAACCATCCGTGCTCGCGAACTATTCAAAAGAACTTGGCTCGGGCTCCCATCGATAAGCGTAAAATAACGGTCGATAATCGAGTTCCCGCCTTCTTTTGCAGCCCATGCAAATCCACCCAGAATGACAATGAATCCGGCCGCGGTAATTTGTATGACGGTTGACCAACGCCTCTGGAGAATCATCACAAAGACCAAAGCCATCAATGAAACCACGATCATGAGGATAGCCGTACGAACCTGTGTGAGGTAAATCACGGTCGCACCCGGAATGGCCAGCGCAAGGCCTGACAGACGCTGCCATAGCGGCAATTTTGAACTCATCACGATAATACCCATGATCGCCGCCATGGCGCCGGAATAAGAGGCGGCACCGGGCGTATCGCTCAATCCACATGGCCTGAGAATCTTTGTTCCGTCTTCCAGGGTGTAATAAGGAATCAGTGACCCAAGCGAATCCTTCTCTTTCTCAAGAACCATGATCGACGGTGGAAGAAAGGTATTCGGGCGATAGAATTGGCCAATACCCACAAGAGCACTCGTCGCATTGATCAGAAAAAGAATCAGAAAAACGCGCTGGTACTGCATCCCATAACGAAGTGCTGCGATGGCCCAGAAGGCCGTTGCGTAGTTCGAAATATAAAGTATGCAATGGGCTGTCCCAGAGACCAGAGAATTGGTATCCGGATGAAAGATCATCACCAGAAGCATCCCAATAATCCATTTTAACCATTTGGCTGGCTTGAATAACCTGATTCTGGTCTCCAGCCCACCCCGCTTCCACACAAGCCATAGCGCTATCAGACTGGAAACGAATGCAGCAACCTTGGTCAGCAATCGGATGACCGAAACACCAGGTATGAACAAGGCTGCAAATAACAAGGCTTGCGAGACGATAAACCACTCTGGAATGCCCCAATCTCGAAAGACACCAGACGGCGGCCTTCGAATCTTCCGCACAGGTGGCCTTTGCGGAATACCTGTGAGAGGCCTGCTGAATATCGCTTCCTGATTGGTCACTAAACCCTCAGGAAAATCAGCGGCCGTGACATAAGTCTTTAATGGCATATTACGTTTTTCGATACATCAGTGTTGGGAAACCGGGGCTGATCCGCTTCGATCAGCCCACGCTTGCGAGCTGCCTGTTATCGACTGGCCGTGAGCTTCTGAAAGTCTTCCTGCTCGCTGGCTTCAAGCTGATGATTGGTAAGGCCAAGTTTTATACCGCTTTCAAACGATTCCTTGGCCTTAGCTGGCTGATTTGCAAGCATATAGGTTCTTGCAAGATGAAAATGAATGGCGGGAAGTGGCTGCCCGTCCACAATAATTGACGCGGCATCACGTGCGGAAACAAGATTCTCAATGGCGTCATCCAGACGACCCAAACGCGTCAGGATCACACCCCGTGTATCAAGAAACGCCGGGCGCCGGCCTGATTGTGAAATGGCATTGTCAATCACTTTCAAGGCTTTATCATACTGATGAAGATTCTCCGAAAGTGTCCACGCCTGATTATTCAAATAGCGGATATCTTTGGGGTTCGACTTCTTGATCTCCTCGTAGACCGCAACTTCCTCTTCATATTTGCCTTGCGAATGCTTCAGAAAAGCCTGCGCCTGCAACAGTTCCACCTGCCCCGGAGATTTTACCAAAGCTTTCGCCAAAATCTCATCAGCCGCTTTGACTATGGCAGGCTTTACAGGCTTAACACCAGCCATGCTCACAGCCGTCAACGAGGCTTCGCGCCAATCGCCTTTCTCGGCTCCGAGCTTAAGCATGGAGATCGCCTCATCATCGCGACCAAGGCTCGCAAGCGATGGGGCGATGGCATGCGAAAGTCGCGGCCAAAGCACCAGTGTACGACGTGCCGGCGCTTCAATCTGATCAAATGGACCCATTAAAATCATCTGCTGAATCACTGTACGCGCCTGGGCGATCACTTCCGTCTCTCTCTGCGGATCAAGCTGGGCTGTGACCTTAAGGCGTTCAAGCTGTTGCAACAAAAGCGTTGCTGATTCCAATGGCTTGCCACTGGCAGAAATCAGGCGTGCTCTCAGCTTGACCACTCGCAGGCTACCAGGCTCAAGAACATTGAGCTGACCCAGATATTTCTCTGCCATCGGCAAATCACGTAAACGCATGGCCAGATCAACGCAGAATACGGCCATTTCAACCGTCATGTTTGACCGTGTCGCCGCTGCCTCGGCATGAACCTTGGCCATTTCAAGCTTTTGGGGATCATCCGAATAAATCCGCGCCAGAACCTCATGAGCCATCGACGGATCTGATAGTGTCGGAATCAGTTTTTCAAGATCCGCCACAGCCATATCACGCCGCTTCAAATCCACGCTCCGGGCCAGTACAATCGCTCGTGTCAGTCGATCATGAATTGGCTCATTGACCGCTTCCCTCTCAGCTGTTGTAGAAATCAGGGCGAAAGCCTCGTTCCATGCTAATTCATTTCCTGTTCTTTCTGATAACGATAATGCAAGCCTGCGCTTGGCCCAGTTTAAATTCGGGTTCTGCTTCAGAATCCCCCTCAGGATTGTTTCCATCTCCAGCTTCTGACCCAGTCGCGTATAAAACGCCAGGGCCGACTGCATTGTGCTCGTATCCTCTGGGAATAAACGCATCGCATTCTTATAGTGTGTATCGGCTTCCGTTGGCAGGCCAGCCACATCATAGGCCTGTGCCAGCATCAGATCTGCCTTGTCGCTCTTGACCCGCTCGCGAATGATTTTCAGAGTCTCCGCGGCCTTGTCGCGATTGATTTTCTGTGTCTGAAATACCAACAGCGTAATCCATGGAGCTGGCTCATTGCCACGCCTTTGGGCATAGGCTTTGAGCGACTCCTCTGCAACGACCGACTGACCCAGGCTGCTCAGGAGACGTGCATACCAAATATGCACCGACAGATCCTCAGGGTTTGTTTCCAGGAGTCGATCGGCAATCTTTCGGGCCACGTCTGGCTTACTTGTCTGGACTGCAATTTCCGCAACCATCATCTCAATATTGGCTGGAATTGTATTGAGCTTGGCCCGCAGTTGCTCGATCTCGCTAAACTTGCCAACACGGGCAAGCATCTGGCATAACGGTTTTAAGGCCGATGACCCTCCTTCCACATCAATGGCGCGTCGCATGTCAGCGATCGCCTCATCATTCTTGCCGCGACGCTCCTGAACCGCTGCCCTCAGGACAAGCCCCTGAGCCTGCGACGTACCACTATCAATAATTTCATTTGCAAACGACAGAGCTTCACTCAAACGCGCCGACAGCTTCTCCGGGTCCTGCTGTTCTGCCAAAGGCACTCGAATCAATTCTTGTATGCGGGCCAATCGCCAGTTCACATCCTTTGAATCCATCCCCTTGAGTGCATCCACCCGCTGGCGGATCAGCTTCTCGTCAGAGCCCGACAAAGCCACCTGAAGCAAGGCCAGAGCCGGTGCGGGATCCTTTGGCTGAAGCTTGTTCCAGGTCTCAAATGCCGTGGTGGCTCCTCCATTATCCCTCTGTGTCAGAAGAAGTTCGCCAAGAGTCTTGTAAATGACAGGCCTGTCACCAACCGGCAGAGCCTCAATATTTTCGGCCAGTATGCTTTTTGCCAGATTCTCATCGCCCTGAGCAGAAGCCATCCGGCTTAAAACAATACGCAGATCGGCTCTATCACCAACCTTCTTTTGCGATTGACGAATGACTTCTTGCGCCTCACTGAATTGACCCGCCCGAACCAGTGCATTGGAAAGACTGATCCAGACGGCAACATTTTCAGGCTCCTTATTGGCCGATTGCCTCAGACTTTCAATCGCTTGTTGCAGATTGCCTCTGACAGAGATGGTCTCTGCCTTGAATTGGGCCAGTCCGCTTGCATTCGGGTTGATCTCTTCCAGACGCCTGACAAGCCGCTCGACAATCGTATAATCGCGCTGCGAGGCCGGTTTCATCAGTTGCAAACGCCAGGCCAGTCGCGCCTGGGCCATCAATAGGGTCTGATCCGCAGGCATGGCGATCAGGCCGTTATTTAATTCGTTGATTGCATTTTCCAGATTGCCCGCGCCAATCGCCTGTTCGGCCAGGGCCAACCACGGTGCCGGCCAGCGGTTGGACGTTTTCGCCGCCCTCCGATAGCATTCAATGGCCTGAATGGCATTCCCCTTGGCCTGATAACATTGGCCAAGAATATAGTTTGCCTGAGATATGAGTGCGGGGCTCAGCTTGCTGCGAATCGCTTCAATTCGTGTGACAGATTCATCAAACCGACCCTGCCGCATGGCTTTTACAGAATCGAGAAACTCCGCCTCGGGCGATGCTTCTGCTGTACCCGCCAGCCGCTTATACTGCTCAATCAGAGGTTCGGCCTCACTGATCCGGCCAAGATTCAGAAGCACAAACGCGAGTCGCCATGTGGTTTCCGCATCAGTCCCGCCTGAACTCACAAGCCCCTGCCGCCATTGCTCCACAGCCCTATCCATCTTATTGGATGACATGTCCGCCAGCCCACGAGCCAGCCTGACTTCCGGACGACTCTGCTGCGCTGCCGGTATGGCGTCGAGCTGGGCAATGGCACCGACAGAATCTCCCGTCATCCGCAAAGCTTCCGAATAGGCCAGCCGGGCGGCCAGATTATCAGGCGCAATATCCACAGCGGCTTTGGCATCTATCAGGGCACGATTTAACAGGTCATTATCAACAAATAGTTTATAACGGGTCAGACGCACTTCCACCGACTTCGGGTGAGTGGTCACAATCCGTTCCAGAATCTCATTGCTTTTTGCCAATGCCTGATCTTTCGGCAGTCCGGATCGGGTGGAATAAACCGAAGCCAGATCAAGTGCTGTTGCGATATCATTTGGATCGCCAATTGTCGCCAGTTCAAGATTCCGGATTACCTCCTTGGAATTGGCATCATCCAGACCCGTCTTATCGCTTAAATACATCGCCAGTGCGATCAGTCGATGTGTTTTCGCATCGCCCGGTTTATCCTTGCCCGGCGTGGCATTGGCTGATTCACCAAGAATTTCGCGGGCTTGTGTGATGGCCGTCTGATACTTGCCAATCCTTACATTGAGCTCAAGGCTCCGACGCTTCATCGGCAGGTTCGCCTCACCGCCCTGGGCGCGAATGGCCTGATCATTCACCTGAAGTGCGGCGGCCGCCAGTTCCGGCGTCACAGCCGTTTCAGAAAGAATATCCGCTTTCAGTGACAGGGCCTCAGCAGACTGAGGAACCTGATCAAGATACCGGTTGGCATACGTCAGGGCTCGGGCTGGATCCTTTTTGGTCCAAAATTCGCGGGCCTGCTTCAGAAGTGTCGATCGCTGCGCAGATGTCTGCCAATAACGCAGTGCGATCACGCCTGGAATACTCACACCAACGATCAAAAGCAACAGCACCAACGCCCTCATATTCAATCGGCGTGGTTCGCCGGTTGTTTTTGGTGCCGTTGTCTCTGATGGATTCTTTACCGGTGTGGGATCTTGCTGCTTGGATGCCATGGGCAACACTACCTCTGAACATTAAGTTTCTAATCCAAAGCGCCTGCCATGATCCATCAGAACGTTATCGCTTTGACTGTAATGGCTTACTCTTTGGAACAGGACCTTCAGACCGATTCACATCGAACCGATATTTTCAATCAACCCGCCCGAGTGCCCCAGGCACTCTCAAGCTGAACATGCATAAATTATTATATGACGGGATCAACCGGTATGGCTAGTGGTGGGCCTTTCATGTTTCTAATTGCCATCGTCACCTGCCGACAAATCACGACATCAATTCTCATTCAGGTCTGACATTTCCGTACCATCTTGTTTATCATAAACGCAAATCCGCCAGACCCTACTTCAACCATCATTCCCATAGGCAAGGGTTTCACATCATGATTCCATCCCTGCGATTCATCCTGCCGCTCGTGCTGATTGCGGTCGGCCAGGTGGCTGTTGCCCAGACGAATCATTCCACAAAACCCGGTCATCCCAACATCGTTCTCATCTATGCCGACGATCTCGGATATGGCGACCTCGGCTCCTATGGCGGAATCAACCCCACTCCAAATCTCGACAAGATCGCTGCCAATGGCGTCCGATTCACAGACTTTTACGTCGCTCAGGCTGTCTGTTCCGCAAGCCGAACCGCCCTGCTCACGGGATGTCTTCCCAACCGGCTGGGTATCCTCGGCGCCCTTGGACCAAATTCCAAAACCGGTATCAGCGACTCCGAAATGACCATCGCCGAAGGACTCAGGCAAAATGGCTACAAAACCGCCGCGTTCGGCAAGTGGCACCTCGGCCATCACACCCGGTTTTTACCCACCAGGCATGGTTTCGACGAATATTACGGCCTCCCTTATTCCAACGACATGTGGCCCCGAAACCCTGAAGCCAAACCAGGCGCATACCCTGCCCTGCCATTGATCGAAGGCGAATCCATCATCGCCCGAAATCCAGACCAATCCCTTTTAACCAATTCCTATACAAACCACGCCATTGATTTCATCAAACGCCATCAGGACAAACCCTTTTTCGTCTATCTCCCTCACTCCATGCCCCACGTTCCCCTGTTTGTCTCTGATCAGGGCAAAAACAAGTCCGGTTATGGCCTCTATGCTGATGTCCTCGCCGAAATCGATCGCGGTGTCGGGCAAATCATCGACACCCTCAAATCGCTCAAACTCGAACAAAACACCCTCGTCATCTTCACCAGCGACAACGGTCCATGGTTGACTTATGGTGACCACGCCGGTTCGGCAAAACCTCTGCGCGAAGGTAAGGGAACCAGCTTCGAAGGTGGTGTCAGAGTCCCATTTATCGCCCAATGGCCAAACAGGATTAAGCCAGGTTCCGTCATCACTGAGCCGGCAATGACCATCGACATCCTCCCGACACTCATGAAAATCGTCAACCCGGAATGGACCCCTTCAACCGATCGACCCATTGATGGACTCGATATCTATCCTCAACTTCTTGGCGACAACTCAATCAAAACTCCCCATGATGCCTTCTATTTTTACTGGGGAAATCAGCTTCAAGCCATTCGTGTCGGCGACTGGAAATTGCATTTCCCACATGAATTCGGCTCAATCGAAGGAAAAACCGGTGCCACTGGCGGCAAACCTAACGGATATCAAAAAACCAATATCGGACTTGCCCTATACAACCTCCGACAAGATATCGGCGAATCCAAAAACCTCGCCGCCAATGAAGAAGGCATCGTCGAACTCATCAAGCAAAAAGCCGATGCAATCCGGGCCGATATCGGCGACACAAATACCCGCCAGAAAGGCTCCGGCCTACGAGACCCCGGCAAGGTCGATTAATCCGCCCCCGTGTTGCGACGGATACCACCCAAACCACAACTCCAGACCCATCGACCCGGCTCTGGAGTCCCCTCTTTCGTTTCCTGATGAAAACTCGAATCGACCTTCCTGATATGCCGCTCAACCCTTCTCTACCTGAGAAAATCCTCTTTCTTTGCCCCATTGGACAACTCGGCGGCGCCGAGCGATGCCTGATCGATACCCTTTGGAGCCTCAATCACTCACACCCTCAAATCCATCTCGTTTTAATCTCAGGTTCCAGCGGACCTGTCATCGATCAAGCAATATCCTCCGGCGCCTCGGCTCGCTCACTTAATCTGCCCGGACGACTTGAAAGTTTTGGAGATTCCTCAACCGGCACTTCCGCTCGACTCCGGATCAAGACTCTCGCAAGACTCCTTTGCCTCGTCCCTGCCACCTTCCTCTATTTCCTCCGTCTACGCCGCCAGATCCTTCTCGAAAAGCCCAGCCTCGTCCATGTTGTTGGCCTCAAAATGCAGATCCTCAGCCTATTGGCAGTGCCCCGAAAAATTCCCATCGTTTGGAATATCCAGGACTATATCGGGCATCGACGAATCAGCCGCTTGATTCTCCTGATCGCACTCTTCTGGTTTGGCCGCAATCGTCGCATTGCAGCAGCCTGCTGTTCCGACGATGTCCGTAAAGACCTGACCCTTGTTTTGAAAAATCGCTATCTCTGTTCCATCGCGACCATCCATAACACAGTCGATCTTCAAACCTTCAATCCGAATGGACCAATTCACGATCTGAACAATTCCAACCCAAAAGCCATTCGCATCGGACTGATTGCAACCTATGCAAAATGGAAAGGCCAGGACGTTTTTATTCAAGCCATTTCCCTTCTGCGTCAGGATATTACAGAATTTCAGGCCTATCTCATTGGCGGCCCGATCTATGACACAAGCGGCTCTCAATGGTCCGCCTCGGAATTACAGCAATTGGCAGATCATTACGGCTTGCAGAATCGTCTTCAGATCATACCCTTTCAAGCCAATTCCGCAGACGTCATGAGATCCCTCGATATCGTCGTCCATGCCAGCACCAAGCCAGAACCATTCGGCAGAGTCATCGCCGAGGCCCAGGCCTGCGCCCGATGCGTTGTTGCTGTCAATTCAGGCGGATCGGCCGAGGCTTTTGACGACGGCCTGACTGGTCTCGGCGTTAACCGGAACGATGCTCAGGATCTCTCCGCAAAACTCACACAACTATTGCTTGATCAGATACTTATGAAAAAGCTCGCCAGCCATGGGCCCGGCTTTGTATCCACCCGGTTTGATCGACGCGATCTGGCAGCAAAATGGCTGAACGTTTACCAGGCCATCCTGCCTTGATCAAACCACATCCAGATCAAAAGAATCGACCCCGTCGTGCTCAGGCAAGCCTTGGCAAGACGGGGTCAGAACAGAGAAGAGGCCTCGATCAGTATCCACTCTGAACACCATAAAATCAACCTGTTGAGAAATTCTTGCCACCATACACCTCGATTTTTCTTGATGTGTTATTTTCAGACTATACTTATCGCAGTCAAAAAAGAGACATCCCGTAACAGAATGATGCCGGAGGCATCAAAGCGAGTAGCCGGTGGTTGAGCGAAGCGACACCTTCCGGTCATGAGGTCTAAAAAAGCTGCTGGCACCCCGGCAGGGGTGCAAGACCTTATGTCGAGTCTTCGTCCGGTGGTGTCGTCGCTGACGCTCCTCAACCACCGGCTACTGGCTCCAGATGCTTCCGGCATCGTTTTGATCAAAAAGTGCCATTCATGACCGCGCAGAGTATAATACATTTGTAATGATTATATGGATTCTACTTCTCTGGGAATCACATTGGAAGTGATCGTGAGACCTGTTAGAATCACCAAAATCTGATCAAAGCATGATTACAGGTAGGTTTCAGTCAAGGAGAAAGGCAGCATCTCTTATGGCCAGATCCGAGCTTGATAGAACCAGACAAGAGACTGAGTCGGAGAGTCAATCAACGCTTTCGCCCTGTCGCAAGCTCTGCAATCTTCTACCTGACAACACCTGTGGCGGATGCTTCAGAACGTTGCTGGAAATTGCCACCTGGGGCATGATGACACGCGCCCAGCGAATGCTTGTGAACCGTCGGATCGATGCCCTTCAGCAACCTTAAAACGAACGGTTGCCCAACCACCAAAACCCTGTTTTTTAATTCTCCATAAGTTCTTACATAGTAATGATTAAGGTTCACAGTGCGAAACAAGGACTCAGGCTGTAGGCCGCCTGTTTCTCCATCACCCGATCCAGACCACCATCAAGGCACAAACCACAGCTTTTAGTTTGCCACAAGTCCTTATTTGGCAGTGCCTATCTTCCGTATTGCGAAACAGGGTTGAGCTTCGACGACCGACGGTTTTGGGGTCGCTCTCAGGAGGAACGGGCGTCAGGATTGGTGCAAGGCGCCTGCCTGTTGGCCGACTGATGCTACGTCAGCGGATTGAGACCAAAACCGGAGCACAAACCACAGCTTTTAGTTTGCCACAAGTCCTTATTTAGCAATGTCTATCTTCCGTATTGCGAAACAGGGTTGAGCTTCGACGACCGACGGTTTTCGGGTCGCTCTCAGGAGGAACGGGCGTCAGGATTGGTGCAAGGCGTCTGCCTGTTGGCCGACTGATGCTACGTCAGCGGATTGAGACCAAAACCGGAGCACAAACCACAGCTTTTAGTTTGCCACAAATCCTTATTTGGCCATATCTATCTTGCGTATTGCGAAACAAGGTCGGGTGATGGTTTTGGTCAAAGCTCTTTGCGGGTAAGTCTCGATGACGGGTTTCTTCGATTCTGTTAAGATACGACCCGTAGAACATGTCGGGACGACCCTGGATGACGATGGGGAATCCCTCAAGACGTACCGAACCCATTCAACGAGACCACTCGCCCCATGCAACCCTGGCTTAATCAATACGTTGAAGCTCAACACAAAGCGATCCAGTCTATCCCTCTGTCTGAAGTCCAGACACTGATTGAAACGGTCAAAGCCACATGGGCCGCCGATGGTCAGATATTCGGCGTGGGCAATGGCGGGAACATGGCCAGCATGTCTCACTTTGCGACCGATCTGGGCAAGGGTGCCAGCGACAAGACCGGCAAGCGGTTCCGCATCATCACTCTGGCAGACAACACGGCTTGGCTGACAGCCATCGGCAACGACTACCACTATGACGATGTCTTTGTCAGGCCTTTGCAGAACTATGCCCGCCCTGGGGATCTTCTGATTGCGTCTAGCGTCTCGGGCAATTCGCCGAACCTCGTCAAAGCCGTTGAGTGGGCGAGTGAGAACGGCTTGAAGACCGTTTCTCTGGTCGGTGCCAAGCGAGGCCGACTGGCCGACGTATCGGCTCAAACCATTGTCATCGACGACACCCATTACGGGCGTGTGGAAGATGCCCAGATGACCATCCTGCACATGATCTGCTATGCCTTCATGGAAGGTGGTGCTGCGTGAGTACTCCAAACTTCTCGGGACAGGTCATTTTGTACCCGTCATTTGCCCCCAGACCTGAAATCACCCACGTCCTGTTTGACTTCGACGGAACGCTCTCGATCATTCGCCAGGGCTGGCCCGAGATCATGGTGCCCATGTTCACCGAAGTGCTGCCCGCACTGCCCGGCGAAACCGAGCAGGATCGACGCAGTCTGGCCTATGATGACATCATGCGCTTGAACGGCAAACAGACAATCTATCAAATGATGCAACTGGCAGACCGAATTCGGGAACGGGGTGGCGAACCACAGGAACCCTTGTGGTATAAGCACGAATACCTCCGACGGCTCAACCTAAAAATCGCCGAACGCGTCGAAGGCCTAAGCTCAGGCAGAATCCAGCAGGACGACTTGACCGTCTTTGGTTCTCGTTCATTGCTCGACAATCTCAAAGCCCGTGGCCTTTCGCTCTATCTGGCGAGCGGCACGGACGAACCATTTGTCAAGCAGGAAGCCGAACTGCTCGGCCTGACGAAATACTTCGGCCAGCACATCTACGGCGCTCAGGACGACTACAAGAACTTCTCCAAGAAGATGGTCATTGACCGCATTCTCTCTGAAAACGCGATTGATGGGGCCAAACTGCTTTCATTCGGTGATGGATACGTCGAGATCCAGAACACCAGGGATGTCGGCGGCCTTGCCATTGCCGTTGCAAGCGATGAAGCCAATAACGGATCAGGACAGATGGACGAATGGAAGCGAGATCGACTCTCGGGCGTTGGAGCTGACGCAGTGATTCCAGATTATCGGGATTCAAAGGCGCTTCTGGAACTGATCTTTGGCCGATAGTAGTAGGCCAGAGTTTCCCCAGGATTAACAAAGCCATGGCGAACGATGGAGTTTGAAATCCTCGTTCGCCATTCTCGAATTCAGATTGCATGGCATACAAGCTTTCATCACGTATCAGCAGAAGGTTTCAAAGAAAAATGGCCGCCAAACCACTTGATCTGACACGATTGAAAGTTTTTCCACTCTCAGAGCGAAAAAGCCTGACCCGCCTTGAAGATATTCTGCTGAATCCCGATGCACCCCCTGCCCCGTTGGGTGATCTACAATCCTCTGCAATGACACGCTGCGCTGCTGACATCAAAGCCGCTCGTGATCGTGGTGCGGCCGTCATGGTCATTTATGGCGCCCACCTGCTGCGCAACGGCACAGCGCCAATACTCGACCGGCTGATGAAGTCCGGCCATATCACGCACCTGGCCACCAACGGAGCAGGCACAATTCACGACTGGGAATATGCCTGGCTGGGCCGATCGACAGAATCTGTACGCGAAAATGTCGCCACCGGCACCTTCGGCACGTGGGATGAAACCGGCCGGAATATTCACCTGGCTTTGCTTTCAGGTGCGCTTCGCGGCGAGGGCTATGGCGCATCGCTGGGCCGATATATCACTGAAGACGGCACAACGCTGCCTACGGCGGCAGAGCTTGAAAGCCAAATACAATCCGAGCCGCGCCACCCGCTCACGGCCGCGCGTGCTGATCTTTTAAACACAATATTGCAATTCAACCTGCCCACGGGCCGCATTGAAGTCGTCCACCCGAACAAGCAGGCGTCCATTTTAGCCACGGCCTTCCGGCACGGCGTGCCGATGACGATTCACCCGGGCATTGGCTACGACATTATCACCTGCCACCCAATGTTCAGCGGTGCGGCGATCGGTCGTGCGGCGGCTGAGGATTTCAGGCTCTTCAGCGGCTCGGTTGAGCAGCTTGACGGCGGCGTGGTTCTCTCCATCGGCTCGGCCATCATGGGCCCGCAGGTTTTTGAAAAAAGCCTGAGCTGTGTTAATAACCTGAGAATTCAGGACGGTCGCCCAATCGTCGCCGGCCACACGATCTATGTGGTCGATATGCAGGACGGCGGCGGCTGGGACTGGACCGTAGGCGAACCACCCAAATCAAACCCGGCCTATTACCTGCGATTCTGCAAGAGCTATGCCCGCATGGGCGGCGTGATGCATTATGTGCAGAGCGACAACGCGGCTTTTGTGGGGAATTTGTACACACTTTTAAAATAGATTCGTATAAGAATTGCAATCCCCAACACCGGTGAAGTGATCATGACAGATTCACGAATCATATTTCCTGAAGAAAACACTACCAAAACTACGTCTTGTAGGTGTCGGAAATATATCAAACAACATGCTGATCGACCTTTTTAACGTTTATTTTCCTGAGATTCATAACGCATTCAACGAATCCGACTTCATCGAGATCACCGTTTCAGGTTTAATGATTCACCAGAACCAGTAAACCAGAGTACAACAAGAACTCCGCCTGAGACCAATAGAACCAAACACCATGACCCCCGAACGCTTCCAACAAATCACCAACACCTACAAAACCCTGAAAATCGCAGTGATTGGCGACTTCTGCCTGGACAGGTACCTGGAGATTGACACCAGCCGGCAGGAAATTTCCATTGAAACCGGGCTGCCGGTGTATAATGTCACCCGCGTGCGGGCCCAGCCGGGTGGGGCGGGCACGATTGTGAACAATCTGGTGGCTCTGGGTGTGGGGCAGATCATCCCCGTGGGCTTCTGCGGCGACGACGGCGAAGGCTATGAGCTGCGCCGCGGCCTGGCCGACCTGCCGGGCCTGACACTCGACCACTTTTTGACCACCACCGACCGCCGCACATTCACTTATTGCAAACCCTTGCTCATGCACCCTGGTCAACCCCTGGAAGAGCTCAACCGGCTGGACAGCAAGAACTGGACCGTCACCCCCCCTGCCCTTGAGGCCCAACTGGCGGACCATCTGCGGCAAGTCGCAGATAAGGCCGATGCCCTGATCTTTCTGATTCAGGTTGACGCCCCCGAAACTGGGGCCATCACGCAAGGATTACTAAAAGTGGTCGGTGAACTGGCCAAGACATATCCCCAAAAACCGATGCTGGCCGACTCCCGCCAAAGCCTGAAAGGCTGGCCGCCGGTTTCGTTCAAAATGAACGCATCAGAACTGGGCGCACTGCTTAATAAAGCCGACGAAATGACATTGGAAGAGATCTCAGAGGCTGCGACAGAAATGGCTGGCATCAATGGTCGCACGGTCTTTGTATCGCTTTCCGAGCGTGGCATTCTGGGTGCAGAACCAACCGGGACGCCAGAACACGTCCCTGCCCTGCCCCTTCGAGGCCCAATTGACATCGTCGGGGCTGGCGATTCGGTCACGGCGAATCTGGCAACCGCACTGGCGGCAGGTGCAACGGTCAAGGAAGCACTTGAACTGGCCAGTGTGGCGTCATCATGCGTCATTCACCAACTGGGCACCACAGGAACAGCCAGAGTGGCAGATATCAAAGCCCTGATCCACTCAATTCCTGCCACCATGAAAGACTCATGAAAACGAAGCTGGTAAAGAGGCCAATCATTTCTGTTTGGCATCTTCCTTGAAGGCGTCTACCGCCTTTTCGAATTCGTCACCGCTTGGAATCGGGCCTGGGACGGCTTTTACTTGGTCAGCGGCCTTTTTTCTCAGAGGAACAAGCCGGATTTTGTCCTTCAGAATCTCGATCCGATCAAGCTTTTTGATGATCTTGACCACATCGACATCTTGATTGATCTCTTTAGCCAGATTCTCGCGACGAAACTCGACCTTGACCTCAATCGGCAAGTCCTTGCCATTACTAAGCTTAATATCTTCAAGGTGAGCATCAAGCAGGCCCTGACTGGTGATCTTCAGGCTGAATTCCGCTTCTCCATTGATATATCTGCCCTTCAGGACGCTTGATAACCTTGCAAAAAGGTCTAGGGGCAAAGAAAGCTTGCCGCGTATCCTGTCAGGCTCAAAATCTACATAAACAATGCCTTTGAACTGGTTTTCACTTTGAATCAACTGATTGACTTCTTCTTCGGTCAGTTCCAGCGGTTCCGGCGGTTGGGCCTTCTCATCTTCAAGAGCCTCGCCAAACGTGTCCAGACGCGTGGTCAGACTCTTGATCTGAGCTTCTGTCGAGACCACAACAGGCAACTCTGCCGCCTTCAGTTCCGAGTTTTCCTCAAGAACCTTTACAAACTGACGGCCACCCACAACGACCAAGAGCAAAACCCCTCCCAGCAGCATCAGAATGAGGCATACAGCCGTGATGAATCCATAATAGAAGCAACCACGATTACGCCTCCGACCCAAACCTAGTTCGCTTACAGGCATTTCAGTCGGTTCATCGTTATTCATCGCCACGACCTTCGCTTTCCTGAAATGCCCCTTGAGGCGTCATCGATCTTCATTCCCATATTACCTGACTTGATCTCACTTTGTCCTAATCTATTCACATGAAACCCGAAAATATCAAGATCAAACGGATATCTTACAAACGCAATTACATACCCCGTATAGGCATATCCGTTTCCCTATGATTTGCTTCACTTCTGAAGCTCAGTAGAACCCGCAATTTGAAATAAGCCCCCTGCCCTTCTCCGATACGACAACCACAAATCGTTTGAAAACTTGATGGCAATTTACCAAGCCAACTTGCTTCCAATTTGTCATGAAACCCATTCACCAATGAATCACCTTTTCAGTGTTTCAATTCATCGACTTTTCAAGTCACCCATCTTACTACTCATCAATGTATCAAGCAATCTGTTTTCCAAGTCACCATCTAAACATTTTAACCATATCAGATTGAAACATAAAGTCATTGACACATTGAAAGCGTTTTTTGATTATGACTACACATCAATTTATATTGGCATCTATTTAGATTGTTTCATTTGAAACAATAAACCATTATATCTGTAATAGTTGATATCTATATTTCTACCAGAATGGTTTTATAGAAATATTGAGTAATTGAAATGTTGTCAACTTGACTAATTATAATATAGATGTATTTGTACCATGGTATAAATGTTTCAATAAAATTGCTAATATTGATAGTGTGGTACATTGCAATATTGTAACAAAGGCACCAATGTACCAAGGCACCTTGGTGTCATTCATCCCATCGCAGTATTGTCTGTTTTATCTTGGTTGATATCCTCGATTGTCGATCCCAGATCAACCAGAAGACTCATCAGCCATCGATCCTGATACCTATGTTGAATGTGTCTCAGGTGACTACAATTTACCAAGAAACCTTGGAACCATGAGACCTTTAAAGCGATACACCTTTTTTCCAATGAACCAATTTTCCAAGTTGTCTTGAAACCAAGTGAAGTACTTTTAAAGGTATCAGTTTACCGGGGTACATGGAAATCAATAGTTTTATGTAACATTCATTATTGGTTTCTATGTAACTTGGTTTCTGTCAAGATGAAGACCATTCTACATTGAATTCAAGTGATCAATATTCCAATATGGATTGGATAGATTGATTTCTGTTTGTCAATCGAAATTGACACATGGGATGATTGGTACCTATATCTCTGTTTATCTATAGATCATTTTTCCCATGAATGTTGTCAACATGTCTTATTGATACCAGTTTTTCTTGAAAACTACTCATATTGCATACAATATGACTGGGTTTCCATTTATGTAGGTTTCCATGTTTGTTGGATTCCATAGAAATTGGATTGTTGATCCGTTGGTTTCAAGATCCATTGGATTTAATAGACCTTGGAATCAAATTCACTTGGTTTCAAGAATTCTCCTCACCAAGATCACTTGGTCAAGCCGATATAAGTCTTATGAATCAGACATTGCGCTTTATTGAATGAGCGCACCACTAGAGCACATAAGGGGCTAATGATGATTGCAATCGCCGTGACCAACGCCAAAGGCGGCGTCGGAAAGAGCACGACGGCCATCAACATGGCCGCTGCCCTGGCTGACCGAGACTATAAGGTACTCCTCGTAGATGCAGATCCATCCGGAAATGCCTCACTTGGCTACCGTGCCGAAGGCATTCCTGCCGCTGGTCTGGCCGACCTCTTGGTCAATGATACGCTCTTTCCAATGGATCTGATTGAATCCACTGATGTTGAAAATGTATCCCTTCTGCCACCAGGCGAGCGGCTTGCACACTGCTCGGATCAAATGGGCAGCACCACTGGTCTGGGGCATGGTCGCGAATTTCGCATACGCCGGATACTTAGACAGATCCCAGCCGGAACATTTGACATCGCAGTGATTGATACTTCGCCTGTTGTGACTCCGCTGAATGTGGCCATCCTCTATGCCGTGCGCGAGGTCCTGATCCCCATTGATCCATGTGTGGCTGCGCTCGCCGGCGTCAAGGCGCTTGAAGCTCTGATCCGCGATGTCAGCGACTTCCGAAAAGAATTCACTGATAGTGGACCTCTGAACATCGGCGGGGTGATCGTCACCAAGACCGACAGAACCTTGGTTGCCAAGCAGATTGAGAATGAAGTCAGGACCTATTTTGGTGACTCGGTATTCCCAAAATCGGTGCCCCTGTCAGTCAAGTTTCGCGAGGCTTATGCCAGGGGCATCCCGCTTGTGATTTATGACAGGGCAGGGCAGGGCGCCATTGCTTATCAGGATGCTGCCAGGATCCTTGCCGAGCGATGGGGCCTGGAACCCTTGAAGGTCTCTGGCAAGAGCTCACAAAAAAAAGCTGGATAGCTGCAATGAATCACATGTAAGGGCAGGGGGGGGGATTTTCAAATCCCTTTCTCAGCCGACCGGCCTAAGGCTGACAACTCGCCATGGGGGCGGACCTGTGAATCAAATCTCATTCCTCTGATCATCATAAAAAGTAACGGACAGGAGCTGACAAGCCATGAGTTCAAATCGACGCGGCGGCATACCGGGACCTGACCGGCGCACGGGCTTGGTGAGACCAACCATGACAGAAGCTGAATTTGAGCGCAATCTGACCCCAGAGGGTATGGATCAGGAATCGGCGAATCCTGAACAGCCCGAGCCTTCTGGTTCTGTGGCCACAATCACAGCCACCGGTACAGAGACCGAAATGGCGTTAAAATCAACGACCAGGGCAGGGCGGTCGGCCCCGGTGCGCAGCAAGGCCTCAAAGCCTCGCCGGATCCAGAGAATGTTTGCCATTGAAGAGGATCTGGATCGCAAACTTTGGCTTTATGCCATCCACATGGGCAAAGACCGCTCAGAAATCATCAATGATCTGCTTCGACCAGTGGTGGCCAGCATGGTCGTATATGACAGCCGCGACCGACGTGGAAATGGTTCCGCATCAGGGAATTCGAGTCTGGCTGAATCTGCCTGATATCCCGTTTGCGGGATTGCCTACCTGTGATAAATCCGTGTCTGTCCACGACACTTACGAAGATATTGTTTCTATCCTGAAGCGGTTCACCAAGCCTCCCCCTGAGAGCCGCTTCAGTTCGCCCCGCGGATCTCTCATCTGGTTTTAAATGAGAGACTCAGGGACTGTTTTTTTGATGCTGTTATACTCTTCGCGACCATTAATGACACTTTTTGATCGCGACGATGCCGGAGGCATCGCAGCCAGTAGCCGGTGGTTGAGGAGCGCGAGCAACGACACCACCGGACGACAACTCGGCATAAGGTCTTGCACCCCTGCCGGGGTGCCAGCAGCTTTTACCCCCATCTCATAACCGGAAGGTGTCGCTTCGCTCAACCACCGGCGACTCGTTTTGATGCCTCCGGCATCATTCTGTTACGGGATGTCTCTTTTTAGACCGCGACAAGTATAGCATCAGAAC
>CAMBEP010000040.1 GCA_945865635.1 Candidatus Kuenenia stuttgartensis
ATCCTACTGCCTCTCGACCCAAAGGCTGTCAGCCGTTTTGGACTCGCTGGTAAAGGTGTCAAGGCCATCGCTGCTGACCTCACCGCTCTGTAATTCGTAATCGGTTTGACTCGATTCTAAAAAGAAAAACCCGAAGCGGTGGTCAGCAATCAGTTGGCCACCGCTTTTCTTTATTAACTCCCATGTCAAAAAGCACAAAAGCCTCGTTCTTGGGTACTTTATTTCAGCAAACCACGCTCTCATCGAGCTGCATGGGCCTGTTCCGTAAAAGCGGATTCAGCTTCGGCAACGAAAATGCTTTGGGCCATGGGACAACTCGGGCAACAAAAAAGGCCCGATGAAAATCATCGGGCCGTGGTAACTGTATGTAGTATTACGTATCAGATTACTTGGCTTTTGCAGCCAGTCGCTTGTGTCGGGGCTCGATCACGTCGGTGGCCAAACCGACCCATTTCAGGCAGAGGATGACAACGTAAGTCAGATCCACTTCCCACCATTTGTGCCAAACGGAAGCTGAGGCCTGATCAGCGTGATGGTTGTTGTGCCAGCCTTCACCCACAGCAAAGAGGCCCACAAGCCAGTTATTGCGGCTGTTGTCGTTGGTTTTGTAGTTACGATAACCGAAGAGGTGTGTCAACGAGTTGACCGACCAGGTGATGTGCCAATTGATCACGGTTCTGACCAGCACGCCCCAGACAAAGAGGCTCGAACCAAACTGAAGGGCTCCGGCCGAGGTACCTGTATTCCAATAACCATAGGCATAACCTGCAATGAAATAGAGAACGGCATGAGCCACATAGATTGCCGGCCAGATCTGGGTTTTTTCCATTTTCATATAGAAAGGATCTTCCAGCAGGTCACGAGCATATTTTTGAAGGTTGGAAAGGGATCGTGTCTCGGTGTTGTAGCGAAACAACCATTCAAAATGAGACCAGACAAAGGTCACGAGCGGTGAATGCGGATCTTCCTGCTCGTCAGAGTGCTTGTGGTGCATTCGGTGATTGGCGACCCATTTTGCGGGTGTGTCCTGCATGGAACATGCCGCAAACATGGCAAAACCATGTTCAAGCCACTTCGGCAATTTCAGACTCTTATGGGCCAGCAGCCGGTGATAGCCCAATGATATGCCCAGGCCATAAATTTCAATCGAAACAAGCATGATGATCACACTTGTCCAAGAGAAAAAATAAGGTACAAAGGCTAGCATAGCCGCCAGATGCACAAGGGCGATCGGAATGGCATAGATCCAGAGGACCCGTTTGGGATTGACGGTTTTGGGCAGATCCAGCTTTGGGATCTGATAGGTATCTTCACCGTTAGCGAATGCGGATGCAATCAACGTGGGCTGATCCAAAGTCGTACTCATTCGCTCACCAATCCCCAGTAGAATTCGATCAAGATTTTATATGAAGCAGCGCTATCATCAGACTTATCGTATTCTCACACAACAGGTCATCAAGTGACAAAAGAATTCGGGGCTGGAGTTTGGCTGTTTTTAGCTATTGATCTATCTGGGCAAGCTGGAAAAAGGCACCTTTTTCCAAGAAATCCTTTAAGATTTAGCTTACTGATTTTGGTCAAGTTTCTAAAAGGCGAGCCCTTCGGGCTGGAAATGAAGCAAATCCGCCTTGCGTCAATCCTTTCCCAAAAAGATGGGCCTGTCTCTCGATTCTTGGACGAATTTCAAGACAGGCCGACCATTTGGATTGGGATTATCGCTCTTTGAAGACCATGTCAATTGCGAGTCCGCCGGCAAGCAGTAAGGCCGCCAGTTGTGGGTCGGAATCTTCTCCATCGGAATCATTCAGCGCGATCATATAATTATCAGCGCTGCTGAAGAACTCCTTGCCGATACCGGCCCATTTCTTGGTGACCACACCCAGCTCGTGCCCATCAGGGGTTAGGAAACGGAAGTTCCAACCCTTCCAGTCGCCCTTGACATCGGCAACCTGAACTCCACTCGTATTCATGACCGTGAAACCACCGCCAAGACTCAGGACTTTACTGCGCAGGGTTCCGAATGCATTGCCGTGGGCATCCTGCACTACGACTTTGACACTCATGAAACCAGGCTTTTTGATGAGCGAGAAGAGCGGTTCTTCTGAATCATCTCCCGCTTCATAGATATGAATCGTTGTGGAGAGGAACCGCTTATTCACCATGAGTCTTGCAATTTGGACCCAGGTTGAGGTCTGTTCTTTTGCCAACCCAATCTGAGCGTTTGTGGCTGGGTCGTAAATGTCATAGGTGTCGGTCAGCTTTAGCATCGCGACACGCTCTTTGACGAAGAACTTCCGATAATTCAGCAGCATTACTACGTTCTCCAGACTTGGCTTTGAAGTACTGTCAATCAGTCGAGAAATATCTCCCGCAGATCAAACATTGGGTTAACCACCATACCTGTCAGAAGTTTCGGATAGAAATACGTGCTCTTGGGTGGCATGGTTTCCCCGGCCGATGCAATCGTCTGAACGTGTTCCATCGTCGCAGGCGGAACCAGAGCGGCCACATCATAGGATCTGTCTTTAAAGACTTCGCTCAGCAGATGCACATATTTGAACTTGGCGGACGATTCAGCATGGAGAATGTCCTTGACGACAAGCTCTCGCAGAATGCTTACGCCAAGGCTCCTCCATTCTGGAGAATGGGTTGGACAGAGTGTGTCCATTCGGGAATCATCGCGCAGGCTTGCGACAATCCACTTGCCATCAGCGGAAGTGCCAAAACCGATTCGCGATTGATCACCTGATTGTTCGATAAATTCCCAAGCTGCAGTCGCGGCTTCGGCCCCTTCACCAAACTCGTCGATGTCGAACAAGGGCGAGAGTTTAGAGGAGAGCTCTTCCGACTTGATCGGGCCCAGTCCTGACATCAATCGATGGGTCGGCAGGATCAACAGACCAGGATCGCTCATTGAGACCAAAGCCATCAATACGAAATTGGCTGGGTCATCCGACCCATTCAGAGCCCCTTCGGAAGCCAGTCGTTTTTGGTAGTTCAGGCTTGTTTCGTAACGATGGTGCCCATCGGCAATGAAAATTGGCTTATCGGCGATCAGGCCACGCACTGCTGTGATCGCGGAATCATCGATCACTGGCCACATCCGGTTGATCACACCCAGGTGGTCAATGGCTGTGATCGGGGTACGGTCCTTCACACCCTTTTCCAAGGCGGCAAGAACGGCATTCGTTTCGTCAGGATAGAGCCCGAAGATTGGGCTCAGGTTTGTACGGGTGGCCTCGAAGAGCTTCAGACGGTCTGCCTTGGGGCCACTCAAAGTCTGTTCGTGGGGATAGATGCGCCCCTCGCCAAACGGCTCGAGCCGCACACGCGAGAAAAATCCACGGCGGCTGAATGTCTCGCCCTCCACTTTGTATTCCTGCTCGTAAAGATAGATGGTCTGATGGGCCTCAGCGGCAAGAACGCCAGTCTTAATCCATTCAATCAAAGCGGCAGAGGCTCGCTTGTACTTATTTTCGATTTCGTTATCGCCGGGCTGATCCATACCAAATTCAAGGCGCACAATATTATGCAGGTTGAGGTCGTGAAGACGCTGCTGAAATGCGGGGTCAATCACGTCGTAAGGCGGGCAGACCACGTCTGAAAGGTCGCCAACTTCAGTGATGTCAAAACGCAAGGCACGGAACGGTTGAATTTCGGGCATGGGCTCTTGGGGTGTAAGGTTAGGTCACTTGTGTGACTACATGTCTACCCGGTGGCAGACGTATACAATTTCGCCCACAACTGACTCCGAAGTACGTTGCTTCTCTCTCCAGGCCTTAGACCAAGGAGATCCAGAACGACAGTTGAGAGGAACAGTCCATTTGATCTCTATCAGTATACTGATCATGTCACTTTTTAGGAACATTCAAGCTTCATTATTCAGCCAATTATTTTTCTAACAACCTATTTTCCGCTCCCGGTAAATTCGAGACACAGACTGTACCAATACACGCCAATCATTCGCCCATCTGGCCTTAGCCACCCCCCGATAAAACCATTCAAGTGAAACCGTTTTTCTTGAATTTCTCATGAATTGCACGCTGCATGCTGGCGACGGCGTCTAGGTCCTTCAAGCCAGGCGAGACTTCTACACCACTGGCCACATCCACAGCCCATGGCTGAATCCAGGCCAGTCGATCTGCAATGTTTTTTGGATTTAACCCGCCAGCAAGTATGAGGTTGGGATACAGATTGACTGCCGAGAGAACCAGGTCTTTAGCCACGCCCACACCTGTGCCGCCATGGGCCGATGCACAATAGCCGTCGATTAAAGCTGCCAGAATTTTAACTTTAAGGCTTGTCAGACGATTTAGTTGATTTGAAGCTTCGGCCAGCGATTCCTTATCCTTCACTCGAAAGGCTTTGATCACTGGCATGGCCGACGCCACTTTGGCGATTGCCTCATCAGATTCATCGCCATGCAACTGGGCGATACCGATTCCGGTAAGACCTTGAATTTCAAAAATTTCAGAGGCTGGGCGATCGACAAAAACCCCGACGACTGATGCCGGATCAGCCCAAGCCAGAACAATTTGTCGGGCGAGTTGTGGTGGAACATACCGAGGTGATGCCGGATGAAAGTTCAGGCCAAGTAGATCAACCCCCATACGGCGGAGATCCGCGGCTTGCTGTGCATTCGTAACTCCACAGACTTTGAGTCTTATGGGCACCATCCCAGCCCCCAGGGCTGGGACGGATGCGATTTTCGCTTGATGATTCATTGCAAAATCAATTTATGAAAAGGTTTCTGATCTGAAGTCAGCCCAAGATAGATTGAACCTGCTCTTGGAGAGCCCGAGTAAAGTCATTCAACGCTTTGGAAATCGTGGTCGATTTTTCTGCTTGCGTTCTTTGCGAACTTGCATGGCCCACATGAACCAAATGACTCCGAAGGGAATCATGCAGAGAAATCCGACGCTTTCTCCGAGCATTGATGCTCGCTGATCAGCGCCAGGTTTCGTGGTGTCGACGAACCAGAAGAGAAGGCCAAGGCCAAGAACAATCGCCACCACAATGGTGATTGCCGAGGCCATGATTGCTTTTTTTGTCGACAAGGTCCAAACCCATTTGGGCAGGATTATTCGCCGATCAGCTTATTGAGCTCATCGCGGTATTTCGCTTCAGCATTCACACCGACAAGGCGGGCTACAGCCTTGCCGCCACTGAAAATGAAGACAGTGGGGATGGCCGATACGCCCAATCCACCAGCGATATCACCGGCGACGTCCGTATTGAGCTTGGCAATCACGGCCTTGCCTTCAAATTCTGCGGCCAGTTTCTCAATGATTGGAGCCAGCATGCGGCATGGGCCGCACCATGGGGCCCAGAAATCGACGAGCACAGGCTTGTCGCTTTTAAGAACGGCACTATCCCAGTTGCTACTGTTGACTTCGAGAGCACTTCCAGCCATTTTCAGTTCACCTTGAGTCAGTAAGGAAATCGTTCTGTTTCGAACGAATCTGAACCCAGTACAATTCGCGGATGATGAATCATAGTAGGCAAAGATCCTTCAAGTCAATCGCATTGAGGCAAACGTCTGCCTTTATACGATCCGTTTCGTCATCTTTTCCGTCTCTTCGGCCATGTACAAAATTCGCCCACATGACCTGCAAAACACCAAAGTATCGCAGTTGATCAAGTCGTTAAGCATTTGAGATGTAATCGACATATTACAGCCCATGCACGCGCCTGCTTCGACCACGGCCATGGCCTCGGGGCCACGCTGGCGGATCACACGTTGGTACTGTTCGCGAATGTCTGGATTAATCACGGCTTCGGCATTGAGCAATGAGTTGGCAAGCTCTTCAAGCTTGGCTTCTTCGCCCAGTTTTGCGTCTGAAGACTGCTTCTGGAAATTTGCCAGTTCCAATTCCGCTTTTTTCAGATCCATATCCAGCAGTTTGAATGCTGCGTCGCGTTCTTCGAGATCAATTTCATAGTCGATGATCTCATCATCCACCTTGTTCAACTGCGACTTCACCAACGCGATCTCATTCTGGATCGCCTTATATTCTTCGTTCTTCTTGACGTTCATCAACTTCGTGGAATAGTCGTCGATCTTCGCCAGAAGGCTTTTTCTTTGGACTTCTTTAAGCCCCTTGGCGACCTTGATCTGAGTCATCTCTTTTTTGGCTTTATCGAGCCCGTCAACCTTGCGTGCGACCATTGCCTGACGGGCTGCAATATTTTTGGGAACGCCTGTCAACCGATCCCGAATGGCTTTGGATCGTTGGTGCAGCGAGTGAATCTCACGGAGCGAGTTGGCTGTGGTTGTCATGTCTCGATTTCGGCGCTATAGGTCGACGTGGATTCTTCCATGGATGTTCGACCATGGTTTTCATAACCATGTTGTCTCATATTCTGGTCGGGTCTATCAACAAAAAAACGCCGATGACCCCAAGGTCATCGACGTTTTATCATTCTTTAGCCTGTATGCTCAAGGAATCCCTCAAGCTGCCGGCTCCGAACGGGATGTTGTAATTTCCGAACGGCCTTCGCTTCAATCTGGCGAACCCGCTCGCGGGTCACCTTGAAGATTCGGCCCACTTCCTCAAGAGTATATGTATAACCATCGCCCAGGCCATATCGCAGCTTGATGATCTCACGTTCGCGATAGGTCAGGGTCTTCAGAACCTGATCAATCTTGTCCTTGAGCATTTCCTGAGTGGCGGCATTGATTGGGCTTTCAACAGAATCGTCTTCGATGAAGTCGCCGAAGTAGCTGTCCTCAGACTCGCCCACAGGACGGTCCAGAGAAATCGGGTGACGGCTGATCTTCATCACGCGGCGGGCTTCTTCAATCGAGATGTTGGCATACTTGGCCACTTCGTCGATCGTCGGCTCGCGACCTTTTTCTTGCAGCAGCTTCTTTTGCACATTACGAAGCTTGGACATCGTCTCGATCATGTGGACCGGAATCCGAATCGTCCGCGCCTGGTCGGCAATGGCCCGCGTAATGGCCTGACGAATCCACCAAGTGGCGTAAGTGCTGAACTTAAAGCCGCGACGATATTCATATTTGTCAACCGCCCGCATCAGGCCGGTGTTGCCTTCCTGAATCAGGTCGAGGAACGACAGGCCACGGTTTCGATACTTCTTGGCGATTGAGACGACCAGTCGCAGGTTGCCGCCCGACAACTGACGCTTGGCTTCTTCATACTGGCGGAACCGCTCGCTCATCTTGCGCACCCGGCGTGCCAGTGAGCCTGGTGTTTCCAGAGTCATCAGCATCAGGTCTTTAAGCTCTTTGAGCATGTTGCCATGCTCTTCGTTCACCACTCCAGCCTTCTTCATGTCCCGAAGTTCAACAACCACTTCATTCATCCGATTGGAAATCTGTTCCAATCGTTTCATCAGTGGCTGAATCTTTTGGGTCCGAATCGAGAGCTCTTCCACAAGCCGAACGCACTTGCGACGCCGAACAGCCATCCGCTTGAAGACCATGCGCTGAATCTTGCGATCGCCCTTGGATTGAAGGAAAAATTTAAAGTCCAGCCGATTTTGTTCCATCAATTGAGTCAGTGTTTTCAAGTTCGCTGGCATCCGGCCCAGAATCTGTTCTTTTTCAAGATTCTCCGTGACTGAAACCTTCACGGTCCGATCAAATGGGAGGTCGCCTGCATCGACCTTGCGCAGAACTTCCACCACCAGCCGCAAGGCATAGTCACATTCGAGCACCTTGCCGCGGAATGAGCGACGGGTGTCTTCAATCAGCTTGGCCAAGCGAATTTCTTCATCTCGCTTGAGCAGAGGGATCTCGCCCATCTGCGTGAGGTACATGCGAACAGGATCGTCGATCCGCCGCGAGAAGGAATCCTCTCCGAGCTCATCGTCCAGCGACAGTTCGCCGTCCTCTTCCACATCAGTCCCAACAATGTCTTCATCAATCCCGTTCAGGTCGTCGTCCAAAACGGAATCAACGGCGGAACGGCTTTCCACTTCATCTTCATTGATCAGCTCGATTCCCATTTCTTCAAGCGAATCTTGAATCATCTGGAGCTTCTCTGGGCTGGAGAATTCGTCGGGCAGCAGCTCGTTGACTTCTTCGAAGGTCAGAAAGCCGCGGCGCTTGCCTTTGTCCAAGAGCATTTTGACGATAGGGTCCAGTTTTTCCATGGGGAATCTCCTCGATGCGTTGTACTTTAGAGAATTCAGGGTCTTATCGAATCGGGCTGAATGCCGAACCAAGAGCAGGAAGCCCGTGGGCCAGCAGTCGACGAATTTCAAGTTGCAGGGCGAGATGCGTTTCCGGGTCTTCGGTCGAATCGACATCGGCAAGGGCCCGACGCAATTCTGCAATATGATCCTGCATGGATCGACGTGCAAATTTGCTCAAAATGCCCGTCAGTCGTTCCCGGCCTTCCGCAGGGGCTACGCCCTCACGCAATGGCCCTGTGTCAATTCCTTGCAGCAAACCGGCGGCATACGACTGGTCTTCGCTTTTAAGCCGATCAACCACCCGATCAAATTCGGGCACATCGCCAGCTCGAAACGTATCGTATATTGCTTGGGTAATCATTCTTAATGTCGGATGCCTCAGTTCGCTGGCCATTACACGAGGCATGACCTCACAAACCAGTTCAGGGTGATTCAGCAGCAATTCCACCAGTTCTCGTTCGAGTGGATCAGGACGAATGGCGACCGACTCCGAAGCAACAATTTCTGGTTCGGCCTTACGCTCATTACGACGACTTGTTTCTCGGGTCTGCCGTTTCCACTCACGTTGAAGGTAAGCTGTTGGAATTCTTAGGCGAAATGCCAATCTGTCAAGTGCCATCGCCACTTTCATTTCCAATCCGCTACCCGTCTGGCGTGGTATTCGGGCAAAAATTGACATCACCCATTCCGCCGCCTGACGCGCTTGTTCCGTATTTTGAAGGTCGAAACGTGCTTCCGCACGATCAATCGCAAATTGCAGAGGGTCTATCGAGCTCGCAATTAATTTTCGGAAATCTTCCGTACCATGATGATGCAAAAAATCACAAGGATCCATTCCATCAGGCAAAGCAACCAGGGATAAATCCACCGGCTGACCAAGAAATATTTCCAGACTCCGCTCAGCAGCCTTCTGGCCCGCTTCATCGCCATCAAAAATCAGCACGACTTTGTCCGCAAGTTGCCTGAGAACCGGAATATGCTCCGAACCAAGCGCAGTTCCAAGTGTGCCCACGACATTGGACAATCCTGCCTGGTGGGCTGCAATCACATCTGTATACCCCTCCATCACGACCACTTGCTTTTCTTCCCGAGCCGATGTGCGGGCCAAGTCACCTGCATAGACCAACTTACGCTTTTGAAATACAGCCGTTTCCGGTGAATTGATGTACTTACCCGTGCGCCTGCCCTGCTCCGCCAAAGCCTGCTCGCGAGCTGGCAGAATGCGGCCGCCAAACCCTACCACTCGTCCTGAAAAATCGAGAATCGGGAAGATCAGGCGGTCGTGAAACCGATCATATGTCCGGCCCTCAGAATTCGCCATAATCCCTGATGCTTCAAGATCTTGCTCCGTAAAACCGATTGTCTTGGCTTCCCGTTTGAGTCGGGCGGAATCCGCCGGTGAATAGCCAAGCCCGAATTTCTCAATAAATTCCTGGCTGATTCCTCGCCCTTGAGCATATTCGATCGCCTCGGGATGGTCGCCCAAAGAGTCTCGGTAAAAACCGGCGGCCCAACTCAAAACTCTATAAATATCGGACTTAGCTGGCCCTTTGGGAACATTCTCAAACGACTTGGACGAATCCAGAATGATGCCGACCCGATCCGCCAGAATCCGAATCGCTTCAGGGAATTCCACCCGCTCATACTGGCGAACGAATTCGATACAGTCGCCACCAGCTCCACACGACCAACACTTATAGGACTGGCGCTGGGGATTAACTTCCATAGACGGATTCTTGTCGTCGTGAAATGGACACAACGCCTTGAATCGATTGCCTATGCGATGCAACTGCAGGTACTGCCCGATCAGCGAAACGATATCAACCGTTTCTTTGAGTTGTCGAATGATCGAGTCAGTCGCAGACGGCACCGGGAACCCCCTTTTAAGAAGCGTTCTTGATAGAAGCCACCTCGGTGGTGGTCAATTGAATTGTGTATGCAATGTAAAGGACTCAGGCTCGTTGCAGCCAGTCGTTGTACATCTTGATTCAGGACTCAGCAACTATAGCCCTCAGGTTCGATGCGGTCAAGCCAATGGAGCATTCCTGCTTATTTAGATGCAATACCAAAAAATCAAGTCCATTCCGAAAAAAACTGAGTTTTTTCAAATTCCCAATCGATCAAAGACCTCTATTCTACCAAATCCTGTGTCCCAAAAACCAAGTGTCAAAGTCAAGAGCTGGCCCGAGCTTGACTACAATAGACCTAAACCCTTATTAAAATTAGGGATAGGATCACATTGAGCTCCCTGAATGGTCACGGGTCCTTATCCGCAACCACATTCAAGTCTTCCTATTTTTATTCGACAAACCGGATTGAGAACTTTGGGGAATCTCCAAATTATATGCGGATTAAGTAAAATAAGTTGTCTTGATACTCAATTCTGTGCGGGTCGATCCGAGCATTTGCTGCACCTACACCTAAGGATACCCTTAAAAGCGGACCGCCCCTAAGACATTACAGGATTCATCCACACCTTCCAAAATTATCCATTCCAAAAGGCTCCAAGCTTATTTAGGCGAGCCAGGCCACATATTTCACTAACGGTTTTGTCGGACCAGCAATCACTCGGTAGATTTTTGATCCGGACAGTGAATCCCATAATTGGGAGAAAGTCCAATCAAGGTGGACTTGTTTTTCGAAATCTGATCGCTATTTTCGTCCCTAGCGGGCCAGTTTACGAAATGCCTAAACCTGTTTTTTTCAGATTGATCTATAAGCAAATCAAAGAATCGATAAGATTTGTGACAAGCGAACTGGAGTCCAGGCACGAGGCCTGACGATCCATCCCGTAGATAAAAATTCCGACTTCACACCCAAGCGAATCCGGACAATTCCGGAGCGGTGCGATCATGGTGCGTCAAAATTGGCAAAACGCGATGGAACGCGTCACAGATCGTCGAAGGATTTTACAAATCATGGGTCTTGGTGCGGCTGGCATTGCCACCGGCCAATGGTCGGCTAAGGCCGACGACAAAGCGACCCGAATTGAGGGAGCCTTGGCTTCTTCCGGCAATTCCCCAGAAACCAAAATTGCGGCCAAAGCTGTTTCTGCGGCCAGTTCGGTCCCGAAAGGCGATAAGCCCAATGGTCTGCTGGCAGAACCGGCTGAGGTGACTCAATCCGAGATCAGTGATCTGGAGAAGGCGCGTCGACTCATTGCGGAATCGCGTGCCCGCATGGATCAAATCAAGGATTATGTCTGCACGTTTGTGAAGCAGGAGCGAATTGGCACGAAGCTGCTTACTCCACAAGTGATTCATATGAAGGGCAGAACGGAGCCGCACTGTATCTATTTCTCGTTTCAGACCACCCACAAAGGGCGCGAGGCGATCTTTTTTCCAGCCAAGTTTTCCAATAAACTTGTGGCCCACGAAGGTGGATGGGCTGGATATCTTGCGGGCACCATGAATTTGGAACCAACTGGAAGACTGGCCATGTCTGACAATCGTCACCCTGTGACGGAAGCAGGCATCAACAAGTTGGTGACCCGTGTTTACCATAGTTGGCACACTGACTTACAGCCGGAACACGACATATCGATTGAATATGGTGTCTCATTAGGCAATCGCTCGACGACCATGGTTCAGACCAAGCACGATCATCGCCAGCCGGAATTCCATTATCATGTGGTGAGGCTCTATTTTGATGACGAACTGAAGATCCCTGTCCGATTCACTGGCTTTGACTGGCCTGCCCGCAAAGGCGACACACCACCCATTGTGGAAGACTATCAATTCCAGAACCTCAAGGTAAATGTGGGGCTCTCCGATCGTGACTTTGACCCGGCCAACCCGGCTTATTCCTATAAGCGATAACGCTCCTCAATTGAGTCATGTTTGCATGTAATACGGATCCAGTCCATGAATTATGGACTGGATCTTGCTTTTTTAGACCAATCGACCTTGGCAGAATTTTCGATTCCGAATAGACTTCGCCCCAATGTTGAAGTGCAAGGATCGCACTTGACCAAGAGACGAACTTGTCAGGCTTCGTGACGGGATGACTATTCCGAGACTCACGAATAAACCACGGAAGGAGTCAATTGATGAGCGTATTGGGAACGTCCAATGCTCAACTCCAGGTTCATATTCGATGGATGATTCGCCGCGATATGCCCGAAGTTCTAGCCATTGAATCTGGGCAGGAATCGCTTCCTTGGATGGAAGATGAGTTCTTGAAAATATTGCGACAGCGAAACTGCATCGGCATGGTGGCTGAAGCGGACGATAAAATTGTCGGATTCATGATTTATGAGCTCAACAAGCACAGACTTCAAATCCTGAATTTTGCAGTCCATCCAAAATATCGTCGCCGAGGCGTGGCCAGCCAGATGGCTGCAAAGCTGATCGGAAAGCTTTCAAGCCAGCGCAGAACCAGAATTTCGCTTCATCTTCGCGAAACGAATCTCTCTGCCCAACTTTTCTTCAGAGCCATTGGTTTCAAGGCTCTTGAAATTGCCCGTGAGCATTTCGAAGATACTGGCGAGGATGCCTATATCATGTGCTACTCCCACTGTGAACCGTCTGAAATGCGGCAATTGAGAGCTGGTTGACACTTCCTGCCATGCCCAATTCCTTGTGGTTGTCCAACGGTCGAAACTTACTCAGGCGTGATGGTCAGTGCTCAGTCATGGGCATTGTCAATGTCACGCCTGACAGCTTTTCTGATGGCGGGAAATCTGAACTCTCTGAATTCGCCATCCAGAATGCGATCCAGGCACTGACCGACGGTGCTGATATCATCGACATCGGCGGTGAATCAACCCGCCCCGGTGCCACACCGGTTGAAATGCATGAAGAATGGCGACGCATTGAACCTGTGATACTTGGGCTACTCAGAAATGATCCTAATGCTGTCGTCTCAGTAGACACTTATAAACCGGAAATCGCCAGAAGGGCAATCGCGGCAGGTGCCCTGATAGTGAACGATATTACGGGTCTTGATCCAGCCGGCGAAATGCTTCATGCTGTGGCTGGGTCCGATGTTGGCATTGTCCTGATGCATATGCAGGGCACGCCCGCAACCATGCAGAAACAGCCTGTTTATGAGGATGTTGTCGCCGAAATCATCGCTTTTTTCGAAGCCCGAATTGAATCGTCCGTCAAAGCTGGTATCCGCCGCGAACGGATTGCGATCGATCCCGGCATTGGCTTTGGCAAGTCGCTGGAGCATAATCTGACGATTCTCAGGAACCTGCCAAAATTGGCGAAACTGGGTTGTGTGGTGTTGATAGGAACGAGTCGAAAGCGGATGATCGGTGAAATCACGGGGCGTCCTGTCATCGAGCGGATGGCTGGAAGCGTGGCCTCAGCCCTTCATGCGGCCGCCCATGGAGCAGAGGTGGTGCGCGTGCATGATGTGGCCGCCACAATCGATGCAATCCGAGTCTGGTCGGTTTTGGAGACGAAGTCAGATCATGTCGAACACAATCACCGATAAGTCGCACATTGATAACCCGTTCGGGCCTGCCCACCCACTTTGGACAGAATGCCGGATTCTGGCGGAACGCGCCGCCGAAGCGGCCCGCCTCGTCTCTGTGACATCAGGTGCGGCTCGAAACGCCTGGCTGAAGATGTCAGCAGAAAGCCTTCGGCGTCGGAAGGACGAAATTCTTGCTGCCAATCAGCATGATGTCGATGCCGCCCCTGGATATGGCCTGAACTCCTCTGCAATTGATCGTTTGCGTCTTGATTCAAATCGTTTGGAAGCGATCGCCAAGGCTGTGGAAGAAGTGGCTGCCCTGCCCGACCCAGTCGGTGAATTGATCCACGGCGGTAAGCGTCCAAACGGCCTTGAAGTGAGCCAAATCCGAGTTCCCCTTGGCGTCGTTTTTATGATCTATGAAAGCCGCCCGAACGTCACCATTGATGCTGCTGCGCTTTGTGTCAAAAGCGGTAATGCCTGCATTTTAAGGGGCGGCAAAGAGGCCACCCACACCAACCGGATTTTCCATCAGGTTTTGAGCGATGCGTTGGAACAGTCGGGCTTTCCTCGCGATGCTGTCGGAATCGTTCCAACCTCCGATCGGGACGCTGTCGGCCTGCTACTTCAAATGGACGATTTGATTGACTTGGCGATACCCCGTGGCGGTCCTGGGTTGATCAAGCGTGTCTCGCACGATGCCAGAATGCCTGTGCTGAAACACGATGCCGGTATTTGTCATGTTTACATCGATAAGTCCGCCGATTTCACTATGGGTGTGAACATTATCGTCAATTCCAAGGCTCAAAGGCCTGCGGTCTGCAATGCTGCAGAGACAATGCTTGTCCACCATGAGATTGCCCTAAACTTTCTACCAATCGCGGCAGAAGCGCTAATGGCCGCCGGGGTGGAATTGCGCGGCGATGAGCAGGCCTGTCAGCTCGTTCCGCTCATGGTTCAAGCTTCCCCTCAGGACTGGGACACGGAATATGGCGAAAGAATCCTCAACGTGGCCGTCGTAGCCGATATCGATGCTGCGCTGACGCACATCCTGCGTCATTCGTCAAAACACACCGAAGCCATTATTACAAAAGATATTATGGCTGCACAACGATTTATTGCTCATGTCGACAGTTCTGCCGTGATGGTCAATGCCTCCACGCGTTTTAATGATGGTGGCGAACTCGGGCTTGGCGCCGAAATTGGCATCAGTACCAGCAAATTTCACGCACGAGGGCCATGCGGCCTGACGGATCTGACAACCACAAAATGGATTGTGATCGGTCAGGGGCAGACCAGAAGCTGATTCGACCAAGCCCCACTATAAAAACGTCTGTCAAAATCAAAGCGATGCTTTATGCTGCTCCGAGTTCCGCTTCGGGCACCAGCGTTGCAAATTGTAATCAGACATGCCTGTTTCGCATAAATCCGCAACGATCCGACCAATCAGAGGACCAAACTTGAACCCATGTCCACTGCAAGGCGATGCCAATATCACCCGAGGATGTTTTTCAAGGGGGCCAACCCGAAAATCTTCATCGCGTGTCATCGTATAAAGGCAAGTCGACCGGCTCACAATTTCGGCGCCATTCCAAGCAGGCAAATGCTTACGGATATAGTCTCGAACTGGCTCCCAATCCTTCTCTGTAACGTCTCGATCCACTTTCTCTGGGTCGCACACAGGTCCGCCATGCCTGGCCAGTTTTACGCCCTGATCCGACATCGCGGGCAGACTGTAGAAAAGGTCCATGTCATCATCGCCCTTGTAAATGATCACTGGCCAGCGGCCAGGCCTGTATGCATCAAGATTTTCAGGCCTGAGGTAAAACACATTCTGACGAGTCACTTCAATCGATGAGGCCTCTCTCGGCAGAAGCTTTTTGACCCATCCGCCAGCAGCCACAATCACTCGTTCTGCCTCAATCCGCTCTTGGTTTGGGCCAACAATGACTGGATATTCGCCATCCATGTCAAGCGATTGCACAGAGTAGTTTGGACGCAGTTCAAACAATGCACCTGCAACTTTTGTAGATAATTCCAACAGCAGTTTCACAGCCTTACTGGCCAACAAAACGCCTGCCGATGGCTCAAAAACTGTGAGAAAGTCTTTTGGAACACGTAAGCCCGGATAATTTCCGACCACTTCAGCCGCTGAAAGCAATCGGCAAGGTACATCCAGGCTTTTCAAATTGGCGGCAATCTTTGGAACATAATCGCTGTCGGCGGGACCAAAACTCAGGCCACCTGTGCGCACATAGAGCGAGACTCCGGTATCGGCTTCAAGCTTGGCCCAGGCCCGAAAGGCATCACCCATAAGGCTCGCATAAAATGGGTCGGAATAACTGTAGCGAATGATTCGGGATTCACCATGCGAACTGCCCAGATCATGCCCTGGCTGAAATTGTTCGAGAAGCAGGACGTTCACGCCACGAGCAACCAAAGCGCATGCGGCCGAGACTCCGACAATTCCCGAGCCGATGACCACTGTAGGGCGGCGATTAAGCGTATTCAGGTGGGTAGGCATGTATCGTTGTTCGTTAAGCTTGCGAGAAATAGAAACTGGATGCGCTGCTCTGAACGAGAGATTAAATGTTGCCATTGCCATTGATGCTGGTCAAATGGCGTTTGAGGTTTTCAAAAGTGGAATGATCATCCTGATCCAGACACAGACGTGGCATGAGACCGACGACCGATCTGGCCCCCAGATCAAGCAATGATCGCCTGCAAGAGGTCAGCCCGCGCGGGCCCGTCAGGCCACCTACATGCCAACCCTCTTTCGCTTCTTCCAACTTCACAGGCCACCAGGTAAGTCGAGTGGCGCCATGAGCCGCCAAAACATCGAGAACCTTTTTCATATAAAGCGTCTGATTTTCGACATTTTCTGGAAAGCCGCCTGTCACTTCAAGCTGTACCCGGCCATCGGCCAACCTTACGGCATCGATGGAATCCAGAAGCAGGGCCAATGGGGCGGATGGCCCTTCTGCACCAAGGCTTTTCAAGCTGGCCGTATGGCCGATCAGACAAGCGGCAGATTCCAGGATTTTGCCGCCGGTCAGTTCGCGAAGGCGATTGTCCTTCAAGGTCACGCCCGAACTGGTCAGGTCTACGATAATATCTGCAATCCCCAAGCTTGGATGAAGCTCCAGGGCTCCATCAGATGCCACAACCCGGTAATCGTGAATACCCCGCTGGCGGAAAAAGTCGCGGGTCAGATTGGCATATTTGGTCGAGATCCGAAAGATTTTCCCCTCAGCCTTAAATCGGTGCGTAAGATCTGCCAAATCCATGACATGCGTTACGTCAATCCAGCTCTCAGGCACTGCCACCACGAGCCGGCAACCACCATAGCCCATATCCTGAATGATGACCGACGTTCCAGTGGTGTTATGGGAATGTTCCGCATAGACGTCAAAACCCGTCACACCCAGGTGGCAACGGCCTTCACGCACTTGCTCGACTATATCTGTTGGCCTCATAAAGACCACGTGAAACCTGCCATGGCCGGCAATCGTGGCTTCATATTGTCGGTCGCTCGCTCGACGGATTTTGTAACCGGCAGATTTCAGGATCTCGATCAAGCCGTCGTACAAATGCCCTTTTGAGGGGATCGCCAGGCGAATCGGGTCGATGGACGTATTCTGGTTCATGACTCGATCAATCGCTCCATCATCAGTTTCTGATTGAATTCCACAAGCTGGCGGGCATCCGCACAATGTGCTTCGCCTTCGGCACTGACTTCGACCCAAATCTGGCCTGCCGCTTCAGACTGGTCCGCTGGTGTCGCCAACCGCACCCGATGCGATTTTGCCCTGAGATTCTTGATCCAGCCCAGCGCAACGCTCATCGCTAGAGCCGAATCGTCCTGCGGCTGAATGACATAAGTCAACTGAGTCTGCGCCGATTCCGCCTTCCCGACAATTGCACAGACACGATCCAGACCAATGGCAAAACCCACTCCATAATCCGGGCCATCTGTCAGGCCCAGAACGGAAGCCAAGCCATCGTATCGGCCCCCACCAGCCAGCTCTATGCCTTTTGGGCCGGCTGCGTGAAAGCTGAAAATGAGGCCTGAATAAAACCCAATTCCTCGCGCCACACCCAAGTCGATTCGAATTCGACCTGGGTCGATTCCATATCGGTTTGTGAGCAGTTCCACCAGCCGGCCAAGTCTTTGCCTGGACTTTTCTGCCAAGGCGCCTGTTTGATGCGTCTTCAGCCTGGCAAAAACCTGAGCTGGTTCGCCCGCCAGACCACCAAGTTCATGCACCAGTCGGGCTGCCTTGTTCAATGCGTCGGGCAAGCGTTCGGACATAGCCCACTTCTGCTGAAGACGGCCCAGAATGTCACCCTCCGTGCGGCGCCCGACCACATCCGGAACCAGATGATGAAACAGTCTTTGTAGGTCGTGGCTAGGCAAGCCCTGGATCGACTGCCCCGTATTCTTGTGGCGGGATTGATCCACAAGCCAGTCGGCCCAATGCTCCAACGCATTTTCTACATGCTCCAGCCCCTTGCCTGATGCAGCGGCATCGGCCAGTGTTTCAACAATCGCCTTGCGTGTCTCTTCAGGCAAACCAGCCGCTGTGACAGCCTCTAAAATTAGGCCAACATCGCCCAGATGAATTTTTGAACCCATCACCCCAGCCTGGCTCAAGGCTGAATCTGCCAAGGCAATCACTTCGGCATCGGCCTCCACCGTAGGGTCGCCCACGAGCTCCACACCAACTTGCTCAATTTGGCTAAGGCCACCGGATTGATCACCTGAAAGCCTATAAACTGAACCACTTACGCTTAGACGTAATGGCCCGCTGGCCAATTGGCCCGATTCGATCACAGATCTTACAACGCCGACTGTCAGTTCAGGCCTGAGACAGATCGGCCCTTGGTCACCATGGTACCCAATTTCAAGGACCCGTGTGGTGATGGCGGCCCCGCTTTTGCGCTCATGCAGTTCCACCAGATCAAAACCGGGGGTCTGGATCGGCTCATAGCCCGCCATGAAAATGGGCTTGCCAAGCAGACCCAAAACTCGCTGCGATCGGCTCAGGGCTTCGCCACTGGTCGCCGCAGTGCCGCTCACCAATGGCACGGGCTGTTCGATCTGATTACGCTCGAAACTCACGTTTTTATTCTTTCCCTGCGGTCCATTCGGCCGCTCATTCTGATTGGTTCTGTTCCGCACATTTTAAAGCCACAATCTCAGCCACTTGCTCGATTGGCAAATCTTTGGATTCCTGACGGGTAATCAAGTCTCTCAAATGAAACACGCCACGGGAGAGTTCGTCGGGCCCTAAAATCAACCCGAAACGGTATCCGCGAGAGGCTCCATAGGCCATCTGTTTGCCAATCGGAATTGGATCGGGAAAGCATTCAGCCGTAATGCCAGCGGCTCTCAATCGAGCGGCAATCTGAAACGGAACCTCTAAAGATACGCCCGAAAACTGCCCCACCACGACACCCGAGGCTGACGCATGGCCAGACAAGTGGCCAGATTCTTCCAGCAAGGCGATTAATCGGTCAAGCCCGATGGATGCCCCCACACCGGGAATCCTCCGCTGACTGAAGAGACTTCCCAGATTGTCGTACCGCCCCCCAGAACTGATCGAGCCAAACTTTTCCCAACCATTGACTGTGGTCTCCATAACCACGCCGGTGTAATAGTCCAGGCCACGAGCCAGCCCCATGTCGAACATGACGGCATCCTCGGGCACACCCGATTCATCAAGCAACCGACGGATTGTACGAAGTGTATGAAACGCCGTTTTAGCCGAATCGTGATTGCCAAGAAGTCCTTCGGCTTGATCCAGCACAGCAGAGCCCCCCCTGCCTGCGACAATAAAATCAAGCACATGGTCCGCCTGATCGGTTGTCAGACCAGCACCTTTTTCCGGGTTGGTCAGCTCTTTGGCCACTTGCTCCCGACCAATTTTTGAGAGTTTGTCAATTGCCCTCAATACCGCTGGACCACGATCACGGGCCGAGATGCCGTCAAGAAGTGCCTCAAGCAAGCCCCGGTGGTTCAGCCAGATTGTGCTGCGTGGGACTTCGGCCAATGTCAGGGCTTGATAGATGACCATGACAATTTCTGCGTCGGCCGCAACTCCTTCTGTACCCACGATGTCAAAATCGCACTGCGTGAATTCGCGAAACCGCCCCTTGGCTGGCCGCTCGCCCCGAAAGACGCTTCCGATCGCAAACCGTTTGAAAGGCAGCCCGATTTCATTGATATGCGCCGCTACAAATCGGGCCAGAGGCACTGTATGATCAAAACGCAAGGCGAGTTCGCCAAGTGTTCCACCTGTGTTGACAACATCGAAAATCTGGCGGAGGACCTCCTCAGAACCCGCGCCTTTACCCGTCAGAACCTCTTTACGCTCAATATGTGGGGTCTCGATCGGCTGGAATCCGAACGACCGAAAAACACGGCGAAACTGATCAACCAGACGTTCACGAGGCTTTGCCAGACTCGGCGGAAGGTCGCGGAGCCCACTGGCCACACGCGCATCGATCAACAAGGGGATTCTCCCATCTAACCGGTTTTTCTTGATCCGCAGCGATTACCTTTTAGAAAATAGCAAAAACCTGCGAAATCCGCAAATCAGCCCGCCGCCTATGCAGGCTGAAACAGAACCATTGAGACTGGAAGCATACCAATCAAATCTTCTTCAAGTCCGGCCGCTGATCATGCCAACGGGTTTGAGACTGGTAAAACATGCCCAGTTTGCCAAGAACCAGTTCCCCATAAGCCCTTGTATCAATCTGTATGGCTGTAGGCAGCCCATTTTCATCAAGCCCCGTAGGCATGATCAAGGACGGCGTGCCGCAGAGATTTCCTGGTCCGCCAAGATTTTTATGAGAAAATGTTGAGCTCAGGTCGCGGTCAATCGGCAGGGCCGTTTGCGATGTCGGGATCGATAGCACCGCATCAAATGGGGCTAGATACTTATCAAAAGCTTTACACATGGGCCCTCGCAATCGCTGGGCCCTGACAAAGTCAGCCGCTGGCACGGTTTTATCGGCATAACCGCCAATTTTGTCCTCCGGTGCTGTGACTTGGCGAACCAGCCCCGAATCGACTAGTTCCTCAAAAGCTGAGGCACTTTCAGCCGCCAGAATGGTCAGCAATACGTCTGCAAACGGGCCCGGCGGAAGGTCAATCTCAACGATATCCGCAATCTTGCGAAAATCTTCCAGCGCACGCTCAAAATTGGCCTTCATGGCCGGCTGGGCCTTGGCCACCCCATCCTTCAAAATTGCCAGTTTGAAACGATGATCCGGGTTCAGGTTTTGACCAGTCCAAACCAGATTCGTTGTCGAACCATCCTCAGGGTCCGCACCGGCAATCGCCTTCAAGACATGAATCGTATCCTGCACAGTGCGGGCCATGGGGCCAATTTTATCGAGCGTATAGCTCAGCGCAAATGCTCCATAACGACTGACTCGGCCATATGTTGGACGAAGCCCAGTAACACCGCAGTAGCTCGCAGGCGTTGAGATCGAGCCCCAAGTCTCACTCCCAATTGCAAACGGGACCAAACCTGCCCCAACCGCCGAACCACTGCCTGAACTACTGCCACCCGACCAGCGTTTCGTGTCATAAGGCGTTAATCCTGGGCCAAATGCGCTCGCGTTGGCTTGCCGATAACCAAGCCCGCCAGCACATTCCACCATGGCCAGTTTTGATACCAGCACGGCCCCGGCATCCGTCAAGCGTTTGATGACAGTGCAATCCACATCCACAACACGCTTAACATAAGGTGCGCATCCATTTGATGTTGGATAGCCCTTGGCCGACAACAGATCTTTGGCCCCATATGGAATTCCGTCCAATATCCCTAACGGCCGGCCTGCTTTAAACCGCTTATCTGAAGCTTCTGCCAGCCTGATGGCCGTTTCAGGCGTTAAGGTTGCAATGCAGTTGAGCTTGGGACCATACTTTTCGAGCCTTGAAAGATAAAATTTCGCTAGCTCCAATGCCGTAAACTGGCCTGAACGCAAACCTGCTGCAAGCTGTTCGACCGTGGCAAAGGCTGAATCATCGCTGAGAATGATCTGTTTCGAGACAATTACGGTCGATTCTGAGCGAATTTCGTGCTTCCCTGGAAGTTCTTGGCAAAATGGCTGAAACGTGGTGATTGGGTCGTCGAAATCATTCAGGGGTACGGCGCGTAAACGCTTGGCTCGAAAAAAGTTGACGGACACTTCGTCACGAACGGCCTTGGTTTGCTCAGGGCTCAGATGCTGACCAAATTCGGCCGTAATTCGAGCCAATCGCCTGTCAATTTCCAAGTCGTTTGGAGAAACCGCAACAGGCTCTGACTTCGTTTCAGAACCTTTTGAAGAACCAACGTCTTTCTTCGATTCGGTCGGTTTTGCAGGATCTTCCGCCTGAGCCAGATTCCCGGCAACCAAGGCCGATGGAATCAGCAGGGTGGCATTTTTCAAAAGCGTTCGACGGTTCAAATCCAGCGTATCTGTTTGTTTATCTTGCATCGGATTAACTCCTGTTTCTTTTGGCAACTCATCGGCTACGCCACCACTGGAACCCATAGAAAAATGGTATACCTGCGACAATCAAGCCCAAGCCAGCTACTGATTCGACAGGGCTCTCAGACAACATGCTGGCCAGGAGCACAAAACTCGCTGCACAAAACAGGATCGGTGTCCATGGATAGAATGGCACCTTGAACGGGCGGGGGCGATCCGGCTCGCGCACTCGAAGCACAAAAACACTGGCTGCTGCCATCATATAAAAGATCGTTGCGCCAAAGATCACGTATGTAAAAAGCACGTCATAAAGTGGTGTCTCATGAAATTTCTGCCAAAGGCCAAGCATCCAAGCCGGCAACCCCACGCTTGATGATGGCTCGGCAACGACCATGATCGTGGTTATGAATGTCAAGAGAATGGCCCATATTGTCTGGGCCAGAATCGACGCCGCAGGCGTCGAACTCTTCGGGCTCAGCCGCTCCAGCCATCTGGGTGCATATCCATCTCTTGCCACGGCAAAATAAGCCCTCGGGCCAGTCAGGGCATTACCATTCAAAGAGATCAGGGTCGAGGCCATGACGATCAGAGAGATCACCGTCACCCCGGCCGGGCCGATCAAGACCTTCCAAAACTCGGCAGCCACCACTTTGGGCGAGCCCTTCACAGTGCTGGCCTCGCGCACAAGATCAAGTGGCAAAACAGCGTGATAAGCCAGAGTGGTGCCAAGATAAAGGACAATTAAAATGGCTACCCCGCCCGCCAATGCTCTTGGCAACTGTTGCTGAGGGTTGGTCAGCTCTTCGGCCAAAGGCGTGACATTGACCCATCCATCATAAGCCCATAGAACCGCAACCATTGCTGCCAAAAAGCCCGTGTAGCTGGCCGGGTGGGCCGCGTCAGGGCCAACCGGGTTCCAGTTGGCCAGGGTGCCCTTGCCTAAAGCCATTGGCAGAAGGATCATTGCAGATAAAGCAAATATCTTGAGAATCGTTCCAGCAACTTGAAATCGTGCCCCATACCGGGTGCCCTTGATATTAATCAACCCCACCAGAGCCATCGCCGCAATCGCCACAATGGCCTGCCACCAGATCGGCGAAATGCCCACCACGGGAGGGATCAACTGACTAAAATAACGCGCAAATGCTGCCGCAAGTGTCGCCATCGATCCTGTACGAACCACCCAGAATTCCGCCCAACTAAACAAAAAACCTGATAATGGCCCAAATCCACGCTTCAAATATTCATAAGGTCCACCCGCTCTCGGCATCATGGCCCCGAGTTCGGCAAGCGTCAATGCACCCGCTGCGCTGAATAGCCCGCCAATCAGCCAGACCGCAACAATCCCGCCTACAAATGGAACCCCATTCGCGACTTTGGCTGGCACCAGAAAAATCCCGGATCCAATCACCGACCCAACAATCGCAGCAAGAGCTGTCCAGCCCCCCAATACGGCAGGCAGCTTCTGACTCGGACCCCGGTTGTCCTGCATTTCCTGCATGATTATCCCCAGTTTGCTGGTTCAAGCCTGTTTATGAATACACTCCCAAATACTCTTGCATATCTTCACCTCTCTAACCAGCACTGGCAAGCCCCTGAAAACCGTCTGAACCACAAAACCCCTAGAATTAGAAAAGTTCCCCAAATCCCTCTAACCATCAAAATATCCCATTATACTCAATTTGCCAGATTTACTCATTTTTATGATTCCAACAAGTCGATGAAACTATTAGTCTCAGGGCGGAGCCCCTGTGATTTTGGTTCATGCCGAAATGGCGTGTTCTGGATGAAGTCAGTTCAGGATGAAGAGAGGCTTTACGGATGAACCGAACGAATTCAATCCTGTTACATGACACCGACGGGCTGTCCCGCCGCCAATTCAGTCTGGCGATGGCAGGTGTTATCGCCACGTCTCCATTTGGTTTCGGTGCAGCTCGCAAAACAGCAGATCAATTGCTTCCGATGGATCAAGTTGCTCCAGAACGTCGTAACGAAGTCCTGGAAATTGTCGACAGCTTCACCATTCACAAGCAGGGCAAGCCGGAATCGTTTCCCTGCCACCCAAAACTTTATCTGGCATTATTAAACGAGCCATCGCTGACTCTGGCTTTATGGAAAGATTTGAGCAAAGCGCCGGTTCGGCTCCAGCTTGTCGGCCCTAATCAATATGAGGGCGACGATGGCATGGGAACCACCGCCACCTGGGAATTTATTTATCGATCTGCCCGCTTGCACGCCATGTATTGTAACCTTTCGCACATCAGGCCCAAAAGCCAGTCCAAGCTCGAAGGCCGCATTGTGCTCATTGTCAGGTCAGAGTATTACAACCCCCGCAATGCAGCAGAACCGCCCGTGGTTCAGCACGATGTAGAAGCCTTTGTAAAGGTGGATTCCAAAGGCTGGCGTGCCTTGGCAAAAACAGTGCGGCCAATCCTCGAAAAGGTTCTGGAGCAACAGGTTCAAGAGGCTGGCTGGTTTGTTTCGCTCATGGGCCGGCTCGTCTCTCAACACCCTGTTTGGGCCGTGGATGTGGTTAAGCATGACCGCACCATTCCAGCCGAATATCGCGACTATTTTCCCAAAGTGGTTGACGCTGCCAAGAATGAAGATTATTCCTCAGGCCGCCCAAGCATGCGAAACCAGACGGCCCAGGTGCAGCCCAAAGACGTTTATCGCTGAAACCATCCTAGAGGCGGCCTTGAGATCGCCTTGGTACATTCTGGAAAATCACTGCCTTCTAAAGATACGATAGAGAGTGTGTGATTTTTCGGATCTGCCGCCCATAGCCCACCCAGATTTTAAAACGAGCCAACCGACCATGCGACCGGCCACCACCACCCATCAGATCTTGATTCTTGTTTATCTTGTTGTTTTTGCGAATTTCAGCACATTCGCACAGGATTCTCCTGCCCCGGAAAGCCCTGCTGTTAAGCTGCTCAAGAGTGGCAAAGTGCCCCCGGAGCGACTCGGCACGGTGATCGGAGTCATTGGGCGACAGGGAACTTCGCGAGACTTCTCGGTTCTTCTCGAAAAAGCGGCCGACCCAAAGGCCTTCCCTCGTGAGGTTCGGATCAAGGCTCTCGAAACGCTTGCCGATGCCGCTGCCAATCGCAAGATCATTCCCGATAAAAACCGAGAGTCCCTTCTACAGATACTCCCACAACCTGGCCAGCCCGGAGATATTGCTCTGACCAAGGCCGCCGTTCGCAACATCATCGCCTGGAAACTTGATACGGCTTCGCCTCGTCTTGAAGCCATCGCCAAGTCCACCAAGTCGCCAGAAGACATTCGCGCCGAATCCATGAAAGCCCTTGGTCTGCTGGGCGGCGACACCAACATCAAAAGCTTGGCAAGCCTGGCAAATCCGATTCAGCCAGCACGAACCCGCATCATGGCCCTTGCTGCACTTTCAGCCGTCGCTCCTGAAAAGGCCGCCGACCTGACCGTCGAACTCTGGACCAAAGGCGCCACACCTACTGGCGCCGACATCAGCCAAATTCTAACCGGCTTCTTGAACAAAACCGGCGGACCGGAATCGCTCGCGAAAGCGTTGGAATCCGTCAAAGTTCCACAGGACACTGCCAAACTCGCCCTCAGACAGCTTTATGGCATCGGCCGAAGTGATGCCGCTCTGGTCACAGCCTTGAGCAACGCCGCTGGTATCGCCACCGAAATCAAGCCCCCGACCGACACCGAACTTAAAGCCCTAATGGCCGAAGTGGCCTCCATGGGCGATGCCAAGCGGGGTGAAAAAATCTTTCGCCGAGAAGAAAACTCATGCCTCAAATGCCACGCCCTTCAAGGGGCCGGCGGGCAGGTCGGACCTGAACTGGCTGATGTTGGCACCGTTTCGCCTGTAGACTATCTTCTCAATTCTGTGATGGCGCCCGAATTGGCCGTCAAAGAACTTTATCAGATGATGACGGTCCTGACAACCGATGGGCGGATTGTCCAAGGCATTATCGTTGATCAGGACGATCAAGGCGTGAAGCTCAAGGACGCCGATGGTAAAGAATTTGCCCTGACCATGGCAGAAATCGAAGAGAAAAAGCTCGGTGGGTCACTCATGCCCAAAGGCCTGCCCAACCTGATGACAAGGCAGGAGTTTGTCGACCTCATCCGGTTTCTTTCAGAACTCGGTAAGCCGGGGCCTTATGCCCGCCAAAGCCTTCCCACCATTCAGCGCTGGAAAGTGCTGGTTTCACCACCCGAAGAGCTGAACACGCCAGCACCTGACAATCAGTTGATCCAAGCCGTGCTCAATGCGCCTGATTCCGCCTGGAAGTCGTTTTATGCCAAGTTCGACGGCTCATTACCCATCAAACCCCTGATGGCCAGCCTGCCATCAAGCCCATCTTATCTCTATATGCAAGGCGAAGTGGAAGTGACAGGCCGAGGCCAGACACGGATCGAAGTTGCCAACCCCAACGGCGTAACGGCCTGGCTTAACGATCAGCCCATCAAGCTGGGTGGCGACAGCCAAGCGTCTACGAAATCAGAGCCAGACAAGGTCGCCAAGCAAATGGTTCCAAAGCCCGGCCAATTCCTGATCCCCAACGGTCTCCAGAAACTTACGTTCCGGATCGATCTCAACAAACGCATGGCCGACTCATTCAAGGTCGCATTCCTGCCAGTCGAATTTGGCCAGGCTATTTTAAGAGTCGTAGGCGGAAAGTAATCCTCGTGAAACCAAGAGTCGGTCGCAACTAGTTTTGAAGTTTTTTTGCAACCAGGCTGCGGATCGTTTGATCCGCAGCCTGGTTTCGTTTACGAATCGAATGCCTGAGCCAATCAGAAAGGATCTGATCCGGTCAGAAATTGAGGCTTGCATAAAGCAATCCTTACCATTTCCTGCAAACAGATTGAAACCTTAAAAACAAGCGATTATTCGCAAGCACTAATGTTTTAATCCGCCAACAAATCCACTAAAACGCCTCATCGCCTTAAAAAACCGATTGAGCTTTGGATATTTTGCTTTTTTTAAGAAAACAACTTGATTATAGGACATACATATCCCAATAGTAGATATTATCTGGTCGCTGGTTGGATCGATCGCAGATAATGTCGAAGATCCGCCTTGGCAACTCCTGTTTAACAAAACGAAGACACGTATTCGTTTTTTATAAACTTGTCAACAATCTGGCAATTCCAAAACCACTGGCGATGCCGCTGTGTGGAGAGGTTCGGATTTGATGTCTGAAAGCCTCAAATATCAACGTATGCTGATTGTGATTCCGATCATCCATACCGAGGCGGATCTAGGTTCGCTTGGAGAGAAGGTCAAGCATTCACTGGAAAGCACCAAGGGGAAAGAATATTGGTCGAAGCATGTCAAAACCGTGGAAGGCCTGTGGGATGCGATTCGCACTTGGATCTTTTCGCTATCTCTTACATATGAGAAAGTGCGTTTATACCAGGATGGGTTGCCAGTCTGTAACATGGAATTACAAATTGTCCAGGACGTGGCGGACCGCGGCAGCAGAAACCACTCTATCCTATTAGACTTGATCGCCAGAGGCGCCATTTTAATGGGGACTGAAGATCCTAAACTGCTATTACAGGAATATGCTTTCCAGCAGAACGAGATTGTTCCGAACGTCCAAGTTCGACTAGATCTCGTGTCGCAGCGCCTACAGCAGAGTCAGAAGCTCCTCCTGGATCGCGATTTATTCATCGCCGACCAAATCAACTCGACCCTACAAATTGGAGAGACAGGATTGCTATTCATCGGAAAAGCGCATCAGGTTGAGCCGCATCTGGCTCCTGATATTTTCACCAGATTGATTCCGAATATGCAATTCTCAAACATTCAGGGCTTCACAAAATGAAATTATGCAATCCTTCCAGTATTCAGAGTGACGCCGGCTCAGCAATGACCAAAGTATTGATTGTGGATGATGTAGAGGAGTCACGTTGGGTTTTATCGAACATTGTCCGCCAATCCGGATTTTTGCCGATTATGGCAGACAGTGGAGCCAGGGCGTTAGTATTGACCGAGCAGGAAGAGCCAGACGCGATTCTGCTCGATGTTGGTTTGCCTGACATGAACGGATTTGATGTCCTGCAGCAGATTCAAAAAAAACACAACTCCTTACCTGTCATCATGGTCACAGGCAATGGCAATATCGAAGATGCCAAACACGCCCTTAGGGCTAACGCCTTTGATTACGTCGCAAAGCCTTTTCTGAATTCGGATATGATCCAACTGCTGACACGGGCCCTCAGGCAACGAATCAGCAGGCCATGGAATCCTTCTCAGGACGTGCCTATGAAAGAATGCAGCGAGTTGCTGAAAAGCATGGGTTGCAGTATTTACGTACAGAAAATCATAAGGGAAAAAACCAAAGTCTCTGCAACCAGTTTCGCTGTACTGGTCATTGGCGAAACCGGAACCGGTAAAGAGCTTGTCTCACGCGCGATCCACGAAGAAAGCGGTCGAGCCACTAAGCCTTTTATTGCTGTAGACTGCGGCGCCATTCCCGAAGCTCTGATCGAAAGCGAGCTATTTGGCCACGAAAAAGGTGCTTTCACAGGCGCAACCGGCTTAAAAATTGGTGCTTTTGAAGCGGCCGCCGGAGGCACGATTTTCCTGGATGAGATCGCCAATCTTCCGTATTCCGTACAAGGCAAGATTTTGCGGGTTTTAGAAACCCGCAGTATTCGTCGAATCGGAAGCATACAAGAGAAGCCAATCGATTTTCGAGTTGTGGCCGCTACCAATATTGACCTGAAAAATGCGGACACAAAGAGCTTTCGCGTCGACCTCTATCATCGGCTGGCCGAATTCACCATCCAGATTCCGCCCCTGCGTGAACGCCGCGAGGATTTGGTCTATCTCGTGAACCGATTCCTAGAACGGACCAACCTGGAATTGTCGAAGCGTGTCGTGGGCCTTTCCCAAGACTCATGGGACTTGGTTCATGCTTATCAATGGCCAGGAAATGTACGTGAACTTCGCAACGAAATCCGTCGCGCTGTTTTGCTCTGCCCCGACAATGAAGCCATTGATTGCTCTCTGCTTTCAAATCTGATGGTTCCACTCAATCCTCCGACTCGCAAGCCTGAAATCAATGCCTCTGAAACGATTATTCATCAGGCTGAACATTTCGAGACAGAGCCTGCCATGAAATTGTCAGATTCCCAATCCGGTTTCGAGTTCAGTTGCCAATTATCCACTCAGGATATTGAATCTCTGATTTCCATGGATGGAGGGCTCTGCCTGACAAAAGTGATCGGTCAGGCAATGTCGTAAATGGAACGCGGAATTTTAATTCAGGTTCTGAAATTTGCGGATGGCAATAAAGCCAAAGCGGCCAGGCTTCTGCATATCGACTATAAAACGATCCACAGCAAGCTTAAAAAACATCAGATCAATTCCCTTTTTCAGTTTTTGGAACCGCAGTGTCCCTAAGACAAACCAATCCACCACCACAAACGGGAGAGACAACGATGGACGACAAAAAAAGAGCGGAAGAATTTTCTGAAGGCAAGCGCCGACTCGACGAAATCGGCAGCCGGCTGGGAAACCTGTTTGGCACGTCAAACAACGCGCCAACCAACGGCGGCTTATTCTCAGGGCTTGGCAATCTTATCGAACAGTTCGGAAAATTTGCCGAACAGGTCGAAGAAGCTGGCGGAACCATGTCAAAAACCGGCTCATTCGAGTCTGGTTCGGGCAAAGGTGCCAAAGGCGTCTATGGCTTCACAGTAAAAACCGGACTCGGCGGCGACAAAGGTGTCAAAGTTGAGCCATTTGGAAATATGAAAAAGGACGACCACGGGAAATTTGTTGAGGTTCAACAAATTCGCGAACCCTTGGTCGATATTTTTGACGAAGCCGATCACCTTCTGGTGGTGGCTGAAGTACCAGGTGTAATGCAAAGCGATGTTCATGTGGATTTGAAAGACGATATTCTGACCCTCTCCGCCGAACACGGGGAGACGAAGTACTATAAAGAGTTGTTACTGCCAGAGAGCTTTCAATCAGAAAAGATGAGTTTCATATGCCGTAATGGAATCATTGAGATTCGTCTTATGAAATAAAACAACCGCAATTCGGATTCGAAATTCACTCCATCAAAAAATCGAGTTGGCAAGCAATCTCTGCCCATCACTCGATTTTTGATCAGGATTAATTTAAGGCCTGCACATTGTATGTGCTGATGCTTTTAGACGCCTCATTTCTCTACGTAAACCGATTGGTTCTATCACTTGTCAAGGGATTCAAGACATGAAAAATGCTTCGGATCAAACAATCAGGCTCAAGGTCACAGAGGGTTTGGGCAAAGATGTAGGCCGCTCGCTGGCCCGCATGGACCCAATCGACATGAAAGCTCTGGGTGTTGGGATCGGTGATTTTGTCGAGCTTTCAGGCAAGCGTAAAACTGTGTGCAAGGTCATGCCAGCGTTTAAAGATGACCGCGGCGGAAACCGGATCCAGGTGGATGGCATCACGCGGACGAATGCCTCCGTTGCGCTTGACGACCTGATCATCGTCCGTAAGGTCATTGCCCAGCACGCCAAACAAGTCGTGCTATCGCCCTCCACGCCAGACATCAAAGACCGCGACCTCCAGTTTATGGCCGCCCGTCTCGATGGCTTGTCAGTGGTTGTCGGCGATATGCTTCGAGGCACCCTTTTTGGTAGCCGCCACATGGACTTTCTGGTCAAGGAGACCGATCCCAAAGGGCCCGTCGTCATCGTTTCGGGCACCATGCTCAAAGTCGGTCCAGCCACGCCCGCAACAGATAAAGCCACGACAACTCGTCCGACCCTCTCCTACGAAGACATCGGCGGACTCCGCAAAGAAGTTCAACGCGTACGTGAGATCGTTGAACTGCCACTGCGATATCCTGAAGTCTTTGCTCGCCTTGGCATCGCGGCTCCTAAAGGCATTCTGCTTTATGGCCCTCCAGGCTGTGGCAAGACCCTAATCGCACGTGCCGCCGCCCATGAAACAAACGTTAAGTTCTTCTCCATCAGCGGCCCTGAGATCATGCAAAAGTTCTACGGCGAATCCGAAGGGCACCTGCGCAAGCTCTTTGAAGAAGCCACACGCCAGGCCCCAAGCATCATTTTTATCGATGAGATCGACTCCATCGCACCAAAACGTGAAGAGCTTGGTGGCGAACACCAAGTCGAACGCCGCGTGGTGGCCCAGCTTCTCACTCTGATGGACGGCTTGAAGGCACGTGGCCAGGTGGTTGTGATTGCCGCTACAAACATCCCAAACTCACTGGATCCTGCTCTGCGACGGCCAGGCCGATTCGACCGTGAAATTGTCATTCCGATCCCAGACCGTCACGGCCGACTGGAAATCCTCGAAATCCATTCTCGTGGAATGCCTCTGGCCAAAGACGTCAATCTCGAAAAACTGGCAGATATCACGCACGGATATGTCGGAGCCGATCTAGAAGCTCTATGTCGCGAAGCCGCTATGATTTGTGTTCGTCGAATCCTGCCGGAAATCGACTTTGCCCAGGCAAACTTGCCCTATGAATCGCTCCAGAAACTGGAAATCAGCAACGATGACTTGCACACCGCCCTACGCGATGTTGAGCCATCCGCCCTCCGCGAAGTCTTTGTCGAAATTCCTAATACCACTTGGGAAGACGTCGGCGGGCTTGATCAGCCTAAACGACTCCTGAAAGAAGCCCTTGAATGGCCTTTGAAATATAAAGATCTCTTCGATGCCGGTGGCATCAAACCCATGAAGGGCATTCTACTTACCGGCCCACCAGGATGCGGCAAAACCCTTCTGGCCCAGGCTTCGGCCAGTGCCACTCGGGTGAATTTCATTTCCGTAAAAGGGCCAGCCTTACTGTCCAAATTTATAGGCGAATCAGAGCGCGGAGTTCGCGAGATATTCAGAAAGGCCAAACAGGCTGCCCCTTGCCTCGTCTTTTTCGACGAAATTGATGCACTTGTCCCCCGACGCGGCAGTGGCGAATCCGATGCAGGTGTGAGCGAACGTGTTGTTGGCCAGTTTCTGGCTGAACTTGACGGCGTCGAGAAGCTCAACGGCGTTTTGGTTCTGGCCGCGACAAACCGCCCCGACATGATCGATCCTGCCCTGCTACGACCAGGCCGATTCGATGTCACGGTAGAAATCCCTTTGCCAAATGAAGCAGAACGTCTAGCGATTCTGCAAGTTCAGGCTCGTGGCAAGCCAATTGATACAGGCGTTCCACTATCGACCATCGCAGCAATCACCGTGGGCATGACAGGCGCGGATCTTGGTGCCATCTGCCAGCATGCCGCACTTTTCGCAATTCGGGAACGCGTGCAGATGGTTGAATCAGGCTCTTCTGAAGTCAATCTGAACGACCCCTTGAACATCCAGTCCAAGCACTTTGAAGCCGCAATTCGTGAGGTTCAAAAGTGAGCGAAATCACGCATCAGACAAATGATTCCACCGACGTAAACCAGGCGATCTATCTTTACTCTCTGGCACGCCCTGAATGCTTGGCAGCAGCGATCTTCAGCCAATCTGAAGATCGCTTGCCTGGTGTGGACCAAGACTTTCCAGTCTCAGCGATTCATCTCGACCGGATCGGTATTGTGGCCGTTTTCAGCCTTGTGAATCCAGCCGACTTTTCAGAATCAAACCTACAGGATATTGCATGGATTGGCCCCCGGGCCCGGATTCATGAGTCCGTAGTCCAGCAAGTCATGCTAACCTCGCCAGTCCTACCCGTCAAATTCGCCACGATTTATCGATCGCAATCAGGACTGACCAACTTCGTGAACCACAATGGAGCCTCCATCCTCAAAGCGCTTCACCAGGTTCACAATAAAGCGGAATGGACTGTGAAAGCCTATGTTGATGAGGCCCAAGCCCGGCTTAACTTGACTTGTACCAACCCAGAAATCCAGGAACTGACAGCCCGAATTTCTCAATCTCCAGGGCTTCGCTATATGCAGCAGAAGCAGATCGACATTCGAATTGAAACCGCCCTTAACCAGTGGGCTTTGGGTGTATCCCAAACCGTTGAAGAAGCTTTGACTCCACATGCAGTCGGCATGTCAACGCTCAGATTACATGCGCCGGCGATGACAGGCCGACCGGAACGAATGATCTTCAATGGCAGTTTTTTGTTAGAAAACTCGATGGTCGACCAGTTTCAATCAGTTGTCGACAAGATTCAGTCAAACGCCAAAATGTCGGGACTGATTTTTGAATGCCGTGGCCCATGGCCACCATATCATTTTTGCCCGACCTTATCGGCAAGCACACCTTAGGCTTAATTTTAAATTTTTACCAACTCACAACCTATTTAAGCCCTTTCTCCTGATTCACTGGAAGTGATGTGCCCATTGCAAGAAGGCAAAACTTTGGAAGGCTTTTACGAAAAGCTTTACAATATGGTGCTCGGAAACATCCCATTTTCGCTGCTGTTGTTTGACCGCTCGCTCAGAGTTGTTTCCGCCAACCGCAATTTTTTAATAAAATCCCGCCGCTTCGAATCAGAGACAATAGGTGCAAAGATTCGCGAAGTTTTTCCAGAAGCCATTCTCAACTTCACGAATCTCGAAGGTAAGGTCCGAAATGTCTTTGATACAGGCGAAGGCATTCAGAATGCCCAGATGACCTACCGGGCACCGGGAGTCTCCACCCGAATTTATTATTACACGTTAATTCCGGTGAAATCAGGCAATATCGTTGAGCATACAATGCTCGTGATGGACGATGTTACCGAGAAAGTCCAACTCAGCGAAAAAGCCCGAATGGCGGAACGCCACTTGGCAAGCGTCGTGGAAAGTGCCAATGATTTGGTTGTTTCCACGGATGCCGAAGGACAGATTATCAGCTGGAATCTTGCTGCAGAACGCATTTCCGGCTTCCATAAAGATCAAGTCAAGGGCAAGCGACTGAGCGAGCTCTGCGAACCAAGTCAGAGACACAACATGGAAGAGATCCTCCATCGGCTTGCAAAAGGTAACGCAGTTCAGTTTCACGAAATAAATATCGTATCGACTAGCGGCAAGCTCATTCCAATTGACTGGTGCTGTTCGCCCATTCGCGACGATTCAGGCAATGTCTACGGGGTTGTTGAGGTGGGCCGGGATCTTTCGGAACGCCGGGCCTTTGAAGCACACCTATTGCACACTGAAAAACTAGCCGCTTTGGGTGTGATGGCAGGTGGTATCGCACACGAACTGCGAAACCCTCTCTCTGTAAGTTATTCAGCTGCTCAATTTCTATTAGAAGCAGATATTACGCCCAGTTTTCATCGTGAATGCGCTCATAAAATCATCAATGGAATTCAGCGTGCCTCGTCAATCATTGAAAACCTTTTGCGTTTTGCTCGCCCTGCGCCAAGCGACCACGTAGAACCTTTGAACCTGGTGACTCTTGTAAACGATACGGTCAACGTGCTAGCACCTCAAGCAAAACTCTTAAAAATCCGAGTCATTGATCAATACGAAACCGACGAAATACCAATTTCGGGAAATGCGAACTTATTACAGCAAGTATTTATGAATTTTATTTTAAATGCTTGCCAGGCGATGCCTGATGGTGGGGAGATTCGAATCGCTGTCTATCAGCAACAAAAAGAAGCTGTTGTCGAAGTTTCAGATAATGGTTGTGGAATTACCGCATCCAATATTAGCCAAATTTTCGACCCTTTCTTTACCACGCAAATGAGTGGTAAGGGAACTGGCCTTGGCCTTTCCATTTGCCACACTATTATCCAACAGCACAAAGGCTTGATTGAAGTGGACAGCGTTATTCATCATGGAAGCACATTCACCGTCAGGCTTCCTTTACGACAACTCCCTGATGTAGACTTATGACCAAGCTGAATCAAGCACGTATTTTCATCGTAGACGATGAACCCGATGTCTGCTGGGTACTCAAAATCTTACTCCAGAAACATGGGTTCCAAGTCGACATGGAAGAGAATGGCAAGAAAGCCTTGGTTCAATTGAAATTATCGGGCCATCTATACTGCCTGGTCCTACTCGATGCCAAGCTGTCTGATATTGAAGGTGTCGACCTGGCCCGATTGATCCGATCGGAAACCGCTTGCAGAGCACCGATGCTGCTGGTTTCTGGCTACTTTTATAAAGACGATAGTGTGGTCCAGGAAAGTATGCGTCACGGCCTGATTTCCGGATTTGTAACCAAGCCTTTCAGTCATGAAGCGCTTTTGCAAGCGATCGAAACCGTTTTGGAACCAAAACCATATCCTTAACACCCAGATTTAGGTTTTCGGGCGACGAAAAACACTATATTTTACCAAGAATCATCAAGTTAAGTTTTATTCATTGGAATTCACTGGTCATTCCGCTAACAATTGTCCATGATTCTGATTATTGCGAATGAAAAAATCCTCGCTCATTTTAGGTTCATCCTATTTTAAAACACATCAAATGAATTTTGATCAGTTATAAAACCTTTGAATCAGAAAAGAGCAGTTGGCAACCATGCATGGGGCAGTGCCGCCATGAAACTGTCCCAGAATCAACATAGCAGAACCTCCATAGCAAACCCTCCTATGGCGAGATCACCATAGAATCGATCGAAAAGCAGTGAATCCGTTGACTGACAAATGGCCGAAAAACCAAATCCGGACCATATAACTGGATATTCTTATCGTTTTTTAACATTTTAGATATAACAGAGAGATTTATTGAGTCTCCAGAGCCTTTTGGCACAGCTCTTGCAATAGATATTATTCAGTGGTGCGAAGGTTGTTCCCTGACTTCGCAATCATCTAAAACATCTGGGAACGTGCTACCATTTTAGGAGAATTCCAATGGCTAAGGTTCAAAAATCGACCGATTCATCCAGCTTGGCTGAAGTTGTTGACCGTATTCTTGATAAGGGTATCGTCATTGACGCCTTTGTGAAGGTTTCGCTCGTCGGCATCGAACTGCTTTCAATTGAAGCCCGCGTTGTAATCGCATCCGTTGAAACATACCTCAAGTATGCTGAAGCAATTGGCCTCACAGCCAGCGCTGCTTCACCAGCCTGAATTTGATTTTCTCCCTTTCGATGGAGCAAATTGATGCTCCATCGGTGGGGGGATCGTCATGGATTGCATTTTGCAAGTTTCGGGCGAAAAGATTTGAACAAGGAGTTTAGAATGAAGAGATCAGAAGAAATGGCTCGCCTGCGTGCGAGCATCCAGAGGGATGAAGCCAACCGTGATGAATTGCAACGCAAGCTTACAGAATTTGCTATGACCCTGAATCAGGAAGTCACAACCCTGAAGCAGACCAATCAGGCAGAAAATCTGGAACGTGCGCGGATTCTGCAACAAATGTTGAACGACCATATGACGGCTTTGATGAAATCTGAACAAAGCCGCGAGTGTGAAGCTGCCCGCCAAGCCAATGAACTGGCCGATTATCTGGCAAAGCTCATGAACCGGGTTTCAAGCATGAGAAAATCAAACCAGCAAGAAAACCTTGCCAGTCGTTCGGGTTGGCTTCGGGGCGCGGTCTCTGTCTGAGTCCTGTCGTTTTTCCACTTGATGCTAGTTGTTGATCGACAGTGAGCGACTGATCTTTGATGGCTGTTAATCGCAGGTATCCATCAAGTCATCGATTACGATTCGAATTCAACCGACTCCTGGTGCGAGTCAACTGGTTCGATGTCATTCTTCTCGAAATCGGTCCTCGACCAGGAAAGTCTTGCCAATTGCAACTTTTTCGATTTCCAGCAGACCCAAATCAATCCACATCAAACCGCAGATTTCGAATGTCGAATACGATTAAAGCATGAGTGCTCTATGAAACAACGAGATGGATTGAAACTGACGATTGCCGCGTGTGTCTTCTGCAAAGGCAAGGGCAAGGATCCATTTGAAATCATGTCGGTACTTTCAAATTGTCCTGTTTGTATTGGTCGAGGCAAAGTCGAAATCCCTGAAAACCATATGACCTGCGCACATTGTCAAGGTACTGGTGCAATCAAAACTTTCACCTGCAATGCGTGTCAAGGAAAAGGCAGACTGTTGGCCATCACAGGAGGGTCTATTGTATGTCCCGACTGTCAAGGCTCCGGAGACGATCGCTCAGCCACGGGCATGGATTGTCTGAAATGTCGAGGACGTGGCCGAATCCCCAAACCAGAGTCTTCCTTTCAAACAACCAAGGCGGAGCAATAAGCCAATGTCTGTTACGATCCTCAAAAAACCAAAGTCTTCGGAGTCAAAACTCCCAATGTCGCCTCTCAATGAAGACAATATCGTCCCAGAGCCAAGTGACGCCTTCGTGTTTACCGACCATGTGCAATCTCTAACAGATCGCGCATTGGCTTACCTTGAAGCAGGCTATGCTGTTCACTTTTCTGGGCCTGCCGGGACTGGTAAAACCACGCTTGCATTTCATGTAGCATCTAAGCTCGGAAGGCCTGTCAGCTTAATTCATGGGGACGACGAATTCGGTAGTTCTGACCTGATTGGGCGTGAAGGTGGTTTCAAGCGACGTAAACTGGTTGACAATTTCATTCATTCCGTATTAAAGACGGAAGAAGAAGTCAAAAGCCTTTGGGTTGACAATCGCCTTACAACTGCTTGTATTAAAGGCGAAACACTCATTTATGACGAGTTTACGCGGTCCCGACCGGAAGCCAACAATGTGCTTCTCAGCATTCTCTCGGAAAAGATCCTGAACATGCCAAAAATGCGCGGAACTGGCGAGGGCTATATGGAAGCTCACCCCAACTTTCGGGCTATATTTACTTCAAATCCTGAAGAATATGCTGGTACTCATAAAACCCAGGATGCCTTGATGGATCGAATGATTACTTTACTGGTCGGCCATTATGACCGCGAGACCGAGGTGCAAATTACCAAGTCCAAATCTGGACTCGGCCAGGAAGACTCTGAAATTATCGTAGATATCGTTAGAGAATTACGAGAAATGGTCGAGAACAAGCACCGTCCTTCAATTCGTTCCTGTATTGCAATTGCAAAGATTCTTGCTCTCAAGGGCGGAAGGGCCCGATGGGGCGATCCGGTCTTCGAGTGGGTGACTCGCGATGTACTCAGCACCGAAACAGCCAGAGTTATGCGAGCTGGCGAATGTGTTCCTTCACCAATTCTTGGTGATGTCATTGAGAAAGTCTGCGGACCTGACCGTGACACGTATCAAATCCCAATAAAAGCCGAAATCTTCAAATCATGAAATACAACCCAAGCCATCATCGAACCGGGAAGATTCAGACGGCCCCAATTCGTCGTGGTCTGCAACATATACAGACCATGACTGAACTGATTACCGACTCAAGTAATCCGCAACACAAATTCATGAAACTGGCGATCCTTTCTATGGAAAACCAGCGTAAAACAAAAGAATTGTCAATCGCGGAACAACTTATTCAAGAGCTGAAACTTCGACTGGCTCAGATTGAAATCGAAACAGCTGCTCTCTTAAGCCATTTCGAATCCCTCAAAGAAACGCCACCTGAAGTGTTTCAGCCAAGTCCTACTCGGGCTGCAGCGTCTGCTCAGGTAAACTCTTCTGGCTTCAAGCTCAAATATTGAACCCACCAACCCAGATTCGAATGATTGCAAGTTGCAAAACGATTCGTCAGGCTTATCTCGGAATAGAACCGTAGGCTCCTCATGCTGGATCAATCCATGGACAATGCGGCGTCACAAATGCAAATCCAAAGTCCCGAGAATGCGGGATCAGAAGTACCTCCTAAAACACAAGTTATCGAGCTTGTTCGTAGACTCGCGATTGAATTCCTCAAAACCAATTGCGAAGCTCGACGCGTCCAGGTTGTCAATATGAGCCTTATTGATTCAGCGCGGGGTGTTTGGGCCATAGAAGCCAATGCCTTCGTCCCAAATATCACAATCCAGAATCTCGGGCTTGAAGTCTCTAAAGAAGTTCTCGATGCAGAGACTTACGTGCTAAAAATCGACGGGCAACTCAACATCATCGGCTTCGGCCTCAAATCTTTGGTTGACGATTGAGCGAACAAATGCAAACGTCCGGACAATACATCTACGCAATCGCTGACAACTCCGTAAAAAACGCCTTCGGTCCCATCGGGATTCAAGGCAAAGAAGTCCATGTGGTATGCTCAGGTCAAATTGCAGCTGTACTCAGTGATTTTTCTGAAAAGCGGCTTCGGCCTGAACGACGCAATCTGGCAGCACACAATGCAGTCATTAAAAAGATCATGGAAGAAGAGACTGTTCTTCCAATGGCTTTTGGTACGCTTGCAGATGATATGGATCATGTTATGACTATTCTCAAGAATAATGAATCCATATTCCGCGACGAACTTGACCAGGTTCGAGGCAAGGTGGAAATGGGTGTGCGCGTTGGAGTGGATCTACCAAATGTATTTGAATATTATGTGAACAAGCATCATGAACTCACTCAACTGAGAGACCGAATTCTGACGCTGCAGCATGCTTCCAGCCAGTTGGACAAGATCGAACTGGGACGAGTTTTTGAGCGCATTCTCAACGAAGAACGTGAACGACACACTTCTTACGTTAAGAAAGTATTAAAACCATATTGCGATGACATTATTGAAAATCCGCCACGCGATGAACGCGAAGTCATGCATCTGGCTTGCCTAATCAAGCGCGAGAACCAGAAAAAGTTTGAAGAGGCCATTTTCGAGGCCGCCAAACTGTTTAACAATGATTTCACTTTCGACTTCAACGGACCTTGGGCCCCCCATCATTTTATCAGCATGAATATAGAGGCTTAAACTCAAACATGTTTATACTCGACGACCTTCTCATCTCGCCCATTTTGTGGGTCTTTAAAGAGATCAACACCGCTGTTCAAAAAGAAATCACCGGTGAGGCTGAAACCATTACCCGCGCCCTGAGCGACCTCTATATCAAAGTGGAATCAGGCGCCATAACCGAAGAACTCTTCGCGATTGAAGAAACCAAGCTTCTGGACCGATTGGACGAAATTGAAGCCAGTCAAATAGATCCAGACGACGATTGAATCAAATCGCAAATCCCCGTTTCGCATTTAGCATGAATCAATCCCATTTATACAGAATTCTAAGGAGATATCGCCATGCACACAGATCATTCCCATGACAAAGAAGTAGATATACTGATTTCAGTCACTGACAAAAACAGCGCCCATCACGATCCAGCTCTCGATGGAAGCTTGATCGGCCGACTACTCAGCATGGCAAATCGTTACCGACTGGAGGGCAACCTCCGCCAAGCTACAGAAATTTATTGGTCGCTCCTGGAAAATCATAATGGCACAAAGCATGCTGATGCCGCCAAGGCCGCTCTGATGGATGTCGCAATGGGCTACGAACTAGATGAATCCCGACATATGGCACGCTCAATTTATGAAGATCTTCTAAAATACGAAGGCTAAACCACCACCTGCCCAGAATGAATTCTAAACGGCCCGAAAACGCCAGGGTGGAATCAATCATGCCCGTTGTGAATCAAGATCGTGCATCACTCTGCGAACTCTTGGATCGTGTCCTAAACACGGGTGTTGTCGTATTTGGCGAGGTAGTCATCTCTGTTGCCGGGGTCGATCTGATCTATCTTAACCTGCAATTATTGTTCACATCAGTCGAAACCGCTCGAAAGGGCAATGTTCTTTTCAATAATACAACGCCAATCGAGCCACAACAGGTGAACTCATGAGCTCACAAAGCTTCGCTCCAATCTTCCCAAATGAGCCAAAACAGAAACTGATTCCACAAGGCCAAAATTCGCCCAGAATTGAAATTGATCCAGATAATATTAAAAAAGGCCTCGGGCAACTTGTTCTGACTTTGGTAGAACTGGTTCGCCAACTCCTCGAAAAACAAGCTATTAGGCGCATTGAAGGCGGATCCCTGAACGAAGAAGAGATCGAACGCATGGGCCTGGTCTTCATGGAACTCAATACGCAGATGAGCTGGCTGAAAACTGAGTTCGGGCTCACAGACGATGATCTGAATCTCGATCTTGGTCCGCTCGGAAAACTGATCTAATTCATAATCCTCTTGCACAACTGTCAACCAATCAATAGCAATAAAAAAAGGCTTATTCGTGATCATGAATGCTCCACAAGATCAGAAACGAGGAATTGTTCATGGTGTTGAATCCTCTACCTTGGCAGATGTTCTCGAGCGAATTCTCGACAAAGGGCTTGTCATCGCAGGCGATATCAAGGTGAAACTTGTCGATATCGAACTTTTGACCATACAAATCCGCCTGCTCGTTTGTTCTGTTGAAAAAGCCAAAGAGATGGGAATCGATTGGTGGTCTGAAAATGCATACCTGAACCCCAATAAAGTTGTCAAGAAACTCGAAAACAACGACCTCATGGATCGAATGGCAAGGCTGGAAGAACGACTCCTTGCCGACTCCTCGTTAAATACCATTCCACATCCGGAACCCCTGCCCAAGATTTCCCCAGATCCAGGCACTGCTTCAGTAAACCAGTCCATCTGACACGACACTCGAGATCTTTGAATATCGCGGATCTTTGAGTCGTTCCATCTTAGCGCCAGGCGTTCCATCGACACCCTAAGCACTTTGTGGACAGTCAACTGACAGAACCGTTCATTCAGAATCATGCATCAATGCATTGAAAATGATTGAATTCGCTTGATTGTTTAGAGTTAATCATGCCAATGCCTAACAATTCATGGCTAACCGGATTGAATTTAAGGCCGATTTTGATTATAATTTGAGCGGCCTTGAACGACACATTTTTCTCCGATGCCAGAGGCATCATATTCTTTAGCATGAGTTTGAGTGAATCAACACCAATGGTCAGCAAGACATAAAGATTCAATTTCACATGATTTCAAAACACCCTGAAAAGGTGTATCCTCTGGAAATGTGTCAATTGACGTTGCGTAAAGTGTAAAGACGATAAAACACGAGAACTCTTAAGATTGTCAGAACGCCTGATGGCAGAGGAAAACTATCAAATACAAGATTTCCAGCATTCATGAACCTGAAATAAATGCATTTCCAAGTGCAAAGCTTTTAATACTACAGCTGGACTTGTAATCTTTAGCTAATACGGTATCCTTCACTCCTGATCATAAGGAGACAAGGTCATGGACGATCTGTTGGCGGACGATTGGCACAACGAGTTCGACGCAATCTGCGAACGGGTATGCAAGTATATACCTCGGCTTGAGATGCGAGATCACGCCAAGTCCTTTCTGCGTGGCCTGGTCAGTGGCGCCCAGCGTAAGAATTCCTGGCATCTCGCTGAATCCGCAGGCTATTCCCGCCCGGACAGTTTGCAACGTCTGCTCGCACAGGCCAGTTGGGACTCCGACAAAGTTCGTGATGAGCTTCAGGTTTACATCGCTGAAAAGCTTGGCGAAACCAACGGTGTGGTGATTGTTGACGAAACGGGATTTCTCAAAAAAGGCGTAAAATCCGCCGGAGTCAACCGACAATATAGCGGCACCGCCGGTCGCGTTGAGAATTCTCAGATTGGTGTCTTTCTTGCATATTCTTCGTCTCGCGGCTCGGCTTTGATCGATCGCGAACTTTATCTGCCCCAAGTCTGGATCGACGACCAAGATCGACGTAAAGAAGCGAAAATACCTGAATCAAAAGAGTTTCTGACCAAGCCACAATTGGCTGTTTCGATGTTCAGGCATGCCATCAATGGCAACATGCCATTTTTCTGGGCTGTCGGTGATGAAGTTTACGGGCGTGACGACCAACTGCGCCAAATGCTGGAAGACGAGGGGAAAGGCTATGTGCTGGCCGTGCCCTGCAATGAGCATTATTATTTGAATGACCAGATCGGAACCACGCGGGAGCACGCCGAACAACTGGCCGACGACCAATGGCAAAGGCTCAGTTGTGGTTCGGGCACTAAAGGCGAGCGATATTACGACTGGGCTTTAGTTGCATTTCAGAACCTTGCAAAAAGTGGTTTCCAGAAGGCGTTGCTCTTCAGGAGATCGATTGAAAAGCCGGACGAAATCGCTTATTATATTTGTCATTACACTCCGTCAACAAAGATTGAAGAAGTGGTACGTGTAGCCGGAAGTCGATGGGCGATCGAGTCGGCGTTCGAACAGGCAAAACAGCAAGTCGGCTTGGATCAATACGAGGTGCGGCTTTGGACAGGCTGGTATCGTCACATGACGTTGTGCATGTTCTCATACGCCTTTTTGGAGGTGGTTCGATCCAAGCAAGTCAGTAAGCCAAAGAGCGTGGTGGAAGGTATGCCGCAGGACTCTAAAAAAAACTAAAATTCATGGAGTTGATACCGTTCACACTGCCAGAAATCAATCGAATCTTCAATAATATCATATCGCCAATTGTATTAACAGTTGAAACCGCATGGATCTGGTCGATATGGCGTCGCAGACACCAAGCCATGGCCAGATTCTA
>CAMBEP010000041.1 GCA_945865635.1 Candidatus Kuenenia stuttgartensis
GACTTGTTGTTTCGCACCTGCGCTGCATCCTCTTGTGTAGATTGAGTTTGTGCGTTTTCAGATTCAGCCGGTTTGGCCGCATTGGCGGCGATGTTATGGGCCGATTCCAGCAGCGCATTGAGCTCGTTTAAGGTGCCTTCGAAGTCGGCTTGGACCTCTTGCTCGGTTGGCATGGCGACCATCGATTGCTCAAGCTTGGCTTGCCGGCGCGCCTCGCGCTCGGCAGCGGCGGCCTGGCGATGCTCGAGCAAGGCGCGGTGGCGCTTGAGGCCGTCGAGCCGGCGCACGAGCTTATCGGCCCGATTTTCGGTGGTGATTTGATAACGAAGGGCAAGCCGCGCATCGGTCGTCAGTTTCGGGTCGCCAAGGCCAGTGCCTGAGGCTATTTCGATAAATCGGGTGCGCTGGGTTGCGTATTCCATTTCCAAGTTCCGTTTACGCGCTGACCAGTTTTGGACTTCCGTAGAAGCGCGCGTGAGGAGCTCTTTGTGGCAGACGATTTTTTCGGGGCTCGACTGATAATGATGCTTGATGAGCTTGATGTCTCCTGCAATTGCATCTGAGCCCGAGGCTTCAACCCACATTTTGAGCGTTTCCGGCGGGTCAGCCTCCAATTTCAGGTATCGGCCGAGGAGAGGGAGCGCATTTTCGGAAAGATCCTGGACTTTCCAGCTTGAGCCGAGCAGCAGGGCCATGGTTTTGGCTTGCGGGAGGGTCATTCGCTGAACTTTGGAGTTCAGGGCCGATTGTATTTCCGTCCAGAGTTGCACAAACAGAGCTGCGCCGTGCAGGGTGCGGCCCAGAAGGTCCATGCGGAATCGTGGATTGGCCTTCCAGAGGGCTTCGTCGGCCTCGAACCGGTCGACCATTTGGCGGTCAAAGATATCGCCGGCCATGGCGGCTTCAGTTTTTATGCGCAACTGGTGCAGACGCTCATTTTCAAAGGTTTTCCAGCGCACCAGAGCGAGCTCATGAATACAATCGCGCTCTTCAGCCGTTTGCGGCTCATGAATGCGCGTGAGCTCTGAGCGGATCTGTTCGACCTGTTCCATCCTTTGGTCGGGAACATGCGTGGTGCTGGTCAGGCCATGCCTGATGGCGTTTTTTGCAGGTCCTTGATGCGTTTCCGGGGAGTTCTGGGTCATGATACCTACCGATGTGGGAAAACTAGTGTTGCGAATGCGGGGAAGTCCCGTATTCGTAATATCATGATCGGGAGGGTGTTGATTGAGCGTTTTTTTGGATATTTTTAGAGATGCAATCGGGAGAATGGTTAGGATTGGGAGAGTTTGACAGTTTATTTATGATTAAGAATAGGGCGATGGGTTTTTCAAGTGTTGGGACGGTCCCCTGACAGGGCTCGCGCGATCAGGTGGCCAGGGGGCGGAGATTAATTCAGATTGGCGGGTTTTAATTGTTGTGCGCGCCCGATGAGGGCATCGGGCCGACATTGTCGGGTTTTTCGTTTGAATATGCGAATGTAGGCCGCGTCCCCTGACGCGGCTCGCGCGATCAGGGGGCCAGGGGGCGGAGATTAATTCAGATTGGCGGGTTTTAATTGTTGTGCTCGCCCGATGAGGGCATCGGGCCGACATGATTCGTGTTTTCAAGTGTTGGCACGGCGGTTTTTGGGGATGTTTATTACCCTGCGATGATTAAGAATTGGGGATGTTTGGGAGTAGCCTGAGAGAATAAAGTCTCATGAGATATACCCGCGGGCTTCATAGGATCTACTTGTTTGTAAGGGAAAATCATTGTAGTGAAACTTGGAGGGGAATCTAGGCGGCTGTGATAGCCGTTGATCTTTTCCAGATCCGCAAGAGTGTCGGCGTGAAATGTCGGATTTGGGATGGTAACACTTATCTCCCATAAGAATCATCAAATCAGGGAATAGTCATTCATGAAGATTCAAGCAAGCTCTGCCCGTCGTGGGTTTACATTGATCGAATTGCTGGTGGTGATTGCGATCATTGCCGTATTGATATCGCTTTTGTTGCCGGCAGTGCAATCGGCTCGTGAAGCCGCCCGCCGTGCGCAGTGTGTGAATAACCTCAAACAACTTGGCTTGGCGGCACATAATTTTGAAAGCTCTCAGGGCGTAATGCCTCGGTCTGGCGAGCACAACGCCACGATTAATGGCACGATTTACAAAACGCAAGATTTCCATAGTGCTTTCACGATCATTCTAAGCACTATTGAACAAGGCACGGTTTTCAACACGATGAACCTTCAGCAGCCTTACAATTTTTCGTGCAATACGACAGCAGGATTCACGGTGGTGAAGTCATTCCTCTGCCCGACGAATAACCTTCTAAGCGATCGGAATGGTGATAGAGACCAAGTTGGATTTGCTTGCCTGGATTATGCCACGGCACCTTACACGGAAATCATGGGAAATGGAACGACGAAGTGGCAACCCGGATATGTTGGCCCGACACCTGTTCCAGGCTCACTGACAGGCTCGCAATATGCCCAATCGGCCTACAAGAATTATTCTTGCTCCGGATGCTCTTCAAACAAGACGATGCAAATCGATCCTGCCCAGGTATTATCTGGTGTAGTGGACCTCTACCAGGGAGGAGCGACTATAGGTGCGACGACTGATGGGACGTCAAATACAGCGATGTTTTATGAAGATACAGGCCGTAGTCCGAAGATGCAGGGAGTTGGGAATTACGGTGCACCTCCTACGGATTATGCACCAGACCAAAATGCAGCGGCACCTTTTGTTGCTGGTGCGCGTCGGAGCTGGAGATGGGGCGATCCGGATAACGCTGCGGGCGTATCGAGCGGGATCAACAACAACCGGACAGGTGGATTTGGAAAGCCGAGCTGTGGCCCGAACGACTGGGGTATTCACGACTGCGGCCCTAACAATGAAATTTTTAGCTGGCACCCAGGTGGAGCGAACATGTGCTTAACTGATGGATCTGTGCGGTTCGTCAAAGAAACTGTCAATCCTGCCATTGTCCGAGCCCTGATCACGCGGGCTGGTGGCGAAGTCATTTCGTCTGACAGCTTATAAATTCTGAGTATTTGCCTGAGGCGTTTTAATTCGCAGGATCGACTGGGGTTTCCCAGTCGATTTTTTTTTGTATAAAAGATAAGATGCTAATGAATGTGATGTTGGATGCTGAAAACTCTTCAACAATTTGGATAGACGACTTCAATGAAACACAATTACAAGGTACTTGTTTCGGTTAGTCTATTGGTTTTTTGCCAATTCTCGGCAATATCTGGTTGCGGCTCGAAGACGGAATCGTCAGGCGGAGCCTCGGCGGAAGCCCAAGGCAAGATGTCGCCTGAGGAAGTCCAGAAGGAGTTGCAGAAGATTTCTCCACCGGCGGGCGGGAAGTCGAAGGCTAAGGCGAAGTAAAAATTCAGAGAGAGAGAGAAAAAAAAAACGGGCAAGGCCAGAGGAGCAGAGCACCTCTGGCCTTGTTTGTGATTGGCTTCAAACGGGGTTTGAATATCAGAGGGTGGGGTAGTAACCGCCATAGGCGCTTAAGTAGCTACCGCCGGATGGGATGGTGATATGGTTGGCACCATCGAGGCGTCCCTGAATGAGGAATGGATAATCGAGCGATCGGCCGACCTGCATGGAGCTGCCGGCGGAGATATACATATTGCCGTTGATCAAGGCCCCTTTGCCGCCGGTGCTGGTGCCTTTGTCGGGCTGAAGGTTCAGGCCGATGTCTCGACCGACAAGGAGATTGGCACCGTTGCGGAATTCGAGGTTTCCGTAAACGGTCATCCAGTTGAGGTCGCGGCCGACACTGATACCACCAGGTCCATCAAAGACGGCACTGTTGTAGACGTTCAGGGTGTTGAGGTCCCCACCGGTGATGATGGAAGCGCCTGGCTGGATGGAATTGAGGGCGATTCTTGAGACGGGATTATCGCCAGCGATGGTGATTTTTCCGGAGAGGTTTACAGTGCGGTAGCCGAGGATGGAGTTGATCTTGCCGCTGGTGATTTCGATGCTTGAGACGCCGAGGGCTTTGTCCTGTCGGCCGAGTTGGGCCGAGAAGGCGTGGGCCTGATTTCGGGGCCTGATTCTGGGGTAGGGCTCAATGACGAGCTCGGTATTTTCGGTGGTTCCGTCGACGACCAGCTTGACACGTCCGCCGGTGTCAGGGAAGGCCCTGATGGTGCCTGCGGGGCTGCGTTTGTCGAGGGGGTCGTCGAGGTAGGCGGTCCACAATTCGCCATCGACATCCTGAATGAGGGTGCCCATGCCGCCCGAGGCAGTGTGGGTCAGGACCTGGTGCGACCGGATGTGGACCAGGGCGCGGGCCGCATTGTTGAGATGCTTGAAGTTTTTAGAATTCGGGTTGCTATTGGAAGCAGCCGGATATTGCGACTTGATGGAGGGCGCTTGCAGGACTTGCAGGGAAGCCATCAGTGCGCGCTGCTCCAAACCAGATAAACCCATGGTTGGCAGGAATTTGCGTTCCCTGCGAGATTCCGGACGATTCTCGAAAACGGCCATCGTGCGACTCCTTTCAGCTCGATCAAGCCTGAGAGTCAGCGAGCAGGTAAATTCATCCTGACCGCATCGCCAACTCTTTTCCAGCGATTCTTATTCCTAACTTCGGCACGATGGAGCGGGTGATGTCAATCAAATGTGGGGTCGGAATCTGAAAGGCATACCAAATGGGAGGGTCAGGAAAGATGGGGTAAATAGGAAGCGAGATCTCATTTTTTTGGGTGAGGTGGGGGTTTGCATAATCGTAGGGATGAAGGAGTCAATGGCTTTCGGAGCGTGCTGGGAGGATGATGGGAGGGGGTATTGCACCTCTGACGTGGATGCTTTCGCCGGTTGAGAATTCGCGGGCCATATTTTGGAATTCGACCTGGGAGCGGATTTTGGGTTCGCCGGGAGCGGGCTTGGCGCGGACATAGGTGCCGTCGGACTGTAGGACACGGGCCTTGACGTTATCGGCCAGTGTGATGCCGAGGATTCCATCGACGATTCGGCTTTTGAGTCGTGGGTCTTCGATTGGGAAGAGGAGTTCGACACGGCGGCGGAAATTTCGTGGCATCCAGTCTGCGGAACCGAGATAGACTTCTGGGTTGTTGCCGTTTTGGAAGTAGGTGATTCTGGAATGTTCGAGGAATTTATCGACCGTAGAGATGACTCGAATATTTTCGGAGACGCCTGGGACACCTGGCTTTAGGCAGCATGGCCCGCGCACGATCAGGTCGACTTTGACGCCGGCTTTTGCAGCGAGGTAGAGGGCAGAGATGGCATAGGGGTCGACCAGTGCATTCATTTTGGCGATGATTCGGGCGGGGAGACCTTCAAGGGCGTGAAGGCGTTCGCGGTCGATGAGCTGGACGACGCGGTCGGCCATATGCATGGGAGCGACCACGAGTTTGTTCCACTGGTGGCCCTGGGAATAGCCGGTGAGGAGGTTGAAGAGAGCCGAGGCATCCTCACCGAATTCCTCTTTGCAGGTGAAGAAGCCGAGATCGGTGTAGACTCGTGCTGTGGTGGGGTTATAGTTGCCAGTTCCGAGGTGGATATAGCGGCGGATTCCGTCGTGCTCGCGTCGAACGACCAAGGCGGCCTTGCAGTGGGTTTTCAGTCCAACCATTCCATAAACAACGTGTACACCAGCATTTTGAAGCATTCTTGCCTTGACGATATTGTTTTCTTCGTCGAGTCGGGCCTGAATTTCGACAAGTACCGTGACTTGCTTGCCATTTTCGGCGGCCCGGCTGAGGGCATTGATGATAGGGTTGTCCTCAGCGGTGCGGTAGAGGGTCATCTTGATGGCCAGGACCTGCGGATCTTCGGCGGCTTGTTCGATGAAGCTGGTGACGGTACCAAAGGATTCGTAGGGGTGATGGACGAGCTGGTCGGATTCGCTGATGAGCTGGAAGATGTTGGACCGGTTTGAGAACTGGGCTGGGGTCTGTGGTTCCCAGGGGGTCTCCTTGAGTTCTCTGAAGCCTTCGATTTTGGCCAGGCCGACCATGGCGGTGAGATCAAGCGGGCCGGTGATCCGGTAGATATCGCGATCATCGAGATCGAGGGCGGACTGGAGCAGTGAGACGAATGGATCTTCCGCGCGGGAGTCGATTTCCAGGCGGACAGCGGCTCCCCATTTTCGGCGGCGCAGGGTTTCTTCGATGGTCGAGATGAGGCTTGACTTGATTTCGGTTTCCTGAACGGCGAGGTCGCTGTTGCGGGTCACACGAAAGGCGGCTCTGGAGGAGACCCGAAAGCCTCCGAACAGGGATCCAAGCCGTGGCCCGATCACATCTTCGAGAAAGACGAACTGGGGCATGTCCACAGACGATTTATCGGCCTGGGGCAGTTTGACCAGACGTGGCAGGACGCTTGGCACCTGAAGCACGGCGAATAGGGTTCTGACTTGATCCTGGTTCTGGCCTTCGAGCCTCAGGATCAGGTTGAGCGATTTATTATGGAGGTGTGGGAAGGGGTGCGCAGGATCGATGGCCAGAGGGGTCAGGACGGGGAAGACCCAGGTGTCGTAATAATTGTCGAGCCAGGAATTCTGTTCTTCGTTCAGATTCTCGGGGGCAAGAATCTGGATACCTTTGCGGGCCAGGGCCGGGCGCAGCTCATCAAACCAGGTGTCGTATTGTGTTTTTACAAAATCATGGGCTTTTTCGGCAATTTCAAGCATCTGGGCGAATGGGCCCATGCCGTCCGAAGCTTCATCCTGAGGCTCTACGTTGTCATAATATTGAGCCTGTACGCCAGCGACCCGGACTTCAAAGAATTCATCCAGATTCGAGGCCGAGATTGCGGTAAATCGGACCCGCTCGAGAAGTGGGACACTCGGGTCGCGGGCTTCCTCAAGAACGCGCTGATTGAAGGCAAGCCAGCCGAGTTCACGGTTTAGGAACAAGGACGGGTCGGGAATTTCCATGTCGGCATATCGGAGTATGACGCCATCGGTGGGAAGCCCCTGAGAGAGGGTTTCGGTGATCAGGGATTCGCCCTGAGACCTGGGCTTGCTGCGGGTCGACCGATTCCTCGGGGCCGGTGGTCGTCTGCTCATGGTTTATCGTTCCAGACTGCGAAGGATTTCGAGATTGATGAGGTCCAGATCACGTCCGTCCTCCTCGCCCTTGGGTGTTTCCAGAATCATCGGACAATGACCAAAACGCGGGTCATTGACGACTCGCTCAAAGACTGCCACCGGAATCAGGCCACGTCCGATTCCGGCATGGCGATCCACCCTGCTGCCAAGCTTCTTGACGCTGTCGTTGATGTGCCAGAGACGGACACGCGGCACACCCACGGTCTGGTCCAGCAAATCGACCCATGCGTCGTATTTCTCGGCAGGATCAAGCTCGTATCCGGCCGCAAAAATGTGGCATGTGTCGACACACACCGAAAGTCGCTCGGGGGCGGCCACTCCGCCCAGAATGGCGCCGATGTGCTCAAGCTCGCAGCCGATGGACGTGCCCTGCCCCGCAGTGGTTTCCAGTGCCACACGCACCTTAACGCCTGATGTGGCCTGATGGGCTTCGTCAAGAGCGGAAACGATGCGCTGAACACCGGCCTGCACCCCTTCATTCATGTGGGCGCCGGGGTGCATGACCAGATCGGAAAGGCCGAGTGCTTCGGCCCTTTGGATCTCGTCGATCAGGGCACGGATCGACTTGTCGCGATTGACCGGGTCAGGGCTGGCCAGGTTGATCAGATACGAGGTGTGGCCCACCGGCTGACCCAGGCCGGCTTGGGCCAGGCTGTCGCGGAAGAGCTTGGCCTGAGCGTCTGTCAATGGTGCTGCGGCCCATTGCTGATTGCCTTTGGTAAAGAGCTGAAGCGTGTCGCAACCAGCCTTTACCGCTGCGGCCACTGCATTCTGATGGCCGCCTGCGATCGACATATGAGCCCCAAACCTGCCGCGTTTCATGATGGACTACAACCTTTTCAGAGCTTCACTGTAGACTTGTAGAGAGGGGGGTTGTCTCGAAAGGTCTTTTAGGAAGGACTCAGCGTGTCAGGGACTTGTACTGAATCCGGTGTGGCTGGTCGGCGGCCAGGCCCAGGCGAGCCTTGCGCTGCTCTTCATAGACCTGATAATTGCCTTCGCACCAGAAGACCTGACTTTCGCCTTCGAACGCCAGGATATGGGTGGCCACACGGTCCAGAAACCAGCGGTCGTGACTGATCACGACGGCGCAACCGCCGAACTCGACAATGGCATCTTCCAGGGCACGCAGGGTTTCCACATCAAGGTCGTTGGTGGGTTCGTCAAGCAGAAGCAGGTTGCCGCCCGATTTCAGGAGCTTGGCCAGGTGCACGCGATTGCGCTCGCCGCCGGAGAGGTTTCCGACAAGCTTTTCCTGATCCGCACCCTTGAAATTGAAATTCGCGACATAAGCCCTGGATGGGATCTTGCGCTTGCCGAGCTGAACATTGTCCAAGCCACCTGAGATTTCCTGAAACACAGTGTTTTCCGCATTCAGCGAATCGCGGTTCTGATCCACATACGATACGGAGACGGTCGGGCCGACCCGAAGTTCGCCAGTGTCTGGAGTTTCGGTACCCACGATCATCCGGAAGAGAGTGGTTTTGCCCGCTCCGTTGGGGCCGACCACGCCAATGATCCCGCCCGGCGGGAGTCGGAAGTTCATGTTCTCAAACAGAAGCCGATCGCCAAACGCCTTGGAGACACCAACTGCCTCGACCACCAGATCGCCCAGGTGGGGGCCAGGCGGGATGTAGAGTGTCAGGCCTTCGTCGCGCTTGTCGGCATCCTGCGATGCAAGCTGTTCGTATCGCTTCATCCGGGCCTGATTTTTGGCCTGACGGGCGCGGGGCGACATGCGGACCCATTCCAGTTCGCGTTCCAGAGTCTTGCGGCGCGCGTCCGAGGCCCGCTCTTCCTTCTCCATCCGCGCATGCTTCTGTTCCAGCCAGCTTGTGTAATTGCCTTCCCAGGGAATGCCCTGGCCACGGTCAAGCTCAAGAATCCACTGGGCGGCATTGTCGAGGAAATAGCGGTCGTGGGTCACGGCGACCACGGTGCCGGGAAAGTCGGAGAGATATCGCTCAAGCCAGGCCACACTCTCGGCGTCGAGGTGGTTGGTGGGCTCATCCAGCAGTAGGATGTCGGGCCTTTCAAGCAATGTCTTGCACAAGGCGACCCGGCGACGCTCACCACCCGAAAGCTTTTTCACATCGGCATCGCCAGGCGGGAGGCGCATGGCGTCCATGGCGATCTCCAGAGTTCGGTCAAGCTCCCAGGCTTCGGCTGTGTCGATGCCGTCCTGAACACGGGCCTGTTCATCAAGCAATTTGTCCATCTCGTCGCTGCCAATTGGCTCGCACATGCGTGCATTGATCTCATCAAACCGCTGGAGCAGCTTGCGGATCGGAGCCACGGCCTTTTCCACATTGCCACGCACGTTGAGCGACTCGTCGAGTGTCGGCTCTTGCGGAACAAAACCGATCCGAGTGCCGTTGGCAGGCTTGGCCATGCCAATAAAATCCTTGTCGACACCCGCCATGATGCGCAGAAGTGTCGACTTGCCCGACCCATTCACTCCCAAAACACCAATCTTGGCGCCCGGATAGAATGAGAGCCAGACATTCTTGAGAATTTCCTTCTTGTTGGCAATTTTACTGAGCTGCTCGATTTGAAAGATGTAATGTGGAGGCATGGTCGAAAAGAAGTACCTGGCCCGTTGCGGGCGGATCATTTGCCTTTGTGTGTTGAAAAACGAAGCCCACCAGACTGGCAATCAGGCTGCGTTAGTGCACATGTTCCGTTTGATGTGCTGTTCTTATAAGCAATCATAGCAGATTAACGCGAGAACGTGCAGATCATCTGCAAAATCGCAAATCCTCGCCCCCCCACCACCAATCCCGGCCAGGATCGGCACAAGCCTCTTTTATAGTCTGGGTGGTCACAAATGACACATTTCGCATTTAAAGGATGCCCGAGGCATTAGAATCGTGTAGCCTGTGGTTGAGCGCAGCGGCACCTTCCGGATTTGCATGCGAAAAAAAATACTGCTTGCACCCCGGCCGGGGTGCAAGAACATTGGTCGTGTCGTCGTCCGGTGGTTTCGTCGCTTGCGCTGCTCAACCACCGGCTACACGCTGCGATGCCTCCGGCATCGTTTTCGATCAAAATATCTCGTTTATGACCGCGAAGAGTATAACCAAGAATTTCAGGATCCGCCTATTTGTGTTCGATGCGTTTGGAAAGCAAACGTAAAGATGCAAAAATAGATTCTGAATTGGTTTGAATCTTTATCAAAATTTCCGTTTTTTTTCTTGACATAAGACTCACAACTGCTTAAATTTACAAAATGGCACGTCTCCCACGCAATACATTTGCTGATTTCACCTACCATGTCTACAATCGTGGCATTGGTTTGGCGGAAGTGTTTCATGAGCCGGCGGATTATGCGGCACTGATCAATCTGATCGCCAGCAGTTCGGAACAGATACCGATGCGGGTACTTGGTTATTGCTTGATGCCGGACCATTACCACATGGTGTTGCAGCCTTATGAGGATCGGGATCTGAGTCGCTGGGTTCACCGATTGATGACGGGTTATCTTCGATATTACCGTCAGAAGCATGGTGTGGTTGGCAATCTTTGGAATGCGCGGTTCAAGTCATTCCCGTGCCAGCACGACCGGCACCTGCGTACGGTGATTCGATATTGCGAAACGAATCCGATTCGGGCGGGGCTTGTGGAACGTGCAGAGAAATGGAAATATGGATCACTTTATGCGACGGCCAATCAGAAGGGCCCGGTGGCGATTGAACCTGGCCCGATAAGGCGGGGCAAGGCCTGGGTGGAATTGGCCAATGAGCCGATGAAAGAGCGGGACCTGGGCTTGATGCGTCATAGCCTGAGGCGAGGGACACCTTATGGCGATTCTGAGTGGATGATTCAAACGGCACGGATACATGGAACCGAAGCGACATTGAAACCGATTGGCAGACCACGGAAAAGCGAAATTTAAATTCAGGAGTCGATTTTTGGATACTTTCCGCAGCCCTATCGCGACCCAAGACATACGGACTTGACATGAATCGCCCGACTGGACTCTTGCTGGCTGGTCTTTTGGCTTGGTTTTTGCCGGCTTTTGTGATGGCACAGGAATCGAGGCCGACGTATTTGATTGGTTATACGGAGGGTCGCAATGATCTGCCGGAGGGTCAATTTGCAAACTGGGTCACGAACCGGGCCTGTCTGGCCAGAGCCGATGGCACAGGCAGGCGTGTTCTGGCGGAGGAACTGACGCAGAAGTCTTATCAGTGGAGTCAGTTTGCCGGCTGGTCGCCGAATGGGCAGCAGGCGGTGATCATCTCGCTTTGGGAGAGCCCTGAGAATGCAGCTTGGGAGCGAGAGCACAAGACATTCCGCATGACGGAAGGCTGGCTGGTGGATTCCTGCCTGATGGAGGTTTCGACGGGCAAAGTCAAAAACCTCACGGCGATTGATCGGGTGAGCATTTATAATACAGGCCTGTTTTTCCTGCCAGATGGGGCCGGGTTTGGTTTTACACCTTTGATCAAAGGCATTTCGAAACCCTTTGTCATGGATCTGGATGGGCACCGGAAGCGTGATGTTTCTGGCAATGGCGACGGATTCGCTTATGGATATAGCGCATCACCGAGCGGGAAACAGATCAGCTATCATGAAAACTACCAGATTTTCATTTCAAATACGGACGGGACAGGCAAAATCAAGGTCCATACGGGCAACCCCTTCAATTTTGCACCGAGCTGGTCGCCCGACGGGCAATGGCTGACATTTGTTTCTGGCGAGCATTACAATTGCCATCCCCATATTGTAAAAAACGATGGTCAGGGGCTTCGGAAGCTGGCCGATCGCGGTGGTTATAAAGGCACGATTGAGCGCCTGAAAACGCCTGACTTTCATAGCGAGAGCAGCGATGTACCGGTTTGGTCGCCCGATAGCAGCCATATTTACTATACGGCCAAGGTGGGTGAAAGTATCGAACTGATGCGAATTTCCCTATCAGGCAAACCCGAGCAACTGACATTTTCCAGGCCAGGCACGAAGCACTACCACCCGAGCGTATCGCCGGACGGCAACTGGGTCATGTTTGGATCTGACCGAAGCGGTGTCATGCAGCTTTACGTTGCCCGTGCCGATGGCAAAGACGCGTTGCCGGTGACTCAGGTTCCAGCCAATTCCTGCGCCATGCACGGCATGTGGCAACCGGCCCAGAAACCGGCTCGATGAGAATTGCGTTTTTTTTTGGTGGAACCGAAAAGAAAAAAAGGCCGGTTTGCCATCAGGGTGCAATGAGGCCGGCGATTTGTTTGGCGATTGTGGAGTAGCCCTCGGGCCGGGGATGGCTGTCATAGGCCCAGAACTGGGGTTGACCCTTGGCCTCTTCTGCCACAAGAGCGGGGGTGGTATCGACAAATGGGATATTCAGGCGGTCGCACATGGCTTTTATCTGAATGGCCTGCATTTTATATTCGGGGTCAGTGCAGAGCGACCTTGCAATGGATTCTGGCATTTTCAGGTCCATCAGGGGCTGGGCATAACGGGGGTGAACTGTTCCATGAAATGGTACATAGGCCAGTACAAATTTCACATTGAGGCTTTGGCACATCTGCTGAATGACTCGCAGATGCGATTCGAGTGACCGCCGGAGAGTCAAATCGGTTCGGATCATGTTGGGCATCAGCTCTGATTGCTGGATCAGCCATGGGTTGAGCTGGCCTGCCCGCATGGCGTTTTCCAATTCGGGCTTGAGGCCCGGCAATGGTGGCGAGTCGGGTTTGAATGGGTTGGTCGAGTCGGGTGTCGGCGCGAAATAGCGAATGGTTTTGGTAAAGAAACGGGAATAAACAGGGCCTTGATTGACAAGTCGCTGCACAACGGCGAGAAACCGCGGCAATCGGGACTCGGCCTTGTTGTCGGCCTCATCCTGCACGATTTTTGCAAGCATCACGCGGAGTTCGGTGATCGATGGGGTCTTATATTGATCGAGCGGAGCAACGGTGTCGTTGGCATTGAGGACCAGAACCAGGGTTTGAGGGGTGAGCAAAGCGGTGGAATCGCAACTGAGCTGGACCACTTTATCGAGTGTGGCGGCCACGACGCCCAGGTTCAGGACTTCATAGCCATTCCCGAGCAAGGTTCCGAGCTGGGCCGGTATGGTTTGGCTGGCGGCAGCGCCCTGGCCTTCGGTCACACTGTCGCCGACCACAAGCAGGCGTTTGCGACCGGGCGAGGGTGTAATCGCAAAATCGCGTTCGCGAAATCCAAACCTGTTGAGATTATGGAGATGGCTCCAGCCATCCGGCGAGCTTTCGAACCGGATTTTGTCATACACCAGACCACGCTTCATAAGCGGCTGGAACCGCGGATCCGTTTCGGCCAGAAGCTGATAGCGAATCCGATTAAACCTTGTGGTTTCAGGTATCGGAAAAACAAGCCGAAATGCAACTTCCTGAAATACCAGGATCGCAACCAATAAAACCATCACAAAAAGATGGCGGCGGCGGTTTGAGATTTTGCGGCCGGGGCTGCCTGGCCTGGAGGGTTCGCTCATGACTGCGGACTCGCTTCCCGATTCCCAAAGCCCAAAATGGCCGGCGCAAGCTGGAGGCCCGGCCACTGGACGTTATTTTGATGATTTGGCCATGTCCTGATGATACCGCAAACGGATCGCCGCCGGCCAGTTGCTGCATCTCTGCGTCTTTATTCAGAGATCAAGCCTTGGGGGGTTTGGCGATGGCGGCAGCGGGGTCGGCCTCGCGCGGGAATCGCAAGGTAAATGTGGCCCCATGGCCGGGTTTCGATTCCACTCGCAATCGTCCTTGATGGGCTTCAATAATGTCTCTACAAACGGGCAGTCCAAGGCCGGTTCCGCCCAGCCCGCTTTCATCGCCGGGTGGTTTGGTGGTGAAAAATGGCTCGAAGATTCGTTTCAAGATGGCTGGCTCCATGCCTGGGCCGCTATCCGAGATGGCGACCTCCGCCCATTTTCCGGTACTATCGGTTCCAACACTGACCACCAGCCGGCCATGCCCCTGTGCCCCCATGGCCTGACGAGCATTAATGATCAGATTCAGAAAGACCTGCTGGATCTGAGGCGGGCAGACCTTTGCAAACGGGCGGCTGCGGATGTTCAGGACCAGTTCCACCCGATGCTTTTCGAGGTCTTTGGCCGTGAGCATCAAAGTCTCTTCCGCAAGTCTGGCCAGGTCGGCCAGCGACTTCTGATTCAAGTTGGGCCGGGCCAGACCAAGCATGCCTGTGGTGATTGTGGTGGCTCTCTGGGCTGCATTGAGGATTTTTTCGAGCGACTTTGTTCGAAATTCCGGGTCGGGGGATCGATGCCCCATCTTGGCATAGCTGAGGATCGGAGTCAGGGCATTGTTCAGCTCATGGCAGACACTGCCAGCAAGCACGCCCAGACTGCTGACACGCTGAAGTTCACGCACCTGCCAGCGAAGTCGCTCGTTTTCTTCGCGTAAACTGGCTATGATCGCTGAGTCGTGCATGACCACTGGAGGATTACGTGCTGCACGCTGCGTTTCAATTTTGGATGACGCTGGCGAGGTGTCGGAGAGTGGCCGTGTGCCGTTAACCGATGCCATAACCGTTTTACCTCGGCTCGTCGAATCAGGATTCGACTGATTGGGAAACTTCAGGACCTGGCACTCGAACCAGCATGCTGATTCGAACGATTCTTGGTATGGTATCGGACATAACGGATGTAACGGTTGAGCCAATTCCGCACCAAGTCCCCTGCCCTGACCCCGACCAACCACCATGAACACGCTGTAAACCATGCTTTCAAAACCATCTATTGATAAAAAGTTTCATCAGATTTATTGGCAGACCTGGAGCCAACTCGTCTTTGTGCACTGGGCTGTCAGCCCGGCGGCCATCGCAGCGATACTGCCCGGGGAACTTGAGCCAGATCTCTATGAGGGAAAGGCTTATGTCGGCCTGGTTCCGTTTCGGATGAGTGCGATTCGGCCGGTTTTTTTGCCCGCTTTACCCGGTCTCTCCAGAACCCTTGAAACGAATATTCGGACTTATGTAAAGCTCCGGAATTGCCAGGGCGACCCAACTCCCGCGGTCTGGTTTTTCAGCCTGGAGGCCGAAAACCCCGTGGCGGTGATTCTGGCCCGGTTGGGCTATGGCCTGCCCTATTTTCAAGCGAGCATGTGGCTGAATTCAGAGCGCGATCCGGCCGGCATGACCCATTATTCGGCCGGCAGCGTGCGTCACTGGCCCAAGCCGGCGCCTGTGGAATCGGTGGTCGAGGCCAGGTTTGCCGACCATCCGCTTGAACCGGCCCGGCCCGGATCGCTTGAAGCCTTTCTGATAGAGCGCTATGCGCTCTTTGCGAAACATCGTGGCAAGCTTCTGCATGCCTTGGTCAAGCACGATCCGTATCGCATTGCACCGGGAGAACTTACGAGATGCCAATCAGGCTTGTTGACTGCGGCCGGTCTGCCGGCCCTGACCACGGATCAGGCGGCGATTGTTCACAGGGCCGCCGATGTGCGCGTACGCATTGGGTGCGCTGAGGGGGTCTGAAACGACCGGCTTCTCAAGAGCGGTTTGACCGAAGCGTACCGATCAGCTCTCGAACCGATTCAAGCCCTTCTTCAACAAGGGTTTCGCGGATTTGACCAACGAGCCGGCCGCTCACACTGGGGTCTGCAAATGTGGCGGTACCGATCTGCACGGCCGAGGCGCCTGCCACGATGAATTCAAGAACGTCGTTGAGCGAGCTGATTCCTCCGATGCCGATGATGGGCAAATTGGGCAAGGCACGGTGGACTTCCCAGACCATCCTTAGGGCAAGTGGCTTGATGGCAGGCCCTGAGAGGCCGCCGATATCATTGGCCAGGATAGGGCGGCGCTTGCGCCAGTTGACGGCCATGCCTCGAAAGGTATTGACCAGGCTGACGGCATCGGCCCCGCCCTCAAGAGCGGCACGGGCGGGGGCGACAATGTCGGTCACATTGGGGGTCAGCTTGGCGACGATCGGATGCGGGCAGACATACCGAACCCGCTCTACAAGGGTTCGGATCAGGCGCGGATCGACCCCCAGATCAAGCCCATGGCTGACATTTGGGCAGGAAATATTGAGCTCCAGAGCAGCCACACCCGACTCACGACCGACCTTTGCGGCCATTTCCACAAACTGGTCGATATCCTCACCCGCGATATTGACAAATATGGACGTGCCCACCGTGCGGAGCCAAGGCAGGTGATTGGCCAGAAAGTAGTCGAGCCCATCGTTGTCAAGGCCGATGGCGTTGAGCATTCCCGACGCCGTTTCAACAATTCTTGGAGTCGCGTTGCCGGCTCTTGGCTGATTGGTGACCGTTTTCGGAACGATTCCGCCCAATTCCGCAAGATTCACAAATGGCAGCATCTCCCGGGCGTAGCCGAACGTGCCTGAGGCCACCAGAATGGGGTTCTTGAGACTCAATCGGCCCAGCGATACAGAAAGGTCCACTGAGCTGGGATCCATCATCGGGTGGTTGGTCACGGCGTTTTTTTTTGGGCTTGTTTATTGGAGAGGTCGGGTTGTTTTGTTTTCTGGATTTGTCACTCCCTCTATTTATATGAAATTCGGGATGTCGGTGAAAGTTCAAAAACTGAGATTGACGGTTCAGGCGATTTGGAGAAGATTCGTTTCTATCGGACACAACTGGGTTTCGAACCCGTGTGCGTCAATCAATTCAAGCCGACCCAGAAACGGGGATTCGGCCGAGCATGGAGGCTCAAAAAGCTCATGAAAGTTCGACCAGCACACTTTGATGAAATGTTTGCGGTATTTGGATGTGCGATTATTCTGGCTGTGGCGGGATGCAGTTGCCTGAATGGCAACAAGGGGCTTGAACCCGGTTTGACAACGGCGGCTGCCAAGCCGTCTGGGCCGCTCTCTGCCAACGAGGTTGTGGGGCTGCCAGGCGTGGTTGAGGCGAACAAAGTGGCCGGCACGATGAAAACGGACTCGGCCGTGAGTCAGACTTCGTTCCAGCCTGAGATTGACAACCCGCAATTGCAACAAAAATTCAACAACCTTCAAAACCGGTTTCAACAGCGTGTGGATAAGACACAGGCCAGCGTGAACGAATCGGCCAAAGAGTTGAAGTCTCAGACGCGGAACACATTGGAATCAACGCGTGCCCAGTTACAGAACCAGGCGTCGCAGGTTCAGCAAAAAGTGACTTCCCAAGCCAGGAAGTCAGAGCAGGCCGCCCAGAAGAAAGCCACAGAGCTGGGAACCAGTGCCGAAAAGTCGGTCACGAGTGGGGTCAGCGAGGCGTCGCAGAAAGTCGGTAGCACGCTGCAAAACGCCGCTGATAAAACGGGCCAGGCCACGAAAAAGGCAACGACTTCGGCGGGCAGGTTTCTTGATTCACTGCTTCCCTGAGTCCAGCCAGAGAGATTTTCCTGAGGAGCGGGGCCTCTCAGGGCAAAGCTTATTGATGATCGTTTATGGCATGGCCGGATTGGCCATGCTTTTTTTAGGATTTTTCCGGCTCGGCCAAAGCAAGTTTGATTTCGAGTGGCAATTGCAATTCGGCGATACGTGTTGCCCCATCTTGCGAATGCCTGATCTTGATCCACCAAGTGCCCTTGGGCATGGATTGCTCGGCTTTATCGGCCCATTCGACAATTGAGACTCCGCCATTATCAAATGTCTCGCCCACACCCAGGGCCTCAAACTGGTCTGGATCGTCGAGCCGATAAACATCAAAATGGTGCAATAAAAAGCCACGATCCGTTGGGTAATCCTGCTGCAAGAGATAGGTCGGGCTTGTCACACGGGATTCATCCACCCCCAAAGCGCGTGCCAAGCCTTTGGTGAATGTGGTTTTACCTGCTCCGAGGTCGCCTTCGAGTGCAATCACCACACCCGGCTGCACAAAGCTGGCAAGTTCCTCGCCCAACTGCTTTGTGGCCGATTCATCCTTCAAAAATCGAATCAACGGCTCTTGATGCGTCATCGTGTATTAAGCTCTTTCCGAAAATGATCAAACCCACCCCGATGGTAATTCCTTGCCAGACCATCGGGCCCGACCAGCCTGAGGCCCGGCTCCTTCGTAATTCGGCCCACCTCAAACACGCCTTGAGGGAGCTTGGAAAGGGCAGCAGGATCGACGCAGAAACAGAGTTCAAAATCTTCACCGTCGCACAGGGCATGTTCCATTGCCGCTTCTGGGCCGGCCTGGTTCTGCACCTCGGTTTGATAGTCATAAAGGTCGGTATGGATTGGGATTTGATGAGTAAAAAGGTCTGCGCCCAGGGCTCCGGATTCGTTGAGGATATGGCGGAGATCGCCTGCCAGTCCGTCCGAGAGATCAATCATGGCATGCAGGTCAGGGCCCAGGCATATTTTGAGATCCTCCGCAAGCCTGAGTCGCGGGATGGGGCGCATGTGTCGGCCGGAGGGGTAGGAACCACCCAGCGGCCCGCTGACAAAAACGAGATCGCCCTGGCGGGCCCCCGACCTGAGAACCGCGCCGCCTTGGGGTTCGAGTCCGATCAGGGTGATATTGATGACCAGAGGGCCATCCCAGACATTGGTATCACCACCGGCGAGAACGACCTGATATTTTGCGGCCTCAGCCTTCAATGCTTCGGTCAATTGCCGGGCGATGGACTGAGAATCGGCTTTGGGCAAGGCCACACTGACAAATGCAGCTACGGGTGTGCCGGCCATTGCGGCAATATCCGAGAGATTCACGGCCATGGCCTTGCGGCCGACCTGGGCAGGCGAATGCTGGCCGGATTGCATTTGAAAATGGCGGCCATCGAGCAGCATATCGGTTGTAACAAGCCACTTGCGATTGTCATCAGGCTGATTGATCAGACTGCAATCGTCACCAATACCAAGGCTGACCAGACCTTGGCCCGCCTGAGCCACTTGGGCGCGAATCCAGTCGATGATCTCAAATTCGCCAGGCATTTTGGATGGGCACTCCCTGGAAATCTTTTTTTTTGATAAAAAGATCTGATGAAAATGGGTGTCAGGTGCAATCCAATTTTGGTTTCGATCCGTGCCAGAGTCGAAAGACTTGTTCCGCGGTGCGGCTCAGTCGCCGGCGGGTGCTTTCGGGATCCAGAGCATGCGTCAGATTGATCGGCTCGGTACAGATTGAGAATATGGCGGTAACGCCTTGATCCAGTACATTTTCCGCGCCAGAGGCAATCGACCCGCCGAGAGCGGCGCAGGGCTTGCCGTATTCTCGTGCGATGTTGGCGACTCCGGAGACGGTTTTGCCATATCCAGAGGAGTGATCGATCCGGCCTTCGCCCGTGAAGCAAAAATCGGCGATTGCCATTCGATCACGTAATTTGGTGGAATCGATGACAAGATCGATGCCGCGTCTGAGCCGACCGTTTGCAAATGCAACCAATCCGCCCCCGAGGCCGCCAGCGGCACCTGAGCCGGGAAGATCGCGGATTGATTGATCCAGGTCTCGTGCGACAACTCTTGCAAGATTTTCCAGGGCTTGGTCGAGTCTCAAAACGAGTTCGGGAGAAGCGCCCTTTTGGGGTCCATAAACGGCCGAGGCACCAGTGGGGCCACATAATGGGTTATTGACATCGCAGGCGACTTCAATCCTGACACGATCCAGGCGATGGTCTCTGTTGGAGGAGTCGATGCTGTCGAGCCGCGACAAAGCCCCGCCACCCAGCGGCAGGTCGCGTCCTTCGGCGCTCAGGAAACGAAAGCCCAGGGCCGACGCCATGCCAGCGCCTCCGTCATTGGTGGCACTGCCTCCGATCCCGATGAGGATTCGGCCAACGCCCAGATCGAGGGCTTTCCGGATCATCTGACCTGTGCCATAGGTTGTTGTCAGTAAAGGGTTTTTCATTTCATAAGGGATCAGTGCCAGGCCTGATGCGGAGGACATGGAGATGATGGCGGTTTTTCGATTGTCCACAAGGCCGAAATTGGCTGTGACCATGTGGCCGAGTGGGCCTCGGACTTCCATGGTTTCGAAAGATCCGCCAAGGGCCTCAACCATGGTTTCCGCAAAGCCTTCGCCGCCATCGGCCATACCGATGCAATCAATTTCAGCGGAGGGCATTGCGCGCTTGACCCCCCTGCCGATGGCACGAGCGACCTCGGCGGCATCGAGCGAGCCTCGAAACTTGTCGGGTGCGATCAGAACTCGAATGGGCAAGGCTGGCAGACTCTTCCGGTTGAGGGATCTTGCAGACCCGATACGCGGCAGTGCGTTGATGGTTTTGGGGCTGTTTTGATCAGTTCGTTGTACCAAGACTTATTGAGCTTAACACATTCTTAGGGATTTTGTCGTTGTTTCCGCCCCGTAAATGGGGCTCAAGGACCGTTTCCAAAACGTCTCCTTTCGTGTATCATTTAAGGTGCGGCTGGATCAAGGCCAGTCCGCTGCAACGATTCTGAGATCCACTCCCGCCCCGCCGATGGTTTCTGCTATTTCCAGAGTATGGCCCTCACAATCGTGTACCCGGCGCGTTTCCATGCAATTCCTGAGGTTCGTAAAAGTCATGTTCCAATCGAGCCAGATTCTATCGGGCGTTTTGAATCGCATCTCAGCCTTGTTGCTGATAGCACTTTTACTGCCTTTAAATTTCGAATTGAATGCGGCGCAGGAGGACAATCGTCGGGCGGAAGAGATTTCGTTTTTTGAGACACGGATTCGTCCAGTCCTTGACGCATCGTGTAAAGCCTGCCATGGCCCCAAGGTGGCTGAGAGCGATCTGCGGCTCGATACCTTAGCGGGCCTGAAGACTGGTGGAGCGGTGCATGGGCCAGCCGTGGTGGCGGGCAAGCCGGAGGAAAGCCCCTTGTATCAGGCGATTCGCTATACGGACGCCGATTTTCGGATGCCTCCCAAGCCTGGTCCGCTCAAGGCGGAGGTGGTGGCCGATTTCCGGCGTTGGATTGAGCGGGGTGCTGTTTGGCCAGAGGATCCGAAGCAGGGTGAATTGGCAAAGCGATTTGATCTGGCGGATCGGAAGTCTCAGCTTCCGTGGCTATGGAAGTCGCCCGTGAGGCCTTCTGTGCCTGAAGTCGGCCAGAGGGGCTGGGCAAAAACGGATCTCGACCGATTTCTTCTGGCGAGGCTGGAGCAGGCCGGCTTGAAACCGGCTCCGGAGACCGATGAAATATCATGGCTGCGGCGAGCCCATTTTGTACTGACAGGGCTGCCAGCCACGCGTGCGGAGGTTCAGGCATTTAGTGCGGATCAATCGCCGAAGAAGCGTGAGGCGATTGTCGATCGGCTTTTGGCAAGCCCTGCTTTTGGCGAGCGCTGGGCCAGGCACTGGATGGACTTGGTGCGATATGCGGAAAGTCGAGGCCACGAGGGCGATTACAACATTGCAAATGCATGGCGGTATCGCGACTATCTGATTCAGGCCTTTAATGAAGACGTGCCTTATGACCAGTTTGTGCGAGAGCATTTGGCGGGCGATCTGCTGGATCAGCCACGTCAGGACAAAAAAACTGGTGCAAATCTTTCCGTTCTTGGCACTGGCTGGCCATTTCTGGGCGAGGAAGTCCATTCGCCGGTCGACATACGCCAAGATGAAACCGACCGGTTGGATAATAAAATCGACGTACTTGGGAAGACCTTTCTGGGCCTGACCATTGCATGTGCGAGATGCCACGACCATAAATTCGATGCCATTTCGCAGAAGGACTATTATGCCATGGCCGGCTTTTTTCAGGGGTCCACTTATCGTCAGGTGCCGTTCAAAACGATGCAGGCTGACAAGGAAATTGGCCGTCAATTGCAGAATTTGCGTGAATTGCAATCTGATCGGATTCGAGCCTTGGTGGTGTCTGTAAAGCCTGTGGATCAAAATGCCATCCGACTTGCGATCAGTTCGCAACAGAATACCGGCCTTGGCCAGACTCTGACACAACTGCGCGGACAGGCGAAAACGGAAGCACGCCACCCCTTGCACTTTTGGTCGCGGCTGGCGGATGCAAAGACCGATGCCGACCGAAGCCTGATTGCAAAGCAGATCAAATCCGAATTGCAATCGAACCAGAAACCCGGTGCACCATCAAACATCAGTCAGACGATCCTCGATTTCCCGGCAGGAAACCCCGGCGGATGGGCTGTTGACGGGCAGGCGTTTGGCGGCTCAGGCCCGATACGGCCCGGAACAGTCAGGCCCCCGACAGCGGCACAGTCGGATTCAGTCACGATTCAGGAGCAGGCCTCAGCGGTGGTTGACCTAGTCTTTGCCAAGCCGAGAAACGATCCGCAATCGGAGGGCGAATCGGGCACTCTGGGCAATTGGCTTCGGGGATCGGGGACAGGCAGAACGCAGAAGGTCACGGTCCAGAGCGGCCACTTGCAATATCTGGTCAAAGGACATTTGAAAGTTCTCGCCTGTGTTGCATCACATTACATGCTGACAGGGCCACTGCACAACCGCGTGACAATGGACTTGAAGTTCAACGACGACCAGCCCCACTGGGTTCATCAGGACTTGTCAGAATATGTGGGCCAGCGAATTGTGATTGAGGTCACACCCTTTGCAGAGAAGCCCGGCGAGCTGCTTGCGATTGTTGAAACCAGCACACCAGAGCCTCCGAAGGGGGCATTGCCATTTGATGATGCCTCTGCCAGACTGGTTGAGGCGATGGAGCAACATCCGACCACAGAGATGCTCGCAAGCTGGCTTGCATTGCAATTGAAAACGACAGTCTCTGAATTTCATTCCAAGCGAATACCGACCACCCAGCAGGCTCGCTGGATGGCTCTGGCTGGTCAGTCCCCAGCTCTTTTCCCGGAATTGCCTTTGAAATTAAGCTCTGTGATATCGGAGTGGAAGGCGGAGGAGCTCAGGATTGCATCTCAAATTGTGCCGCAATCGCCAACGGCTCCCGCCTTGGTCGACCTCAACCCGATTGATGAAAATGTCTTGATCAGGGGTGGCTGGCGCCGGCCCGGGCCTGTGGCGCATCGGAATATTCCTGATGCTTTTGGGACCAGCCTGAGCCTTTCGAATTCGGGCAGCGGCCGGCTAGAACTGGCCCAGAGCCTGACCCGGCCAGAGCAGCCCCTGCTGGCACGCGTCTGGGTCAATCGGCTGTGGCAGCATGCCTTTGGCCGGGGGATCGTGCCTACGCCTGATAATTTTGGGATCTTGGGCCAGCGCCCCAGCCACCCGGAATTGCTGGACTATCTGGCCGTGACATTCGTTGGGGAGGATCGGTGGAGTACCAAGTCGGCATTGAAACGGATTGTATTATCGCAAGCCTTTGCCATGTCGAGCATGCTGCCTGAGGCCGGCATAGAGAGCCAGGACCCGGAAAACACACTTTTGCACCGGGCCAATCTGAGGCGTGTTGAGGCCGAGGTCATACGCGACTCGATCCTGGCCGTTTCGGGTCGGCTGGACTCGCAGTTGTATGGGCCAGGTGTGCCAGTGCACCTGACGGATTTCATAGTTGGTCGCGGCAGGCCAGGTCATTCCGGCCCGCTTGATGGGGCCGGCAGGCGGAGTATTTACACCACAGTCAGGCGGAATTTTCTTCCGACATTCCTGACTGTATTTGATCTGCCAAGCCCATTTTCAACCGTTGGGCGACGAAATATCACTAACGTACCGATTCAGGCCCTGGCTCTGGCCAACGACCCGTTCGTCATGGAACAAGCCAGATTCTGGGCCAATCGCGAGCTTCGCGAGCGGCCTGACTCATCTGATTCACAGCGTATCGGGGCCATGTTTCAGGAAGCACTTGCCCGAGAGCCCCGTAAGGACGAGCTAATGGCGCTGGGCGAAGCGATTCTTGAATTTCGAAAATCGCGAAATAGTCAGGATCAGGCCAAGATGAGAGCTGAATCCTGGGCAGATCTGGCACATACTCTGTTCTCACTCAACGAATTCATTTACCTGCCTTGATCATGAAGGGTGCAACGAACATGACCGATTGCCATGGGAATTCTCTGATTTGCAATTCTGCGCCTTATCCATCGCGGCGAAGTTTTCTCAGGAGCAGCTCCATGGGCTTTGGCTCGCTTGCCATGGCAAGCCTGCTCGCAGAGCAAGGGCTGGCAGAATCTAATGGTTCAAATTCAAATTTACCGCGGATTTATAATGACCTGATACCTCGTCAGAGCCATTTTCCGGCCAAGGTAAAAAATGTAATTTTCCTGTTCATGGAAGGTGGGGTGAGCCAGGTTGACTCGTTCGACCCCAAGCCGATGCTCGAGAAATATCATGGCGAGGACCCCCGCAAGGCGATTGGGAAGCTTGAAAAGACTCAATTTGCCAATGTGGGCAAGGTGTTGAAATCGCCCTGGAAGTTTCAGAAAAGGGGTCAGTCCGGGATTGAGATCAGCGATCTTTTTCCACATATTTCCAGTATCGCGGATGATATCGTGGTTTTGCGCTCGATGACTTCGAACTTTCCGGAACACACCTCTGCGAGTTATTTCATTCACAGCGGAACAGGCTTGCAGGGGCGGCCATCATTGGGGGCCTGGGTGGGCTATGGTCTCGGTTCCGAGAATCGGGAAATGCCTGGTTTCATGATCTTGAATGGCGGCCGCATTCCGTCAGGGGGTCTTGATATTTATACCAATGGCTTTCTGCCGGCCACCTTTCAGGGATCGCTGATGAATGCCAATGGGACCCCCATGGCCAATATTCAGGCCGCTGAATCCGAGAAAATGGTTCAGGGAGGGAAGCGGAATTTCATTCGCCGGCTGAATCAGTTGGCGATGGCCGAATCGGGCCCTGCCGATGCTTTGGAATCGGCCATTCGCAACGCAGAAACGGCGGCCCGGATGCAGACATCTGTGCCCGAGCTTGTGAATCTCACTGGCGAATCGGAAGCCACAAAAACGCTTTACGGGCTTGATTCGGATTACGAGCCGGCCCGGGTTTTTGGTCGCCAGTGCATGATCGCCCGGCGCATGGTCGAGCGCGGAGTCAGGTTCATGGAATTGACCATCCCATCCATCGACGGGGTGGATCGCTGGGATGCGCATGGGAGCCTGGTAGATAATCACGGCAAAAACGCGCGGGCCATGGATCAAGCCTCAGCGGCTCTTGTCAAAGACTTGAAAGAGCGTGGGCTGCTTGATTCCACCCTTGTGGTCTGGTCTGGTGAATTTGGCCGGACTCCGTTTGCACAAGGCTCGGATGGGCGCGATCATAATGAGCACGGATTTTCGATGTGGATGGCAGGCGGTGGGCTCAAGCGTGGCATGACCTACGGAATGACCGACGAATGGGGCTACAAGGCCGTAGACAAACGCCTGGAAGTCCACGACCTGCATGCCACCATTCTGCACCTGCTGGGTCTCGATCACACCCGGCTCACATTCCGGTTCGGCGGCCGCGACCTGAGACTGACAGACGTGCGCGGCGAGGTGATCAAAGAGATTCTCTCCTGAGCCAGCTCTCGGTCGCGCCCGTCCTGAAAATAACAGGCCGGAATCAGGCGTAGCCTGCTCCGATGGCTTCGGTGTAGACCATATAAACCGATGTGCTGGCGGTCATGAACAGGATGTTTCGCTTGCGGCCACCGAAGGCCACATTCGAGCAGATCTCTGGTAAGAGGATCAAGCCGAGCCGGGTCCCATCGGGCGCGAAGCAGTGAACTCCGTCGTAGCCATCGCCCACCCACCCGGCCGAGGCCCAGATATTGCCGTCCTTGTCGGCTCGGATGCCGTCTGCCAAACCGGCCCGGCCTTCAAATTCGGTCGATACGAATGTTCGGCCATTGGCCAGGGCTGTACCGTTTTGGGTGACATCCCAGACCTTGATTTCTTTCGGAGCCTTGGGGTAGTGGCTGGAGCCTGTGTCGGCCACATAAAGACGCTTGTAATCTGGCGAAAAGCAAAGCCCGTTGGGCTTATAGATATCGTCGGCCACTTTGGTCAGTTTAGAGGTCTTGGCATCGATCCGGTAAATCGCTTCCTTGATTTCCAGAGGGCCCTTGTTGCCTTCATAATGCATCAGGCTGCCGTAGCCGGGGTCGGTGAACCAGATGGCCCCATCAGGCGCCACAACCACATCATTCGGCGCATTGAACGGCTTGCCTTCGAATTTGTCGGCCAGGACAGTCACGGTTCCGTTGTACTCGTATCTGACAACGCTTCGACTGCCGTGCTCGCAACTGATCTGACGCCCCTCGCGGTCGAAGGTGTTGCCGTTGGAATAGCCAGCAGGCGACCGAAACTGGCTGACATGGCCGTCGTCCTCAAGCCAGCGATTCTGACGGTCGCGTGGGATGTCGGACCACATCAGATACTTGCCCACACCGTTCCAGGCCGGCCCCTCAGCCCAGAGGAATCCGTGTGCGATCCGGGTGATCGGCGTATTTCCGATCTTCATACTGTCAAAACGCTTATCAAGACCGATAATGTGAGGGTCGGGATACCGTACCGGCAAAGCGCCGGCCCGATAATCGCGGGTACTGGTAGAGGGGACAACTTTACCATTAATTTTGACGGTTTCCTGAGCCTTGGCGAGGCTGGACCCAACAACGGCAGCCACAGAGCCGGCGGCGGCCGATTTGATCCAGTCACGACGTGAACGGTTTTGCAAATTCATATGGGAGGCAACCTGAAAATTGAGGGATAGTTTGGTTCCGCCAAAAACGGCGGCAGAGTGATTGAATGTCTATGATGCCTTGAAAGCCTGATCAATGCCAGAGGGCACCGGCAGAGCCTGTGCAAGGATCGGCTCTCATGACAGACCATGAGAACCCACCAATCCCAAATTTGAAGATGTTCCTATTGCCATGCGCAAGCCACATCGGCCAATCAAGATTCGACCCATCTGGAATTTAGAAAATGTGATCTCCACAAAAAAAACCGCTTTCCGAAGCCCTCGATCAATGATTACAAGTCACTTGAATTTAATATGTTACAATATAATCTACAAGCCATCGGATGAATCACTTCCCCGATTGGCGATTTGGGCCTGAGGCGATTCGGGGTGATCTGATTGGCCCGAATCCTGTAAACTGGATGGACTCGGGGAGTGATTGCATGGCTGGTGCCGGCCACGGTTTTCAAAACCGTTGAGCGACTTGCAAACAAGCCGCTGGTGGGTTCGATTCCCATACACTCCCGTATTCTTTTTGGGGATGAATCGCATGAAACCGGCTTCATCCCTGAAACCAGGTTTCGGGCACTAACACATCTGAAAATACAACACATCGTACTTTTGTAAGTCATTGCCATAAAGTGGTTTGTACACCAATCTACCTGACCATTAAATCCATATCCTCGGATCGATTGATAGTTAAAAAAAGGGCGGTCATAAGATCTGTGGTGTAAGGGGGGGGCGGGCCCTGCCCGAGGCTCTCTTTAATCAAGGATCGCGGGTCAATCCTTCCTGGTCAGGGATTTGTGAGCGGCTGGATTGGTGGCGATAAGGATAAGGGGGCTTCTAAAGCAGGTTGAGTGTTTGCAAATGGGCTTGGGCTGGTGGTGGGCGAGGGGTTTGGATTCTTGCTGATTCTGGCTTTTGAAATCGGTGGAGAAACACCTGGCAGAGGCGGAGCGGGTGGCTGTGCCAGCGGATCCCTGGTCGGGCGGGATGTGGTGGAAATTTGGCCAGTTTCTCGCGGCACCGGAGTGGCAAGGGCCACTTTTTCGATGAGCCGCTGGTGAGCGGTTTTTGCGGCGGCCTGAACTTCTGGCGATTTGTCAAATTGAGATGTTTTTTCGAGATAATCCAGCGCCGAGGTATCGCCAATTTCGGCCAGCGACCAAGCTGCGGTTTTACGCACACTGGAATCTTTATCGTTTCGGAGCCTGTCCATGAGTGGGCCGACCGCCTGTCGGGCCCTCTGGCGGCCCAGGAGAATGGCTCCATCGCGGCGCGTTGCAGCCCAGTGACTATTAAGCATTTTCAGCGCAGAACCGACCACATCACTTGGTGGGGCCTGAACTTGGACTACGGTGGGAGGGGCGGGCTGAAGATAGAGGGGTGCGGGTTGGGCGACGATCACCGTAGGAGGTGGTGATACAATTAGAGGCGGGCTGGAGGCAGCGGCACCGAAGAGAAGACCGGCACCGAATCCGAAAGCGGAGGCTGCGAGTCCGGAACCGTTGGATTCATAATGATTGATCACCACAGGGCCTGGTGGTGCGGGGCGATGATGCGGGGGCCTTGGCCGGGGCGTCTGGGCCTGAGCGAATGAGGGTGGCACCAACGCGGTGGAGACGACGGCTAAAGAGAGTCCTTGAGCGATTTTCTGAAGCATGATCCACCTTGGCAAGCATGCGAAATGGAACGGAACGGAAAAGACCCAGGAATTCTGTGCGAATTGTGTCGCGGAAGTTATTAGAGCAGGATCCCGGAATTGGTCAAGTTCGGAACCGCAGGGGTTAGGCAAACCCTGAGCAAACTTCTGAAAACCGAACTTGCGTGAAATCGCTGAAAGTCATATAAGAAAATCAAAAGCGGCATGATTGAGGCGAACGACGGAAGGATTCTGTCCTTAGCCGACCAAAGATTGATGGTGGGCGGGCAGGGAGGCTTGCGAACCATGACAGGCGAAGTATCTCGACGGCGATCGATCACACGGCTTGCCCAATGTCTATTTGGGGGCAGTGTTTCCGTATATTCCGGCTGCTCGATTGCCAAGCGGTTTCGCAATGACATTCCGGTGCCGAATCCGATTGTGGTGCCATCGATCGACTTTGAGACGATCTGGAATTCGACCATCGCGGTGTTGGATGAATACTTTGATATCGCATCGGAGAATCGCCAGCAAAAGCGGATTGTCACGCAGCCGAAGGTGGGCGGGACATTGATCGAGCCTTGGAATCAGGATTCGGGCGACTTATACGAGCGTTTGGAATCGACACTTCAGACGATTCGTCGTTATGCGATTGTGACGATCGAGCCCGACCCGACGGGCATGGGCCAGGCGGTCCGGGTTGAGGTTTTCAAGGAGCTGGAGGATATGGTTCGTCCGGAGCGAGCGCCTGCCGGGCGGGCGATCTTCTCAAACGAGATGCCCGTGAACCGATCGCGTGAAGTGGTGGGGCCCGTCGATTTGCCACAGGGGTGGATCCCGCGAGGGCGGGATTTGGTGGTGGAGCAGGCGATCCTGCGCAAGTTGCAGCGTAAACTAATGCTTTAAGACTTACGAGACACTATTTTTGGGGGCTAGGGTCAGCCACCTTGTAAAGAATGGGGCCAGGCTTCAATGGATTTGGAGTGATTTCCATCCAAGACTTAATTTGACCAGTTCTGGTATTTCAAGCTTCGTCATGAATACATCCGTGGGTCAACTCTACTCATTAAAGATCGACTGATTGGAAATTTTTGATGAAATCGTTCGAGAGCCAGTTTCAGTTTAACTTTCATGGTCAGGCCCGCTTGAGCAGTAGGACAGTTGACTCCTTTGACTTGATGCAAGATCCCAGAACTTTCGCATCGATCATTATTGATCCCTGCGAAAAATTCTACAACTGACATGAAGCTTTCCAAATCCAGCTTTGATTTATATTTATGATTTGACAATGGGACAAGCTCACAAGCCTTCAGATTCAATCGATTTCTAAGATCATCCCCTGCATGAACCGTATCAATATTGATCTCAAATTCAGCCAAAACAAGACTCAGGAATTGCAATATATCCTTGGACGGTTGCGTAGCATTCCTTACTCCAAAGAAGGTCGAGAAGCTGCCCTGAGTCATGGAGAGCTTATAGTCTTTCAAGGCTTTGGCAATTTCCATGCAGAAATCAAACAGAGAAGGTTCGGGAATTTGCCAGAGAACCATTTCCTGAGGGTCTTTTTCAGCAGTAGAGTTTGCTATGGCAGTTTTTTTGCAGACTTTGCCTGAGGAAATCTCCCAGGCTGTAATCAATTGGCCCGTCCGTCCTATACCCATACCACACCAGACCAAAGTCTTATGATTCCGTTTCATAAGTTCTACTGCGGCCTTTGTAGGGACTAATTCTATAGGAAAATAGTCTTCAACAGGGAAGTTGTGATATTGAATATGTCTATCGCTGAGCAACTTTTGCTGATCCTCACTGAGTCTGCAATGATTCAGACTTATAATCTGGGTAATATGATGACTTTGAAGACAATTGGCGCAGTCCTCTGTCAGGTTCTGGGTTTTATCTCCCTGGCCCTGAATGAACCTTGGGCATGAACTTCTTGCCAACATAGGATTAACTTCTACCCAATACATAAAGATGCTTTCGTTTTGACTGTTGTAAACGTTTAGTGTAAAAGATGGTAGTAATGATGGTGGGAACTTCATGAATATCTCTTGTGTGTGACGATTCGTTTCTAAGGTTTTTCAGAATCCATAGAATATACACTTGAATCGAGTTTCAAAGCAATGTTTTGATTCATGCACCCAAACAAACCGGCTAATTTTGATTACCCCCCCATATCTTTTATTTCAAATGCCTGACTGGAATTTACGTAACATGAATCATGAAATGGTTTTCAGTTTCTGATTTTTAACTTGCATTTCTGGAAATCATCAGAATGAAAGCAAACGGATGAACCCCTGGTGAGAAGGGCTCATCCGTTTTTTTTGCGGTTTTCAATCGACTGCAAGCCGTCGCTTAGGCGCGTAGGTGGGCTGGCCAGACGGCGGTGCCGTAGATTGCCGTTGCGCCGAGTTGTTCTTCGATGCGAAGCAGTTGGTTGTATTTGGCGACGCGATCGGAACGACTGGCGGAGCCGGTTTTGATCTGGCCACAGTTGGTGCCGACGGCGATGTCGGCGATGGTAGAATCTTCGGTTTCACCGGACCGGTGCGAGAGAACGGCGGTATAGCCATTTCGCTGAGCCATTTGCACGGCTTCCAGCGTTTCGGTGAGAGTGCCAATCTGATTGACTTTGACCAGAATGCTGTTACAGGCATTTTTGGCGATGCCTTCGGCAAGGCGCACAGGGTTGGTCACGAAGAAGTCGTCGCCAACGATCTGAACCTTGTCGCCAAGCCGTTTGGTGATTTCTACGTAGCCTGACCAGTCGTCCTGATCCAATGGATCTTCGATCGAAATGATTGGATATTTGTCGCACCAGCCCGCGAATGTGTCGATCATGTCGGATGCGCTGAAGAGCTTGTCTGGGTTTGACTTCCAGAACTTATAGCCCTTTTTGTCGCCTTCGTCGAAGAGTTCGGAGCTGGCACAGTCCAGGGCGATGGCGAAGTCGGCCGAGCGACCCGCTTTGTAACCGGCTTTATCGATCGATTCCATGATATATTTGAGGGCTTCTTCGTTGTCGAGATTGGGGGCGAAGCCACCTTCATCACCGACTGCCGTATTGTGTCCTGCTTTTTTCAGGACGCTCTTGAGCGTGTGAAAAACTTCGGCCACCTGGCGGATCCCTTCGGAGAAAGACTTGGCGCCCACGGGCATGACCATGAATTCCTGGAAGTCGATCTTATTGTCGGCGTGCTTGCCACCGTTGATGATATTGGCCATCGGCACCGGAAGGACACGGGCATTGGGTCCGCCCAGATATTTAAAGAGGGAAATACCAGTGGCTTGCGCGGCAGCTTTGGCAGTGGCCAGGCTGATGCCGAGAATGGCATTGGCACCGAGACGGGCTTTATTCGGGGTGCCGTCGGCTGCAATCATTGCAGCATCAAGGCCAGCCTGATCGGTAGAATCGCGACCGATGACGGCGCGAGCGAGTTCTTTGTTGACGTGATCAACGGCCTTTAATACGCCCTTGCCGAGGTATTTGGATTTGTCGGCGTCGCGCAGTTCGACGGCTTCGTAGGCGCCGGTGGAGGCACCAGAAGGGACGGCCGCACGGCCGATCACGCCTGATTCGAGCTGAACGTCGACTTCAACGGTCGGGTTACCACGGCTGTCGAGAATTTGACGACCACGCACGGCGGCGATTTTCGTCGAATGATTGATCATCAATTACAGTTCCAGGGATCTGACGAATTCGGTTACAGTCTCCGCCCGCTTTTTTCCCATGAGATGGAATTTATGCGCGGCGAGAAACAAAATTGGCTGACACGTACCAGCCAATCGCTGACTGATTTCTATGGCATGATTACAGTTCCAGGTCGGTTTCGTCTAGTGGACAACCGTCCAAGAGCCATGAATCGGCACTTTATAATGGGGATTTTATCAGGATCGGCCGCCGCGAAAGAGCCTTCGCAATGGCCAGACGAGCATTCGTACAGGAGCCGTTGCGATGCGACCGGGCAGGCCGATGACGACCAATGCGGAGCTGATCACGACCCATCCCGCCAAGAGCATGCCGAGATAGCGGGCGACGGTGAAATTCAGGCCCTGCTGCTCCAGCCAGGTGCCAAGAGCGGTCTCCAGGCCTGTCATCGCTCCACCACCCACGGCGGTTGCAATCTGAATTCCGGCAGAGGCGAATTGTCTGACGGCGTAATCGGTTGCCTTGCCAGCCATATCGACAAAATCTTCAGGGGCGGCCATGAAGGCGGTCAGGATTCCAGCGGCGGCAAGTTTCTGTTTATTTGGCAAAACGGTTTCTGTGAAGAATTTCCAGCCTGGCCGGCCGGTACGACGCAGGACATTGACAGAGGCCGCGCCTTGTGCGGCCAGAACTTCAGCAACATCATCGCCATAAACCGAGACGGCGGAGAGGCCATCAGCACCCATGCTGCGAATCATGGAGTCGGCCCGTCCAGGAAATCGGCGGGCGAGGTTTTGGGCCGCTTCGCCCATTTGAACAGCCATGAGTTTTTCAGGGGGCGTAAAGCGGGCGAAATCGCGGGCGAGATTTGGGTCCCCGGCGACGAGCTTTTGAAACCTGGCTTCAACCAGGGCGTCGGCGGGCTCATCAAGTCGCCGAGCAGTTCGGCTGATTTCCTGAGAGCGGCGAGCCAGAACACCCAAGCCATCTTCACCCAGTTCCGAGGCCTCTTTAGCGAACAGGCGGGTGGTCTGGGCGGTGGTCAGCTTGGGGTCGGCCTTGCGAACGGAGGCCAGGATCATGTCGTCAAGCCATGAGAGGCTGCCGGCATTGGCCGTCGAGAGAGAGAGGCCGAGGATCAAGGCAACGAAGGTGCAGGTTTTTGCAAACATTTGATTTGCACAGAAAGAGACGGATCGATTCCGGTGAATGGTCATGGCAGGAACAAGCCTCCCCAGTGGTCTGATTTGCGATGCGTCTGTGCTGTCAATGATTTCAGAAAGTGGATTCGATATCACCCGAAATGCCCAATGCATAGTTGTTTGGATCTGCCCGAAGGGATCAGGGCTGATTTTCCTGAGACGTAGAGCCGCGACGCGAAGCCAGGTGCTCTTCCATCTTCCAATAGGCGGCCAAGCCGACTGCGGCCTGACCGGATTCGATCGCCAGATATTTCAGGCCGCGCTCTGGAGGGACACGCATCAGTAGCTCGCGGCCATTCTTCATGAAACGCAGAGGCTCGAATCGGCTCAACGAAACTCCCGCCTTGCGCGCCAGGGGGCGAACAATCTCTTCGATCTGCCCGATGCTCATGCGATTGATGGCCTGAGGCCATTGTTTCATGACTTTACCGAGTCCACCAGCAGTCTTCACTGCCCACCAGCGACTTGCCAGCCGGGTCGAGGTTGAAGCGATCTGGCCAGTGGCTTCAATTCCTGACCGGACCGCTTTATCTGTAAGGAGTTCGGCACCTTCACGAGCCGTCGTTCTGCCAATGGTTTTGACTTGCCCACGCGTCAATTCGGCGGCAGCCACACCTTCTGGCTGAATGGCGGCCAGGCTCATCACATCTGCTACCACAAAGGCGCCGTCCATCAAGGCCCAGGACCATTCGCCGGAGGTTGGGCGATAGCCCTGGCGAAGCACGTTGGCAAGGTGGGTCAAATCATAAAGCGGCAGGAATTCGACGGCACTGATGGCTGAAATCTGGACCTGTGCCACCCGAACGAGCCCATCGTCATGAATCATCCGAATGATGGACTGACCACTTTCAGCCGAGAGGCTCATGACTCCAAGGGCAAGCGATTCTGTGATGGACCGGTCGGTCTTCTCGTTTAATCTGGCAACCAGTTCAGGGCTCATGTCGCTTTGAGCAATCGGCAGGATGATGGCCGACCCGTAGCGTCTGAGGATGTCCCTAAATTGTGTGTCGGAGGCATATTTTTCAAGCATCACAGCGGCCGTCGGCCCATGATCGGCCAAGGCTTCCACAGCCTGACGTCTCAGGGTGGAATCGGAATAATCCTGATAAACCACTTCGGCAGCGTCGGCACCAGTCGAAGCAATAGCAGCCTCACCACGCGAGCCAAATTCGAGCGTGAGTTTCAAGGCATTGGCGTGGTCGGCAACTTTGGTTAGCAGGCCAACCGCTGAAAGGTGGCGTAGATGCTTCGCCAAGGAATCGGCGGAATGATCGCGGAGAAAGGTACTGGAATCGTCGGCCGAGACGTGAAGGGCGATCAGGGCATCGTCCAGAAGCTCTTGCTGGTCAAGGCTTTCAATGACATCACCGAAGAGGCTGACAACCATGAGCCCCTCAGGGCCACGATGCCGCAGGGCCTCAAGGGCCCATTTCGGGTGTTTTTCCAGAGTTTCAATGACTTTCCGCAGGGAATGCGAACCCTCTCTGAGACTGACAAGTTGAAGACCAATTAGGGCATCCTGCAAGTCCTTAGGGTCGCTTGAGATGCGCTCTATAAGGCCGGAAATGGCTTCCGGCTCAGTCATCATCAGGGGGAGGATTTCCGGGTTCTTCTGAACAATGAGTCGCTGGGTCGGCGAGAGACGTTCCAGTTCGGCAATCCATAAGGCGCGGTCGCCGTCGTCGGCCCGCTTCAGGCCGAGGTAATCGCGCCAGGTCAGAAGAATTTTGGCTGCGGCCTGGTCGTCAACCAGTTCGCACAGGCGGCGGAATTCGCGGGGGTGCTTCTCGTAGAGGTAAACCGCTTCAAGGTCGAGTGTGTCGAGCAGTTTTAGGCCACGCAGGCCATCGGTCTGCTCTAGGTTTATCGCGGTCTGTGCGTATTTGGCAAGGACACGTTCAACCAAGGCCTGATCGGCAGGATTGGCCTGATGACGGGTTAAAAGCTGCTGCTTTTTTTCCTGAAACGAATTTGTGGACGATGGAATCGGCTTTGATAAGTCTCGAGGAGGATTGGTCTTTGAAGCGAGCTTGATAAAAACGGAGGAGCCAATCAAAAGGCATACCAAGGCCAGTTTTTGTCTTGTACCTTTCGACATGCCGCCCGCAACTTTCTACGGACGGAAACCACCATGAAATGGCGGTTTCCTAGCCATCGGGAACTGTTCAAAAACCATGCTTTTGCCGCAAAGCGTGGTTCCTGAAATATTTCTACACCGCAATATTGTTCCGTACAGTCTCACGCTCGTCAACTGAAACTCCAAGAACTTCTTGATTTATCCAAACGGTCCTGCCGGATTTCAGGTTTGACGAGTTCACACAGCCAGATTCAGGAGTAGGGGTTGTGCTCCCTCCAGCAATAGTACAACAATACATCGAATCGCTTGGAAACTGAAACCTGTTTCATGCGTGATGGTCCAAACCAGTGGGAGTGTCGTGAGCATGAACCGCCAAAGTGAGTTGAACAATGCAGGCGATGAAAAACCAGGCCTGGTTCGCACCAAAATTGTTGCGACTGTTGGACCTGCATGCTGCGACGAGGAGTCGATTCGAAATTTGGCCATGGCGGGTGTCGATCTGTTTCGATTGAATTTTTCGCATGGGACGCATGCCGAACATGCGGAGACCTGGCGTCGTATACAGAACGTAAAACGTGATTCTCAAAGGTCTATCGCCATCTTGATGGATCTCTCCGGCCCAAAGATCAGGCTTGGGACGATCGTTCCTGACGATGGGCTTCTGGAATGTCCGATGGATGGTCTTTTTGAGTTGTCGATGGGTGAGTCGGTCGATTTCTGTTTGGAATCCGATCCAAAATTATTTCGATTGGTCTGCCCTGTCAAAGAGCTTTTTGAGGATCTTGAGGTTGGTCAGCGGATTCTTTTTGCAGATGGAACGGTCTCGATGACCGTGGTGGAATGCTGGCCTGAGGAGCATCGGGCGATTTTGAAAAACCTGATATCAGGTCGATTGAGGAATCGTCAGGGGATCAACCTACCGGGCGGTGGTGGCGGTATAAAGGCTTTAACAGATAAGGATATACGAGACCTGGACTGGGCCATTGAGCATCCTGTTTCGTTTATTGCGTTGTCGTTTGTCCGGCAGGCTTCGGACGTGCATCAACTGCGTCAGGAGTTGGAAGCTCGGGGCATTGATTCGCGGATTGTGGCCAAGATTGAAAAACCGGCAGCCCTGGCGAATCTGGACGCGATTATGAAGGAAGTGGATGCCTTGATGGTGGCCCGTGGGGACTTGGGTGTCGAGCTTGATGTGACCCAGGTGCCTGCGGCTCAGAAGCGGATCATCGCCAAGGCCTCACAGGCTGGGCTGCCAGTGATTACAGCGACTCAAATGCTTGCCAGCATGGAATTATCAAGCATTCCGACCCGCGCTGAGGCGACAGACGTTTTCAATGCGGTTCTGGATGGGACCGATGCCGTGATGCTTTCAGGCGAGACGGCGGTGGGGCGTGATCCCGTATTGGCAGTGCAGATGATGAGTCAGATTTTGAGGCAGGCAGAAAGCTATTATAAAAGCGAACCACAGTTGCATAAGCCGAATGAGAGCTTGCATCTTCGATCAAGAGACTGGGCCCGTGTGACACCCATCACGGCGGCCATGGTTCACACCGTGGCAGAGCTGGTCAGGCAGATTGAGCCTAAATTGGTGGTGGCTGTGACTCGTACGGGTCGGGCAGCATTTGCTCTGAGCAAGATGCGCTTGCCGGTTCCGATCGTGGCCTTATCGGACAATCCCCAGGCCATCAGTGCCCTGTCCCTGGCGTGGGGGGTGGAGCCTCTGGCCTTGGAACGATATGGGGAGCCTGATGAGAATTTGAAGGTGGCGCTGGATTGGGCCATGGCTCGAAATTTGATTGCACCAGGCGACCGGGTTTTGCACTTGCGTGGAGCCATCGCCAACAAGCCTGGCCACAACGCACTTTACATTCATGAAGTCGGGCCAGTCCACCAGGTTGTTCATGGCTCGGTCTGAATGGGACTTTTAAGGATTATTTTGCAGGTTTGGTACGTGAAAAGAGAGTGCAAATCTGGCTTAGACAAGTGTGTCGAGCAGGCCTTGCATTTCTCCGGCGGCGTGGCTGTCGCCAGCCTTGCGTGCCTTTTGGATGCCGAGATCGAGCCAATATCTGGCATGCTCCTGCTCATCGGTTTCCGCAAACGATTGCCCGAGTTGCTGATAGGCGGCAATGCTCTCTTCGGGATGATCGTTGATCAAGGCCTTTAAGCGGTCGCGGCCTTCGCTGGTATCTCGTTCCCTAAGGCATTGCATGGCAAGGCCATAGCGGAGAAAGCCATCGCGCGGATCTTCGGCCAGGCTGGATTCCAAAGCGAGTCGTTTTGGCGATTTTTCGGTCAACTGGGGGGCTCCCTGGCTGGGTTTTGAGCAGTTCTAAAAGCGGTGACAGGGCTATTGTAGCCGAGTTTCGAGGGATCTCCAAAAAAGAGTTTCGAATCTGTGAATGTCGGGGTTGGAGACATGAGGCACGAAACCCAATGTTAAAATGGGGCGAGTTTTCTCAGTATTCAGAGAGGCCCGGTGATCTCGGTAAATTTCGTAGTCTTGGTTGCATAGGCAAGCAGGGCGATCTGCCGATGAGTTAGGTGGACTTGTAGACCGAAGCGATTCACAAGTGACAGTTCGCGGAATGGGCTCCGTCTGGGAGGAGTTCGGCGAGCGGTGAATGGCGGAAGGGCTTCGAAAAACCAACCCGGCGGATGGGGCCGTGATTCGTCACTTTGGCGAACTGCGGATACGACCGACAGCGATCGCTTTTCCGGATTTTATGAATCTGGGTATGTGATTCTCTGGTCGTAGTTGTTTAGCGAGTCCGTCATGGAGGACTCTCGATCGTGATGTCCGAATGGATTTCTCATACATCGCACCGGCCCATCGATGGATTCATCCGTCGAATCGTGCCGGCTCTCATACTGGCGAGTCTGATCGCCGGACCTGGCATGCGCCCCACCTGGGCCAAAGGCATTGTACCAACCCGCCGAACGGCAGTGGTTGATGCGGTGGCCAAGATCCAGCCGGCGGTTGTTTCGATAGCCAGCGAGAAGCTGTCGGCGTCCAACGCCCGATGGCCAATATCGTCTGATGAGAGCAGCAAGGCTCGAGTCAGTGGCATGGGCACCGGCGTGATTGTGGATAGTCGTGGGTACATTCTCACGAATCACCACGTTGTCGATCGGGTGGAAGGGATCGAAGTCCGTCTCAGCGATGGAACGATGCTTCCGGCCCGCGTTGTTCAGTCTGATCCAGTCATGGATCTCGCCTTGATCAAGGTGGAATCGCCGCGCCCCCTGACGGAAGCGGTTGTGGGAACATCCGCAGACTTGATGGTTGGCGAAGATGTGATCACCATGGGCAATGCCTTTGGCTATGAAAACACGGTCTCGGTGGGAATTGTGAGCGCATTGGGCAGGAATGTGACATTATCTGATGATCAGGTTTATAGAAATCTGATCCAGACCGATGCGTGCATCAACCCTGGGAATTCAGGCGGCCCACTGGTCAATATCCGGGGCGAATTGATTGGGATCAATGTGGCGGTTCGTGCTGGTGCACAAGGCATCGGTTTTGCACTGCCCATTGACGATGTCTTGCGATCGGCGGCCGAGATGATGTCGACCCGGCGAATAGCGGCCACCTGGCATGGGCTGGCGACCGAGACCCGAGTGACCAAGAGCGAAGATCGGCCACGTCTGTTTGTGAGCCAGGTGCAATCGACCAGTCCTGGCGAATCAGCCGGTATTAAATCGGGTGATGAGCTGATCAAGATTGGACGGATTGATGCCAGGAACCCTCTGGATGTGGAGCGGGCCCTGATGGAATCGCGGGTGGACTCACCGGTGGCGGTGGTCGTCAAGCGGGACGGTCAGGAGAAGACCGTTCAGCTCGCCGTTCGGTCACTTTCTCGTGCCCAACCTGATGCAGCCGACCAGATCTGGTGGCTATTGGGTGTGAAGACCCGACCAGTGAGTTCGGCGACGGTTGCGCCTGTGAGCCGCGACCTTCGTGGCGGGCTTTACGTGTCGGACGTGCTGCCAGGCAGCTCGGCTGATCGGGCGGCCATTCAGTCGGGCGATATCCTGATTGGGCTCTCTGTGGGTGAACGCCACTGGGAAACCATTCTGCCGGATAATGTCCTGCACATTTTGAAGCAGCCGGAAGTCTCTGGCTCCCAGCAGCTTACCTACTTCATCGTCCGTTCCAACAGTCTCTATCGCGGTTCGATGACCATCGCCACCGTGCCCGAGACCACGATCAGGCGATAATCAAAGAGGAATATGATGCGTGGCAGGAGCGTGCCTGACCAACCGCTCTCCACGTTGATCATCATTCACAATGTTTAATGAAGTGATTCAAAACGCTGGTTGATTTTGAAGTCCAGGATGGACGCTTGGAGCCAGGATTGGCGTAAGGAACTCAGGATCGATTCCGTCCACGGACTCAGGACAAACCCAAAATGAAACCTTCGCGCCAATTCCGACCGACTCTGAATCCAACTGACCTGCTTGAAGACCGCAGAGTGCTTTCAACAATACACCCGGCTTATCATCAAAAGATTCCGGTCTTTCAGCCTCTACGAACTCAGGTTCTCCAGACACCCACCCTGCCAAGAATTCAAACGGCAGCGGTTCGGAACTACGATCTTATTCCGCCTCTTGGTCAGGTGAACCCGACCGGTGCGATTTCACTTTCTTATAAAGTGGGCGGGGCCACGATTGTTCCCTTTGGTTATGCTTACGCCAATGCCATGCCTGGTACAACCGTAGTAAGTGTATCCGGGGTCCCATCCGGCGGTACGGGTCCGAAGTCTCAGGTGATGTCCGTCGGGACACTTGGGCAGCGACAAAGCCTGTATCAATCGGCGGCAGGGGAAATGATACTCACGCCACCCGCGATGTTTCGGGCAGGTTTTGTAAGTGTGGGCGTCATTCCGACGACCTACAATGCAGGTAGTGGTGTGACTTCGAGTCAGGCGGGTGAGCTGCGCATTTTAAATGTTGTGGGTACGCCGGTCATGATCATCCGTGATTCGAACCTGATCAGTGGCCCCAAGGGCATGACCTGGGTTGATAATGGCAATTCGGCGAGCCTGTTTGTTGCCAATAGTATCAACGGGGTCGTCAGCCGCTTTGATTTTAAAATCTATCAGCGTGGCGTGCCTGCCATCAAGTTGGTGAAAGCGACTCAGATTGGAAGTGGATATGCAACCGCTGGTTCTGCCACAACCGACCTGCAAGGGCCATCGGGCCTGAGTTATGATGGAGTGACAGATACACTTTATGTTGCTTCCACACTCAATAACTCAGTTTATGCCATTGATCGTGCAACCCGGGTGAAAAATCTGGCGAGCCCTGGAAGGGTTGTGATCAACAATAGTCCAAACCTGACAGGGCCAACGGGTGTGAGCGTTTCGCCGAGCCGGACATTGCTGGTCTCAGGTGATCTGGCGAGCGGCCAGACCGGGTTGGCTGAGTTTGATCTGGGTGGCAAATACCTTTCCAATCTGCCCACTGGTATAGCGTCCGGCGGAGCATCAAGCCTGACTTGGAATTACTCGCTATACGGATTTGGGCCTGAATTGGTTCAACTCAATGCCAATGACAGCTCCATCCAGTTCCTGCCGATCAGTCAGAATTGATTTCGGCAATTGCATGATCTGAATCGCCATTGGGCGGCCATGTTTTCAAAAAGCATGGTCGCCGATTTCATTTATTTCCATTTCCGGAATCGCAAGCAAACTCTCAACTTTCTGCTTACTCAAACGATTTATAAAACCGTGGGAATATCATAGAATCTGTAGAGATCCATAATCGACCAAATGTATTGATTGCGAAGACCAGACCATGACACTGACCCACACAGACCTAGAAAACCTCACCGCCCAGCTTGAGCGAGCCGATGGCCCTGCCGACCTGGCCAATTGCTGGCCGACCGAAATCTGGTCGATCCTGGCTGAGTATAAGGCGTTTGACTGGCTGGTGCCGGCCGAGTTTGGCGGCGAGGGGTGCGACCGAATGACGCTTATGCAGCGCTATATGGCCATTGCCCAAGGCAGCCTGACCGCGGCTTTCATGCTGACTCAGCACGATGCGGCGCTGCGTCGAATGATCCCGGCCGCTGCAATCGACGCAGCTGGAGAGCCCAATACGGCTGCAAAATGGCTGAAACGAGTGGTGACCGACCACCTGACAACCACGGTGGGGATCTCTCAATTGACCATTTCCATTCGTCGCGGCGAACGAGCCATGGCCGCAACAGTGCTGGATCATGGCCGATATCGGCTCGAAGGCTCCATGCCATGGGTCACCGGGGCAGAGAAGGCGGCATTTTTTGTGACCGGTGGAACACTGGATGATGGTCGCCAAATCCTCGCCCTTGTGCCAGCCGACAGGCCCGGTGTGATGATCAAAACCCCGGAACCATTGGCCGCCTTAAATGCATCGCGAACGACGGAAGTGGAGTGCAATTCGGTAGAGATCGAGCCCGGCGACTTACTGGCCGGCCCTGTTCCAAATGTGATTACATCCAAACAGGCCGGCGGCACGGGTGGGTTGGAAACTTCGGCACTGGCCCTGGGTCAGGCTCAGGCAGCGATTGCATTATTGAAGCAGGAGGATCCGGCCCGATTCGCACTTGAGGAGCCCCTGGAAGGTCTGGTTCAGGAATGGGCACTATTGAAGTCGGATTTATTTGGTGTGGTATCAGGAGATGGCGGGCGGATGACGCCTGAGATCATACGCCGTCGGGCGAATTCGCTGGTCAGCCGAGCGACTCAGGCGTGCTTGATTGCGCGTCGGGGGAGCGGTTTTCTGCTAACCGACCCAGCCCAGAGATGGGCGCGTCAGGCTCTGTTTTTTCATGTCTGGAGCTGCCCGAAACCTGTTGCCACGGCCACCATCCGCGACCTGGCGGGCATGAGCGATGGCACTGCGTGTAGTATTTGAAATTAAATATGCAGGAATTGCGAGAATAGTTTACGCATGCCATGATTGTCAAAATCATAATCGCCAATGAGTTTCATTGTTTTCGTAAATCGGCATTTCGTCGCCTTTGCTCAATGTTTTCATGACGCTTGGGTTGTCACTGAGCATCCAATCTCCTTGGATCGGGCACTTTTCGCCGGTTCGAGCCCCGAGCAAAATACCAATCAGTTCATAAACTTGCGACGATGGATTGAAATTCGACGAGCTTTGTGCCGTATTGAAATTCGACGAGCTTTGTGCCGTTTTGAGATGGTGAAGATCTATTTCCAAGGCTTGTTTTCGTGCGTCTTGAAATTGAACTGAGAGCCGAGAAAATATATTTTGATCAGACTTGTCGTATTTGGATTTACTGACACTTTTCCATTGTTTATCAAGTTCGACCATCACAGAAGCACAATCTTTAAAATAACTCCTGGGGATCTTTTCAAAATGACAAAGCAGCCAGTATTCAAATGCAGGCGATGAATAAATGACCTCAATTTTATTTTTCGCGGCCAATTTCATCGCATCCGGCAACTCCGCAGCTCTGCCGGTGCCTTCCGTGTCCATCAGAAGAAAGACACAGTCGCCATGTCGAGGGTCCGGTTCAAATTTCTTTTTTTCGAAAATCGCTCTTTCAACAATTCCGCGAGCGCTGCCACCCTTGCCCCTTGCGACTCTAACCGAAATAGCCATTGCAGCAAGCTCGTCGCTAACCCGAATATTTCACGATAAATTGTTTAATAATAGTCTTGTATAACCGCAATATTTTGTTATAATGAGACTTACAACACTTCTTCTGTTCAAGAAAGGGCTTTTCTCTCGTGACACCTTGTGCTAAAAATTTGCTCCGGTTTGACAGCCTCGGAACCAAGCAGATCATCGGTAATTTTGATGGCGGGCGAATCACCCGCGAACCCAGTGAGCTGCTGGGTAAGCTGAGACAGGACATCGGATTTGCCCAATCAACTGCCTGAGTGGATAAGGTTCGTGGCAATCAAACATAATATAATCTCCGCGCACCTGAATGATGCATTCACAAGAAGACACTTTCCG